>CALCCF010000077.1 GCA_937899905.1 uncultured Phycisphaeraceae bacterium
CCGGGCCCGGGCTTCGACGGGAGCGTCAACTGCGTCGTGTCCGAACTCAATGAGCCCAACTCGATCGCCTTCTCATGGAAGGGCGGGCCGATCGACACGCTCGTGCGCATCGAGTTGCACGATCACGAACACGGAACTCGACTCGTCATGTCGCAGACCGGATTCCAAGGACCCAAGTCCTGGCTCGTCGCCCGCATACTCCAGATTGGCTGCAAGACCATTTATGGCAAGCGTCTTCCCGCCGTGCTCGACGACCTCGCGGGCATCGCCCGAACCCGCGACGACGGCCCCGCATGCATGAAACCATCGCAGCGCACGCTCGTGCGCATGCTGTCCTTCCTTGAAAGGAAACCAAAGTGACCGCCATCACCGAGATCCGGATCATGACCCTGCACCCCGAAGGCAAGCAGGGCGTCAACATCCTCCAGACGAAGTACGATGCGATCCGCGACGCCATCCTGGACACAATCCCGGACGATGACCTCGGCGTCGCGCTCTCATCCATCGCAAAGCGCATCGCCCCAAACCTACCAGCAGACCTGTTCCCGAAGGGCAAGGGCATCACGTGGTATGTGATGGCCGTAAAACTGGACCTCGAGGCCCGAGGCGTCATCGAGCGCACGCCCCGATCCGGGCCCCAACACATCAGACTCCCGCGGAGCGTCTCATGAAGGCCAAGTGGCTCTGGGCAGCGCTCGCCCTCGTCCTGCTCGGTGCCGTAGTTGTCGTTGTTGGCGGCTATCCACAGATCCAGCGCGAGATGACACCCTTCGAAGAGAAGACCCCCGCGGACATCTCCGAAGCCAACGCGCAACTCGCGACACTCGAACCGCAAATCCTCGCGACGTACAAGCGGTGGCAGTGGATCGACGCCCTCTTCGTTCTGTGCTATGCCACCGCCATGGCAATTGTGTTCGCCGTCGCAAAGCGCCGCTTCAGCTGGGGCTCATGGTGGACCATCGCATGCGCCACGCTCCTGGCGGTACTCCTGGCAAGCGAAGCGATGGAAAACACCACGATCATCGGCGTGATCAACGGAAACGACCGCCTCGGCCTCCTTCGCCTAGGCACGGGAGCCAAGTGGATCGTGTTTCCGATCGGGGCGGGTACGAGCCTCGCACTCTTGATCGCTCTCGGCGTGGCTCAGCTGCGGAAGGGCCGCGACGCGTGAACGACGAGTCCGAAGACCATACAGCGACCACTCAAGCTAGACACGTGGGACGGTACCGTCTCGGAGTGCCGACTCCTACTCGAGACGGGGTATGAACGCAAGGGCTATTGGACGCTGGCCCAAGTGCGCCATCACCTTCGCCTGACAATCAAAGCGAACATGATCAGCCCGCTACCGCAGCGACATGGACAAATGGCACCTCTACCCGCAAGCGCTGAGCACCAGCAGGATCAAGCGACCCACCAGGAATCATGGAAGTGGGGTGAGAGAACACCAATTGACTCTTTGTAGCGCAGATCCGCCTTCGGAGCCCTGAAACGCGGCTTCTGATGCTCGCGGCGACAGGCTATGCGGCCTGAGCGAGGTTCCTAGTCGTCAAGCACTCTTACCGCTAAGGACTCTGCGGGCTCGTCCTGAGACGTCGGTCACAATCGGTTGACTCGACCGGGCGACGTTGAGGCTTCAACTAGTTGGCCGATTCTCCGCACGGAGCGTAACCGCGCCAGCCCGAAAGAGCAGGTGCGCTACCCCTACTGATCCGCCGAGGTAGATCAGCGCTCCGACCCACGCAACGTTGATCCAGAATTGGTGACCGGTCCGCTCCTCTGCCATCCAGCACGCAGCGATGATCGTTGCGAGGGACGAGACGGTCGTGACAGCAATGGTCGTCCAGTTTCGAAGCCACGCGAGTCGCCGCGCAGGCAGATTACTCCCGTACCCCCATAGAAAACTCTCGTAGCCACCGACACTGGCGTCGCGAAAGTGATCGCGGATGTAGAGCGAGATAATGCGCGCATGAAGCGCGTACTCCAGCATCTTTGCATCGATGAGCCCGGTCAGGACACACATGATCACTGCAGCGATCGGGAAGAGCGCATCGCTGGCCTCGTTTCCGAATGCCTGGCGATCCGTGGCAAACAGAAACACGACGATACCGCCAAGCATCGCGAACTTCTGGAGCCAGAGCCCTGGAACTCGCTCCACGTACTTGGCAGCTTCCGCCCGAAGACTCTTGTAGAGTTCGATCCGCAAGTCGTTCTGGAAGGGGGTGGCCGGATTGTCTTGAGGTTGATCTTCCATCTCACGAGCCTAGCGAGGTGTGCGCCGATGCCGAAATGAAGACAAGTCCGATTCTGCGCCAGGGCGTGCTGACGGGACCAAGTTGGACCGTGCGCAAACACAGATGGCCCCGGCAAGTACCGAGGCCATCACGCTTACCAAATCGGGGTGAGAGGATTTGAACCTCCGACCTTCTCGTCCCGAACGAGACGCGCTACCAAGCTGCGCTACACCCCGGAAGGCCAAGATGATACGCCCAGCCACATCGCCGGGCGAGCCGGGCCTGAGCCACCCCAGACCCCATACCTCCCAACCGGCCTAGTCGCCCTGGATGTTCGGCTGGCTGGTATAGGCGTTGTCCTCGATCGTCGAGGCGTCGCCATCGGGCCCAACCGAGTAAAAGTACGGCCGGCTCCCCGTCGTCAGGCCGCCATCGGCGTCGCCCTGCGCCGGATCGCGGCGGAACCGCTCAGGAAAATAGATCCCGCTGTCCGGGGCCGGACCAAGCCAATCGTCGTCATCGAACCGCACTGCATCACGCACGACGCCGTGGAATCTGGGGTGCACCAGCCGGAGTGGCTGGCCCCACGCGTCGAGCACGGTCGGCACCAATGGCTCTGTCGCACCCGGGTCGCTGCTCAGCTCGGTCGCCGGCGTGTATGCGAATTCCTGATAGTTCTGGGCGTCCAGCCCATCGAGCAGCGACGAAACTCCCGCGATGCTCCGAGCCTCGTGCAAGAACAGCCCCACAGAGTTGATGAAGTCGCCGGTCTCCCCAGCAACGCCGTCGGCAAGCGGGAAGAACACGGGCTGCGGGCCGGTGCCCGTCGCCGACAGATCACGCCTCGGATCGGCGATGAACGCCGGCAGCGCGCGATCCACCGTTGTCTCGTAGCTGCTCAGCACGTTCTCCAGCGTCTTGATCAGGTCGCGCGTCTGGGTCGTCTTGGCACCCCCCACCACGCGCGCGCCCACCGCCAACCCCAGCGCGATCAGCACCGAGATGATCAGGATCACCACCAGCAATTCGATAATCGTGAAGCCACGCCCAGAACGTGCCATTCGATGCTCCATCTCGACCAACCTTCCCGCGCCCAAGGCGTGCGTGCGGCCGGGGCAGCGGGCCCATCCCTCGCCCCAGCGGCAACCGACCATCGTACAGCCACCAGCCGTCCCGGTGGCCTATTGGGGAGAGAAGATGCCCATCCATCCGCAAGCAAACGTCCAGAGGTTCGACTTCCCGAACAAACCCTGAGAAGCCCCAACCCCGAGCAGCGTCCGTCTCAGTGACGAATCAGCCCATACCCGGCCCGGTGATGTTCCCACCGCCCATCGGAGGCTGTCCGCCGCCCGCCGGACGCGCCGCTGCCGTCGGGCCGCCGAAGATACCCCGAGGTGCCTGCTGCTGCTGGCCACCGCTGCGCGACGGGCCACCCACCATCGGCCCCAGCCCGCTCTGGGCGGTCGCTCCCTGCTCGGGCCCAACCTTGATCTTGAAGATGTAATCGGTCACGCGCGTGCGCACCGACTGCTGCATCTCGGTGAACAGCGTCGCGCCCTCGCGCTTGAACGCGATCCGCGGATCCTGCTGGCTGAACGCGCGGAAACTGATGCCGTCGCGCAGCTGGTCCATCTGGTACAGGTGGTCGCGCCACTGGTTATCCAGCCCCTCGAGCAGCACCATGCGCTCCAGGTGCAGCATCTCGGCCCGCAGCAACTCCTCGACGCGGCCGCGAACGACGCCCTCGCGTTGCTCGCCGCGCATGCCGCGCATCCAGTCGGGCACGCCCGTCCGCAGGTTGAACCGCTGCTTCAGGTGCGCGTCGAGCGCATCATCGTTCGGGCACGCCAGAGCGTCGGAGATCTCCTTGTCCAACCGGCCCGAGTCCACGAACTCGCGCGAGGCGGTCTCGATCTGCTTCTGCAACGCCGCGGGATTCACCTTGCGCAACTGCTCATCGTCGAGCCCGAGCTGGTAGCGACGATTGGCCCAGTCCGAGAGCTGCCCCAACGCCTCGCCAGGACTCGTGCGCATCAGGTTGCGCGTGACGTTCATGGCAAACTCTGCCGGGTAACGCACCTCAAGATCGTGGTAGATCTCTCGAGCCTTCTGCTTGATGTGCTCGCCGGCCGAGTTGTCTTCCGCATCCTCGGCCTGCACCAGCGCCTTCACGTCGACGTCGAAGCCAAATCGGTTCTTCGTCCAACTCGCTAGCTCGGTCGCACCGTAATCCGGCTCTGTGAACCGCGCAAGCCCGGCAAGGTCCGACTCCTCGATGCGGTGGTGCGCCTTTTCGACAAGCGTGTCGAAGACTTGCCGCCGCTCCTCGGCCCCGCCCTCGCGCAGCTCGGCCGCATTCAGATCGACATCGAACCGGCTCTTAGCCCAGTTGATCAGGCCGGCCGAGTCGAAGTCAACGCTGACCTCCGAGCCCTCGAGCGGCATGTACTCGCCCAGCGTCAGGTCGATCATCTGCCGCGCGTCCTCCTTGGCCTCGCGACGGATCGCCTTGTCCATCTCCTCGTAGTCCTTGCCACGCAGGCGATCGGGCATGATCGAGCAGTCCAGTTGCTGCTTGGCGTACTCGGCCGCACACTCGGCCGGATAGTCGCGATCGAGGTACTGCTCGCAGGCCTCGTCGATCACCACATCGATGTAGTTAAGCACCAGGCCCTTCACGTCCCGGCCTTCGAGCACGCGCTGCCGAAGCCCGTAGAAGTACTGCCGCTGGTGCTCCATGACCTCGTCGTACTCGAGGATGTTCTTGCGGATCTGGAAGTTGCGTTCCTCGACCTTGCGCTGGGCCCTCATGAAGCTCTTGCTCAGCCACGGGTGCTCGATGGCGTCGCCCTCCTTCATGCCGCCGACCTTCGACAGGAAGTTCTGCATCGCCGCGCCAGCAAACATCTTCATGAGCGGGTCCTCAAGGCTCACGAAGAAACGTGTCGACCCGTTGTCACCCTGTCGGCCCGAACGCCCACGAAGCTGGTTATCGATGCGTCGGCTTTCGTGACGCTCCGTGCCGATGACGTGCAGCCCACCCATGTCCTGGATGTCGTCGAACCAGCGGATCCGATGGATGAGGAACCGGCCACACGCGTCGAGCTCTGCCATCAGCTCGTCTCGCGAGCACGCCTGCACCTGCTTGTCGGTCATGTAGGTGTAGTGCTCGGCCCAGCGACGAAGCAGCGCCACTTCGACCTCGTCGAACGGCATCTGCTCGATATCACGCTTGCTCAGGCCGGCGTCCTTCAGCTCAGTCAGCGCGATCTTACGGAACACGTTCTCGCGCAGCTCATCCTCGCTCGCCTCGGGCTTGAGATCTCGCGAGGCGATGCCCCGCCGCAGCCAGTGGTCGATCAGAACCTCGCGCGGGCACTTGCCCAGCTTGATATCCGTACCACGGCCGGCCATGTTCGTCGCGATCATCACGGCGCCCAGCTGGCCCGCGTTCACCACGATGTGCGCCTCACGCTCGTGCTGCTTCGCGTTGAGAACCTCATGCTTCACGCCGTGCTTGCGCTGCAGCATCTTGCCGAGGAACTCGCTCCGCTCCACGCTCGTCGTACCGACCAAGATCGGCCGGCCCACGTCATGGAACGCCTTGATCTCATCGACGATCGCCTCCCACTTGTCCTTCTCGCGAAGGAACATCAGGTCGTCGTGATCGGCTCGAACCACCTCGCGGTTCGTCGGGATGCTCACGACATCCAGGCTGTAGATGTCGTTGAACTCCTGGGCCTCGGTGTCGGCCGTACCGGTCATGCCCGCCAGCCGCTCGTACATCTTGAAGAAGTTCTGGATCGTCACCGTCGCAACCGTCTGCGTCTCCTGCTTGACGGGCACCTGCTCCTTGGCCTCCACCGCTTGGTGCAAGCCATCGCTCCACTGGCGGCCGATCATCGGGCGTCCCGTGAACGTGTCGACGATCACCACGCTCGGCTCGGCCTGGCCCGTCTGCGGGCTCGGCACGTTCATGATCACGTAGTCGCGATCGCGCTCGTACACCACGTACGCCCGAAGCGCCTGCTCCATGAGGTGCGGCAGGTCCATGTTCTCGTCGACGTAGAACGAGCCAACACCGGCCTTCTTCTGGGCCTCGGCGATGCCCTCATGCGTCAGGTACGCCTGCTTGCGCTCCATCTTCACTTCGTAGTACTGCGTGTGCTGGTCACGCTCGGCTTCCATCTCCGGCAGGCCCTTGCGCAGCTCGTTGAGCTCGTTCTGCAACGCCTTGCCCGCGTCCTTGTCACGAGCCGTGCGGATGTCGCCCTCGACGGTCTTGATCCGGTTTATGGCCTCCTGCAGCTTCTCGTCCGCCGCAGTCCAAGGCTTGTTGAGTTCGACCAAGTGCCGCGCAAGCTCGTCGGCCTGCTCGTACCGCGGCCGATCCTCGTGCGCCGGGCCCGAGATAATGAGCGGCGTGCGCGCCTCATCGATCAGGATCGAGTCGACTTCGTCGACGATCGCAAACTCGCGCCTTCGCTGCACCTGCTCGGCCACCGACCGCTTCATGTTGTCGCGCAGGTAGTCGAAGCCGAACTCGCTGGTCGTGCCGTACACCACGTCGCAGCGGTACATCTGCCGCTTGATCTCCTCGGGTTGCATGTGCTGGGGGTGGATGGCCCCCACCGTCATGCCCAGGGCCCGGAAGAACGGGAACGTCCAGTCGCGGTCGCGCTGCACGAGGTAGTCGTTGACCGTCACGACATGGATCTTCAAGCCCTCGACCGCCGCCAAACACGTCGCCAGCGGCGCGACGATCGTCTTGCCCTCACCGGTCTTCATTTCCGAGATTCGGCCCTGGCTCAGCACCATCGCGCCGAGCAGCTGCACATCAAACGGCCGCGCCCGAAACGGTGGGCGGCTCTCGGGGTACAGCTCTCGCACCGCCCCGTAGTACTCCACGGGGATCTCCACACGCATCCATCCGGGGATCAGCTCGCTCGAACCGAGGAACTCGTCCTTCTCGTCGGGCACCGAGCCCTCGGGCGACTCGCCCATGAACGTGCGTGGCACCATAACCGGTGTCGCCTCGGCCTGCTTCATCAGCTCGGCATGCACGGCTTGCATCGCCTCGGGCAGCCGGCTCGCGTCGAACTCATGCTCGGGGTTCAGCGTGTTGCGGATGCCCACCGAGCGGTCCATGGCCTCTCGCGCCACCGCGAATACCTCGGCCAGCATCGCGTCGGCCTTCTCCCCACCCTCGATGCGCTGCTTGAACGACCGGAACCGCGCGCGCAGCTCGTCGTCGGTCAGCGGCCGGATCTCGGCCTCCAGGCTGTTGATCTGGTCGACCTTGCCCGTGTACTTCTTGACGAATCGCTCGTTGCGGGTGCCGATGATCTTGTTGAGGACCGGGCCGATGACCGGGATGCCCTGATTGCCTGCCATGTTCATGCCTCGAGATGCCGCGTCAGCCGACGCACACAACTCGGTGACCGCCGCGACGCCCCTGACGGGGGTGTGTTGATTTGGTTGAAGGACTCAGGCTCGGCTGAGGAAGGCCAGAGCGCGCAACGCCGAGCGATCGCGCGGGGCCCAGGGACTAATCAGGCCAGCCCGGGCGGCGGCAGATCGGTCAGCAAGCACAGCCCGAACCCGGCCCGCGGGGCCGAAGCCACCTGCGAAACCACGGGCTCGATCGTTGTGCGAGGCTCGGGGGCAACCGGCTCGTCCGGCTCCTGCTCGGGCACCGTCGCGCAGGCCAGCAGGCCCTCGACGAGGCGCCCAAGGCCCAGCGTGCCCGCACGGGCGTGGGTTCGGCCGTCGATCGAATCGCGAGCCCCAGGCGCCGGAGACCGCATCGCGGCATCGGCCGAGGCGAGCACAACCAGCAACGTCGCCAGCGCCGCGAGCGGGACCGCTCGAGCCGTAGCACTTGTTCGCGTTGTGTTCGCAATTCGCGACATCTTATCGTCCGCAACGCTCCATCGAGCCGTGCTCGCTCAGGGCCCTAGGGCCACAAGCGACAATCTTCAAAGGAAGTATCGGCCACAATGCCCACGAAGGCAATGCCGACAGCCCCAACATCCAGCCTCTAACCCCCCAAGAGCCGATATCCTTCAGACCCAAAGCTCGGTATTCCACGAACGCCCCACAGTTGCCCCACCAGCGCCGACTCAGGTACGGACACCTCCGGAGGCCCCACGTCGATGCAGACCACCATGAGCCCCACCAGCGACCGCCGGATGCTTCCCAACACCCGCAACGCCCTCACGCACAAGTTCTCCGTGGGCGGCCACGAGGGATACCTCACCATCGGGCTCTACGACGACGGCTCCCCCGGCGAGGTCTTCATCAAGATGGCCAAAGAGGGCTCGACCATCAAGGGCATGGTCCAGGCCTACTGCCGAGCCCTGAGCCTCGCCCTCCAGTACGGCCTGCCCGTCGAGGAAGCCGTCACCCGCTTCCGCGGCATGCGCTTCGAGCCCATGGGCCACACCTCAAACCCCGAGATCCCCGAGGCCACCAGCCTCGTCGATTACGTCGCCCGCTACCTCGACTTGCACTTCGCCAACAAGCGCTGAATCGCTAGCCGACGCGATTCGGCGGCTCATCTCCCGCCAGAATCGCCCGCACGTTCCCCGCCACCATCTCGGTCATCATCTCGCGGTACCGCCGCTCGGCGCTGCCGATGTGCGGCGTGAGCACCGCGTTCTTGGCCGCGATCAGCCCTGGGTGCACCGTCGGCTCCCGCTCGAACACATCGAGCCCCGCGCCCCAGATCCCACCGCTTGCGAGCGCCTCCACCAACGCCGCCTCATCCACAACCGGCCCCCGCGCCGTGTTGATGAGGATCGCGTTCTCTTTCATAAGCCCCAGCCGCCGCGCATCGATGAGGTGCCGCGTCGCGTCCGTCAGCGGCGTGTGCAGGCTGACCACATCGGCCCGGGCCAACCCCTCATCCAAATCCACCCGCTCGGCCGCCAGCGGCGCCAGCTCCATATCCCACTTCCGGCTGCGCGCGACGTACAGCACACGCATGCCCCAGCCCAGGCTGCGCAACGCGACCGCCCTTCCGATGCGTCCGGCCCCGACAATCAGCAGCGTCCGCCCGGTCAGGTCGGCGCCCAGGAAGTCGCCCATGCCCAGCGGCCCGTTGTCGGGATACGTCGGACTACGGGCGTACGCATCGGCCTCCACAATCCGCCTTGTCACCGCCAGCAGCAGCGCCCACGCGAGGTCCGCCGTGCCCTCGGTCACCGCGTCGGGCGTGTTGGTCACCACCACGCCCCGGTCCTGGCACTCGGCCAGGTCGATGTTGTCCGTGCCCACCGCGTACTGGCACACGCCCCTGAGCGAGCCGCCCGCCGCATCCAATAGCTCGGCGTCCACCCGATCGGTAAACATGCTGACCAAGACCCTCGCACCGGCCACCGCTTCGAGCAGCGTCGCCCGTTCCGGCAAGCCATCCCCAAGCACTCGAACACTCGCTCCACCCACGTCAAACGCGCCAGGCATGGCCCGTGTCGCAAGCACGTCGGCGTGCGCAGAATCCCGTCCAGATGTCGTTTCAGCCCTGTTTTTCACGAGCCGATCGTACCCGTCGCCGTTCGTTGGTCGCTGCAGCGGGCGCACAAAGCGACGTGCAAAGAACGCGCCACATGCCCCCAAACCCCTGAAATTCAAGGGTTTTTGACCCCAGGTAAAGAAAAATCGCTCAAAAACCACTGTTTTTGTAGGGCCAAAGCCCGACGAGCCGAACAATTGACGGCGAGCGGAAGCGGAAAGAGACCTGCCTGGAGTTTGGGCAGACCGCCCGGCGCGAACGCCGAGACCCTCGCACGGAGTGCAAAAGCAATGGCCAAGAGAACCGCGTCCCGTTCCAAGACCGCCCGCAAGACCACCAAGAAAACCGTCCGCCGCGCCAGCTCCGGTGCGACCAGCCGCAAGAAGACCACCACGCGCAAGACCACCCGCAAGGCCCCGGCCCGCCGCACCACCACGGCCGCCGCCCCGCGCATCACCGGCGCCAAGGGCAAGCCCCGCACCAAGAGCGAGATCCAGACCCTCATCGCCGAGCACGCCGGCATTTCCAAGAAGGAAGTCGCCGCCGTCTTCGACACCATGGGCGCCATGATCGCCGCCGACCTCAAGAAGGGCAACGCCGGCGTCTTCAACATCCCCGGCCTCATGAAGGTCACCGTCCAGCGCAAGCCCGCCACCAAGGCGCGCAAGGGCATCAACCCCTTCACCGGCGAGCCCACCATCTTCAAGGCCAAGCCCGCCCGCAACGTCGTCAAGGTCCGCCCGCTCAAGGGTCTCAAGGACATGGTCGCCTAAGAGGCAAACCCAACCGGCCACACAATCAGACCCGGGCATAGCCTCGCTCATGTCCGACCACAAGCACGCCCCGACGCCTCGCACCCAACCCGTGCGACGCGTCGCCGGGCGTGCGGCCGTTGCGCTCGAGACAACCCTGCTCGCCCACGGCCTGCCGCCCGGCGAGGGCCTCCCACTCGCGCGCGAGCTCGACACCATTATCCAGAGGCACGGCGCAAACCCCGCGACCATTGGCGTCCTTGACGGCGTGCCCATCGTCGGCATGACACAAGACGAACTGGGCGAGTTCCTATCGCGCCCCGAGATCGCCAAGGCCAACACAGCCAACCTCGGCCCGCTCATCTATCGATGCGCAACAGTCGCAACCACCGTGAGCGCCACCGTCTCGCTCGCCGCAAGCGCGGGCATCCGCGTCATGGCCACTGGCGGCCTCGGTGGCGTGCACCACGGCCTTGCCCATCGACTCGACATCAGCGCCGATCTCGCCGCCCTCGCGCAGCATCCCGTCGCGGTCGTCTCCAGCGGCGTCAAGGCGATCCTCGACGTCGCCTCAACACGAGAGCTGCTCGAGACCCTCGGCGTCCCCGTCATCGGCTACCGCACGCGCAGCTTCCCGGCTTTCTATCTGGTCGAGAGCGAAGGTCGCGTCGACGCAACGTTCGACAGCCCCGCCGACATCGCCGCGTTTGCGCGCCACCACCTCGCATCCACCGGCAAGGGCGTGCTCATCGCCCAGCCCGTGCCCGCTGAGCACGCCATCGATCCCCAGCAATGGCAGGCTTGGCTGGAACAGGCTGCGCGCGAATCCGCCGACGCCAAGGGTCGGGACGCGACCCCCGCCATGCTCGAAGCCTTGCACCGGATCTCCGAGGGGCGAACGCTTAGCTCGAACCTCGCGCTCGTGCGCGCCAACGCGGACCTTGCCGCTCAGATCGCCGCCGAAATGGCCCGCTAATGCAAACCCGCGATGAATTCGCCCATCCGCTCGACGCCGACATTGATGTCCTGGTCAGAGCACGCGAAGCTGATGCGCACGTGCTCGTCGCCGCGCCCGCCGAAGGCACTCCCCGGCACCATCGCCACACCGTGCTCCTCCAGCAAGGCCTCGCAGAAGCTCAGCGAGTCGCGCACATCTGCGCCCCCAGCGCTCGTCTTGCCATAGAGGTCGGCGATGCGAGGAAAGGCATACATCGCGCCGAACGGCCGCGCCGTCTGCACGCCTCCGATCTTGCCGAGCAGATCCATGACCAGGTTCCGACGGCCCTCGAACGTCGTGCGGATCCTCTCGATGTCTGCGGCGGACTCATCGAACGCCACCGAGATCGCCGGATACAGGAACGAGGTAATGTTGGTGATCGTCTGCGCCTGGACGCGGGCCATCGCGGGTATCAGCTTCTCGGCGAGCGCCCCGGTCGCCGCCGCATAGCCCACGCGCCAGCCGGTCATCGCGTAGCTCTTGCTGAGTGCATTGATCGTCAGCGTTCGGTCGGCCACGTGCGGATTCGCGCCGATCGAGGCGTGCTCAAGCCCATCGAAGACCAGCTTCTCGTAGATCTCGTCGGTCACGATCATCAGCTCGGGTGCGATCGCGCGAGCCGCGTCGGCAACAACCTCGGCCAGCACATCCAGGTCCTGGCACGAGATGACCGAGCCGCATGGATTACTCGGCGTGTTGATGACGACCATGCGTGAGCGCGGCGTGATGGCCTTTCGCAACGCCTCGGGCCGCAGCACAAACCCGTCCTCGGGCTTGAGATCAACCTCCACCACACGCCCGCCGCACATGTTCACGATGGGCTCGTAGCTCACCCAAGCCGGCGTGGGGATGATGACCTCCCACGGCTGCCCGTCGGGGCTGGGATCTCCCAGCAGCGCGAAGCACGCCTGGAAGAACGCGGCCTTGGCGCCCGAGACGATAACCACGCCGTCAGCGGTGACATCGAGCCCGTTGTCGGCGCGCAGCTTGGCGGCGACGGCCTCGCGAGCGTCCTTCGGGCCGTTGGCCGCCTCGTACTTCGTACGCCCGGCCTTGAGCGCCTCGATCGCGGCCTGCTTGATGACCTCGGGGGTGTCGAAGTCCGGCTCGCCCGCGCCGAAACTGATGATGTCCTTGCCCTCGGCCTTCAGGGCCTTGGCGCGGGTCGCCACCGCCACCGTGGCCGACCCCTTGAGATTCTCGACGCGGCCAGAGAGCTTCACCCAGGACATCAACGCCTCCATCGCACTGCCTCCCGAGTACCGCTCGCGACCGATCGAAAGCGGGGAGCGGCCACGCCCAACGCTACCATGGACGCCGGCCGTGGGGGCAACCATATAGCCCCAGAGCCCCGCGAGCCCGACCCGAGGACCGACCGAACGCATGCCCGACCCCGAACCCAAACACGGCCAGGACCCCGGCAAGCGCCCCGAATTGCCCAAGGCCTTCGTGGAGAAGGCCTTGAAGGTGGAGTTGATCTGCCTCGATGTTGATGGCACGCTCACCGACGGCGGGCTGTACCTCAACGAGGACAACGTCGAGACCCGTCGGTACAGCGTGCACGACGGCCAAGGGATCACCGCGTGGCATCGGCTCGGCCACCACACGGCAATCGTCACCGCGCGTCCGGCCAAGAGCGTCCGCAGGCGAGCCAAGGAATTGGGCGTCGCCCACCTCTACGACAGCGTGAGCGACAAGCGCGAGGTGATCCTGAGCCTCCTCAAGGAGATCGGCCTGACGACCGAGCAGGTCGCCTTCGTCGGCGACGACCTCTCCGACCTGCGGGCGATGCACACGGTGGGCTGCCCGATCGCCGTCGGCGACGCCGATCAGTCGATCAAGGACCTCGCCGTGCTCACGACGACCGCCCACGGCGGCCATGGCGCGGTGCGGGAGGCGATCTGGTCCATCCTGCGTGCCCAAGACCGGCTCGGTCACCTGATGGCTCTCTACAGTTAGCGATGCCGAACCAGACCGCCGGCCCCAGCCGGCCGGGCAACGCCCCCCGCCGCATCCTGCTCGCCGTCGCCATTGCCGCTGTTGCGGTCGGCGTGTTGGTGTACATCTTCGCGAGCGGCTCGGGCGGCCCGCAGCAAGGGCCCCAGGGCCAGAACCTCCCGCCCGTTGGCATCGAGGAAGGCCTGCAACTCGGCGGCCCGGGTGCGCAGCAGGTGGCGCGCAACGTCGACATCAAGTTCCAGGACAGCCAGGACCCCCAGCGCACGCAGGGCCGCATGATCGCCCAGCAGTTGGCCCCCCAGGGCCCGCGAGGTTACATCGCCGCCCAACCGCGTATCTGGATCTACCAGAGCGCGGGCCAGACCATCCACGTGCAGGCCAACGAGGGCGACCTGGCCATGACCGCCCCGAGCCAGCCGCCCGAGCGTGGCACGCTCACCGGCGACGTGCTCATCCGCGTGTACGACGCCGGCGAGTCGACCGAGCCCGAGGCCATCGACCCGGCCAACCCGACCACACTGCCCGCCGCCACGTTCACGACCACCGCGCTCGACTTCAACGTCGAACTCGGCACCATCTCGACCCAGGAGACCGTTGTCGGCACCGCCGAGAACCTGGTGTTCGAGATCAACGGCTTGGACATCCGTGGCAACCAGGTCACCAGCCAGTTGGAGCGTCTCGAGAGCTTCCGCGGCGGGACGGCAACATACACGCCCTCGCCATCGCAGCCGGACCCCGAGCCCCGCGGGAGCGGCGCAGATCGCCACCCAGCGGCACCCAGCCCGGCCTCGGACCAGCCCGCGCGCCCAGATCGGGCCCCAGCTGCCGAGCAACCCAGCCAGCCCCAGCCCGAGACGCCGCAGGCCGACACGCCGGTCGAGCAGTATTACAAGCTGCAGATCACCGAGAACGTCACGATCACGCGCGGCAGCATGACGACCTCCGCGGACGCGCTCGAGGCCTGGGTGCGGCTCGTCGACAACACCCTACCCGAGGGCGCGATCGGCCCGCTGCAGGGCGGGAGCGCCCAGGGCGCACAGCTCGACACCACCGCGCGTCTGATGGGCGCCGTGCTCGCGGGCATGGACGCCACACAAGCCTCGCAGAGCGGATCGGATGGCAACGAGATCACGCTGACGTGGGACGGCCCGATGGTGGCCCGCCCGCTAGCCTCGCCACCGCGCGAACTCAACGGCGACGACATCTCCGTCCGACTGAGCGCGCCCGAGCGCGGCCTCGTGCAGATCGTCGACGCCGACCTTGGTGCGAACGGCCACGCCGCCACAATCGAGTACTACCCAACGTCGCAGCGCGCCATCCTCCTCGGCCCGTCGGCCAACAGCGTGTTTGTCACCGCGCCGGGCGTGGGCGAAGCGCGCGGCATCCGCGTCGAGCTCGACCTGCTCTCCGAGACCGCCGCGCTGGTCGGGCCAGGCCAGCTGACATCGCTCGGTGAGGACCAGCAGGGTCGCATCGCCTGGGCCGAGCGCGCCGACATCGACTTTCGCAGAGTGCCTGCGCAGGCCCAGGGCGCGCGCGACGGGCTCAGCCTGTCAAGCGCGCGGTTCGAGGGCAAGGTCAACGGCCAGGCTCAGGACGCGCGATTGGCGGGCGAGGTCATCGACGCCGAGTTCTTCGAGGCCGCCACCACTCGTCCGCTGCTGAGCCGCCTAGTCATGGAGCGCGAGCCCAACGAGCCCGCGACGGCCAGCAGCGATCGCACCGGCAGCCTCTCGGGCGATCGAATCGAGGTGCGATTCGAGCTCACCGACGAGGGCGACGCGTCGCTGCCGCGCAAGCTGCTGGCGGACGGCTCGGTTCGCGGCCGCGGGCAGGACGCGACCTTCCGGGCCGACGCGCTCGACGCGGACCTGAGCGCCACGCTCGACGGCACGCGGCTGCGCACCGAGGTCGACCAAGCCGAGCTCACCGGCGACGTCAGCCTCACCGCCGCGGACGCCCAGGGCGCGCGCGTCAGCGCGACCGGCCGACGCGTGCTCATCCGGCCGCAGGACCAGTACGCCGAGATCGAGGCAGAGTCGGGCGAGACCGCCACCGCCGCGCGCGGCAACACGGAGCTCACCGGCCCGCAGATCCGTCTCGATGCGATCAAGGGCCTCGCCCAGGTGTTCGGCCCCGGCACGCTTACGCACGAGTTGCAGCGCGAGGATCGCATCCGCCCCAGCACGCTGACGCTTGGGTGGGACAACTTCATGCTCTTCAACGATCGCGAGGGCAGCGCCGAGGCCGACGGCAACGCGCGCATCAGGCTCACCGACAACCGAGCCGAAGAAGACCGCATCGCCGCGGGCAACATCCAGCTCGTATTCACACCGCCACCGCAAGAAGACTCCGCCGACCCCGAGTTTGCCCAAGGAGAGCGTGAGCTGCTCCGCGCCCACGCCGAGGCGGGCATCGAGCCTGGCTCGGTGGTCATCATCGAGTCGCGGCGATTCCGAGGTTCCTCGCCGGACAGTCGCGAGCTGCAATCGGCCCTGGTGCTGATGGTGCCCGAGGCCACGCTCGATGGGCCGACGAGTAACTTAGAGGCCAACGGCGCAGGCCGCGCGATCATCTTGGAGCGGCCTGACCAGACACCGCTCGACAACGACGCGACGGCCGAGGATGCGCGCAGCGGCTTTGGTGATCTCGTTGGCTCGGGCGCGGGCCAGGCCCTGGTCGACTGGAACGGCGCGATGACCTTCGATCGTGCCGCGCAGGAGCTGGTGCTCGATCGCAGCGTGCGCCTGAGCCATCGCACCGGACCCGATGCCGCCCAGCTCGACCTGGACTGCGAGCAGTTGGTCATCACGCTCGAAGGCCTCGACCGATCGCGGTCGGCCACCACGCTGCGCAAGGCGGTCGCGGAGGGCGCGGTCTACGCGGCCTCGGAAGATCGGGAGCTCGTCGCGCGCAGCCTTGACTACGACGCACGAACGGGCATCATCATCGCCGCAGGCGACCCGATGGCTCCGGTGGTGGTGTTCGACAAGCGCAGCGCCCAGCCGGCTTCTGCCGCAAGCATCCGCTGGAACGTCAACACCGGCGAGTTCACGATCGTTCGGCCGCTGCCGGCTGGCGGGGCGATCCCGGCTCGCGTGAGCGAGGATCGATAATCAGCGTCACGCTCCGAGCGCTTCGACGCGTTCGGCTTGGCTGCCGATCGCCGCGATCTTCAAGCCGAAATTCTCGCCGACCTTGACGGCTGAACCCGTGCCCACGTCTCGGTTGTTGATGCGGAGAGTCAGGTCCTGCTCGGCGGACTTCTCGACCTCGAGGATCGAGCCCGGCCGGAGTTGGACCACCTCGTTCACCTGCATCGTCCGCTCGGCCAGCACAACCACAACGGGCACATCGAGGCTGAGGATCGACTGGACATCACGGGGCATGCACAAGCAATCGGCCCGATCACGGGCCTGCCTTGAGCGTGCCTTGCTTGTGAGAGAGTGACCCGGCTCAGCCGTCGTAGCGGCCGACGATGAGGCTGACGTTGTGCCCGCCGAAGCCGAACGTGTTGTTCATGGCGTACTGGATCGGGGCCTGCCGCGCTTCGTTGGCCACCAGATCGATGTCGAACCCCTCCTCGGGGTTCTCGAGGTTGATCGTCGGCGGGATCAAACCCTCGCGAAGGGCGTTGATGCAGCCGACGAGCTCGACGGCGCCCGAAGCACCGAGCGCGTGGCCGTGCACGCTCTTGGTCGAGCTCATGAGCAACGGCCCGCCGGCGGACTTGCGAGCGTGGTCACCGAAGACCTCGAGCACCGCGGCCACTTCGGCGCTGTCGCCAAGCGGGGTGCTCGTGCCGTGGGCGTTGATGTAGCCGATGTCCGACGGGCTCAGGCCCGCGTCTTCAAGGGCCCAGGTCATGGCTTGCCGCGCGCCACGGCCGGCCTCGTCGGGCGCGGTGATGTGGTGCGCATCGGCGCTCGCGGCCCAGCCGGCCAACGTGGCCAAGATGGTCGCGCCGCGGGCCTTGGCGTGGGCCTCGGTCTCGAGGATGAACGCTGCGGCACCCTCGGCCAACACGAATCCGTCTCGATCGACATCGAACGGCCGGCTGGCCTTCACCGGATCCGGGTTCGTGCTCAGGGCCTTCATCGCCTGGAACGCGCCAACGCACAGCGGCGTGATGGCCGCCTCGGTGCCGCCGGCGATCATGACCTCGGCCCGGCCGCGTCGCATGGTCTCAAGCGCCTCACCGATGGCGTTGCCCGAACTGGCGCATGCGGTCGCCATCGCAGTCGCCGGGCCACGAAGGCCGTAGGCGATCGAGACGTTGCCCGCCGTCGCATTGACCATGAGCTTGGGCACAGTGAGCGGGCTCAGCCGCTTCGGCCCACGCTTGAGCAGGGTGGAGTGGCCGTCCTCGATCGTCGAGATACCGCCCACGCCCGTACCGAACGCGATGCCCGCCCGCTCGGGTTGCATGGCCGAGAAGTCGATACCCGAGGCCTCAACCGCCTGGGCCACCGCGGCCATGCCAAATTGGGCCGAGCGATCGAGCCGCCGGGCCTCGCGAGCGTCGATGTGGTCGCCCGCGTCCCAGCCGGTGACGTGGCCGGCAACCCGGGCCTGCCACTGGTCTTCGAACTCGGCGAACTCAGCGCCCTCGAGCGACGTGATGCCGCTGGTGCCCGTGCGCATCGCCTCCCAAACGGCCTGGGCGCCCAGCCCGATGGGCGTGATCGCCCCTATGCCGGTGATGACGATGGTCTGGTCGTGTGTGTTCTGGTTCGGCATGTGGTGTGCTCGCCCGGCGGCCGGTGCCGCCAAGGCCGATCACTCGATGCCGTGCGCTTGCTTGATGAAGTCGATCGCCTGGCCGACGGTCTTGATCTGCTCGGCCTGCTCGTCGGGGATGGACGTCTCGAACTCGTCCTCGAACTCCATGACCAGCTCGACGGTGTCGAGGCTGTCGGCGTTCAGATCATCCACGAAGCTCGTCTCGCGGGAGATCTTTTCCTTCTCGGCGTGCATCTGCTCGGCAACGATGTCGATCACCTTTGCCTCGATCTCGGATTCGGTCACCTGTAAGCCTCCAGTGTCCGCAAGGGGCGAACGCCCCCGCTTGGCACCCCAACGCGACGGGCGAGGGGAAGTCTGAAAACCCGAGTCGCTCGCCCGCCGCCAAAAGCGGCCGGCAGAATCCCGTTCGGGTGGCGCGATTCTACCCGCAGGCGGCCCCCCGGGGCAACGACCCCCCGGTCGGGCGGTTTACCCGAGGCCATGCCGCCAGGTCCGAAGATGCCAGCCCGCTTCTCGGGCGTCGGGCTGTAGCGATTACGCCGGGCAGTGGGCTCGCCTGGATCTCCGGCCCAGCCGGCACGGGCGAGTGGCTCCGGTGGCCTCGCTGGGCACCCGATGACCCGTGGGCCGACCGCCGGTGCTGGCGGCAGGAACGGGCCCGCGAAGGAAGCCGGGGGATATGACCATGATGCCAGACAACCCGACCGAGTTTTCCCAGGAGGTGGCCCAGATCCTGCGTCGCCTGCAACCGGAGCTGACCATCGACTCGATCCGCGAGGACGAGCTGGTCATCGCCGGCCGCCGTCTTGACCTGGTGAACCTCTACCGGATCGTCAGCCACGACCCCCAGAGGGGCGTGGAGATCGTCGAGCACTACCTCGAGCAGCTCTTCGCCGGCGATCTGATGTACGTCAATTCGATGACGCTGGACATCGCCAAGACGCGGATCATGCCGCGCATCCAGCCCGAGAGCATCTTCGAGAGCCTCAGCCGACGGCTCGTGGCCCACACGCCGTTCGTCAACGGCGCCGTGGTGGTGTACGTGCTCGATCTGCCGCAGATGACCGTGAGCATTACGACCGAGCAGATCGTGCAATGGGGCCTGGACATCGACGAACTCGAGATGATCGCCCGCGACAACCTCGAGGAGTACGCGCCCGATATGGACGTGCAGCTGGTCGAGAGCCGCGAGGGCGGCATGGCGGCCATCCTGGCCGAGCAGGACGGCTACGACGCCGCTCGCCTGCTGATGGGCAAGCTCTACCACCGCCTGGCGCCGCAACTGGGCGGCGACTTCCTGGTAGCGATCCCGGCGCGCGACATGTTCGTGGCGCTGTCCCGCGAGCCGGCCGAGTTCGTGCATCGCATCCAGGATCGCGTCCGCCAGGACTACGAGCGCCTGCCCTACCCCATCACCGACCAGCTCTTCTACGTCACGCGAGATGGCGTGGCCGGCACCGGCGAGACCAAGGCGGCGTGATCGACCGATGATCTACCCTTCCAGGTTGATCCTCGTCATCGACAACTACGACTCGTTCACTTGGAACCTCGTCCAACGCCTGGGCGAGGTCGCCATCGTGCGCGGCCGGCGGCGTGACGATCAAAACGGCGAACGACGCACACGGTCAACCCTGTCTGGTTGCTCGGCTTCGTCAACCAGCATCGTGAGCTTCTCTTCGACATACAGGCAGCCGGCCAACCCGTCCTCAGGGAACCCAGGTTCCGAGTCGCCGTAATAGGTCTTGGAAACAAACTCCGTGTGGTCTTCCTGGCTGTACTCCACGACCCACCACTTGCCGCGCTGCCAGGCAGGCTCGCTCTGAAACTTCGGCACCGGCCATGCGGTTGTATCCCAATCCTCGATCCTACCGATGATTGGCCAGTGGCCATCACGCAGAGCTAGATCGCTGGATCTAACGATCCAAAAGTAGTCCTTCGCGCGCAGTCGTTGAACATCACCGAACTGTGGCGCACATTGAAGCCTGGGCGCAAAGAAGTAGCACAACACGCCATAATTTTCGTGGCTACAGCGTGCGACAACACCCGGCACAAAACCACCGGAGTGCAGAGCCAAAGAAAAGACATCGCCCTCGCGGTGCGTTGCTTTCTTGTGTCTCGAAGTCCGCATAGATCAGATGCTAGACCATGGCGACTACAGTCGGGCTTGTTACTCGTCATCGACAACTACGACTCGTTCACCTGGAACCTCGTCCAACGCCTGGGCGAGGTTGCCGTCGCGCGCGGCCAGCGGCTCGAGCCGGGCGATGGCTTGCACGTCGCACGCAACGACGAGATCACCATCGAGCAGGCCGAGGCGTTGCAGCCCACAGGCGTCGTCATCAGCCCGGGCCCATGCACGCCCAACGAGGCCGGCGTGTCGGCCGCGATCATCGAGCGGTTCGCTGGCGTTGTGCCCGTGCTGGGCGTGTGCCTTGGCTTCCAGGTCATGGCACAGATGCACGGCATCGAGATCGTCCGCCACGCCAAGCCCATGCACGGCCGGACGAGCGTCATCGCCCACGACGGCCAGGGCCTCTTCGCCGGCGTGGCCAGCCCGATCGATGTGGCCCGCTATCACTCGCTGGCAATCGGCGTTGACCACGTCGACACACCAGGGCCGGACCAAGACGGCTGGGCGGTCTCGGCGTGGCTCGAAGGGGCTTCCAATCGCCGCACGATCATGGGCCTGCGCCGCGTGTGGGCCGAACCGCACAAGGCCCCATTCGAGGGCGTGCAGTTCCATCCCGAGAGCTACCTGACGCCAGAAGGCGCCGCGATGCTGCGCAATTTCCTGGAGATGGTCGAACGCAATCACACGCCGCCGGCACGGGCCACCGAAGCCACGCTCCCGTGATCGACCGCGAACTGTGGCGACCAGCACGCCATAATCCGCAATGGCCGACGCACGCAAGATCACCAGCGCCCTCGCCGAACTCCACGAACGCTGCAAGGGCATCGATGGCGGCACCCTTGCCGACTACATCCCCGAACTGGCCAACGTCGATCCGTCGCTCTTCGCGCTCGCCGTGGTGACCGCGGACGGCGATGTCTGCACGGCCGGCGACCACGACGCGCTCTTCACGATCCAGTCGGCATCCAAGCCCTTCACGTTCAGACACGCGCTGCACCTGCACGGCCGCGAACGCCTGCTCAACCGGGTCGGCGTTG
>CALCCF010000078.1 GCA_937899905.1 uncultured Phycisphaeraceae bacterium
TACTGGTCGTAGCGGGCCTTCTTCTCGGAGTCGCCGAGGACCTCATACGCCTCGGCCGCCTCCTTGAACTTCGCCTCTGCCTCGGCATCGTCCGGGTTGCGGTCCGGGTGATACTTCAGCGCCAGCCGGCGATAGGCCCGTTTGATGTCGTCGTCCGACGCATCACGCTCGAGGCCAAGGATCTCGTAGTAGTCGCGGGTGGTGGGCATTCGTGCTTTCGGTGCTCAGGATGCACAAGAGGCACAGGACGCGTGCCCTGTGCCCCACCGTTGGCGGATTACTTGGCTTACGAAACCGCCCCCACCACCGGCTCGGTCTCATCCTTCAGCTCGGTGATGAGCACGTCGGTCGTGAGCATCAGGCCCGCAACCGACGCGGCGTTGACCAGCGCAGTACGCGGCACGAGGGCGGCGTCGATGATGCCGGCCTTCACGAGGTCCTCGTACTCGCCGGTGGCGGCGTTGAAGCCCTCCTTAGCGGCGCTCTCGCGCACGTTCTCGACCACAAGGTCGCCGTCGTAACCGGCGTTCTCGGCGATCTGACGCACGCAGCTCTCGACGGCGTCGTAGACAATGTCGAAGCCGATCTGCTCGTCGCCCTTGGCCTTCTTACGGCCGGCCTCGATCGCGTCCTGCGTGCGGAGCAGCGCGACGCCGCCGCCGGGCACGTAGCCCTCTTGGGCCGCGGCGCGGGTGGCCGCGAGCGCGTCGTCGACGAGGTCCTTGCGCTGCTTCATCTCGACCTCGCTGCCGCCGCCGACATGGATGATGCACACGCCGCCGGTGAGCTTGGCGTGGCGCTCCATCAGCTTCTCGCGGTCGTACTCGCTGGTCGACGCCTCGTGCTGGGCCTTGATCTGCTCGGCCCGGGCGGTGATGTCCTTCTTCTTACCGGCACCCTCGATGATCGTGGTGTCGTCCTTGGTGATGACGATCTTCTTGGCCTTGCCAAGCTCGTTGAGCTCGATCGACTCGAGGCTGCGGCCCAGGTCCTCGCTGAAGAACGTGCCGCCGGTCAGGATGCCGATGTCCTGCAGCATGGCCTTGCGGCGGTCGCCGAAGCCCGGAGCCTTGACGGCGGCGATTTTCAGCGAGCCGCGCAGGCGGTTGACCACCAGCGTCGCGAGCGCCTCGTTCTCGACGTCCTCGGCGATCAGCAGCAACGGCTTGCCGCTCGACACGGCCTTGTTCAGCAGCGGCAGCAGATCGGTCAGGTTGGCGATCTTCTTCTCGTGGATGAGGACCAGGCAGTCCTCGAGCACGCACTCGCCGCTCTTGGGATCGGTCATGAAGTACGGCGAGAGGTAGCCCTTGTCGAACTGCATGCCCTCGACGAACTCGAGCTCCGTCTCGTTGCCGCGACCTTCCTCGACCTCGACCACGCCCTCGGCGCCGACCTTGCTGATCGCCTCGGCGATGAGATCACCGACGGCGGCATCGTGATTCGCCGACACGCTGGCGACCTTCCGGTAGTCGTCCTTGCCCTTGCATTTGACCGAGAAGCCCTCGATCGCTTCGCTGGCGATGTTGGCCGCCGCGTTCACGCCGCGCTGCACCTGCACAGCGTTGGCGCCGGCGGTGACGTGGCGCAGGCCGGCGTTGAAGATGGCTTGCGCAAGCACGGTCGCGGTGGTCGTGCCGTCGCCGGCCTTGTCGTTGGTCTTCTTGGCGACCTCGTGGACCATCTTCGCGCCCATCGACGCGAACGGCTCGGGCAGCTCGACCTCGCGGGCCACGCTCACGCCGTCCTTGGTTACCTGCGGGTTGCCGAAGCTCTTCTGGATGACCACGTTCCGGCCGGCGGGCCCCATGGTGCACTTGACGGCATCGGCGAGACGGTCGACACCCTGCTTCATCTCGAGGAGCGCGGCGTCGTCAAACATGACCTGCTTGTGCGACATTGGATCGACTTCCTTTCCTGTATGGCGCCGCGGCGCCGCTCTCATGCATCCCGGTTGGCGTCACGCCCGTAGCCTTCGGCCACCAGCGCCTCGCCGGCACACTCGTCGACAACGCGATCGAACACGTCGTTGCGGTAGTGCTCCCAGTCTCCAGGCTGTCCTTTGCGATAGAAATTCATGACACGCTCCTGCTTGAAGCCAGGCAGCGTGCGCGACTTATGGGATGCGCCGGCAGCGAGCGCCGGATCCGCACCAATAAACTTGTACACCTTCGACCGCACCGGATTGAAGTCGGCGTGAAGGTCTTCGTAACGCAGCGTCATCACCGGCGTCTCCGGCGAATCGACGGACGCCTCGAAAATGCCCTTGCGATCCTCGGCGACCTGCCGTGCCCATATGTTGGCCACGAACCGGACCCACCACTCCTCGCTCAGCAGCTGCTTCGCCACCCGACGCTTGATCTCGTCGTCCTCGGTTTTGTGGAAGTCCTCGGCGAACCTCGGAAAGCGATCCTTCAGCTCGTCGGGCCACCATTGGATGTTTCCGGGCTTCAGCCGCAGATAGTGGTACGTGTAGCTGATGATGACGTCGCGGCCATCGCGGACGAGGTTGATGATCGGGCAGCCCGGCACCAACACCGAGAAGGGCCGCGGGCTCTTGTCGCCGATGAACCGGACGCCCGGCTTGTTGCCGATGCCAGCGAGCATCATGCGACGCACCGTGTCCTCGATGCCCATCCGCGCCGCCTGCCGGTACGGCTCATAGTGGCCGCTCTGCCAGCTCGGCTCACAAAGCGTCCGCAGCCCCTGCTCCCAGAGCAGCTGGAACTGGAACTCGCCCGGATCGACATAGACTTCGGGGTGCAGGTTCAGCACGTTGCCGAGCCAGTTCGTGCCCGACTTGCCGACGCCGGTGATGAAGAAGAACCGACACTCGCGCCCCTGGAACGTCGCCGCGTTCGGTGGGTCGACGCTGAGCCTCGCGTCGGCGAGGTCCTGCCGCAGTTCGTCGGACCACGCGACACCCGAAGGCGATGACGCCGGAGTGCCCTCAACCTTGTCGAGGGTGGCGGCCGTGCCGGCCTTCGGCTTGCGTCGCGTGAACCACACCGGCCTCAACCCTCCATAACGCCGAGCAACTCGCTCTCCCGCAGGATCAGGTGCTGGTCGCCCTTCACCTCGACCTCGGTGCCGGCGTACTTGCCGTAGACGACGGTGTCGCCCTTCTTGACGCTGGGCTTGGCGCGCTCGCCGTGGTCCAGACGCAGGCCCGGGCCGACGGCGATGACCTTGCCGGTCATCGGGCGCTCCTTGCTCGTCTCGGGCAGGAAGATGCCCGACTCTGTCTTGGTCTCTTGCGGCGCGGGACGGACGACGATTCTGTCATCGAGGGGTTTGACGATCATTGATCACAGACTCCGTTGATGCGGTCACATGCTCAAGGCTGTGACGACGCGATGTGAAACACTGCAATTCTGGCCACCAAACCGGTGGCTAGGCCGAGGCAGACGCTCGTAAAACTAATTCTCAATCTACAAAAAGCGATCATCTTCGCGAAGCCATACCCCTGGGTTTGTTGGGCAAAAGCAGTCCAGCCTGGCAACATTTTCAGTGCAATCCAGGCCACTGCAGCGATTAACAATCCGGGCATCCAAAAGTATGCAGCCACTGCAAAGACCACTCGCTCAATGATCCCCGTCGCGATTGCGCCGTACGTCGATAGCACAGCTGAATCGTTCCATCTCCAGAGTTCAGCAAGCTTGGGCGCGCCTGAGCTAGCGTACTCCTTCTCCTTTTCAGTACAGATCCGCTTCGCCCAACGGTCTTGTGCTACTCGAAGCCAATAGATGATTGGAATCAACAACACGAGCGAAGTCGTCGCACAAATCCACACGATGATCGTCTGGAGAGTCGGCGTAGTGAGAACAACAGTCTCGTGCGTCATGGCTGTCAACTAGAACCCCATGCCACCCATGCCCGGCATGCCGCCCATGCCACCCATTCCGCCCATGCCTCCCATACCACCCATGGCGTCCATGTCCGGGCCGCCCGCGGGGGCCTCGTCGGTGCCGGGCTTCTCGGTGATCAGGCAGTCGGCGGCGAGCAGCACGCTCGCAACACTCGCGGCGTTCTGCAGCGCCGAGCGGTCGACCTTGGCGGGCGTCATCACGCCAGCCTTCACCAGGTCCTCGTATGTGTCGCTCAAGGCGTTGTACCCAAAGTTGCTGCTCGGGTCGGCCTCGATGTGCTCCTGGATCTTGGCGACCACGACCGTGCCCTTCACGCCGGCGTTGTCGGCGATGGTCTTGGTCGGCACGGTCAGTGCGTCGCGCACCATGTGCATGCCCGAGGCGAGGTCGTACTTCGCGTGGCCGACGTCATCGGCCGAGACCTCGTTGGCGCGGCCGAACACGCTCTTCCACTCGCGGCGGCTCTCGATGGCCGCCACGGCGTGGATGAAGCTAGTGCCACCGCCGGGCACGATGCCCTCGGCGACCGCGGCGCGGGTGGCGTGCAGCGCGTCCTCGACGCGGGCCTTTCGCTCCTTCATCTCGGCCTCGCTCGCGGCGCCAACCTTGATCTGCGCGACGCCGCCGACCAGCTTGGCCAGCCGCTCCTGCAGCTTCTCGCGGTCGTAGTCGCTGGTCGACTCCTCGACCTCGCGGCGGATCTGGGCGACGCGAGACTGGATCTCGCTGGTCTTGCCCGCGCCCTCGATGATGGTGGTGTTGTCCGCGTCGATCTCGACCTTCTTGGCCATACCCAGGTCGCCCAGGTCGACCTGTTCGAGGTCCATGCCCAGGTCCTTCATGACGGCGGTCGCGCCGGTGAGGGTCGCGATGTCGCCCAGCATGGCCTTGCGGCGATCGCCGTAGCCCGGGGCCTTCACGGCGGCGACCTGCAAGGTGCCGCGCAGCTTGTTGATGACGAGCGTGGAGAGCGCCTCGCCCGTGATGTCCTCGGCGATGATCAGCAGCGGCTTCTTCGCGCCCATGACCTTCTCGAGCAGCGGCACGAGCTTCTGCACGTTCTCGATCTTGTCCTCGTGGATCAGTACGAGCGCCTTGTCGAACTCGACGCGCATCGCGTCGGGGTCGGTCACGAAGTTGGGCGACAGGTAGCCGCGATCGAACTGCATGCCCTCGACGACGGTGACCTCGGTCTCCAGGCCGCGGCCTTCCTCGACCGTGATCACGCCGTCCTTGCCAACCTTCTGGAAGGCGTCAGCCATGATCGCGCCGATCTCGGTGTCGTTGTTCGCGCTGATGGTGGCGACGTTCTGGATGTCGGCCTTGCCCTTGATCGGGGTCGCCAGATCATCGATGGCCTCGGTCGCGGCCTCGACGGCCAGACGCATGCCGCGGACGAGCGCGTTCGCGTCGACGCCGGCGGCGACGTACTTGAGGCCCTGGCGGAAGAGCGCCTCGGCCAGCACGGTGGCGGTGGTCGTGCCATCGCCGGCGTCGTCGCTGGTCTTGCTTGCGGCCTCCTTCACCAGGCGGGCCCCCATGTCCTCGGCCGGATCACGAAGCTCGATCTCCTCGGCCACCGACACGCCGTCCTTGGTGACGGTCGGGCCGCCCCAGGACTTGTCGAGCACGGCGGTGCGGCCCTTGGGCCCCAGCGTGCTCTTGACCGCTCGGGATAGCTTCTCAACGCCGGCGAGAAGGGCCTGGCGTGCGTCGGTATCGAAGGTCAGCTCTTTGACGGCCATGTGTCGCGTCTCCGTTTCGGTCGGGTCGTCGGGCGGTGCACTGATTCGAGTCGGGGCAGCGACCGCGAGCGCGGACGGGTTGCTCCGTGAGGACGCGTGGTACAAGCCGCGCGCCAATCCCTCCGGCCCAGCACGAGGGTTCTGGAAGGCCGAAAACCCTGCCCACCGCCAGCGGCGGGCGCGCCCGACCGCCAAAGTGGCACCCCGACCCCCCCCAACGATCGCGTGCGTGAGGCCCCGCACAAAGCACCTCGGCGAGATGGGCCGACCACACCACGCCTATCCTCGGCCCTATGACACTGGGCGTCACCGATCCTGCCACCTACCTGCCGCTGGTCATCATCATCAAGGCGGTCGTGGGCTTCTCGGTGATGAACCTCGTCCTCACGAGGATCCTGGGCCCGAACCGGGCCGGCGAGACCAAGGCCCTCTCCTACGAGAGCGGCATGGAGCCGGTGGGCACCGCCCGCAAGCGATTCAACGTGCGGTTCTACCTGATCGCGATGGTCTTCCTGGTCTTCGACGTCGAGGTGGTCTTCCTCTATCCGTGGGCCACGACGTTCGCCAACCTCGAGTTGGGCTCCGAGGACCGCCTCTGGTGGCTGATCCGTATCCTCTTCTTCCTCTTTACCACGGTCGTCGCATTCCTTTATGGCCTGCGCAAGGGCGTCTTCCGGTTCGACTGACCGTCCGTGAGAACATTAGTTCTCGGACCTTCGGCGCAAGCCCCACCAACCCGTTCAACTTGCCTTGAGTGCCGCTCCCGCACCGCCGATAGAACCGGGCGAGAGCGTGCAGGTGCGCGCCTCTTGCCCTAACTGACGGGAAGGCAGGGGTTTACGCCATGGGCTGGAAGCGCTTACAGCCCCGGGAACGGACGATTCTGGGCTTCGGCCTAGCCGGCACGGGTGTCGTGCTCGCCGTTATCGGAGCTTTCACATACCTCCTGATCGACGCCTCGGCCGGCCAAATGACGACCGTTCTTTGGGTCGAGCTCGGCGCGATCGCAGCCGGGGCCGGGCTGCTTCTTGCGCTGGCGTTCCGCTGGATGCGTCGCCGGGTGCTGGCGATGTCGGCCCTGAAAGAAGCCGTGCTCGCCTCGACGGACTCTGCCGTGCCCGCTGCCGAGTTGCAGCTCGTGGAGACCTTCGGCCGCGAGGCCATCGCCTGGAACACCCTGATCGAACGCCTCGGCGATCCGAGCGTCCAGCACGCGGAGGGCGCCCAAACCAGCGCGGTCGCGGCCTCGGCCGACGAGCGACTCGCGCTGTCGGTGTGCTCGGCCCTCTGGCAGGGGGTCGTCGTCGTGGGCGAAGACCTGCGGGCCCGATATGCCAACCCCGCCGCCGCCATGCTCGTGGGCGTCAACGCGGAGGTCCTGCGCGAGAAGCCCATCACCGACTACCTCGACATCTCTGGGCTCTTGGACGAGTCAGGCGGTGTCCGCCGCGGCAGCATCGAGATCGATCGTCGCGAGGGCGACTCGGTGACGCAGCTACGCATCTCTGTGCGGCACGGTCGCGAGGGCGACGGCAGCGTGCTCGTCATCGAAGACGTCACCCAGCAGAACGCGGCTGAGCAAGCGCGTGCGAACTTCATCGCGCACGCCACCCATGAGCTGCGTACGCCGCTGACCAACATGCGTCTGTACGCCGAGACGGCACTCGGCGACGATTGCGACGAGGCGATGCTGGGCACGTGTCTGAACGTGATCAACCAGGAGGTCCGCCGCCTGGAGCGTGTGGTCTCGGACATGCTCAGCGTGAGTGAGATGGAAGCGGGCGCACTCTCGATCCAGGAAGGCGACGCACGCATCGATCAGCTCTTCGACGAGCTGCGACAGGAATTCGAGCCGCAGGCGCAGGCAAAGAACATCACGCTGAAGTTCACGCTGCCGCCGAAGCTGCCGGTCGTCAAGGGCGACCGCGACAAGCTGCTGCAGGCCTACCACAACGTGCTCGGCAACGCCATCAAGTACACACCCGACGGCGGCGAGGTGAGCTTCCAAGCCGATTGGGGCGAGGACGGCTTCGCGGTCACCGTGCGAGACACCGGCGTGGGCATCGGCGAGGACGATCGCCAGCGGATCTTCGACCGCTTCTACCGGAGCGATGAGGTCCGTTCTTCGGGGACGCAGGGCACGGGCCTCGGCCTCACGCTGGCCAAGGAGATCATGCTCTCGCACGAGGGCGCGATCGATGTCGACTCGACCCCTGGCAAGGGCAGCCTGTTCACCATGTCTCTTCCGGGCGCGCGATTGGTCGCCTGAGTACGCGGGAGGCACGCGATGCGCATCGACGAACAGGTAAAGGGAGCCGTCACATTTCTGCGCCCCGATGGCGCGATCGCGCAGAACGACTCAAAGGCGTTCCGCACGGCGTTGCTCGACGCGGCCAAGCGCTCGATGGGCCGATGCGTTGTTGATGCGACGGCTATTCCCTTCATGGATAGCGCGGCGCTCGAGGCACTTCTCGACGCAAACGACGAGCTGGGTTCGGCCGGCCGCGTACTGAAGCTGTGCGGGCTCAACGAGACTATCCGAGAGTGCCTCGAGCTCACAGGCCTCGCCGGGCGATTCGACATCTATGACGACGGCGTCTCGGCCGCCAGGAGCTTCCTGTGAGCGGCGGCAGCGGCGATCAAACCAGCAACACGCCCTGGGAAGGCGATCTGCCCGCGCCCAAGGCGGTGCGCATTGGCGATGTCCTGCTCGAGAGCGGTGCGATCACCGAGGCCCAGCTTGGCGCCGCGCTCGAACGCCAGCAGAACGAGGGCTCGTTGCTGGGCGAGATCCTGGTCGAAGAGGGCATCCTCTCGCCGAGCAAGCTGGTGCACACGCTTGGCCAGCACCTGGGCCTGCGCTCGTGCGTGCTCCGTCACGGTCTGGTCGATCCAGAACTCCTCAAGCTCGTGCCGGCCGAGATCGCCCATGAACTTGGCGTCATCCCGATGTTCAAGATCCGCGACGAACTGACCGTCGCCATGGCCGAGCCGCAGTCGCTGCCAACGATCGATCGGCTGACCGGGCTGACAGGCTGCCGCATCCGGCCCGTGCTCGCCCTGAAGGGCAACATCGACGAGTTCATCGACAAGTACACGCAGACGCAGGCCGACCTGACGGCGTTCCTTTCGCAGCTGCGCGAGTCGGACGTCGAGGTGTTCGACAAAGAGCACGTCGACGAGGAGGCCGAGGCTGAGAGCGATCTCGCGAAGATCATCGCCGGCAGCCCGATCGTCAACCTCGTGAACATGGCGGTGCTCACGGCAATCCGTGATCGCGCGAGCGACATCCACATCGAGCCGAGCCACAAGGGCACGCGCATCCGGTATCGCATTGATGGCACGCTTCGCGACCTGATGCGTCCGCCACAGGGCATGCATGCCGCGATCGCTTCGCGTGTGAAGATTCTTGCGAAGCTTGACATCGCCGAGAAGCGCATGCCCCAGGAGGGTCGCATCCGCATCATGGCCGAGGGGCGCGAGGTCTCACTGCGCGTGTCGAGCATTCCCACGCTGCTGGGAGAAAAGCTCGTCATCCGCATCCTAGATCGCGACAATCTGAACGCGAGCCTCGCGGACCTGGGCATCCGCGCCGACCTGATGATGACGATCACGCGCATGCTGCGCAAGCCCTACGGCCTCATGCTGGTCACCGGGCCGACCGGCAGCGGCAAGTCGACGACGTTGTACTCGGCGCTCGAACTGCTCAGCAGCCCGGAGCGCAACATCGTGACCGTCGAGGATCCCGTCGAGTACCAGCTCGACCTGATCAACCAGATCCAGGTGCAAGAAGGCCTCGGCCTCTCGTTCAGCAAGGCGCTGCGGAGCATCCTCCGCCAGGATCCGGACGTGATCATGGTCGGCGAGATCCGCGATCAGGACACCGCGCGCGTTGCCACTCAGGCCGCGATCACTGGCCACCTCGTGCTCGCGACCCTGCACACCAACGACGCGCCGGGAGCCGTTGAACGCCTCATGGATATGGGCATCGAGCCCTACCTGCTCAGCGGTGCAATCAACGGTGTTATCGCCCAGAGGCTCGCCCGCACCGTGTGCCCGCATTGCGCGACGCGGTACTACCCCGAAGAAAACGTGCTCGAGGAAGCCGGGATCGCTGACGAGCAGCGCACGCCGTTCCGCCGCGGCCTGGGCTGCCAGCACTGCCATGACACCGGCTTCCAAGGACGCATCGGCGTGTACGAAGTCATGGAGGTCACGCCTCCGATCCGACGGCTCGTGCACGCGGGCGCTTCATCGCTCGACCTGCGCGAGGCGTTCCGCAAGGGCGGCGGGCTCTCACTCCGTGAAGAGGCGGTCCTTGTTGCCAAACGGGGTGCGACCAGCCTCGAAGAGGCCCTGCGTGTGACGCGTAGCGACGACGATGATCTCGACGAATCGGCGCCCACGGAGGCGGCCGCATGAACTGGCGTTACTCCGGCTACAACACCGACGGTTCGCCCAAGCGGGGTACGGTCGAAGCGCCAAACGAGGCAGCCGCGCGCGACATGCTGAGCCGCAAGGGCATCCTCGTGCTCGAGATGGCCGAAGACAACGGCCGGTCAGCCGCACCAAAGCGAGTCAAGGGCCCCAAGGGCAAGCTGGGTGATATCTCCCAGTTCATGCGCCACTTGTCGGTGCTCATCTCCTCGGGCACGCCGCTCACCGAGGGCGTGCAGGCGATGGCATCCCAGACCAACGACGAGAAGTTCAGGGCCATTCTCAAGAAGGTCCAGGCCGAGCTCGAGGCCGGCAACGCGCTCTCTGATGCGATGGCTTCCCATCCGGGGTACTTCGATGAGGTCTGCCGTGCGATGGTCGCCGCGGGCGAGACCAGCGGGCGTCTGGGCGACATGCTCGAGCGCGTGAGCATCCTGATGCGCCAAAAGCTCGCAATGCGGCGGGCCATCGTGGGCGCGATGATCTACCCATCGATCCTCATCGGTATTGGCATCATCGTCGTGATCGTCATGCTCATGATGGTGTTCCCAAGGTTCGAGGAGATGTTCGAGTCGATGGATACGGCGATCCCGCCGAGCACGCAGCTGTTCCTATGGATCAGCGAGATCATGCGGCAATGGTGGTGGGCGATCCTCATCGGCCTGGTGCCCAGCGCCATCATCGCGAGGTTCGTGCTCATCCAGCCGGCGACCACACGCTTGATCGAGCGGACCATGCTCGGCGTGCCCAAGATCGGTGAGATCGTCCGATCGATCGCGAGCGCGCGCATGAGCCGGATGATCTCGCTCCTCCTCGAGAGCCAGCTGCCGCTGCTCGATGTGCTCTCGCTGTGCGCGGGCTCGATGCGCAGCCCGGATTACGCCAAGCTCTTGTACGACGCCCGTGACGCCGCGGAGGCCGGCCAGCCGATCAGCGCGGTGTTCGAGAAGACCACGCTTCTGCACGGCCTCGTGCGCGAGAGCGTGCGCACCGGCGAGCGCAGCGGCAACGTCGGCACCATGCTCGGCAACGTGGCCGACTTCTTGGAAGAAGAGAACGAGGCGACCCTCAAGTCCCTCAGCGCGATTATCGAGCCGCTGCTGCTCGTCACCCTCGGCTTGGTCGTCGGCGGCATCGCCACGAGCATGTTCCTTCCGCTGTTCGACCTCACGGCTTCGGCGGGCGGGTGATCGGGCGACGAGTTCACGGGAGTCCAAACCATGCCTATTCGTACCGGCATCGACATCTCACCGACGACCGTCACCGCGGCACAGATCAAGATCGGCAAGTCCGGATGGTCGCTGCTTGCCAGCGCGCGCATGTCCCGATCGAGTGAAGACTCGGCCCTTGAGGCCCACGAGGCCAGACGCCTTGAGTCGTTGTTGTTCCGCCGGGGGTTTACATCAGCGGCGTGCGTCATCAACGCACCAGCAGACGCCCTGACGTCGGCGACGATGGAGCTTCCACCAGCCACATCGGGGGCCCCGATCGACAAGCTGGCTCGCGCCGAGTTTGCGCGGCGCAGCCAACTTGAGCAGGGCGACTTCGTGCTGTCGTACTGGGGCTTGCCCAACAACGGACCGGCGAACCAAGTGATGGCCGTGGGCTGCCTCATTGAGCCGACCGATGCGTGCATCGACTCGCTCGAATCGGCGGGCCTGAATGTGGCGGGCGTCGACGACCCGGCGCGCGCAATGGGGCGGTTGCTATCCGGTGTGCCCGGCGCCACGACGGTGCGCGTCGGGGCGCGCGTGGAAGCGTCGGGCACGTGCATCGTCGTGCTCCACCACAGCACAATGCTGTACTCGCGCTCGCCGATCGGTTTAGAACTCCATCCAGATCCGAGCGAGCACGCCGAATTCGCGAGCCGCCTTGGTCGAGAGATCGAGGCCTGCGTGTCGTTCGCACGCCATCGCAGCCGAAGCCATGCGCCGGCCGCGGTGAGCATCCTGGGCGAGGGCGCGCACAGTTCGACGCTGATGCAATCCCTTTCTCGCAAGTTTGGCGATTCGATCAGCCAGCCGGTGTCGCCTAGTGGCGACCAGATCGACGCCACGCTTGCTCCGGCGATCGGCCTTGCATTGCTGGAGGACATCGCATGATCCATGAGAATCTGCTTCCGGCGCACCGGATCGCTCGTCGCAAGCTGCATCGCTGCATCAACGCGTGGGTGATGGCCCTCGGCATCCTTGGCGTGCTCACCGGCGGCCTGATCGTTGGGGCAAACATCACCAAGGCGCGGCCACCGGCCATGCCCGCGGGGCTGACGCAGGATATCGAACTGGGTCGATCGCAGCTCGGCATGCTCGAGGTGCAGCTCGAGCAACTCCAACGCGCTCGCGACGCTTATGAGCGCGCCGAGTCGACACCGCGCTGGGATCGCCTGCTCCAGGTGATCGCGCGCGAGTCCGCCGGCCGGGCGCAGCTCAAGTCGATCCAGATTGCGTCCGGCTCGGATGGTCAGTCGTCGTGGTCGGTATCCATCCATGGATCGACGTCCGACGCCCAGAGCCCGAACGTGCTGGTTGCGCGGCTCGAAGCAACGGGACTGTTCTCGAACGTCCGCCGACGCTCGGCGCCCGGTCTGCCCACCGGCGACCGGACCGAGTTCTTCCTGGACTGCTCGATCAACCCCTAGGACACGGACATGGACACTCGCGCACTGGTACAAAGCAAGCTGGCGGGCTTTCGCCCCACGAAGACTCAGGTGCATGCCACGGGCGCTGTAGGCGTGTTGGCACTGGCGGCCACCTCGTACTTGATGGGCTATGTGCCGACGGTCAAGGCCCAAGATCGCGCATCGATCGAGCAGGCGTCGATCGACCTCGCACGAGCCGAGTCCATTTCCACGACGGAGAAGGTCGAGCGTGCGCGCGCCACACTCACGGACTTGCAAGCCGAGCTCGGACAAGCCATGCGTCGAGCGGCGGATCCCGTACAGTCGATCCGAAGCTCCGCGAGCGAGGCCGGACTGGAAGTCCGTGCGCTCACCGAGGGCCAGATCATCGAAGTCGAAGACCTCCAGCGCACGAGCCTGGCCCTCGATGCAACCGGCACGTTCTCGGACATTTCCGATTGGCTGGCGGGCGCAGGCGAGGCGGTGCCTGGGCTTGTGATCGTCGGGCTCTCGATCGCGACGCCGATGGGCGACCAAGACGTGCTCTCGTTCCAAGCGTCGCTTTCGGTCTATGCCCCGCAGCCGATATCACCCGGCGACCCAAGCACAACCGAAGGCCCAACGGCTCAGACACTCGCATCGCCGGATCGATAGCACTCGCATGGTGCTCACAAAGGAACGGAAGGTCCTGTTCGGCTTGCTTGGCTCGGCCGGACTGATACTGGGGATCGATCAGCTCTTTCTCGGACCGCCACAGCGCGCAACGGCCGACGTGCCGGCCGCGGCCCCCGCTCCGGCTGCAGCAGTGCCAGCGAGCCAAACAGCCGTACCAACCACAGGGACTGCGACGCCGGGCACGAGCGCCCCCGTCGACCCGTCGGCCGGTGTCAACCTGTGGAACGACCGCCTCGAGCAGGTCCACGCCGAGGCGGACGGCAGCAGCGACGCTGTTGACCCGTTTTCGGAATCGGCCGAGAGCGAATCGGCGTCGAGCATAACGATCACGCCGGCGCGGTTTGCGTCTGACCACACGCTTTCGGCCGTCGTGACGAGCGGCGCTGTCGGTGTTGCAATGGTGAACGGAAGGGCCGTTCGTATTGGCGACGAGATCGCTGGTTATCGGTTGATCCGTGTCGACACCAGATCCGCGGAGTTCCAAGCCGGCGAAGAGGTCGTACGTCTGGAGTTGCCCATGCAGGGCCGCGACGGTTCGTGATGTGACGGCTGTTCCGGTTATGCGGGCGATGACGAAGACAAACGTCTTCGAACACTGGACTTCGGTCCGGCGTGTGTCGATGACCAAACAGAACACGGTTCGGAATCTACTCGCCCGGAATCGGAGGTAGCACGATGGTTGGGATGTTGCGAACACGCCGGGCTGGTTTCAGCCTGATCGAGCTGGTCATTGTCATTGCGATCCTTGGGATCCTCGCCGCCGTGGCGGTACCCCGGATGAGTCGCGGCGCCGCTGGCGCTACGTCATCGCGTCTGCGTGCAGACCTGGCCACGATGCGCAGTGCTCTCGAGCTGTACTACGTCGAGCACAACAACACGTATCCGGCCGTTGCCGACTTCGCCAACGCCCTGGTCAACCAGTACAGCGATGTCGACGGCAACCTGAACGCGTCCAAGACGGGCGTGTTCATCTATGGGCCGTACCTGAAGGAGATCCCGACCATCCAAGTCGGTGCTCGCAAGGGCAGCAACGGTGTTGCCGCGGCCGACGCCGCTGGCATCGGCTGGCTGTACAACGCGACCACCGGCGTGATAACGGCCAACTCTGACACGGCCACCGATGATGCGGGCACGTTGTTCAGCACGTATTGAGCGTCGCCGCGTGCCTCGGCACGCGTTCACACTCGTCGAGCTGATCGTCGTCCTGGTGATCATCTCAGCGGTTGCGGGCCTCGCGTTGCCGGCTTACGGCAGCGCGTTGGCCCGGTATCGTCTTGATGCGGCGGCCTATGACTTGAGCCGCGAGCTCGATCGCGCGGCCACCCACGCTCGGGCTACATCCACCACCGTCACGATCCGGTTCGATACCACGAACCATGTGGTCGGATTCGACGATCTCCCCGAGCGCATCACCGCCGCGACGAGCTTCGCGTTCGACCTACGCGAGAGCCCGCGGGACGCGACGTTCTTCTCCGTCGATTTCTCTGGTACTGAGGATTATCAGATCTCCGGCTTCGGCGTGCCCTCGAGCGAGGGCCTGATCGTGCTGACCAACGGCGGAATCGAGCGACGCATCAAGGTCGATGCGGCCACTGGGATGTCGAGGGTGTCTCGATGAAGCTCGTCCAGACGAGGAAGGCCTTCACGCTCGCCGAGTTGGTGGTGGCGCTGGGTATCACCTCTACCGTGATGATCGGGACGGTCGCCGCCATCGGCATTGGTGGCCGCACGTTCCAAGTGGCTACCACCGGCATTGGCTCATCGGAAGCTAATGACGGACTGGCGCGCATGTCCGCCGACATCGAGCAGGCCATCCACTTCGACGAGCGGACCGCGACGGCGATCGCCTTCTACGTTCCTGATCGCACCGGTGACGGCACCCCGGATCACTTGCGATATGCATGGTCGGGTACGCCCGGCGACTCGATCACGCTGTCGTTCAATGGTTCCGATGCGGCACCAGTGATCGAGGGAGTCGAGACGGTCTCCTTCGAATACGTGTACTCCGAGGTTGCCGGCACGCCCTCGTGGGCCTCCGCCGCCGTTGAGTACACGATCTTCGACGATCCATACAGCGGCTCGCACACGGCGTTCATCGAGCTCGAACTCGACGACGCCGTGGCCGCCATCGTTGAACCGGCAGCGCCCGCGGGCGCCTCACAGTACGCGATCGTCCGGGTCGAGGTCGCCGTGCTCGACGCCGCGTTCGCTGGCGATGACGTCACCGTGAGCATCCACGGCGTTGATCGTGTCCGTGCAACACCGCTCGAGCCCGAGCTCGCAAGTGGGACCATTCTGCATGAGGATCTGCCCGACTCGTACACCATGGTCGCCGTCGAGTTTGAAAACCCACCGGTGTTCAGCGATGGCGACTTTGTAGCCATCGTCATGCGTTCCTCTCGCGGCGGCGAATCTGCGTACGTGCCGCTCGAGGACTCCCCCGAGTTCCTTGCCAATGGCTGGGTTGCGGCCGGCGACTACCCGGATACATGGACCCTCTATGGCGCGTTAGACATGCCAGTCGTGATCTACGCGATCGAGGTCGAGTGATGCGGGGCGTGTGGAGTTCGCAACGGAGTCAGAGTCGTCGCGGCTTTTCGATCATCGAGGCCACCCTGGCTGTCGTACTGGTCGGCACGGCGCTCGTCGCCTCCCTCAACGTAGCCGCTGCTGCAAGCCGGACTTCGGCGACGTCGAGCGATCGACGCCAGGCCTTGCAACTGGCGCACATGCTGATGGACGAGATCATGGCCCAGCCTGCATCTGGGACAACCACGTCCAACGGGAGCACGGGAAACCGAATCGACACGTTTACGCATGTCACAGACTACGACGGCTTCCGTGAATCGCCGCCGACCACCGCCAATGGGGAGATCTGCGGACCGGACGGCTGGGAGTGGCGTGCATCCGTGAGCGAGCGACCAGCCGAGTCGTTCGACAGCAGGACCGTCGACTTCCAGATGTACCAGATTGCCGTCCGAGTCGTCATGCCCGATGGCACGGAAGTCGTGCTCGCGTCGTTGCGATCGAGGACCAACATGCTCGATCGCGCACCGACATCCACCGTTGAATCGGTGACGCAAGTGCCGATTTCGATGCGCCTCGGCGACGGCACGAAGCACTTCGCGCAGCCTGAGGTGCGTGCCAACCGACCGCCCGAGGGTGCCACGGTACGGAAGAAGTAGCTATGAAGCGTCGATCAAACATCCCGATGCGTCATGGCGCCGCGTACATCGTCGCCTTGCTCGCGGGCACGATCGTCACGATCACCGGCCTGAGCGCGCTATCGATCGCTACGACCCAGGCCCGGACAAGAACACTGTCCGACCAGCACACCATGTCCCAGCTCATGGCGCGCACCATGATGGAGCACGCGAAGTCGGCTGTGGCAGCCCACCTCCGAGACGGCAATACTCGCCTTGACCTTCCGGGCAACATCGACGTCGTGCTCACCTCCCCGTACGGTGATGGATACTGGCGCTTTGCCGAGCTTGATGGAGCGCGCCTCAACAACATCGATGGACCCGTCGCTATCCAGCTACATGGAGAGAACGGGGATGCGTTGTTCCACCAAGAGGCGTTGCTGTTTCCCGCTGGCGAGACCTACGACGTGATGGGCATGGCGATGTACTCCGGCGGGTCGCTCACGCTCCGATCTGGCGCAAGCGTGACATCCGAGTTACCGATCGGAGCCGTCGGCGGTGTCACCGCGGACGCCGCGATCGTCGACGCACCTGTTGAGAGCGCGGGTTCGATCTCGGGCGCCGCCTATCTGGGTTCGGTGGATTCGGATGCCGCATCACGCTTGATGCCCAGCGACACACTGTTTGGGTACTACACCGACCTCGGCGAGCGGATCATCCTTTCAGATCTTCCTTTTCGAGCCGGCTCGTACTGGCTTGAGGACCTCGTGCTCAGTCCTTCCGAGAATCCATTCGGGGCGACAAACCCACTCGGCATCTACGTCATAGATTGTGGAGGTTCGTGGGTGACGCTGCGCAACGTGCGGGTTGTGGGAACGCTCGTGCTGTTGAACGCTTCAAACTCGGTCTGGATCGGCCAGAACACGCTCATTCAGCCCACACACCCGTGGATGCCGTCGCTCCTAGTGGAAGGCGATGCGGGCTTCTATGCCGGAGACACGGGGCCTAGCGAGGCGGCAGCTGGCATCAACATGAACCCCCGAGGCACGCCGTATCAATTCGAGTCCGATTCGGACAGGAGCGACGTTTACCCCGCCGAAATCCAAGGTGTGGCCTATGTCTCCGGAGATGCGGTGTTCTATCTGCCCTCCCAGACCATCCGCGGTAAGCTCATCGCCGGCGGAGACATCAGGGTGCGAACGGGCGTCGATGTGGACATCTTCCCCGACCCCGATGTCGAGCGATACCCTCCGTTCGGCTTCTTCGAGGACACCGGCGGGCTCGCGCTCGACCCGAACACGATTACGTGGACGATGCCCTGATCTGATTCAGATTCGAGCGTGGTCCTTGACCTTGATGTGTGTTCGCTGCCTGCTTAGGCCGCGGTGCGCTGGGCGGCCGTGCCATCGTCGTGACCGACCTTGAGGAGCTGGTCGAATCGCTCGAAGTCCAGGCTCAGGAAGGCGCGTGCCATCCGAGGGTCGAAGTGCGTGCCGCTGCTGCGCTCGATCTCGGCGAGCACTTCGTCCCGAGGAAGAGCCTTGCGGTACGCGCGGTCGCTGCTGAGGGCATCGAACACGTCGGCGACAGCAAGGATGCGACCAAAGAGGCTGATCTCCTCGCCGGCGGCGCCGGTCGGATAGCCCTTGCCGTCCCACCGCTCGTGGTGGTGCAGCACGCCGGGGAGCACGTCCTCGAGGCTGGGGATGCCGCGCAGGATGTCGAACCCGATGCGCGGGTGCCGCTTGATCATGTCGAATTCGTTCTCGGTCAGGCGGCCCTTCTTGGTCAGCACCGTCTCGGGCACGCCGATCTTCCCGATGTCGTGCAGCAGGCCGGCCAGGTGGGCCCGCTCTGCCGTGGCTTCGTCAAGGCCGATGGCCAGCGCGAGCTCTCGCGCGCCCCAAGCGACCCGCTCGGAGTGGCCTCGGGTGTACGCGTCCTTGGCATCGATCGCCGCGGTGAGCGAACCAACGGTGCCTAAGAACATCGCGACCTGTTCCTCGTGCCGCCGGAGGTTGTCGTGGAACACGCCCAGCAGGTCGGCGACCGCGTCAAGGATCTGGATGTCGACGCTGTCGATGTCGCTCTTGCGACCACCCTTGTTTCCACACACCACCATGCCCACGGTCCGGCCGCGGTGCGTGATCGGCTCGATGAGCATCTCGGTCTGGACGAGCTTCCCGATGATCGGATCATTCGAGTCGATGACCCGTGTCCACGCGTCTGCCGGATGCACGCGCGCGTACTCATCGCACGCCTGGTTGAGCGCGAACATCGAGCATGGCAGATCACCGATGGTGGTCGACGTGCCGGCCAGGCTCTCGGCCGCCCCGCGATCGGAGAGCACGACCATCGCCAGCCAGCCGTACTTCATCGTCCGGCGGACTTCCTGGGCCACGGTCTGCATGACCGTCAGCGGGTTGGTCACGTGGTTCATGAACCGGCCGACGAACAGCAACAGGCTGATGTGCTCGTACGACTCGGAGAGCTGCTCGCTGAACGTGCTGATCAGCTCATCGCGCGATCGGATGACGTCCTGCTCGCGGTCCCACGCCCACTGGCCAAGCTCGCACAGCCGGAGCACGTGGCCGAGGCTCGCCGAAGGCGAGGAAGCCTCCGGCGGATCGATCGAGAGCACGACATCGCATTGGCGGCGAGATGTCGGATCGCTGCCCTGGCTGAATCCCACGATGTGGATGCCGGGAAGGAGCTCTTGGCCATCGACCGATGTCGGGCCCAAGCGCGCGATGCGTTCCATCTGCTCGTGCGCATCGGTGGACGACAAACGCTCGATCAGCTCAGACTCGATGCCGTCATCGATGGAAAAGCCGTGGAGCGATGACCACTGGACGACAACGAGGTCGCGCTGATCGGGACCGTTTTCGCTCATGCTACCTCGCCTCGTCGACCCCTGTACGCCTGGAGATAGTCGGCCGCCAGCTCCAATAGCTCGGACGGCCGGAACGGCTTGCGGAGGATGTGCTCGACGCTGGTGTCCACCAGATCGGCTCGGCTAATGCGATGCTCGAGCGCCGTGAGCAGGATGACCGGGATCTCCGCGGTGTTCGGATCCTCGGCGAGCGACTTCACCAGCCCGACGCCGTCGAGATACGGCATCTGGTAATCGCTGATGATGAGTGCGGGGAGGTGCTTCTTGGCGAGCGACAGGGCCGTGCGACCATCGGCTGCGGTCAGGATGTTGACATCGTGAGACTTCAGCTTCCATTCCAGCATGAAGCGGATGTGGTGCTCATCGTCGGCGATGAGCACGGTTGGCAAGCTGTTCGTCTCCGCACCGGTCACGGCACCGTCCTTTCCAGCAGGAAGCATCGGTCCGTTCCGGTCCGAACTGAAACCCGACTCGTCGATTCCAGCGATGCCCGCGATTCGGCTCGGACTCTCGGCCGCCCCGGCACCGACCTACCGTGCTCGCGTCCGAGAATCCGGGTGCGGTGGCCGAGTGGTTGAAGGCGTTGGTCTTGAAAACCAATGAGCCCGTCAGGGTTCCGTGGGTTCGAATCCCACCCGCACCGTTTCCGAACCCGGCGTCCCTCGCTCGCCGGACTTCGACGCATGTTCCGAGAATATCGATCCAGTGGGCATCCACCGGGCTTTCCCGTGCGGATTGAGGGGTAGGCCCAGGCCTTCGAGCCGGGGCCTTGGTATCGTCTCACTCGTGGGCCACTGGGGCCCGGTTTCCAATCTGATGCCGAAGGAGAGAAGCGATGGCGAAGCGCGCGACCTCGATCGTTGCCGCGGCGGTGTTGGCCTGTGCCGGGGCGACGCTCGCAAACCCCGACACCACGTGCCGGGCCGACCTCGACGGGGACGGCCAGCTGACGGTGTTCGACTTCCTGGAGTTCCAGAACCTGTTCACGCTCGGCGACCTCGCCGCCGACTTCGATGGCGACGGCGAGCTCACGCTGTTCGACTTCCTCGAGTTCCAAACCGAGTTCGACCAGGGATGCCCGCTCGAGCCCGTCAACCTCCAGATGGCCGGAGTTCCCCTGGATGAATATCCGTGGTTCGAGGCCACGCGCGCCTTCAACGAGGGTCAGACAGTCTTTCTCGCGATCGACCCGGATCGATTCCCCAGCATCGTCGGACAGTCGGCCGACCTCTACATCGTTGCGAGCAAGACGAATCTGCAATGGGTGGGCGATCCCACGCTCGTTGACGTGCGCGGCATGCCGCAGGCCCACACGTTCTCGGCGACTTCGATCGAGACGGCACCCGTCGCGCTCACGGGTAGCGGCAGCCTCGCCTCGACGCAAGGGCTGGACGTCTCCATCGGTTATGACCTCGTGGTCGATGTCAACGGCGACGGTGAGCTCGGCGAGGGCGACTACATCGACGGCCTGGAGCTCGATGCGGCCGATGCAAACGGCTTCAGCGTGTTCACCAACATCGCCGAGATGGGCCCGCTCACGCCGACCATGATCGATAGCAGCAGCTCGCGCGGCGTACTCCGGCTGAACTATCCGGCCGAGCTTGCCGATGTCGGGCCGCTGCCCATCGCCGTCATCGTGCACGGCGGCGGCCACGACTATCGCTGGTACGACTACCTGCAAGACCAGCTCAGCAGCTGGGGCTGGGTGAGCATCAGCGTGCAGAACGACTTCAGTGGCACGGGCAACCGGCCGCTGCAGCACACCGATGCGCTCATCGGCGAGCAGGCGTCCATCGCGGGCGGCGTGCTCAACGGGCTCATAGACAGCTCGCGCATCGTGTGGATCGGCCACAGCCTGGGCGGACGCGAGTGCAACATCGGCGCAGAGCGCCTCGACCACGGCCTGTTCACGCCCTCGAACTACACCGTGGACGACATCGTGCTGGTGAGCTCGATCGCGGCGAACAGCCTTGGCAGCTTCGGTGGCTCGCCTTATCAGGCCGATCCGGGCGACGTGAACTTCCACATGATCTGGGGCGCTGCGGACGGTGACATCAGCGGGAGCCCGAGCAGCTTCGGAGGTCAGACGATCCCCTTCCGAAACTATGACCGGGCCACGGGCTTCAAGCACTCGACATACATCCACGGCGCCGATCACAACGTGTTCAATTGCTGCGGATTCCGCAACTTCCAGGGCCCGGTCTCGACCGAGATCGGTCGCACCGAGGCGCAGCAGATCGCCAAGGCCATCTGGACGGCGCTCATCAAGCACTATGGCGAGGGCAACTTCGACGCCATCGACTATGTCACTCGGGCCTGGGACGGCTTCAAACCGCTGGGTGTGATGGACACGACCACGCTCATCCACATGTACCGCTCCAGCGAAGCCGACAGCACCAGCCGCGTGATCGATGACTTCCAGAGTAACCCGAGTGTGAGCCAGAGCAGCTCGGGCGGCGCTGTCACCGTTGGAGTCGCGAACGCCGCCGAGGTGCGCCAGGAAGACGCGAACGGCTCGCTGACCTGGATCGGAAGTGAGCCCTCCAACGGCATGAACTACGCGTTCTACGCGCAGGACACATCGGCGGGCCTGGTCTTCGACTTCGATAGCGCTTCGTTCATCGAGTTTGCGGTGCTGCCGTCGCTCGCCGACGTCACCGGATTCGATCACCTGAGCTTCCGCGTCTGCCAGGGCACGCGACACCCGAACACGATCGCCGAGTTGGCGCCTCTCACGTTCAACGTCACGCTCGTCGATCAAGCCGGTGTCCGAAGCACGATCCACATCGGCGCCTACGACGCGGGCGCTTCGGAGCCCTACCAGCGCGCGGGCGCGGGCAGCGGCGTCGGCTGGCAGAACGAGTACGGCACCGTGCGAGTCCGCCTCAGCGACTTCCTCGCTCAGGGCTCGGGCCTGAACCTGGGCGAGATCGCGGCCATCCGCTTCGAGTTTGCCGAAGGCGGCGGCTCGTCGATCGGACGCCTCGGCCTCGACGAGATCGAGTTCACCGTCGAGCGTTGATCTGAGTCATTGCGTCTTTCTACACGCGGGCACCAGCGCTCAGGGCGTTGCCGCCTTTTGCATGCGCGCCGCCGCTGAAGCCTCGTGACCCGCTAACCCCTCCATGCGGGCCAGCGCGATCGCATCCGCCGCAGCCGCCTCGGCACCCGCGGGGTCGTCGATGCGCAGCCACGTCCGCAGGCGCAGGAAGTGGGCCACCGACAAGCCGGCCATGTACCGGGCCGTACCACCGGTCGGCAGCGTGTGGTTCGGCCCAAATCCGTAGTCGCCGAACACTTCGGCCGAGCGTTCGCCAACGAACACGCCGCCCGCATGCCGCACGCGAGCGGCGACGGTCTCGGCATCACGCGTGCAAACCTCCAGGTGCTCGGCCCCGATGTCATCAGCGACGGCAATCGCTCGATCGATAGTGTCGACCACGCAACAAAAGCCATTCGCGATGCCCAGCCGCGCGGTCTCCACTGTCGACAACGCCTGGATCTGTGCGGCGAGTTCTTCATCCACCGCATCGGCCAACTCAGACGACGTCGTCACCAGCATGGCCGACGCATCGGCATCGTGCTCGGCCTGGGCCAGCAGGTCTGCGGCGACTACTGCCGCGTCCGCAGTCTCATCGGCGATAACGAGCAACTCGCTCGGACCGGCGAGCATGTCGATGCCAACGCGTCCCATGACCAACTGCTTGGCGGCCGTCACCCAGGCGTTGCCTGGCCCGACAACAACATCGACTGGTGCAATCTCATCGAAGCCGTACGCGAGTGCCGCGATCGCGTGCGCGCCGCCGACACACAGATACTCGTCGGCTCCGGCGATGGCCGCCGCCGCGAGCATCTCGGCAGTCGGTCGGGGAGAGGCCACCACCACGCGATCGACACCGGCGGCCCGAGCCGTAACCGCGGTCATCAGCACCGAAGACGGCAGTGGGTATCGGCCACCGGGCGCATAGCACCCCGCCGCGACAACCGGCTCAACGGTGTGCCCGCCCTCACCTCCTGGCGTAGGTGTGGTGATATCTGAGTACATGCCACGCTGGGCATCGGCGAACGAACGGATTCGGGCGGCTACTCGTTCCAACACATGCCGAGCTTCTGCATCGATCGAGTCGAGCGCTCCTGCCATCTCACGTTGGCCGACAACAATCGGGGCGCCCGGCTCGGCATCACCAAAACGCTCAGCGTACTCGCGCACCGCGGCGGCCCCCCGCTCTCGGACGGCTTCAACGATCTGTCCCGCGTCACGGAGCACCTGCGACGACACGGCCGGCCGTCGACCGCGACGCGCGTCCTCGGCATCGATCCTGTTGAGCTTCATGCCTTTGCCTCCCCGCCCCGCCGACTCACGCGCAGGGAGCGTCTTTCCAGTTCCCGTTCGATATCTGCAAGGCCCACACCATGCCGCCGCGCGGCCGCCAACGCGAAGTAGATCACATCGGCCGCCTCCCACGCCGCCTCTTCGGGCGTTGCGGCCTCACACAACTCGCCCGCTTCTTCTCGTAGCTTCGAGTCCAGTAGAGCCACGTCATCAAACAGCCGCCGCGTGTACGACCCCTCGGGCGCGGACGCCATGCGTTCACGCAAGGTCTGATCGAGCACTCCCAGCCCACGCGCCGCCCCGAAGCACGACCGAGTGCCGAGGTGGCAGAAGCCCGAGCCGTCCTGTTCCACGATGAACTGCAATGCGTCGCGGTCGCAGTCGGCCTCGATCCGGAGGAGCCGCTGGGTATTCCCAGAGGACTCACCCTTCTTCCACAGCCCACCACGCGAGCGTGAGTAGTACACACCCTTGCCCGAATCGATCGCCGCGCGCACGCTTTCGAGGCTCGAGTACACAAGCCCGAGCGCACTGCCACGCTCATCGCACACGATCGTCGGCCAGAGCCCATCGTCGCGATCACTCTGTAGCGGTGCGCAGAAGCCGTCCGCAAGGCCCATCGCACCCGTGTAGAGGGACATGCCAACCTGCGCATCGGCCCCAACCTCGTCCGCCTCGCGAACGTCATCGGCACTTCGCACCCCGCCAGCGACTGTGAGCCGCGCATCACCACACCGTGCCGCGAGTGCGCGCACACGTTCGATCGGCAGGCCCGTCATCCGCCCCTCGATCTCGACGAACGTGATAAGAAAGCCGCCGACGTACTGCCGAAGCTCATCGATGCGATCCTCAACGAGGTCACCGGTTTCGGCCTGCCAGCCCTCGACGACCACGCGACCATCGACGCCATCCAGCGCAGCGATGACACGATCTCGCGGCAACTCTCGGAGAATCTCCGGCCTCGCCGCCGTACCAAGGATCACCTTCCGGGCGCCGGCGTCGAGCCAACGGCGCGCGGCCTCGACGTCGCGGATGCCACCACCAACGCGGCACGGCGCGATCGCGAGCAGTTCTTCGATCAGCTCCGCATTGCTCCCGCGCCCCATCGCGGCGTCGAGATCGATCACCGCGACCTCGCCCACACGTCCGAACCGCTCGGCGAGCGGCCTGGGATCGCCAGCCTCAAGAGCCTTCTCCTTACCGCCCACGAGTTGGACGGCTTGCCCATCCATGATGTCGATCGACGGCACGATCATCGGCGCACCTCCACCCCTTGGCCCGCGAGCTCTTGCTTGATCGATGCGACGGTGTGCCGCCCATCGTGGAAGATCGACGCCGCCAACACGGCCGAAGCGCCGGCCTCGAACGCTTCGTGCATGTGCGCTGCCGAATCTGCCCCTCCTGACGCGACAACAGGGATGCGCACCGACCGGCATACCTCACGCAACAGCGCCGTGTCATACCCCGACAGCGTCCCATCGCGATCCCAGCTGGTAAGCAAGATCTCGCCGGCGCCCAACGATTGCCCTTGCTCCGCCCACAGGACGGCATCCAGATCAAGCCGTTGCGTGCCGGCGTGGGTGACCACGCACCACCCAGGCTGGCCTTCGCCGTTCGCCGCAGCGTCGACAGAAAGCACCACGCACTGCCTCCCGACCCGATCCGCGAGTTCGGTCAGGATCAAGGGTCGTTCGACCGCAGCCGTGTTCACACCGACCTTGTCGGCACCGGCAGCGAGCAACGCGAGCGCATCGTCCAACGTGCGCACGCCGCCTCCCACGGTTAACGGGATCCCCAAGACGCGTCGGATGTCCTCGATCGTGTGCAGCGCGGCCGCCCTGCCCTCGCGCGTCGCCGACACATCGAGCACGACAAGCTCGTCGGCTCCTTGCTGCTCGTATGACTGCGCGAGCTCGGCCGGATCGCCCGCATCGCGCAGACCCTGGAAGCGCACGCCCTTGACGACGCGGCCATCTCGGATGTCGAGGCATGGGATGATGCGTTGCGTCAGCATGGCGTGCCCACTTCCGCCGTGCGCAGCCACGAATCGACAAGCTTCGCGCCGTATGCGCCGGACAACTCCGGGTGGAACTGGCACGCCAGCACCCCGCCTCGGCGCATCGCCGCGACGAACCGGCCGCCATGCTCGCTCCACGAGACGTCCCAGCCTTCGGGGGCCTGCGTCACCCGGTACGTATTGGCGAAGTACGCGTATCCGCCGTCGTCTGCGGCACCCGCGGGCACGAGATTCCAGCCAAACTGCGGCCGCACAACCGAGTTTGGAAACTCCGTGACGCCGCCGGCACAAACGCCGAGCCCTGTCACTCCCGGCGACTCTTCGGACTGCTCGAACAGCATCTGCAACCCGAGGCACACGCACAGCGTCGGCCGGCCCTGGGCAACACGCTCACGAATCGGCTCGCGGAGCCCGCACTCGTCCAGCAGGCCCATGCCCGCGCCAAACGCACCAACGCCCGGCAGCACGAGGGCGTCCGCCTCGATCGCATCCTCGACATCGCAGGTCAGCCGGGCTTGCAGGCCAAGCCGCTCGAACAGGGCGCGGACCGAAGCGTTGTTCGCCACGCTCGTATCGATGATTGCGACTTCACGCGGCATCACAGCACCCCCTTCGTCGAGGGGGCCTCGCCGTCCGGCCGAACAACGCGGACTGCCCGGCCGAGCGCGAGGGCGAGGGCCTTGAACCCAGCCTCGGCCTTGTGGTGGTCGTTCTCGCCGCGCACGGTGTCCAGGTGGATGGCCGCTCGCAGCCGATCGGCCAACGAGCGCACGAAGTGCTCGATGTTCTCGGCGGCCACATCACCGACGAGATCTCGCTTGAGATCGAGGACCACGTGCGCGCTTGGCCGACCGGAGAGATCAACGACCGCCCGGCACAGCGCGTCGTCGAGCGGCGCGTATGCCTCGGCGAATCGAGCGATGCCCGCACGCCGGCCCAGCGCATCATCGATCGCGCTCCCGAGGACCAAAGCGCAGTCCTCGACCGTGTGGTGGTCGTCAACCTCAAGATCGCCCCGGCACGCCAGCTCGATGTCGATGCTCGAGTGACGCGCGAGCGCCGTCAGCATGTGGTCGAGGAAGCCCAGCCCCGTGCGAACCTCAGAAGCTCCCGTGCCGTCCAGTGCCACCGCGCAGCGGATGCTCGTCTCCTTGGTTGAGCGTGTTGCCGAACCTCGGCGGCTACCAGACGGCACACGCCACTCTGGCATCGGCCCGCGGCCCATGGCATACTCGAGTGCATCGAGCAAGTAGGCGAAGGACTTGGGATCACCAGGCAACGAGACGCGCAGCGCATCCTCCAAACCAGCACGTGCGACAAAGCGGCGAACCGCCACGCCGGCGTCGGCCAGCCGCGTCCACACCGTCTCGGCATCTTCGAATCGCGCGAGCACGAAGTTGGCAGATGAAGCTTGCGGACGGCCGCCGCAAGACTGAACTCGGTCGATCAGATCTTCGCACTCCGCCCGCACACGCTCGATATACGCGGAGTTGTCGATGGCCAGCGCCTCTCGCGCGACGGCGAGGGCTGGCCCCGACACCGGGTATGGCCCACCGACCGATCGCATCCAGCCGGCGACGGCCTCTGAAGCGATCGCGTACCCCACGCGTAATCCCGCAAGCCCGAACGCCTTCGAGAACGTGCGCACCACCACCACATTGTCGCACTCGAGCAGAGCGGTCGTCGGATCTTCGTCTGCGAACTCGACGTACGCAAGGTCGGCAAGCAGTACGGCCCCAAATCGCTGCGCCGCGTCGGCCAGCCGCAGCAGATCATCCGACCCCACGGTCGCACCCGTCGGGTTGCATGGGCTCACGACCGCGACCACGCCAACACGCTCGTCGATGCGCTCGATCATTGCATCGACGTCGAGCGCACCCTCGATCCAGCGCACCGTCGAGACCTCTCCGCCCGACAGCCGAGCCGCCCGCGGGATCATCTCGAACACCGGATCGTGCGTCAGCAAGCCGCGCCCAGGCTCGATCATCGCGCGGCAGATCCGGTCGATCGCCTCATCGCCTCCATTGGTCACGACGACGCGCAATGGGTCAACGCCGAACTGCTGCGCAATGTCCCGCTCGAGATCGCTCGCGACCGGGTACCGCCGCACGGCCTCGCTCAACACCCCGTCGAGCGCCAGCCGAAGATCGGACGAGGGCTCGGGCCCTTCGTTGCTATCCAGTCGGAGCACGATCGACGGGGCGTACACCGGGGCCGCGTACGCACGGGCCGACACCACCCGTTCCGAGGGGCGGACACCAGATTGAGTCTTCTCAGCGGTTGCCATCTCGCCTCCCATCACGCCACGATCTGCTGTGGTGTGGTCACGATCACGTCCGTGCCGCCCGCAGTGCGGAGGGCACCGATCACCGACGCCAATTGCTCACGCGGCACGGCCGCCTTCACCGCGTAACCCTCTTGACCGTGCAGCGTCGAAACCGTCGGCTGCCGCATGCACGGCAGCGCGGCGACCACGGCGTCCAGCCGATCGGCCGACACATTCACCTCGATGAGCGCCCGCTTGCGGGCCTGCAGCACCGAATCGAGTAAGACGGCAAAGTCCTCGATACGCGTCCGCTTCGACGGGTCGTCCATCGCGGCGACCGACGCATACAGCCGCGTCGACGAGCGCATCACCTCGCCGCACACGGCCAGCCCATTGGCGGCGAGCGTCGCCCCGGTCGCCACGTTGTCGACGATCGCGTCCGCATCCTCCGGCGGCAGCACCTCGGTCGCGCCATACGAACGCAACACCTGGGCCTCGATGCCCCGCTCTTCGATCCACCGGCGTGTCAGCGCGACGTACTCGCTGGCGATCACCAGCGGTCGTCCGTCAATCCCTCGCGCCGGCAGCGAGCCGCCGTCGAGCGCGCCGACTGGCGCCGCAACGACGAGGCGAACCGGATCGAGGCCGGTGTCCAGCAACTCGACGGGCCGCGAGCCAGGCTCTCCCGCGGCGATGTCTTCCTCGACCCAATCCGCGCCCGCGAATCCGAAGTCACGCCGACCGATGGCGAGCATCTCCACGATCGCACGCGGCTTGAGCAGTTTGCACTCCACGCCGTTGAGGCCGAGCTTTGGGCGATACCCACGCTCGCTGCGTCCAACGCTGACGCCCGCAGCACGAATGAGGTCCAGAACGCCATCGTGCATGCGTCCCTTGGGCAGCGCTAAGTGCAGGTCACCAACGCTCGTGGCGCTTTGCGATTCGGCTTGCGGCTCGATGTCTGTCGAAGCGGATGTCACACTGGCCTCCCGGGAAATCGGGTGCCGGCCTCCGACGCTCACGCTCTGGTGGTCACTCGCCCCAGACCGCTAATCGCCGGTTCGGCCGGCGTCTGGTCTCTGGGGCTCGCTCGTTCAGCCCGTCAGCACACCACAACGCCAAAGCCCCGGTCAACGGGGTGGCTTGAATGGGTGTGATGGTGCAATGAGCTGGCTTGCATCTCCAAATCAATACCGAGGCTGGGGCCCTGGGTCAATCAGCCGCCGGCGGCACATCGGGTTGACCCTGACTAAACGTCGGATGATCTACCCTCGGTGCAAGCGAATGGAGAGGTCTTCGAAGGCGTGCTGGAGCCCGTGCTGACATTCGCCGAGTCCCACCAAGGCCTCCTCTGGTCCGTGGGGATCGCCTCGGCCGCGGTCTTTGTCGCAAGCCTCGTCGCGATGCCCTGGCTCATCGCGTTGATCCCCGCTGACTACTTCGCCCATGAGCAACGCCCGCCCAGCCGATGGGCCCACCTCCACCCGGTGCTGCGGTTCGTCGTGTTCGTTGCCCGCAATATCGTCGGCACGCTGCTCGTGCTCGCGGGCATCGCCATGCTCATGCTGCCGGGCCAGGGCATACTCACGATCGTCGTCGGCTTCCTCGTGCTGGACATGCCCGGCAAGTACACTCTTGAGCGCTGGATCGTTGGGAAGCGCATGGTGCACAAGCCGCTGAACTGGATCCGAGCGAAGCGCGGCCGCACAGCACTCCAGATCTATCAACACGCACACCCCCAGGAGAGCCCGAACCCATGAACGCCATAAGCCTTCGAGACAAGCTCGGCGAGTTCGACGAGACCTGGTCGCCGCGCATCATCGCCGAGCTCAACGGCCAGCATGTCAAGCTCGCCAAGCTCGAGGGCGAGTTCGTGTGGCACGCGCACGCCGACGAGGACGAGTTGTTCTACGTCGTCGAGGGAGAACTGATCATGAAGCTGCGCGATCGCGAGGTGCCGCTCAAGGCCGGAGACGTGTTCGTCGTGCCCAGAGGTGTCGAGCACTGCCCCTTCGCGCCCACCGGTGCCTCGGTTATGCTGTTCGAGCCCGCGAGCACCAAACACACCGGCGAGGTCGAGCATGAGCGTACCGTCCACGATCAGCCCCGTATCTGACGCCAGGACTTTGGAGCACCCATGAGCTGGCTGCCATCGAGCGACCCAAGCTGCACGACCGACTGCCCCGAGGCGGTCGAGATGGTCATCATCCCGCGTGTCAGCGACATCGGTGGGTTCGAGGTCCGCCGGGCGTTGCCGTTTCGATCCCGACGCATGGTCGGCCCGTTCATCTTCTGGGATCAGATGGGCCCGGGCGAGTTCCTTTCGGGCCGCGGGCTGGACGTCCGCCCCCACCCGCACATCGGCCTGTCGACGATCACCTACCTCGTCGAGGGCTCGATCGACCACAAGGACTCGCTGGGCACCGACAAGCGCATCCTGCCGGGCGACGTCAACCTCATGACCGCCGGGCGGGGCATCACACACTCCGAGCGCACCGGCGAGGACGTCCGGCTGAACCCTTCGCGCATCTTCGGCATCCAGAGCTGGGTCGCCCAGCCCAAGGCCCATGAGGACGACCAGCCCGCGTTCGTCCACGCCGCCAAAGCCGACCTGCCCACGTTTGAGGATCAGGGCGTCACCGGCCGGATCGTCCTCGGCGAGTTCCAGGGCGTGGCCTCGCCCGTCGAAACACAGTGGCCGACGCTCTACGTCGATGTTGCGCTCGAGGCCGGCTCGCGGCTGACCATCCCGGCGACCACCGAGGAGCGGGCGCTTTACGCGACTACCGGCGAGATCGAGATCGCCGACACGCGGTACGAACCTCAGCAGATGCTCGTGCTCAAGCCCGGTCAGACAGTGTGCGTTCAGGCACGAACACCAACCCGACTCATGATCCTCGGTGGTGCCACGATGGACGGCCCACGCTACATCTTGTGGAACTTCGTCTCCTCCTCGAATTAACGCCTGCATGAAGCCACACGACTCTGGCAAGAAGGCGGGTTTCCAGCAGTGATTGGCGATGATGGCGAGCCGATCGCGATGACGGGATAGCGCACTTTTTCTGCGAGTTTTCTAAGCGTCGTGCCCGCATGCGCTTGCATCGAGTTCGTACACACTAGTTCGCGTTTTGCACGCACGAACATGGGTGAAAACGCGTCGCGCGCGTGAAGCGCGACGGGCCAGCTTTCCTAAAGACTCTCCATGGACCGGGCCGCGCGCAGGGAGGCGCGTGGGCGGAGAGAAGCAGAACAGATCCCGTCGTGGAGGTGCCCATGCGCGCCCGTCTCGCGATCGCGGTGGTGGCCGCCGTTTCGGCGTCCGCCTTAGCTCAGGATGGCTCACGGTCGCTGCGGACGGCCAACGGCATGCTCCAACGCGGCCTGTACGACCAGGCCGCGGCCGAGTACGCCGACGCGCTGCGCGCGCTCGACGAACCGGCGGCGCGTGACGAAGCGCGCTACGGCCTCGCCGTTGCGCGCTTTAACCTCGGCCAGAACCGCCAGGCCCTCGAAGCGCTCGGCCGCCTGGAACGTGGGTCTCGGTTTGAGTTCAGAGCCGACGCCGATGTGCTGCGACTGCACGTGCTCATGCGGCTCAAGGACTACGCGCGCGCTGCGGACGCGGCCGATACGGCCGTGCGCCACCGAGACCACGCCGCCTGGCCCGGCACGGCTTCGCTCCAGATCGAGGCGTTGGCCCGCGCCGGCCGACATACCCAGGCTGTCCAGGCATACGACAACCATGCCGAGCGGATCGCCGAGGACAACGCCGCGTTTCGGCGGGCTTCCTTCTTCGCCGGAATATCGCAGAACGCTCAGGCCCGTCGAACGGCCGATCACGCGCGAGCCGCCGAGTGGTTCGAGCGCGCGATCCCTCGACGCGGCGTGGACGAACTCGCGTCACTGGCCATGCTCGAACGCGCCAACGCCCTGCGGCGGGCCAAGCTCGAAGAGGAGGCCATCGGCGCCTATCAACGAACGATGTCGCAGGGCAGCGAGCGTGTACGTCCCGACGCCATGCTCGCGCTCGGATCGCTCTTGCGCACGCGTGGCCAGAGCGATGCGGCCGCCGACCTCCTGACCACACTGGCCGACCAGCACCCCCGGCACGAGCCGGGCATCACGCAATACGAGCTGGGCCTTGCGCTACTCGACGACGATCGCCCGCGCGAAGCTACCCGAGCCCTCGACCGCGCCGAGCGTTCCGCCGACGACGCGTTGCAGGACGACATCGCGTACTGGCGTGCGAAGGCCGATCTGCGTCGCGATCGATCGGCCGAAGCAGCAGAGCGACTGAAGCGTGCGCTCGACGAGCACCGACGGAGCCCGCTGCGAGCCGAGATGCGATACGACCTTGCCGTGGCGCTCCAGCGGGGTGGCGAGACCGAGGCCGCGGCGGACGCGTTCGCGACGTACCTCCGCGATCATGGCGACCACGCGATGGCCGCCGATGCGCTCTACGCCCAGGCCTCGCTCACGCTGGAAGCCGGTGATACGGACGCCGCCGCGGCGCTGGCCGATCGATTCATCGAGTCGTTCCCAAGGCACCGACTCAACCCAGGCGCTCGTTTCATCCGCGGGGAGTCGGCCTATCGCGCTGGCGATCATGAGAGCGCAGCCGGCGACTTCGCGACGCTCGTCGATTCGGCAGACGCGCAGCTCGCCGAGCGCTCTCGATATCGCTTGGGCATGAGCCTGCACGCGCTCGGACGCAGCGTCGATGCCATGAAGCACCTGCGCGCGGTCGTGGTTGGCCCGGAAACCAAGCCCGAGTTCCGGCCGGCCCTGTTCACGCTCGCAGACATCGCGTTCGAAGACTCGCGGTGGCCCGAAGCGGAGCGTGGTTACGGCCAGTATATCGAAGCCGCCGGCCGCTCTGGCCCACAGTCCGAGTCCGCAACGTTCAAGCTCGCGTTGTCTCGCCTCCGCCAGAACAACCTCGATTCTGGCATCGAGGCGCTGCAACAGGTCTTGTCCTCCTGGCCACAGGGGCGCCACGCCGCGCACGCCGGGTTCGAGCTGGGCCAGGCGCTCGTGCTCATGGGCGAGGACGCGCAGGCGGATCGCGTGCTGCAACGCCTGATCGCCCAGCACGGCGAGTCACGCTTCGCCCCGCACGCGTACCGGCATCTCGCCGCGATCGCCAGCAGGCAGGGCGACGCCGAGCGCGCAGCAGATCTCTATGCCCTAGCCGCGTCGGCCGGCGGAAACGACATGGCGCGCTCCATCGCGGTCGATCGCGCCCGCGTGCTGCTCAACGCCGGTCGCCCCGACGACGCCGCCGACATCCTCCGAGGTATGCCCAGCGTCGCGCAAGCCTGGCGTGTGATCGCGCTGAGCAGAGCCGGGAACCACGAGGACGCGACCGAACTCAGCGACGACTTCGAAGTCGACGAGATCGGCTTCGACGCCAACACCCGTGCGATCTACGACTACGCGCTCGCCAAGAGCCTCATCGAGCTCGGCCGCCAAACCGAAGCCGAACCAAGCCTCGCCCGCGCCGCACAATCCGATTCCCCCACCGCCCCCTTCGCGGCACTCGACCTCGCCGAGTTACAGATCCAACGCAAGCAATTCGCCGAAGCGGCGTCGCTGCTGGAGCCCTTCGCAGCCGCAGCAGACATCGACGACTCGGTTCGCGCAAGCGCCGCCTACAAGGCCGCGTGGTCGCGGTACCAGCTCGGTGAGCATCGCGCCGTCGTGAGCCTGCTCGACAACCGCGACCTCGGCACGCTCGCCGGACCGGGCGCCATGCTCCTCGGCGAGTCGCTTCTCGCGCTCAAACGCAGCAAGGATGCGGCCGCCCAGTTCGACGTCGCCTTACGAGATCAATCCAGCGACGTCGACAGCGACGCGGCACTGCTCCGCCTCGGCGAGGCCCAAGCCGCTGCTCAAGATTGGCGTCTGAGCCAACGGGCCTACGAACGCCATCGCCGCGAGCACCCGCGATCACCCCGGTGGTACATGGCCGAGTTCGGCATCGGCTGGGCGCTTGAGAATGGGAAGAACCAGCGCGAGGCAATCGCACACTACCGCACCGTGGCCGACAAGCACAAGGGCGAGACCGCCGCCCGCGCACAGTTCCAGCTCGGAGAGTGCCTATTCGCGCTCGGAGAGCACGAAGAGGCCGTCCGCGAGCTGCTCCGCGTCGACATCCTGCACGCCGCACCGAAATGGAGCGCCGCAGCGCTGTATGAGGCCGGCCGATGCTTCGAGGCGATGTCCAAGATCGGCGAGGCCCGCGCGCAGTATCGCGAAGTGCGCGAGCGATTCCCCGAGAGCCCCTGGGCGACCGCGGCGGGCGAACGGCTCGCCGCCATCGCTGGCCCCGGCGGCACACGAACCAGCGAGCGAGGAGGCTAACCCGTGCTCTCGAACACACCCTTGGACTCTGTAACCTCACTCCTCGCCCAAGCCGCAACACCATCGGTCTTCGAGCTCGCCACCAAGGGCGGGATCATGATGATCCCGATCACCCTGTGCTCGCTCGTCGTGGTCGCCGTCGTGCTCGAACGCTTGGCCGTGCTGCGTTTGCCCCGTGTCATTGTGCCGGGCTTCGAGAAGAAGCTGCACGACGCGATGGAAACGAGAGACACGGAACAGGCACGCGCGGTTTGCAAGAAGAACGACAGCCCCGCCGCTCGAGTCATCGCCGCGGGGCTCGACAAGCTCGGCCACTCGAACGAGGTCGTCGAGAAGCATCTGACGGCCGCGGGCGAGAACGAGCTATTCCTGCTCCGCCGCCGCCTGCGCGTGCTCACGGTCATCGCGGCCGTCGCCCCACTGCTCGGGCTCACCGGCACGATCTTCGGCATGATCCGCGCGTTCCAGACCGTCGCGATCTCGGGCGACAGCCTGGGCAAGGCCGAACTCCTCGCGGGCGGCATCTACGAGGCCATGATCACCACCGCCGCCGGCCTGCTCGTCGCCATGCCCACCATCATTTTCTATCACTGGCTGTCGTCCAAGGTCGATCGGCTGGCCCGCGAGCTCGATCGCATCGCCGTCGACTTCGTCGAGCGATACGTGCTCGAGCGCCCGCCCGCACCGAAGTTCGCTTCACCAAGTCAGAACGGCGCTGTCCCCGTCAGTTCGGTGAACGAGCCAATGCCCGCCGGCGTGGAGGGCTGATCGATGCTGATCGGCAAGAAGCGCAACGAGGATGCCCCGAGCATCGAGATGACGCCGATCATCGACATGGTGTTCTTGCTGCTCATCTTCTTCCTGGTCGCCACGACGTACCAGCAGAGCGAGCGCGAGCTTGCGATCGCGCTCCCCGAAGCCGAGGCGGCAGGCCCGATCTCGACCATGCTGCGCGAGATCATCATCAACATCAACGCCCAGGGCGAGATCATCGTCGGCGGGCAGGCTATCTCGCTCGAGGAACTGCGCTCACTCGTCGCCGATGCCGTGCAAGTGAACCCGGACCAGAAGGTCTCGGTGCGCGGCGACAAGGACCTGCCCTACGGCACGATCGCCCGCGTGCTCGACGTGTGCAAGGCCGCCGGCGCCCAGCAGCCCTTCCTTGATACCGTTCCGCTTGGGTGATGCCATGGCCGCGCGTTCACGCTTCATCCTGACCGCCCTCGCACTCGGAGCTCTCGCCTGCGGCGTGGTCGCAGCATGGTGGTGGTTCGACGTCGACCGGCGCTCGTTCTATACCGACGACCAGTCCATCCGCGCCTCGGCCGAGCAGGCCCAGGTGCGCGACATCCTCTGGCGACCGCCCGAACCGCTCCGCACCGTGACGGGCGATGCCATCCTCGGCCATGACCCGGCGATCTCACCCGATGGCGACACGCTGCTGCTCACTCGCAGAAGCGCCACCGGCGACCGTGATCTGTACATCGCCGGCCGCGTGGGTGACAGCTGGACCGAACCCCGCCCGCTCGCCGAGCTGAACTCCATCGACAACGAGCTCGCTCCGGCGATCTCCGCCGACGGGCAGCGGCTCTACTTCGCCAGTGACCGCCCCGGAGGCCAGGGTGGGCTCGATGTCTGGGTGTCAATCCGCCAGGACGGACGCTGGCAAGAGCCCACGCCACTCGCGCTCAACTCGAACTACGACGACACCGATCCGCATCCGCTCGCCGGTGCTGGCGGCGTCGAATCCATCGCCTTCGCTTCCAACCGAACTCGGCCGTCACTCGATCCGACCGATGCGGCACCACTTACTGACTTCGACTTGTACCTCACCGACCTCGACTCCGCATCACCGCGGCACCTCGCCGAGATCTCCAGCGATGCCGACGATCTCGGCCCAGCCTCGACGCCCTCGGGCGACTTCCTCTACTTCGCGTCGAGGCGCCGAGCAGACAGTGAGTCGTACGACCTGTACCGCTCGCGCCTCAGCTCGGATCCGGGCCTTGTGCTCGAACCCCCTCGCACGCTCGGCCCATCGATCAACACAGAGAGCGACGAGCTCAATCCCGCGCTCGGCCTCGAGGGCTTCGCCATCTTCTTCGTCGCCGAAACCGACGGCCAGAGCACGCTTATTCGAGCCGTATCGCGCGAGGTGTACCTCTCGCGCGTCACCACACGCGGAGACCTGCTCTCGCTGTTGCCCTGGATCCTCCTCGCGCTCGCGCTCGTCTTGCTGCTCGCGCTGCTACGGCGCACGGTGCGCGACGAGCTCTGGCGAGGTCGGCTCGCCACACTCGGCCTCATGGCCAAGTGTGTGCTCGCGAGCCTGATCGTCCATGCCGGGCTCATGGCGCTGCTCGCGGCGATGCAGGTCTCGCCCGATGCCGGCCAGCCGTTCGGTGCAGAGGAAGGCGTACGCGTTGCGCTCTCGTCTTCTTCGATGCGATCGAGCATCGCCGACCAGATGCGCGGCTCGTCCGAGCCAGCGGCTCTCGAGCGTGCGAGTACACCGGACACGCCCGCGCCATCGGTCTACGCCTCCGCGTCAGCGCCAACAGCCCCAGCGAGCTTCCAGGTCGAACGCGCCACCGTCTCCGACACGACCACACTTTCGAGCGCCCAAGCCGCACGCGAGTCCGCCGTTCGCCCCCCCGCCCAGGCCATAGCCTCGGGCGGCTCGCAACTACCCGAATCCACCGAACTCGCAAGCGAAGCTCCGTCGCTGTCGCTCCCCGAGGCCACCACCCCCGCGCCACTCGCGCAAGCCGAGACCGGCATCGACTCGCCCGCACGGTCGAGCAACCGCCCGACCGGCGACGCCATAGGCCGAGCCATCGCCGAACGAATGGCCGAGGGTGCGGGCTCGCCTTCGACCGTCAGCCTCGCCGCTGAATCGACCGAGTTTGGCGATGCATCAGCGTTCACGCCCAGCCGTGCTGTGGGCGATGCGACATCGCTCGCGGGCAGCGCCGCTGATACCGCGCCAAGCTCGACGGCGCTCGCCGAGCTACCGGGAGGATCGTCGCTCGCCCCGACACTCAGCCTGCCATCATCCACCAAGGGCGATATCGAAAGTAGCGAGCAAGGCAACGCTCCACTGCAACGCGCCTCAGCTTTGGCTTTGGACGCGCCCGCAGTGTCAACGGTGGGATCGGAACCGGTCGATGTCGTCCAGCTCGCTGCGGACTCGGCGCGAGCCGGTGACTCCTCGGCATTCTCGCCGAGCGCCTCCGTGGCCGACTCCTCGACCGTCGCGAGCGAACTGCAGAACACGACCACCAGCACCGACGCGTTCGACGACGCCCTGGAAGCGACCGCCTTCGCACCGGCCCTGGCACTGCCGAGGACCGACGGCGATACCCGACAGCTCGCCGAGCAAGACGTAAACCCACTGCAGCGCGCGATCGACTCGGCCGCACCAGACCAAGCGATAGCCAGCGACGGCATCCAGCGGATCGAAACGGTCCAGCTGGCCGCCGACTCGAGCGTGATCGTTGATCGGGCCTTCTCCGCCGGAAACGTCGCCCGGGACGCGGACCCTGCCTCGGTAGGCCTCGAACCAGAGTTCGAACTCGAATTGCCAACGCTCGGCCTTGCCACGCCCCAGCTCGCGCTGCCCGACGGCGCGACGAATCGCTACGAGCTCTTCGGCATCGTCATCGACGACCAAACCCAGGCGCCCATCGAGGGCGCACGCGTACGGCTCGACCTCGAGGGCACCGCCGACCTCACGGACCGCACCCTGGCCGATGGCTCGTTCGTGCTCGGCTTCGATCAGATCCCCGAGAACGCCGCCCTCACCGCCACCCACGAGGGCTACATGCCCGGCGCGGTCAACATCGCCCAGCGCGATATCGATCTCGAACGCCGCATCGTCGTCCGCCTGCGCAAGGTCGATCCGCTGGTCATCGTGATGGAGCCCGAGCCGCAGGTCAGGCACCTCGGCAACGACGAATTCTCCGGTCGCATCAACAGCCAGTTCCAGCGACGCAGCGAGGGGCTCGTGCTGCAGATCCCATTCGAGATGACCCGAGCGCACTCCGCGCTGCCACTACGCGGTGCCGAGCTCCGGTTGTTCGTCAAGGGCACACAGGCCCCCAACCCGGTTCGCATCAACGGCCGGCAGATCGCCACGCTCGCCCAGTCTCCACACGACGGCAGCTTCGGTGAGCAGGTCATCCGGATCCCGTCGGGCATACTCCAACTCGGCGAGAACGTCCTCGAGCTCGAATCGGTCGCACGCCCGGGCAGCGACAAGGACGACTACGAGTTCGTGAACCCAAGGGTCGTGCTGCTGGTTCGCGAGCCAGAAGAACCCACAGCTGCAGTCGACTGACCGATCCACGTAGAGAACGGGCGCACCACGCCACGCCCAGAATCTCCTAGCGGCTTGACATGCAAGTTTTTACTTGCCTATGCTCCGCCGAGCATCATGGACGAGGTTTGCCGCGCCATCGCCGATCCGACCCGACGGGCGATCCTGGACGAGTTGGTCGACCGCGATGGCCAATCGCTCTTCGAGCTGTGCGCCAGGCTCACGCTCAAGCACGGCATCGGCTCGTCGAGGCAAGCCATCTCGCAGCATCTGGAGGTGCTGCAGTCTGCCGGACTGGTACGCGTGGAGCGAGAGGGCAGATACAAGTTCCATTGGTTTCACGGCGAGCCCCTGGAAGAGATCACCAGGCGCTGGCCGACGAGAACTCAAGGGGAGTCAGACGCATGAAGATCAACCTGTCCAGCATTCCGGTCGACGATCAGGAGAAGGCGCTGCGGTTCTATACCGAGAAGCTCGGCTTCCAGCCAAAGCACGACATCCCGATGGGCAAGCACCGTTGGATCACCCTGGTCTCGCCCGAGGATCCCAACGGGCCCGAGCTCTGCCTCGAGCCCGACGAGCATCCGGCGGTCAAGCCCTTCAAGTCCGCGCTCGTCGAGGACGGCATCCCGTTCACGTCGTTCGCGGTGAAGGACATCGCCGCCGAGCACAAGCGGCTCGAGTCACTCGGCGTGCGATTCACCCAGCCGCCGGTCGACTACGGCCCGGTGACCGCGGCCGTCCTCGATGACACCTGCGGAAATCTCATCCAGATCGCAGAGGGGACCATGCAATGAACACGGCCACGACGATCCGCATCGCCGCACTGTGCCTCGTCCCGCTGCTGCTTGTGGTGGCCGCGCCGAAGAACACTTCCCCCACACCCCACAGCGCACAAGACACCGCCAGAACTACGCAGGAGGCACGCGCCATGCAGCAGAAGGCGCTCAACGTGCACTATCTCGAGATCGTCACACCATCGGTCCAAGAAACGTGCGAGGCCTTGGCCGCGGCACACGGCGTTGCCTTCAGCGATCCGATCCCCGAACTCGGCAACGCCCGCACGGCGGACCTCAAGGACGGCGGCCGCATCGGCGTGCGCGCCCCGATGCACGACGCCGAAAAGCCCGCCGTTCGGCCGTACGTTCTCGTCGAGGACATCCAAACGGCACTGAAGCAAGCCGAAGCCGCGGGCGGCACAACCATGGTGCCAGCCATGCAGATCCCCGGCCAGGGCACCATCGCGCTCTACAACCTCGGCAGCATCGAACACGGCCTGTGGCAAAAGTGATGGATCGAGCCGAAAGCTGTGGCAGAAGTCCTCTTGCTGCCGAACCTGTCAGCGAGTGCCAAATCCGGCACTAGTTCGCATGTGCGCTCGGGCCAGAACTTGAGTTCATCCAGTTCCTTTTTCTCAGGACTCTTTGCCCCGCGAGGATCCCCACTTGCCGAGCCATCTGGACACGATCGCATCGCGCTTCGGCCACCGCTGGTGGACCCCACCGCTTTTCTACAACCACTCCTACTCCCTGCGATTCGAACTGGGCCAAGAGAGCGATTTCTGGCTTGAATATCTCGAAGTCGCGAAACTGCGGGCATGCACAGTCATGGATGTCGCACTCGGTAGTTCGGGCCCGTTGTTGTTAGCCATCGCTCGATATCAGCAAGGGCCGGAGAGTTCGGCTCAAGAGCAAGCCGACCTTCGCGATGCGCTGGGCGAGTACGGGCTTCCTGAACTCTCGGCCTTCGAAGCCGAAGTCCATCCCGAAGACGATGCAGATGGCTACGTCTGGCTTGGAGTAGCCGAGCTCGAGAGCGCCCACCGCGGGCGGGTGGTGTGGGCTTCGATCGCATGTGAATTCGGGTACTTGCCCTCCACCCCGGGAGCGATGTACCTCCTGAGCTTGACGAAAGACCTGATATGCCACCCATATGACGCTCGCGGCATGGACGTCGTGGGCACAACAGCCTCGTCACTGGCTGATCTTTACACGACACACAACGAGTGGCTGCTTGACTACGACCGCGTGAAGATGGACTCCTTGTTCGCGAAGCAAAGTCGATCTTACTGACGGGCAAAAGGACGCGAGCCAGGAGTGTTCCGGGCCTCGATTCGTCACCCATCGCCTGACGATGCACTCGTCCAATCCCGTCGAGAGCCCCCTGCGGCCGCGTACGCTCTCCCATGCCCTAGCCACGCGCCCTGCTCCTGCTCACCTACGCCGTCTTCCTCGGCTCCGGCATCGCCGGGCTCGGCTACCAGGTCGTCTGGGCGCGCATGTTCTCGGTCGGCCTCGGCCACGAGATCCCCAGCGTGTTCGCGGTGGTCGCCGCGTTCTTCGGCGGGCTCGCCATCGGCGCGATCCTCTTCGACAAGCCGATCAGCCGCTCGCGTACCCCCGGACGTTGGTACGCCGTCCTCGAAGTCGTCATCGGAGTCTGGGCCCTGGCCACCATCGCCCTCATTCCCTGGATCAACACCACGATCCACGACCTCGTCGGCGTGGCCCCATCTCCCACTCGCCAGTGGACCGTCTCGTTCCTCGCACCATTCCTCGCGCTCCTGCCCGCCACCGCAGCAATGGGCGCGACGCTGCCCGCCATGGATCGCTTCGTCTCCTCGCTCGCAAAGCAAGGCCGAACGATCGGCGGAATCTACGCCGTAAACACGCTCGGCGCGGCCGTCGGCGTGCTCGCTAGCACATTCTTCATCATGCCCGCGCTCGGCTTCCGCGCCACCGTGATCACTTTTGCCGTGATCAACCTGCTCTGCGCGGCCGCCATCCTGCTCTGGCCCGCCAAGCATGAAGCGCAGCGTGAGCCCGTGCTCGAGCCGATCGAAGACGCCCTCCCCACGTGGCGGTTGAACCTCACCCTGCTGGTCGCGGGTATGCTCGGCATCGGCTACGAAGTCCTCGGCGTGCGCGTCATGGCGCAGGTCCTCGAGAACACCGTCTACTCCTACGCCGCAGCACTCATCGTGTACCTCTGCTTCACCGCGATCGGCGCGGCGCTCTACCAGAAGCTGCTTAGCCACCGGCCCTTCCGACCAACACTTGCCTGGCTCGTACTCGGCCTCTCGACATCGTGCATCGTCGGCATCTTCGTCCTCGGCGATTCCCTGATGATCTACAACTCGATCGCTATCGGCTCCGGCGGCGGATTCGCCAGGGCGTTGCTCGCCGAGTTCACCATCGCCGCGCTCGTCTTCGCCGTGCCGACACTCCTCATGGGCGCAACATTCAGCCATCTCGCCCAGGCCGCACGCCGCGAGCGCGGCGGCGTGGGCCGGGCGCTATGCATCAACACGCTCGGCGGATCGCTCGCAGCAATCTGCTTCGGCGTGATCCTGCTCCCCGCCATCGGCACCAAGTGGGCGCTCGCGATCGTTGCCATCGGATACCTCGTGCTGCTGCCCACGTGGCTCCACAAGCGCACCGTCTTCGCCGCGTTTCCAGCCGTGCTGGTTGTGTTTCTACCCGCAAACCTCGTGCTCGTCTCTCCGCCTCCGGGCGGCTTCACCCTCGAGTACCGCGAGGGCGTCATGGCCGCCGTCGCCGTCGTCGAAGACACCAACGGCGAGCGCTTCCTCAAGGTCAACAACCTCTTCCAGATGGGCGGTACGACGAGCGGCTTCAGCGAGCGACGCCAGGCCCACATCCCCCTGCTGCTCCATCCCGATCCCGAGCGCGCACTCTTCCTCGGCCTCGGCACCGGCATCACCGCGGGGGCTGCAACGATCTATCCGAACCTACAGATTGACGTCGTCGAGCTCGTCCCCGAGATCGTGGACATGGTCGATCGCTTCGAGAGCGAGAATGCAAGACTCAGCACACAGCCACGCGTGAATCTCAGCGTCGCTGACGCGCGTCGCTTCATCCGTGCAACCAACGAGACCTACGACGCCATCATCGCCGATCTCTACCAGCCCGCGCGCGACGGCAGCGGCATGCTCTACACACGCGAGCACTTCCAGGCCATTGCCAACCGCTTGGAGCCCGGAGGCATCGCCTGCCAGTGGGTCCCGCTGTACCAGGTCGACAACGAGACATCCAAGCTCATCATCCGGACCTGGCTCGACGTGTTCCCAAACACGCACGCGTTCCTCGCACACTACAACGTCAACACCCCGGTGTTCGGGCTCATCGGCTCGGAGGATTCGCTCGAGTTCCCGGCCGACTGGTATGAACGCCGCGTCAACGGAACGACCATCCTCGAAGGCCTCTTCCAGCAACGCCAGGCCCTGTATGACGGCTTCGCCCTCTTCGGTACCTTTATCGCATCGCGCGCACAGCTCGAGCGATTCGCCGGCGCCGGCCCCCTCAATACCGACAACCTCCCCATCGTCACGTTCCGCGCCCCACACTTCATCTACGACAAGGCCCGAGTGCCGTACGCCCGCCTGCAATCCATCCTCGCCGAAACGCAGCGCGATCCCACGGCACTCCTCGCGGCTGGCGACCCCGCGTTCGTCAGCGATCTTCGCGCGTACCTCCAGGCCCGCGACGCCTTCATCTCCGGCGCCATCGAGCGCACCCGCGGCGACGCGCCCGGAGCCATGCGCGAGTTCGTACGCAGCGCCGAACTCAGCCCGCAATTCGTCACCGGCTACCTGACCGCGTACCAGTACGCCACATCGCTCGCCCAGAGCCGCAGCCCCGCCGAGCGCACCGCCGCCCGCGATCTCCTCCGCGAACTGCGGGCCGCGAACCCGACTCGCCCCGAGGCGGCCGACGCCCTCCGCCAACTCTTCGGCGAGTAGCTCCGCCTGTCGCGCGTCGCCTCGAACCCGATGGCGACTGACAACCCAAACAAAATGCAATCATACTGCAACCGCAAAACGCGGCGCCTTTGGCTTGATTTATATAACTTTGCGGTTATGCTTAATGTATGCTCGACGCCCCACTCGCCCTCGACGCCCTCGGCGATCCCTCCCGACGGCAGATCCTCATGCTTCTGGCACGCGGGGGCATGTCCGTCTCCGGCCTGCTCGAGCACTTCGACTTCTCCCAGCCCGCCCTCTCCAAGCACCTTCGCATCCTCCGGGAGGCCGGCCTCGTCACCTTCGTGAAGGACGGGCGAGCGCACCGGTACGAGCTCCGCGGCGAGGCCATCCGAGACGCCGGCGCCTGGATGATCGAGCTCTACGCCTTCTGGAATGACCGCCTGGACACCCTGGGCAGCACGCTCGACGCGCTCGCCGAAGAGGACGCCAGAGAGGACGCCGTCCAATGAGTGGCTTTAAGGTCGAACGCGTCTATCCGCACCCCCGCGACCGAGTGTGGCGGGCGATCACCGATCCCGAGCTGCTCGGTCGCTGGCTGATGCCCAACGACTTCGCGCCAGAGCTCGGCCACGAATTCACGTTCCGCACCGACCCGGGCCCGGGTCGGTGCGGAACGTGAATTCG
>CALCCF010000079.1 GCA_937899905.1 uncultured Phycisphaeraceae bacterium
CCCCCCCCTCCACCCCTCCGCCCAGTATTTCGATTTTTTTTTCTCTCCTTTTATCGTCTATCAATTCTTTTCTTCTCTTTTCTTCGATGAAGTACTCCCCGAAGAAGGCCACTCGCAAGAAGGCAACCCGCAAGGCCGCACCCCGCAAGACGGCTCGCAAGAAGGCCACGCGGAAGAAGGCCACCCGTCGCACCGTCCGCCGCTAAGGGCTGACACAAGCGACAGCAATCGGCATTCTCGCGGCGACTGGGCGAATGCCCGGTCGCCGCTTTTGCTTGCGCACGGGCCGGTTCACGCGTCGCTCCACCGGAGCGGTGCGATGGGCAACAATCCGATCTATGCCGGAATCCGACCCACTCGAGACGGTAAACGCGCGCCGACGGCTGCTGGCGAATCTCGCGGGCTTCGTTGTGTGCGAGGATGGCGCCGAGCCGGCGCGGGTCGTGCTCGCGGACGCGGGCGGCGAAATCATCGTGCCGATGCACCACGATCTTCGCGAGGCGGGCCAGTGGTCGTTCGCGGCGCCCAACGAACTCGACCCAGCCATCGAACTCTCTTTGGAGCACACGCAGGCCGACGAACCAGCGGAGCCGAGCGAAGCCGAGGCCGATCGCTGGATGGCGTACCACGGCTCGACCCCGCCCGGCTGTCGGTTGGTGTCGCTTTCAGCAACCTTCGCCCGGTTCTGTGAGGACGACGGCGGGACTTGCGTGGCCGAGGGCGTATTGAAGGCCAACCCGCTCCGTTCGCACATGCCGGGCTTGTGCAAGACGCTGAACGCCGACCGTGAGCGGCTCGCCGATGCGTGCGCCCGACTGATCGGCGTGCGGCCGGAGTCGCCGGTGGCGGTCGGCGTGGATGAATGGGGCGTGCACGTCCGGGCGGCGTTCGACGTGCTTCGTCTGGAATTTGAGAGGCCGGCGATAGATGAGCAGTCGGCGAGGCGGGTGATTGGGGAGGTGTTGGATGGGTGAGCGATCCAAGTGGCGGCCGGCGCGGTTGCGGGAGGCGCACGCGCACATTCACCCCCATGGACGCTCCAAGAGCATGGTGGATCTGTCCGATTGCAGATCCGCAGCCGAGATCCTGAATCGACTCGCGGAGGCCTACGCGGGATTGCCACCGGCTCCCTCATTCGGGAGCGAAGAAGAGCGACGCCGTTGGTTCAAGAGCGAGCCCTGGGTGCTGGCCCACGGCGCTCGGATCGAGTCATTCGAAGATCCAGAATGGCCACCACTCGAAGAACTCGACGCGATCGTACCGGATCGCGGCCTCGCGGCTTGGTCGTTCGATCACCACGAGTTGGTCACCAACTCGCTCTCGCTCTCGCATGCCCACCTCGCATCTGACACCTTGCGGGATCCGTGCATTGTGAGGGACGCCGACGGCAAGCCCACGGGGTTGTTGCAAGAACACGCGGCACACCAGCTCTGGAGCTCCCGCCCCGAATCCTCGCACGAGCGGGCGACCGCCGACACTCGGCTGGCGATCGAAGACCTCGCTCGACACGGATTTGTGGAAGTGCACGACTTAAAGAGTGATGTCGCTGATCTGCACGCTCTCGCGACGTGCGGTGAGGAGGGGTGGCTCCGGGAAACCGGCGTCTCGGTCAAGGCCTTCTACGCCCACGCCGACTGGGGCTCGCTCGACGAACTCGAAGACAATGCGTGGCAGATCAAGCTCAGCAAGGATCTGGGTGCACCGGGCGTCCGAGTAGTCGGCGGGAAGATCTTTGTTGATGGCACGCTCAACGGCCGAACGGCGTGGATGCTCCATCCCTACGCGGACGGTCGCCCAGAACATCCCGAGGGCATGCGACTGCTGTCGCAGGAGGAGATTGCCAACGCCATCGAGGCCTGTGTCGCGTCGGGGCTGCAACTCGCCGCGCACGCGATCGGCGACGCGGCGGTGCGTGCCGTGCTCGATGCCGCAGAGCGGGCGCGGGCGCCGCGGGGCTCGGTGCGGATCGAGCACGCCGAGCTGATCGATGAGGCCGATGTGCCGCGGTTCGCCGAGCTTGGGGTCATCGCGAGCGTGCAACCGTGCCACTTGCTGTACGACATCGAGGCCCTGCGGCGGGCGTGCCCCGATCGGCTTGACCGCGTGCTGCCCATCCGCGAACTGATCGACAGCGGGCTGAAGCCCGGCCGCGACATCCTCTTCGGCAGCGACACGCCCATCGTGCGGCCCGACCCCGAAGACTCGATCCTCGCGGCGACGAACCGTGGGCGGAGCGACATGGCCCTGGCCGACGGCATCGCGCCAAGCCAGGCGATCAGCGAGGCGGAGGCGTGGGCGTGTTTTGATGCGGATGCGTGATGTCGTGTCGAGGAGCCCGGCTATGGGCAGCCGGCGTCGAAGGCGGTTTGGAAGGCGAGGAAGTCGAAGAGGGTGAGTTCGCCGTCACCGTCGAGGTCGGCTCTTGGGTCGCCAGCCGTGAGGCGTTGATCGAAGGCGAGGAAGTCGAGCACCGTGAGCTCGCCATCGCCGTCGACGTCGGCAACGCACCGGTCGCAGGCACCCAAGCCGAAGGTGATCGACATCCGTCGGATGTCACTGGAGATTCGCTCGTCTACCAGCAGATCTTCCACGCCGTCGGAGTCGAAGTCGGCCAGTTCAAAGGGGCCGGCGAGCCACCCCGAGACGACCTCTCGCGCCGGCGAGAGGCTGCCCATCCCATCGTTGATGAGCACGGCCAGCGTGCGGCGGCTGATGCCCAGCACCAGGTCTATGGCGCCATCGGCGTTGATGTCCTGCGCCCGGATCGAGTACGGCTGATCTTCGAGGGCAACAAATCTCGGCGGGCCGAAGCTCCCGTCACCCTGGCCGACGAGCACCGCCAAGTTGTCGGACCGGCTGTTTGCTGTCACGAGGTCGAGCACGCCATCGCCCGTAAGGTCGACGGCGATGATGCCGAAAGGGGACTCGCCGCTTGGCGCTAGCGAGGCGATTGTGCGTGCCGGATCGAACCCGGCCGCGCCGCGTCCGAGCAGCACGGCGACGTCATCGAATCGCTGGCCACACGTGGCCGCATCGAGGAATCCATCGCCGTTGAAGTCACCGACCGCCAATCCGGTGATGCTCTCGCTGGCCTCGATCGCCTGGATTTGCTCGAAGACCCCCGACGAGAGGTTGCGGTGCACCAAGACCTCGTCGCGGAAGCTCGACATCAGGTCGAGATCACCGTCGTTATCCACGTCGGCTACGGCGAATACGGAGCCCTGATGGCTGAGGACTGGCCCCAAGCGGCTGGAGAACATGCCCGAGCCATCGTTCCACAGGAGTACCAGTTCGCTCTCCTGCGTATCGACTGCGATGAGATCCGGATCGCCGTCCATGTCCAGATCGGCGGACTGGAGCAAGGCGAGTTCGCGCATGAACGGCGTGACATCCTGCTCGAACATCCGGCCACCACCGGCGTTGCGGAGCAGCAACAACTCGACCTCGCCCGAGCCGCGAACGTACTCCTGCACAGCGACGATGTCTTGATCACCATCGCCGTCGAAGTCGGCCGACAGGCTGCCCGCGAGCCTCTGGGGCTCGGCGATGATCAGCCGCTTCCCGAGCGTTCCATCGGGACTGCCGAGTAGCACGGGCACACCGGGTGCCTCCGTGTCCGCGACCGCGATGTCGGCGATGCCATCGAGATCGAAGTCCGCGATTGCGAGCGCGCCGACCCCGGTGGTGACGATGGAGCGGATCGGACGCCCAAAGCCGCCACTGGCCAGCCCGGGCAGGACGACCACCTCGCTTCCGCCCCACTCCGGCGAGACGAGGTCGATCAGGCCATCGCCGTCCATGTCAATCGGTCGCCAGGACGAGGCCTCGGAATGGGCGTCGCCAGGCCGCCTGGCGTCGTATTCGGTAGCGTCAGCGAACGTCAGACCGCCCTGGGCGGGGTACACCAATGCCGCTCCATCAACACCGACGATGAGATCGACGAGGCCATCTCCGTTGAGGTCGTCTGCCCTGACATCGCGCGGGATTCCGTCGATTGGCAGCACGGTCCGCCGCTCGAAGCGGCCTGCCGAGTTCTCCGACACCCAGACCTCATTGCGACCGCGCATCGCCAGATCGGGATCGCCGTCGTTGTCGAAGTCGGCCAAGGCGATCGGCCCGAGATTGCGGATCGTGTCGACGACGACTCGCTGTTCGAAGCTCGCATCACCGCGATTCGTCAGCAACGAGACCTGATCATCGGCGAAACTCGACACCATCAGATCGGTGTCACCGTCGCCGTCTACATCACCGGAGACGATAGCGATCGGCCCGTCTCCCACCGCAACGGTCTGCCCAACGGTGAGCCTACCCGAAGGACTCCCTAGGAGCACGGTGACGCTGTCCCCCTGTTGGTTGACAACCGCCACATCGGGATCACCGTCGGAATCGAGGTCCTCGCTCACGAACCCGAATGGCAGGGCGCCAATGCCGATGGTCAGTGGCTGCGCAAACTCGAATCCTCCCTTGCCATCGCCCATCCACACTTGCACCAGGTCTGGGCGTACGGCGTCTGGGAAGTGGTGCCACAACCGATCCCCCACGAGCAGATCGGGCGCACCATCCATGTTCAGGTCAGCCGTACCGATGGCCCAGGGCTCGCCGAGTGTGGGCAATAGGAGGTCCTCGGCGAACCAGCCGCGTGGCGTGCCGGGACCGCAATCCTGTGCCAATGCCGGCGTAGCCGACAACGCGAGAGGGGCGGCGATGCCGCAGCGAACGCACCAGGATGCCTGGCGAGCGGAGTCAGTGCCTGGTCTTCGGGGTCTGGTGCACTTGTGCATGAGGGCAACCTCCGCTGGCGAGTGTGTTCGGCGACCGCGAAGCCGTGGAACGCGGCGCAACCTGGATATCGGCCCTCACCCTGCCAACGCGTGATCGGGCATTGGATCGCCAATCGCATCATGCCTCTGGCGATGAACGGTTGCCCTTCACGGCGTTCAAGCGTTCGAGCGTTGCACCTACCATCCGGCGTGCCCCCCCGCCACTTCGAGATCGTCAGCGCCTTCAAGCCCATGGGCGACCAGCCCGCGGCCATCGATGCGCTGACGAGCCGGCTTGAGGGTGGCGCGGACTCGGCCGTGCTGCTGGGGGCGACCGGGACGGGCAAGACGTTTACGATGGCCAACGTCGTGCAGCGGCTGGGCAAGCCCACGCTGATCATCAGCCACAACAAGACGCTGGCGGCCCAGCTGTACGAGGAGCTCCGCGAGTTCCTGCCCCACAACAGCGTCAACTACTTCGTCAGCTATTACGACTACTACCAGCCCGAGGCGTACATCCCCCAGCGGGACATCTACATCGAGAAGGACGCGAGCCGCAACGAGGACCTCGACCAGCTCCGGCTGGCGGCGACGAGCAACATCCTGAGCCGGCGCGACTCGGTGGTGGTCGCCAGCGTGTCGTGCATCTTTGGTCTAGGTTCTCCTGAGGCCTACGGCGATAAGGTGATGACCTTTTCCAAGGGGGGCCGGGTGGACCGGCGGCAGCTCTTCGCCAGCCTGACGGCGATGCAGTACGCCCGCAGCGATTACGAGTTCAGCCGCGGACGCTTCCGGGCGAGGGGCGACGTGATCGAGGTATGGCCGGCGTCGGAGAAGTTCGGCGTGCGGCTCGATCTGTTCGGCGACGAGCTGGAACGCATCGAGCTGATCAATCCGACGTCCGGGGAAGTGCTGGCCGAAGAGGACACGTTCCATTTATTCCCGGCCGTGCACTACGTGCTGCCCGAGGAGCAGCTGGAGAGCATCTGCGACGACATCAGCCGGGAACTGGATTCGCGCGTGCTCGAGCTGCGGAGCGAGGGCAAGCTGCTCGAGGCCCAGCGGCTTCTGGCGCGCACGAAGTATGACCTGGATCTGCTTCGCGAGACGGGGACGTGCCCGGGCGTAGAGAACTACAGCCGGTTCTTCGATGGGCGCATGCCAGGCGAGCGGCCGTTCACGCTGCTCGACTACTTCGACTATGCGCCGCGCGAAACCGAGAACGAGGCGAGCATGCGGCCGAGGTCGGCGAGCGAGAACCAGCTCGTGCAGCGCGATGATAATCGGCGGGCGAGCCGGCCGAACATCGACGACTGGCTGATCATCATCGACGAGAGCCACGTGACGCTGCCGCAGGTGCGGGCGATGTTCAACGGCGACCGGATGCGCAAGGAGACGCTGGTCGACCACGGGTTCCGGCTCAGCAGCGCACTGGACAACCGGCCGATGCGGTTCGAGGAGTTCGAGCGGATGGCCCCGCAGTTGCTGTTTGTCAGCGCGACGCCTGGGCCCTACGAGCTTGAGCGCACGGGCGGGGAGATCGCCGAGCAGGTGATCCGGCCGACAGGGCTGCTCGATCCCCAGGTGGAGGTGAAGCCCGCGGACGGGCAGGTGCCCGACCTGCTCGAGGAGTGCAAGTCCGTCGTCGCACGTGGCGAGCGTGTGCTGGTGACGGCGTTGACCAAGCGGCTTTGTGAGGACCTCGCCGCCTATCTCGATCAGAACGGGCTGAAGACCCGCTACCTGCACAGCGATATCGAGACGCTCGAGCGGCTGGAGATCATCACCGACCTGCGCGAGGGCGCGTTCGACATCCTCGTGGGCGTGAACCTGCTGCGTGAGGGGCTCGACCTACCCGAGGTCTCGCTGGTGGCGATCTTGGACGCCGACAAGGAGGGCTTCTTGCGGAGCCCGACGAGCCTGATCCAGCTCATGGGGCGGGCGGCCCGCAACGTCAACGGCCGGGTCGTGATGTACGCCGACGATATGACGCCGGCGATGAAGAACGCCATCGACGAGACCGAGCGCCGCCGCGAGAAGCAGAGCGCGTACAACGAGAAGATGGGCATCACGCCCGAGACCGTGCGCAAGGAGATCCGCCGGGGCATCGAGATGCAGCTGCGTGCCCGCAAGACGGCGCGCGAGGCGGCGGGTACCGCGGAGGAAGCGTTCGACATCGGCGAGCTGCTCCGCGAGATCGAGGCGGAGATGCTCGAGGCGGCGCAGAAGCTGGAGTTCGAGAAGGCCGCCCGGCTGCGCGACCAAGCCCGCAAGCTCAAGGAACGCATCGCCCAGGGCGATACGTCGAAGGTCCGGCGGAGCGAGCTGGATGAGGGCAAGCAGAAGAAGCGACAAAGACGCGGGAAGGCCGGCAAGCCGGGTACTCCTGGCAGCAAGCCCACGCGGCGCAAGAAGCGGACAGGCTAAGCTGGTACGGATTGGAAGACGCTGGGAATGAAGACTCGAGAGAAGCTCAAAACGTACTTCATCGGCTTCGGGATCGGACTGATCCTCGTGGGCCTGATGCTGTACGCGCGCGGCATGTTTGGTCCGAGGCAGCCGCAGGGCCAGCAACTGCAACAGCAGCCTTTAGAGCAGCAGCAGCAGCCGGCGCCTAACCCCTCAACGCAGTAATGGCCTCGGGGAGGTGGTCGGCCAGCGCCATCGGCGTGAGGCCGGCGCTCGCGTGGTTCTGCTCGCGCCACAGCCTCGCCGCCTGCGCATGGGCGACAACAGCACAACGGGCGACCTCGAACAGGGTGAGGTGGCCGTCGTCGGGCAGATGCCTGGCTCGCTCGCCCAGCTTGGAGCGGGCGAGCTCGTGGGTGATCGGCCGGGCGTGCTGGGCGATCAGCCCGCCGATGAGACCGGCCAGAACATCGCCCGTGCCACCGGTCGCCAGAGCAGAGTCGGCCGTGTCGTCGACCCAGGTCTGGAGGCCATCGCTGACCACGGTGCGGGCGCCCTTCAGCACAACGATGCAGCCCAGCCGCTGGGCGAGTTGCTCGGCTGCCGTTGGCCGTGCCGTGTCGCTGGTCGCGTCGGCGTCCATGCCCAGGGCGCTCGCCAGCCGCGAAAACTCGCCGGGGTGTGGCGTGATGACAGCGGGCGCGTGGAAGTCGAGGGCCAGTTGCGGCGTATCGGATAGTTCGTTAAGCGCGTCGGCATCGACCACGACGGGCATGAGCTTCTGCTGCATCGCACGCAGCGAGAGCGCCGACTGGCCGGCACCTCGGCCGAAGCCCGGACCGATGACGACGACGTCGGTCTCTTCGATGATCGTGTCGAGGATCGCGACCGAATCGCTCACGAGCAGGGCACCGCTTGTGTCGGTGGGCAGACCGCGGCCTGTGGCCTGAGGCGCGATGCCGAGCGCCTCGTTCAGCACGCCCTCGGGGCACACGAGTTGCACAAGCCCCGCACCCGATCGGGTGGCGGCGAGACCGGCGAGGGCCGGTGCGCCGATCATTCGCGAATTCGCAAGGGCGCATCCACCGACGATGGCCACGCGCCCGAAGTCGCCCTTGTGGCCCGTAGAGTCGCGTTTGGGTAGCTTGGGCGCGGGGAGGTTGGCCATCAGCGGGTCGCCTCCACATCGATGCTGATCGTTCCGAGCGTGGACGCGAGGCCGGCCCATAGGTCGTTGGCACTCGAGCCATCGGAGACCGAGAGCACGATCTGGGCGGCGTGGCGGGCGCGGCGGCGCTGCGTTGCATCGAGATCGATCCAGCGCAACCCGCCATCGCTCTCTATCAGGGCCTGCGTCCAGACGTGGTAGATGAACGCGGGCTCGGTGCCGGGGCCGCCGGGCTCGTAGGTCAGGCCGGCGACCAGCCGCGACGGGATGCCCCCGGCCCGCAGCATGGCGGCCAGGAGCGCGGCGTGCTCGGTGCAATCGCCCTCCCGGCTGCGCGCGGTCTCGGCGGCGGTGCCCAGGGCGACATCAAGGGTCTTTCGGCTGATGAAGCGGTGCACGAAGCCACGCATGGCCTCGGCTCGGAGGCCATCGCTGGCACGAGCGGGAAGCGATCGCGTCGCCCGATCGGTTAGCTCGGCGACCATTGCGTCGTCGGACTCCAACAAATCCGTCGATGCGAGGAGTTCGGCAGTCTCGTCCGCGGTGAGTTCGACCACCGGCCCGGGACGGTCCAGATCGATCACGAAGCGCACGGCTTGCGCGTCCGCACGCTCGGCGACTTGCGGACCCGTGGAGACTACCGGGATCTCGTCGTTGCCGCGGATCACGAAGAAGGCGGTCCGGATGCGCTCGTGCCCCCTGATGGCTCTCGATGACTCCACGCGTGTTGCATCGATGAGATCGGGCGGCCGCGACAACGCTCGGCGCGCGTTGGTCTCGTCGCTCAGGACGATCTCTTGCGTCACGGCACCGATCGCCGTCACCGCACGCACGAGATTGCCCTCGGCGTCGAGCCACTCTTGGACGACACGGTCTTCGTCGCCGCGGCGGGTCTCGAAGCGGACCACCTCGATCGGCTTTCCGATGATCTCGATGCTCGATGTGCCGACGCGCGTACGGCGGGTTGGCACGGGGTCGAGCCCGCTCAAGGGATCGACAACCTGCGTGTCGATGGTCTCGTCGCCGGCTGCCATGCGCTCAGAGAGGTGCCGCCGCTCGGCGTCGGGGCCGATCGCGATGCCGTCGGGCGCGGGCTCGATCGTTTGGCCACCCTGGCGCTCGACCGTTACGCTCCGGCCGTTGAATCGCCAGCTCGTCTCCTCATCGCGATCGCCCTCGATGCGGCGGCGCATGCTGTGCGGGGCGCCGTGGTCGAACTCGACGACCTCGCTCTCGAATGCCGTCACGACGATGGATCCCTGCCGCCCCACCGCCACGCGCATGGTCGTGATCGTGGTGATGAAGCCGCCGGCTTCTCGACGCTCGATGCTCATCCAGCCGGCTGGCTGGTCCTGGAGTTTGACGACATACCAGCGCGTGTCCGCGGTTGCGACGGTCGCGAACGCCAGAACGAGGCCCACCATGGCCAGAACGCGTTGCATCACTCATCGTAGTGATGTTCGCCGGGGGCCGGCGGGGTGTACGGTTGCCCGTGATCGACACCCACTGCCACCTGACGTTCCCGCAGTTCGAGGGCCGCGTGGCCGAGGAGCTGGCCGAGGCCGGCCGCCACGGCGTGCGAGGCTGCATCACGATCAGCACGACGCCCATGAACGCGCTCGAATGCCTGCGTCTGGCGACGAGCTTCCCGAACGTGTGGAGCAGTGCTGGCGTGCATCCTCTGTATGCCGACCAGGGGCCGTTCGATCTGACGCCAGTCCGCACGGCGATCGCGCACGAGCGCTGCGTGGCCTGGGGAGAGATGGGCCTGGACAACCACTACGCCGAGCCGCCGCGCGCGATGCAGGAGCCGGTGCTGATGCAGCAGCTTGCGCTGATCCGCGAGATCGACGCGCCGAAGAAGGGTAAGGCCCAGCCCGGCGCGAACAAGCCGATCGTGATCCACTGTCGTGAAGCGTTTGACGACCTCATCCCGATCCTGCGCGAAGCTGGCATCGCCGGCGAACGTTTCGTGTTCCATTGCTTCACGGCCGGGCCAGTCGAAGCGAAGCAGGTGCTGGACTTCGGTGCGATGATCAGCTTTACCGGCGTCGCGACATACAAGAACGCGAAAGAGGTCATGGAAGCCGCGGTTCTGACGCCGGCCGATCGGCTGATGGTCGAGACCGATGCGCCCTACCTGAGCCCGCAGCCGGTGCGTGGGCAGCGGCCGTGCCGGCCGTGGATGGTCTCGCTCACGGCGAAGCTCATCGCCGATGCGCGGGGCCAATCGATCGAAGACTTCGAACGCACGACCGATGCGAACGCCGCGCGCTTCTTCGGGATCGATCCAAGCATCGATCCGGGCCTCTCTTGAGGTCGCGGTTGACGCGGGCCCCAGCCGATCCCAACGCACAAGGTCCCGAAGTCCGCGCAAATCGCAACTCGTCACGGGGACTCACAGCCCATGCCTTGAGAAGACGATCTCGCAGACGTACGAGCAAGATTGGAGCCCCAGGGCTTTCCCTCGGCGCACGCGCCCGCAGCGAAGCAGGGATAGGGAGTACTACCGAATCATTGTGAATGGCGGACTATGCGTGCCTTGACACCCCTGCCGCTCACGGCTAGGTATTTTGATTCCGTCGTGGGCCTGCCGTTGACCGATCCCGCCGACACATCTCGTCCGACCCGTTCCTCTGATGCCACAACTGGCACCGAAGCCGGCGCATGGTCCAATGGAGAGGCCGGGAGCGACAACCAAGACCACGGCTTGCCCGAAGGCTCCATCGAGCCGGCGCCCACGAGCGATCCCAGCCCGACGCGCACGCCGACGCACGCGCCAACGCCGGGTAATCGGGGTGTGAGTGGCACGAGCGAACACGCGCTCGCGAGCCCATCCCAGTCGCTCGGCCGCGTGCCTTGCGTCGTTGGCATCGGGGCCTCGGCCGGTGGGTTGGCACCGCTGGAAGACTTTTTTGCAAGCCTGCCCGAACGCTCCGGCGTGGCCTTTGTCGTCGTCCAGCACCTGAGCCCGGACTTCAAGAGCCTCATGAAGGAGTTGCTCAGCCGGCACACGAACATGGCCGTGCATCGGGTCGAGGGTGACACTCCGGTCTCTCCAGACACGGTGTACCTCATCCCGCCCGGGCAGAACATGCGCATCGAGGGCGGGGTGCTCAAGCTCGAGGCGCAGGACCGCTCACCGGGCCATCATCCGCTGCTGCCCATCGACCGGTTCTTCGAGGCCCTGGCGAACGACCTGGGCGATCGAGCCGTGGCAATCGTGCTCTCGGGCACCGGCAGCGACGGCACGCAGGGCATCCGTCGCATCGGCGAGACCGGGGGCCTTGTGCTGGTACAGGACCCCGAAACGGCCGAATTCGACGGCATGCCGCGCTCGGCCATCGCCACCGAGCAGGCCCACTTCGTGCAGCCGCCCGACCAGTTGGCCCGCACGATCTATGAGTACGCCCTGCGGCTGGATGTCGCTGGGCAGGGCACCATCGCCGACGGGCCGCTGGCCGGCGAGCACGCGCCCAACCAGTTGGCCGGGCAGATCGAACAGGTCATCGGGCTTTTGCGCACTCCGGGGGGGATGGACTTCGCGTGCTACAAGTCCGGTACGTTGGCCCGCCGCATCCAGCGGCGGATGCTGATCGCCGGTCACGAGGACTTTGACCAGTACGTCCGCGTGCTTGCGGAAGACTCCGGCGAACGCACGGCCCTGCGCAACGACCTGCTCATTGGCGTCACGGCCTTCTTCCGTGACCCACACGCGTGGGCCGCGCTCGAGCGGCACGCGCTGCCGCGGTTGGTTGCCGAGGCACACGGCCCGCTGCGCGTCTGGGTTACCGCGTGCTCAACGGGCGAAGAGGTCTACACCCTGGCCATGCTGCTGACCGAGGAGATGGAGCGCCAGGGCAAGCGACCACAGTTCAAGATCTTCGCAACCGATGTGGACGCGCGTGCCATCGAGCGGGCGTCCGCGGGCGTGTACCCTGCGCCGATTGCAGCGGACGTGGGCGAGGAGCGTCTCGCTCGGTACTTTGTTCCAGCGGCCGGGGGCTTTCGAGTGAATCGCGAGCTGCGCGGGCACGCGATCTTTTCGACGCACAACCTGACCACGGACGCGCCGTTTACCCGGCTCGATCTGGTCACCTGCCGCAACGTACTGATCTACATGCAGCACGAGCTGCAGATGAGGCTGCTCGCCTCGTTGCACTTCGGGCTCCGCCATCGCGGCGTGCTGCTCCTGGGGTCGGCCGAGAGTACCGGCGATCTCGAGAACGAGTTCGAGGTGGTTGATGGGCGTTGGAAGATCTACGCGAAGAAGCACGACGTGGTGCTGCCCGTCCGCCGACGCCAGCCCGCCGGCGATCCGATGGACTCGCTGCGTCGGCGCGTTGGCCTCGGTGATACGACGACGCAGCGACGCAACACCATGGTGCTTAGCGAGGCCCACAGGCTCCTTCTCAAGCACATGGGCGGCATGTGTCTGACGCTGGGCGATGGCTTGGAGTTGATGCACGCGTTCGGCCAGACCACGACCTACCTGCGCGTGCCCGAGGGTGGCGTGCAGACCGACGTTTCGACCATGCTCCTGAAAGACCTGGTGCTGCCGCTACGAACGGCGACGCACCGGGCCGAGTCGACTGGGGAACCGATCGCGATTTCGGCCCTGTCGGTCGACACCGGCACCGCGGAACAGCCCGAACGAACCTTGATAGACCTGACGGTCGAGCGTGTCTCGGCGACCAACCTGCACCCGGCGTTCTACCTGGCGCTCATCACCCCACACCGCGCGCAGATCGCCGTACCCGACGAGGACGGCGGGTTCGACGTGGACAAGGCCATGGCCGACCGCATCTCGGGCTTGGAAACCGAGTTGCAGCGGTCTCGCGAGAACCTGCAAGCGACCATCGAAGAGTTGGAGACGACAAACGAGGAGCAGCAGGCCTCGAACGAAGAGCTTGTGGCCGCCAACGAGGAACTGCAGTCCACGAACGAGGAGTTGCATTCGGTCAATGAGGAGTTGTATACGGTCAACGCCGAGTATCAGGCCAAGAACCTGGAACTGGCCGAGGTGTACGCCGACCTCGAGAACCTGCTGCGCTCGACCGACGTTGGCGTGCTCTTCCTCGACCAAGAACTTGTGGTCCGCTCATTCACGCCCAGGTTCGCCCGGTATCTGCCGATCCGCGAAGCGGACGTGGGCCGGCCCATTAGCGAGTTGGCCGTGCGGATCGGAGACATAGATCTGGCCGAGTTGGCGCGGGCTGCCGCGAGTGACGGCGTGGATCAGGCCGACGGCGGTGAACGCGTGGCCATCGGCGAGGACGGCACGCGCTTGCAGGTGAAGGTGTTGCCCTACCTGCGCCGCAGCGGAACCGATCAGGGGCTGGTAGTCACACTGGTTGACGTCACCGAGCTCTCGCGCGCCACCGAGGACGCGAACCAGGCGCGGCAACTGGTCGAGCGCATCTATCGGCACTCGCCGGCGATGCTCCAATCGATCGATGCCGAAGGCCGACTCATCCGCGTCAGTAAGGCTTGGTGCGAGACGCTGGGCTACACCGAAGAAGATGTGATTGGTAGGCCGAGCGTCGACTTCCTGACGCCCGCGTCTCGCGAGTACGCGCTACGCGAGGTGCTGCCCAGGTTCCAGGAAACCGGCCACTGCGAGAACGTCCGCTACCAGATGGTCAAGAAGGACGGCGGCATCATTGATGTCCTGCTCACCGCCAACGTCGAGATCGATGACCACGGCGAGTTGCATGAGACCGCGGCGATGTTGGTGGATGTGACCGAGGCCGAGCGGATCGAGCGCGAATCGGTGCGTATCCGCCGCGGGATGGAGCAGGCGATGCCGGCCTACGCCCGTGTCGGTGCTGACGGCCTATACGAGGACGTGAACGACGCCCACTGTGCGCTGATCGGTCACCCAAGGGATGCGCTCATCGGTACGTCCTGGTTGGACATCATCGACGAGGACGACCACGACCGGATGGCCGAAGCCCTGGCCCTGCTGGAGCAGCAAGATACGGCAGATATCGACGTGTACGTCCGCCGTCCCGACGGCTCGACGATCTGCAAGCGCGAAGTTCTGGTTGCCATCCGCGATGCATCGGGAGCGTGCGTCGGGCACCACCGCTTCGCGCGAGACATCACCGAGCAGAAGCGCCTCGAGCAGGATCTGACGCGGGCGAACCGAGAGCTCGAACGCAAGAATCGTGAGATGGAAGAGTTCGTGTACACCATCAGCCACGACCTCAAGTCACCACTGGTCACGATTTCGGGGCTGGTGGGCTTCATCCGCAAGTTGCTGGCGAACGGCGAGCACAATCGGGTGCCCGATCTTGCCCTGAGCGTCGAGGAGACGACGCTTCGGATGCGTGAGAAGATCGAGGACCTGCTCGAGTTGAGCCGTCTTGGCCGCAGCGAAGCCCAGCAGGAACGTGTGGATTTGCGGGAGGTCGTGCTCAGCGTGCTGCACGAGCACCGCAACTCTCTCGAACGGATGGGCGCCGACATCTCGGTGGACGAACTGCCAACCGTCGTGGGCGATCCACGAAAGCTCGCCCGTGTCTTCGACAACTTGGTTATCAATGCCATGAAGCACGCGCAGCCGGCGGGGACGCTGCAACTCACCATCGAGCCCATCGGGCGGCCCGCGTGCGATGCGGGCGAAGTCGGCGTGCGCGTGCGCGACAACGGCGTTGGCGTGGATTCCAGCCACCAAGAACGGATCTTCGAGCTCTTTTCTCGGGGCAAGACCAACGCCGAGGGAGCTGGCATCGGTCTTGCGTTGGTCCGGCGGGTCATGGATCTGCACGGCGGGCGAGTTTGGACCGAACCTGCCGATGTAAATGGTGGCGACCGTGCACATGCGCCGGGGGCGTCGTTCTGCGTCGCCTTCCCGTGCCCGCCGCCCAGCGACTCGCACCGGGTGAATCCGTAGATACCGGCCGGCTTGTTCGCCATGCACAGCGATTCGATACCACCATGATTCCACACGCAGAGAGACTCAATGCCAGAGCGTCAACAGCCCATCGGAGCGTCTGTCTCGGTACAGGGAGATTCCCAGGAAGTCGCGTCTGGAACGCACCGAGCCCACCGGGAGAGCGCGCCGGTACGCGTTCTCCTCGTTGAGGACAACGATGCTCACGCGTTGCTCATCGAAGCTGCGATCGGCCAGAGTGACGACTGCATCATCGATCGCTTTGTTACCGCAGAGGCAGCCGCAAACGCGGTGCAGGGTTTCGATGCCTACGACCTCATGATCCTGGATGTCGCGCTGCCCGGCGACAAGGGCATCGAATTTGCTCGCAGGATCCGCGAGAATGCCGCTTGGTCAGGGATTCCCATTGTAATCTTCAGTTCGTCCGAGAGTGCGGCGGATCACCGGTCGGCTCTCGATGCGGGCGCCAACAGCTACGTCGTGAAGCCGTTGGGATACGAGGCCTTTGAATCGACCGTGAAAGATATCGTTGCATATTGGACGCGGCTTCAGTATACTCCGCGTTAGCGTGATTGAAGATCGCTCAGATCGTGTCCAAAATGGCTTCGCTTCTCCTGCGGGTCCTGACGTAACTGCCGACGCCGCCGCTGATGGCTCGGGATTCTCGAAACTCAAGGTCGCGATCGCCGACGACCGTAGCAGCGACCTTGATCGCGCAACCGCGGCAGTCGAGGCCGCGGGGTACGAGGTCGTGGTGCGGTGTTCCAGCGGCGACGCGTTCTCATTCGCCTGTCAAGAAGCCGAGGTCGACGTCGCGCTGCTCGACATCTGCATGCCCGACGTGGACGGCATCCGACTGTCCGTCGAACTCATTGAAGAACAACGCGTCCCGTCGGTTATTATGTCGGCGCAGTTCGACCCGGTGTACCTTGAGCACGCGCAGGAAGCGGGCGTGTTCGGCTACCTCACCAAGCCGGTGCAGGCTTCGCAGGTGCAGGTGTCGCTGTATCTCGCGCACCGTCACTTCCAACTCTGGAAGCCGGGCGAGGACATCCAGGGCTCGGTCGACGCGCGCCGACGCGCGCGACGCATCATCCGGGACGCCGTGCGCTTGATCTCCGACAGCGAGAAGTGCGGCATTGAAGAGGCACACGAGCGGCTCGAGCACTATGCGCGAGAGAGCTGCGACACCAAGCGCGAAGCCGCCGAGTATGTCGCGGGCTATTTGGACAAGGCGGCGGCCAGGGCTCGAAGCGCCGGCGACGCGTAGCGGCGAGCGGTCCGGCCAGAATCGCGACGCGATCGGCGGACCACCCTTGCAACTTCGCAGGCCCGATTGCACGATCCGCGCTCGGCTAGTTCGGGCACCTCGTCCAAGCAGTCCAGCCACCAGAAGTTCACCCCGCGAACACAGTCCTCGGGGGTCACGCCGGGCCGCATCCCGTACACCGTGAACCGTCGCCGGAGCATCGCCCGCCTTCGGTGACGCCGGTGATCCCCCTTGCCACGCCGCCACAGCCGATCCGCGGCCGCGAAGGTCCGGATACGGGTTGAATTTGGGGTTAGCGGGCGACCGGTATCCGGACTTTGGACTGTCAGGACTACGGGCTCGGAACCGCCGGCAGCTCGTACACGTCGGCGTCCCCACCACTCACCACACCATCAACCTCGACCCACGTGTCCGGCCGCGCGAAGCTGGCGCGCCATTGGAGGGCGTTGTCGAGGCGCTGCACGAGGGTGTCGCGGGTGTCGGCGTCGAACAGGACAATGCCCGACGGCGTGCGCGCGGTCTCTTCCGGCGCAGCCAACTCCCTCGCCAGCCGCTCGAGCAGGGCCTGGGCGCCGGCGCTCTTGAGCGGGGCCGCGCGGTCGATGGCGTAGCGCACGGCCTCGTCGTCGCCCGCAGCCAGCCCGGCGTCGGCGATGGCCTCGAGCACGTCCATGGGCGGGGGCACGAAGCCCTGCCGCATCTCGGGCGTGCCGGTGTCCAGGAACTGGAGCTCGCTGATCGCCCATGTGGCGGTCCGCAAGCCCGGAGTGGGACCCGTCGACGGGTTGACCGATCGATCGTGCGTCATGCCGGCGTGGCGCATGATGCGTTCGAACTCGGCGTCGTCCACCTCGGTCCGCTCGCGCAGGCGCGCCTCCATCCGCGAGCTGGGCCATGAATCGACCCAGCGCGTGCCACCAGCGCGCTTGGTGAGCTCCTGCATCTGGCGTGCGTGCTGCACCAGGGTGAGCAGCCGCTCGGGCGGCGTCGCCAGCACGCGCTCGTACCACGCGCGGGCGGCGTGGCCGTATTGGTGGTGCCACAGCAGCCGCTCCCAGCGATCGTCGCTGTACATGTAGTCGGGGTTGGGCACGGGCCCGGTCTGCAGGTGCGCCGCGGGCCCACCGAAGCGCAGCTGGTCGGGGTACGGCTCTGCCTGTTCGAGCAGGAACGCCAGCACCGGACGCGGCGTCATCTCCGTCCAGTGGTCGGCCAGCAGCGAGCGGATGGCCAGGCCCGCCCCGGCCACGAACACGACGACGGCCAGGATGCGGGCGGGCCGGCGACTGGTCAGCGGGTTGACGCAGATCGCGGCGCCGGCCAGCAGCACGCCCGTGATGACACCGGTGAGGACCATACAGAATCGTTGGCGCGCGGACCGAGGATCTCCGCAGGCGTTTACGCCGACCAAACGAGTACCCCCCGGTTGTATCATGGGATGGATCGAACGCGCGGAACCGCCAGGCTCAGGCCAACCTGAGAAGCGGTAGAACCGCAGACTGGGCCGGGAATCCCAGGGGACGAGGGAGGAGCGCAGATGGCGATCACGGCGGGACGCACGCGGCACTCCAGGTCGTGGCCAAGAGGCATGGTCGCCGGGACCGCGCTGGCCTTCGCCGCCAGTCTCGTGGGGGCGTGCTCGCATCGGCCACCGCCGGCGTTCGAGGGTGTCGTGGCCGCGCCCACAACGTACGCGCTCTACTCAGACACGCTCGAGCGACGCGAGCAGATCCTGCCGCTGGGCACCACGGTGGACGAACTCGACCAGCTCGACGCGCGGCCCCTGCGCGAGTGGCTGCGCGCCACGGTGGGAACGGTGACGAACACGCCCGATGCCGGCATCCTCCGGGTCCGGGTACTGTATTCGGATGTGGCCACCCCAGACGGGCGCGCCCGCCTGGGCCTGGCGCGGTCTGTCGATGGACGGGTGGTGGTCCGCATGTTCGAGGACGCGGTCGAGCTCGACGCGCTCGGTGGCGGGTACTACTTCGTGTGGTACAGCCGGTACCTCAGCGCGGTCTGGGACGCCGTGGCGCAGTCCTTTCTGCCAACCCAGCCGCCGCGCTCGCCGGGCGGCGTAGCGGTGCTTGAGGGCGGCATCTTGGTTGCCATGGACAACGAGGATCGCCATCTCAGGCTGTGGGACCGTGACGGCACGCCGCTACCAGTGCCGGAATCGATGGCATCCTGGGGCATCGGGAGCATCACCGGCCTTCACCACGGCCAGATCGTCATGCTCACCACGCCCAAGATCCCGAATCCCGAACGTCGAGTGATGGACGCGACGTGGGCATGGAGGCCCGGCAGCGACCCCGTGCAGCTCTGGCCTGGCTCCTCGGTTATGTCCATCTCAGGCAGCAACCAGCAGTTCGTGTCGACGCGGTCCAGGGTCCGACGGATCGATCTTGAGAGCGATGGCACGGTCCGGACGACGACCATGCGTGGCGTCACATCGATGAACATCTCGCCGGACGATCGCGCCATTGTCGAGCGGATCGACGTCTACGACCGCGGATGGAAGTGGGCCAAGCTGCTTGACACGTACTGGAACGTCCGCGAGATCTCGGGCAACCGGGCGCGTCCGCTGGCGGAGGGTTTGCGGTTTGTGGGCGACGGTTCGGTGTGGCTGGAGCCGGGACGGTTCGCCGGGGCGGTCGAGGTTGTGGTCGTTCCCAGACCGCCAGCCCCCTAACACGCGAGTCAGGTCTACCGCCGCCCAAACATGCGCTCCAGATCACGCATGATCAGACGCACCGAGGTCGGGCGACGGCGGCGTGTTGCTGGCGTAGCCGCAACACGCTCGCAGAGGCCACGCGCAAGAACTGCCTGGGCCGCCTCGACGACCGTGCCGGCCAAAGCCGGGCGTGCGAAGGACCGATACCCACGGCATGACCCGGACCCAAGCCGATCGCATCGCCGACGAGACCCAGCACGCGCCGCCCCCCGCCGCCGACGCCACCACTGCGCCGGCGACGCACGTCGGGGCCACGTACACCCTGAAGGAAGCCTGCGCGCTGGTCGGCCTCACGCGCGATGCGTGGACGAGCTGGCAGAAGCGTGGGCTGCTGCCCGAGGGCAGGATCGGCACCGGCCGCGAGCACGACCGCCGGGTGCTGGTCTTCACGCAGGCCGAGGTCGAACAAGCGCGCGCGGCGGTGGAGCGCAGCGGGCTGGCGACGCCCGAGCACACGGTCACGTACGACCAGGTCGTCGAGATGCTGGGCATCTCCAAGTCGCGCATGTACGAGATGATCAAGAGCGGACGCTTCCCCCCCGGCCGCTGGGCCGCGCCGACCGAGGGCAACGGCCGGGGCAACCGCCGCAAGATGTTCACGCCCGCCGAGGTCGAGCAGGCCCGCACGGCGCTTGCCGAGTTCATGAACAAGGGACCCGAGATCGACGGCAAGCCGGCCGTCACCCTGCAGGATGCTGCGGCGATGATCGGTCTGACGCGGGCGCAGTGGCGCGCCTGGCAGGACAAGGGCTGGGCACCCAAGGGCAAGACGGCCAAGCAGCACGGCACCGTCGGCGGGAACGCCCAGCTCTACACCAGGGCGCAGATCGAAGAGCTGAAGTCCTCGCTCGAGCGCGGCGAGCACCCAGGCGCCGAGTACATCGCCACGCCGCGGCACAGCATCACGAATGAAGAGGCCGCGCGGCTCGCCGGCGTCTGCGGCCACGCGTGGCACGAGCTGAGCCAACGCGGGCAGCTGCCCGAGGGCCGCTGGGCGCCCAATCCCAAAGGCACCGGCAAGGGCGGGCTGCGCAAGCTATACACGCCCGAGGACGTCGAGGCGCTGAAGGCCGCCATGGCGCAGCTGGAAGCCGAGCGGCAGCCGACGATCGATGGAAGGCCCGCGCTGACCGTGCTCGAGGCCGCCGCGATCATCAACATCTCGCGCCCGCTGTGGTACGAGTGGGACCGCAAGGGCTGGCTGCCGCAGGCCCACAAGGTCCCGCTCAAGGGCGGCGGCAACATCAACGGCAGGATGATGAACCTGTACACGCCCGAGCAGATCGAGGAACTGAAGGCCGCCATCGACGCCGGCGAGCACCCCGGCGCGCAGGGGCGCGGCACGGCCGAGCACACCATCACCCGCGCCAAGGCTGCGAAGATGCTGGGCATCACCGTGTCGATGTGGTCGACGTGGGAGAAGGAGGGAATCGTGCCCAAGGGCAAGCTGCCGCCGCTCTCGCCGAATCTGGGTTTGGACGGCGGCCGGAAGCTGTGGACGCCCGCGCAGGTCGAGGCGGTGCGCGCGAAGGCCACCGAGATGGGCATCCTTGAGCCCGCGGCTACGCCCGAGCACGTCCTCACGCGCAAGCAAGCCGCGGAGCTCGTAGGCATCCCGACGGGCATGTGGACGTACTGGTGCCGGCGGGGCGTGATCCCCACCGGCCGCTGGCGCACCAACCCCAGCGGCTCGGGGCACGGCGGCTTGCGCCGCATGCACTCGCTCGAAGAGGTGCGCGAGGCCCGCGCCGCGCTCGACGAAATCGGCTTTGGTCGGTCGGCCAACGCGACCGAGGCCCACACGCTGACGCAACGCGAGGCCGCTCGGCTGCTGGGCGTCGAGGCGACCGCGCTACAGGGCTGGGAGAAGCGCGGCCTGATGCCCATGGGCGCGTGGGCCCGCGCCACGAAGGGCCCGGCGCTGCGCAAGATGTACACGCCCGCGCAGGTCGAAGAGGCCCGAGAGGCGCTCCAGAGCCACGGCATCCGCTGCTTCGACCGCGCGACCGACGAGCACACCTACTCCCGCCAGCAGGCGGCGCGCTTCATCGGCGTGCCGTTCTCGACGTGGTCGCACTGGGAGCACCAGGGCCGCACGCCGGTGGGCGCCTGGGGGCGCCAGGCCACGGGCAAAGGCCGATGCAAGATGTTCACCCACGCCGAGCTCGCGGCGTTCGCCGAGGAACTCGAGAAGCTGCACAAGCCCTACGCCGACCCGGATCGCCCGGGCGTGCACCGCGTACCGATCCGTACCGGCAAGGGACGTATGGAAGCGCTCATCGACTCCAGCGACCTGCACCTGGTCGAGTGCAAGCACTGGAACTATTCGGAACGAACCGACGACTATGGCACCCACGGCGTAGTCGTGCTTTCGACCGTCAAGGGGCGGATGAAGCCGCTGAAGCAGTTCATCACGGGCGTGAGCGGGCACCGCTGGCGCATCCGCCACGCCAACGGCGACTTCCTCGACTGCCGGCGTGAGAACCTGGTCGTGCTGGACATCGCCCAGCAGAGCTACGGCAACAAGAAGATCAAGATGCGAGCCGGCTACAAACCGACGTCGAAGTACAAGGGCGTCTGCTGGGACGAACCACGAGGCAAGTGGTTGGCTCAGATCAATAAGGACGGGAAGCACCACCACCTTGGACGCTTCAACGACGAGATCGACGCCGCCGACGCCTACGACAACGCCGCGCGGGAGCTGTTCGGCGAGCACGCGTACCTGAACTTCGACGGCGTGGCCGATCGCTCCGAAGCGGAGCCAAGGTCGGCTGCGTAGCAGACACACTCCAGGCGCGAAGACACGGAACCTGGCCTCCCTCGCAACTCAGAACTTTGTTACGAGTCCTCGGACCCTTCGGCCGGTGGCGGCGCATCGCTGACGCACCGGAAACCCAGGTGGCTCATCGCGGTGTCGGACGGCGCCGCCATGCGGGCGCTGGGGCGGTAGCTTGCGCAGTAGCTGTCGTTGCAGAGGAACGAGCCCCCGCGGTGGACGTAGCTCCTGGTGGCCAGTGGGTTGCGCGGGTCGACGGCGCGCTCGGGCCCGCGTGGGTTCACGAACAGCGGTTCGTCGTCGCCGTCGCGCATCGGGGCCGAGACGCGGCGGACGTACTCGTCGTGGCGGTATAGGTCACTCGTCCACTCCCACACGTTGCCGGCCACGTCGTAGAGGCCGTAACCGTTGGGCGGGAAGCTGCGCACCGGCGCGGTGCGCATGTGCCCGTCCTGGAGCGTGTTGTTGTGCGGGAAGCGACCGTCCCAGATGTTCGCGTGCGTCGGCCCGACGGGCTCGTTGCCCCAGGCGTTGACCGCACCGTCCAGCCCGCCGCGCGCGGCAAACTCCCACTCGGCCTCGGTCGGCAGCCGCCTGCCGGCCCATTGGGCGTACGCCACGGCGTCGTCCCAGGCGATGTGCACCACCGGGTGGTCCATGCGGTTGCCGATGCCCGAGCCCGAGCCCTCGGGGTGCTTCCAGCTGGCGCCCTTCGTCCACGTCCACCACAGGCCGAAGTTGCGCAGGTCGACGGCCGACTCGGGCGGCGTGAACACCAGCGAGCCGGGCTCGAGCGCCTCGTCGGGCGGCCTGGGCGTGCCCTCTGGCAGCTGCTTTTTCAGCTCTTCCCAGTCGACCGGGCGCTCGGCGACCGTGACGTAACCGGTCGCGTCGACGAAGGCCTTGAACTGGGCGTTGGTGACCTCGGTGGCGTCGATCCAGAAGCCGTCGACTCGCACACGGTGCACGGGCGCTTCGTCGAGGCGCGCGAGCGGGTCGGTCGAGCCCATCGCGAACTCGCCGCCGGGGATGTAGACCATACCGTCGGTGGATTGCGCCGCTTCGGGGTGTTCCTGCTGCGCGAACACGGCCAGACGCATGGCGGCCGGGTTCGCCGGCTGGCAGCACGCGGGCAGGTCATCGGCGGTTGCCGACTGCATCGCGAGGACCATGATGGCAAGGGCGTTGATCGGCACGGATGAAACTCAGGGGAAGATGGTCGCCCAGTCCCGGGCCATGTCGACGACGACCCAGCCGCGCTGCTCGGCCTCGTCGAGCCCGCGGACGAGCCGGCCGACGTGCGAGTCTCGGTCGTAGGCCCACTCGCGCTCGGCGTCGGTGTGGTGCACGAGCAGCCCGAAGCGCGGGCCGTCGCCCGCAGTCACGTACTCGAGCATCTGGAAGTCGCCGTCGGAGTTGCCCGCCGCGAAGAAGGGCCGCCGGCCGATGTGCTGGTGGATGCCCACCGGCTTGCCCTCCTTGTCGTCGATGAAGTTCAGCTCGGCCAGCTTCACCAGGGTGGGCACGCCGTTGCGTACCTCGTAGCCGGTCTTCATGCCGCTGCCGACGACCTGGTGCGACGGGATGCCGTAGACCTCCTCGGCGAACACACGCAGGAAGTCGATGCCGCCGCCCGAGACGATAAACGTCTGGAAGCCGTTCTTGCGAAGGTACTCAAGCAGTTCGAGCATGGGCTTGTAGACCATGTCGGTGTACCGGCGGCCGGTCGTCGGGTGGCGGGCGGTCTCGAGCCACTCGCGGACGGTGTCGTCGAACTGCTCGGTCGACATGCCCGCGTGCGTGCGGGCGATGATCTCGCCGATGGCCTTGTGGCCCTGCTTCGCGAGCGACTCCATGTCGCCCGCGAGCACACTCTTGTAGGGCTCGGTAGTCATCCAGCCGGGGTTGTCGGGCGCCATCGCCCTGATTCGATCGACCGCGAAGAGCAGCTGGAAGTACACCGGCTGCTCGGCCCACAGGCAGCCATCGTTGTCGAACGTGGCGATGCGGTCGCCGGGCTCGACGTAGTCGGCCGAGCCCTCGGTGGTGACGCGCTCGACTAATGTCACGATGGCCTGCTTCGACGCGCCGTCGTTCCACGAAGGCAGGGCGTCCTGCGCTCTTGCGATCGCGGAAACGCACAACAGAGCAAGGAGCACGGGGAGCGTTGTCCTGGCCATCGGGATCCTCCGTTGGGAAAAGCAACCAGCCGCCGTCAGGCGATCGATTGCGATGGATTCAGGATGCGATCAGCGGCCGCGGGCGGCGTCTTCGATCTGCTCCTGCACCTTCTCCAGGTTGAACGAGCCTGGCGTCTGGCTCGGCGGGTACTCCTGCAGCGTCTGGAAGAACTGCCCGGCGACCTGCTGCATGGGCACGATCACGTAGGGGCGGTCGAGGAACCAGTCGTGGTAGGTGTTCGCGTCGATCTGCGCCTTCTCGAACGGATCGCGACGCAGGTGGAACAGCAGGGGAACGCGCAGCTCGGTGAACGGCTCACGCCAGATCTGGAACGCGTCGGCACGGTTTTCAAGGAACACGCCCTTCCAGTCGCCGAGGCGCATCGCCACAACCTGGGCGTCATCGTTGACGTAGATGAACTCCTTGCGAGGCGAGGCGGTGATGTTGTCGTGGAACGTCTCGAACGTGTCAGCCGCGGCGAAGTACTCGTTCATGTCGTAGCCGTCCAGGTGCTGGCGATACTCGCGGCCGATCGCGCTGTAGCCGTCCAGCATGTCCGCCTTGAGGTCGGCCTTGCCGGCGGCGGTCGCGAAGGTCACCATCCAGTCCTCGTGGGCGACGATCCCGTTGAGCGTGTGGCCGGCGGGCCACTGCCCGGGCCAGCGGGCGAACGCGGGCACGCGGTAGGCACCCTCCCAGTTGCTGTTCTTCTCCTTGCGGAAGGGCGTGTAGCCGGCGTCCGGCCACGTGTTGAAGTGCGGACCGTTGTCGGTCGAGTACATGACGATCGTGTTGTCGGTGATGCCCAACTCGTCGAGCAGGTCGAGCAACTGGCCGACGTGGCCGTCGTGCTCGATCATGCCGTCGTGGTACTCGTCGCCATGGGGCGCCGAGAGGCCGATCGTCTCTTCCTTCAGGTGCGTGCGGAAGTGCATACGCGTGCCGTTCCACCAGCAGAAGAAGGGCTCGCCGGATTCCACGGTGGTCTTGATGAACTCGATGGCCTCGGCGACGGTCTCATCGTCGATGACCCTCATCCGCTCGATGGTCAACTGGCCGGTATCTTCGACCCGGTGCTGGCCGTCCTGCATCGAGGAACGGATCACGCCGCGCGGGCCGTAGGTCTCAAAGAAGGTCTTCCCGCTCGGCAGCACCATGTCACCGGGGTAGTCGCGGTTCTCGGGTTCTTCCGAGGCGTTGAGGTGGTAGAGCGGGCCGAAGAACCGATCGAAACCATGGTTGGTGGGCAGATGCTCGTCGCGGTCGCCAAAGTGGTTCTTGCCGAACTGGCCCGTCGCGTAGCCCTGCTCTTTCAGCACGGCGGCGATGGTGATGTCCTGCTCCTGCCAGCCCTCGGCCGCGCCCGGCAGGCCCACCTTGGTCATGCCCGTGCGGACGGGCACGGTCCCGCCCAGGAACGCCGCCCGGCCAGCAGTGCAGCTCTGCTGGGCGTAATAATCGGTGAAGCTCAGGCCCTCGCGGGCGATGCGATCGATGTTGGGCGTGCGGTAGCCCATCATGCCGCGGTTGTTGTGGCTGATGTTCCAGGTGCCGATGTCATCGCCCCAGATAACGAGGATGTTCGGCTTCCCGCCCTGGTTGTTCTGGTTGTTGCGCTGGTTCGAGCCACGCTGGGCGAAGGCCGTCGAGGCCATCGCCAACGCCGCAACCAGCACGATCGTGCTGCGCCAATGCATCTGCATTCTCCTGTGTGGATCTCTGCCGTGGGTCCCCTGCGAGGCGGGCACTCACCACGGCACGGTCCCCCTTACCTTGACCGATTGAACCGGCCGGCGAGGACGGAGCCGCCTCAGGACTATCCCGCGAACTCGTGGCTATCGACGCCCGAACATGCGTTCGAGGTCGCGCATCGTCAGGCGAATCGAGGTCGGGCGGCCATGGGGGCAACTGGCGCTGCGCTCGACCTTTTCACGGAGTTCTAGCAATGCGCTCAGTTCCTGATCGCTCAGGGCATCGCCGGCCTTGACGGCGGCCTTGCAGGCCATCATGTCCAGGACCTCGCGCAGCGCGTCCTCCTGGTCTTTGGGCAGGTCGTCGGCCTCGAGCAACTCGGCCATGAACTCGGCCGGATCGACGCCGCGGCTGAAGAGCAGGCTTGGGAAGGCGTGCACGGCGACGCGCGTGGGGCCGGCGGCGGTGGCGTCAATGCCAAGCGTGTACAGGATTGGTGCGAGCGCTTCGAGCTTCTCGGGCGCATCGGCCACGCCGACCATCGCGGGGGTGAGCAGTCTCTGACTCTCCAAATCGCCGTGGCTGGCGATGCGGCTGCGCAGGGCCTCGAACATGACGCGCTCGTGCAACGCGTGCTGGTCGATGATGACCACGCCATCGCCCGAGCCGTCGGGAGCGACGAGGTACGAATCTCGAATCTGCATCGCACGACGCATCCAGGGGCCGTCGGGGGCGCGGTCGATGGGTGCAGGTTCGATGGACGAGTCCGTACTCGGGTCCTTCGGTTCGACCAGCGCCTGCGGTTGCGGCTCCGTTCGACTCAGCACGGCGTGCACTTCGGCGTCGGTCAGCCGGTCGGCGAGTTCGCGGGCCTCGTTGGTCAGATCCGCGGCCCGCGTTCCTGTGAAGATTGCGCCGTCGGCAGGAACGAAGGGCTGCCATGGGCGCGCGGCGCTCGGATTGACCTCGGTGAAGGACGCGGTCAGGTCCTCGCCGGCCAGCGCTTCGCGCACCGAGCCGTGGACGGCGGCGTGGATCGCCGAGGAATCTCGGAAGCGGACCTCGGCCTTGGCAGGGTGCACGTTGACGTCGACCATCGACGGGTCGATATCGATCAGCAGCACGGCCACGGGATGCTTGCCGGGCTCGATCAAGCCGCGGTAGGCCTCGCGAAGAGCATGAGCAATCGTCGCGTCGCGCACCACGCGGCCGTTGAGGACGATCCACTGGCCCTTCGCGTTGCCGCGCGCGGCGTGCGGGCGGCCAACCAAACCCCAGAGGTTCACGTTGTATGTCTCAGCCGCAACGCCGGTAGCCTCGATCATCGCCTCGGCGAGGTCTTGCCCCAGGATCGAACGCACGCGGTCCGGCGCGCTTTGGTTCGCGGGCAGGTCGAGCGTGGTGTGGCCGTCACAGGTGAGCTTGAAGCCGATAGCGGGCCGAGCGAGCGCGAGCCCCTTGACGGCCTCGACGCACCGCTGCTTCTCGGTCTGGGCGGTGCGCAGGAACTTGCGACGCGCCGGCGTGTTGAAGAAGAGGTTGCGTACCTCGATGACCGTGCCCAGCGCGCCGCTCGCGGGCAGCGGACCCTCGACCACGTCACCCTCGACACGCAGCTCTGATGCTTCGCTCGCGCCGGCGGGGCGGGACCGGATCCGCAGCCGGCTCACGCTGGCGATGCTCGCCAGGGCCTCGCCGCGGAAGCCCATGGTCGCCACGGCGTCCAGGTCATTGGGGCTGGTGATCTTGCTGGTCGCGTGGGGCGCCACGGCCATGGGCAGCTGCTCGGGCATCATGCCGCAGCCGTCGTCGGCGACGCGGACCAGTTCGATGCCGCCGGCTTCGAGCTCGACGGTGATCTGCGTTCCGCCCGCGTCCAACGCATTCTCGACGAGTTCCTTGACCACCGAGGCGGGCCGCTCGACGACCTCGCCCGCGGCGATCTGGTTGATGACCAGGGGGTCGAGGGCTCGGATCGTTGGAAGGGTCTCGGGCGTCGAAACAGCCATATAAACGCATCGTAGGAACCGGCCCGCGCTACGCTTCGTTATGGCATCAGATCCCTCAACGACACCAACCGACAGCACCACTAGTCACGCCGAGTTCGCCCGAGTGGCGCGCGAGGCGGTCGGACAGGCGGCGATCGTCTGCCGGGCCGTGCAAGCCAGGCTCGACGAGATGCGGGCGATCACCAAGGACGACAAGAGCCCGGTGACCATCGCCGACTTCGCCAGCCAGGCGGTGGTGGCAAACGTGCTCGCGACGCGCCTGGGCAACAACGTCGTGCTCGTTGGCGAAGAGGGCAGCGCCTACCTCCGCGAGCCCGAGCACGAGCCGCACCTGAAGGCCGCGCTCGAAGCCGCACAGCTCGCGTGGCCCGAGGCGACCGAGGAGGACCTCCTGGCGGCCATCGATCTTGGCGACGCCGAGCCGACCGGCGACAACACCTACTGGACGCTCGACCCCATCGACGGCACGAAGGGCTTCCTGCGAGGGCAGCAGTACGCCATCGCGCTGGCCTGGCTCGACCATGGCGTGCCGAGCGTGGGCGCGATGGCCTGCCCCAACCTGCCGATCTCCCACGACGCGCCGCTGGACGCGATCGACGCGCACGGCAGCATCTACCTCAGCGTTGCCGGCGAGGGCACGCTGGAAGCACCTTTGGCTGATGCTTCGGCGGATGCGACTCGGATCATCCGTGGTGACGTTGCCGAGGGCGAGCCCGTGAGCGCGTGCATGTCCGTCGAGAAGGCGCACAGCAGCACCGACGACACCACCCGCGTCATGGAACGCGTTGGGCCGTCGCGTGAACCGGCGCGGCTCGACAGCCAGTGCAAGTATGCCGTCGTCGCGCGTGGACAGGCCGACGTCTATCTGCGCTTGCCGACACGCAAGGGCTACGTCGAACGCATCTGGGACCACGCCGCCGGCTCGCTCGTCGCTACCGAGGCGGGGTGTGTGGTCAGCGACGTGTCGGGCATGCCGCTGGACTTCACCCATGGCAAGGGACTGGAGCGCAACCGCGGCATCGTGTGCGCCCCGCCCGGCGTGCACGAACGTGTGATCAAGGCGATCAAGGACCTCGGCCTGTTCGGCTAGGGCTCACGCATCACCACGAGCACGCACCGGTCGTCCACGATCTGCTCCTCGCTGAACGCCCCCACCGCCACGCGGATGGACTCGGCGATGGCGTCGGGATCGGGGTCGGCCTGGGCGATGGCCTCGTCGAGTCGGTCGACGCCGAAGAGGTTGTGCTGTGAGTCGAAGGCCTCGATGATGCCGTCAGTGTAGAGCACCATGCACTCCCCTGGCTGGAGCTGGCCGCTGGCGCCCACGGTCTCCAGGTGCTCGAGGATGCCCAGCGGCGGGCTGGCGTTGCCGGCGATCGGCTCGACGCGGCCGTCACGCCGACGCACGCGGGGTACGTGGTGGCCGGCGTTGGCGTAGACAAACCGGCCGTTCTTGGGATAAAACGCGACAAAGATAGCCGTCACGAAGCGCTCGCCGTTGAGGCTCTCGTACAGCACGGTGTTGACGTCGGTGACGACCGTGCTTGCCGGCCTATTGAACGCGCGGTAGGCCATGAGCACGCTACGCAGCATGCCCATCGCCACCGAGGCGGGCGGACCGTGGCCCGAGACGTCGGCGACGACCGCGCCGAACTGTCCGCGGCCGAAGTCCCGGAAGTCGTAGTAGTCCCCGCCGACCTCTTCGCTGGGCTCGTACCACACGGCGAAACGCAGACCGTCGATGCTGGGCGGCTGCGGCGGGATGATCGATCGCTGCGCATCGAGGATGGACTCGAGTGACGAACTCAGGCGCTCGTTGAGCCCCGAAACACGCTCGACCAACTCCTCACGCTCGCCGGCGAGGCCCATCATGTTGGCCAGCTGCGTGAGCACGAGCACATCGTCTTCGCCCAAGTCCCACGGCGTGCTACGGAAGAAAACGCACCACTCGTCTGCGCGGCCACCCCGGAACGTCGGAAGCACCACGGCATAAGGCGGGAACGTATGACCACACAGCTCCTGCAATTCTGCGTCGGCTGGGTGGCGTGGCTCGAGCATCGCCGGCCTTTGATGGCTCGCGAGTTCTTCGAGCAGCGCGGACCCCTCGATGATCGGTCGCGGCAGCATGCCCCACCGACCATCGCTGAAGACCACGTCCGGGTCAAGCTCGCCCTCGGGTAATTCGACAACGCTCAAGATGTGGTAGGCGTGGGGTTGTTCCTCCACCGCGGCGAAGTTGGCGAAGCACTCGGCACCAAAGAGCTCTCGCATCCGCCTGAGCAGCCGATACCCGTACTCAGCAAGCGATCCCGCCTCGCTGGCTTCGCGAAGCAGCTCGATGTAATCCATCGAGTGGGTCGGATTCTGCGAGACGCTCTTGGCCACGCCAAAGGATACCCGAGGCCTCGCAGTGCTGAGGCCTTGGGGATGTACTCAGTGTGCATAGAGCCGCGGGCGTAGCCTGCTTTCAGCCTAGCAGGTCGAGCACCCGCCCCTGGTTGTTCAGGCCGGCCGAGAGGGCCGCCAGCGAGGCGTCGGTCTTGATGTTGGCGCGGATCAGCCGGGCGGCTTCCTCGGCAAAGTCCGCGTCGCGGATCAACGACCGAGATGCCGTGAGGTTCTCGATCTGCGTGGAGATACCAGCCAGCCTGGGGGCGATCGTGTTCTTGCCGATTGCACCCAGTGCACCGAGCTGTGTGGTCACATCCTCACGGGCTTGCGTCAGAATGCGCTGCGCCAGCTCGGGATTGTCCAGCAGCGAACCAACGCCGCCCGAGAACACGTCGGACAGGTTCACGCGCACGGCGTCCGGATCGACGATGATGTCGCCGTCCTCGGTCTCCTCGGGCGCGATGTCCCACACCTCGCCCAGGCTGCTGGGGTCGAGCTTCTCGACGTACTCGGAGCCGCCGTCGCCGAGTGGCACGCTGAACCCACCGGTCAGCAGCTTCTGGCCGTTGAACTCGGTTCCGGTCGCGATGCGGTCGATGGTTTGCAAGATCGAGTCCATCTCGAGTTGCATCGCCTCGCGCTCGGCCTCGGATGTGCCCGCCGTGTTTGCTGCAGCTACGGCCAATCCCTCCGCCTCGATGAGCAGGCCGGAGATCTGCGCGATGGCGCCCTCGGCGGTGTTTACTACCGCCTGGCTGCGCTCCAGTGCGCGGCCCTCGGCTTCGAGCGAGGCGAGCGCAGCGCTGAGCGCTTCGCTGGAGATCAACCCGGCCGGATCATCGCTCGCGCGGTTGATCCGCAGCCCCGTGGACAGCCGCTCAAGGGCGGTGTCGCGTTCGGCCATGTTCTGGCCCAAGATGCGCAAGCCGGTGTTGATGGGTCCCGAGCCAAGTCCGATCGGCTTCATGGCGCCCTCCTTTGGCGATTCCGCAGCAACAAGCGCACCCCACGCACGCTGTTGCACCCCCAAGCCTCGATTTTGGGCCAACCGTGGCCCACCGGGACTCCCGGGCGTTGGCAAACCCGCTCCATCACGCCGGGCGCACCTGGCGCAATCGGCACGATCGGGCTCTCCATTGCACTATCGGAAGTTGGGCAGTGCGAGTTCAGCCCGAGTCGGCCGCGGACCCGAAGAGGCCTTCGACGAACGCCTCGGGGTCAAACGGCTGCAGGTCGTCGGCGGTCTCGCCCACGCCGATGAACTTCACCGGGACGCCGCAGGCTTCTCGGACCGCGATGACCACGCCGCCCTTGGCGGTGCCATCGAGCTTGGTGATGACCAAGCCCGAGAGCGGGACGGCCTTGGCGAAGTGCTCGGCCTGCGCGACGGCGTTCTGGCCGCTGGTGGCGTCGAGCACAAGCAGCGACTCGTGCGGTGCGCCATCGATGCGCTTGCCGGCGACCTTGGCAATCTTCTCGAGCTGGCGCATGAGCGCGTCTTGCGTCTGCAATCGACCAGCGGTGTCGAGGATCACGACGTCGACGCCACGGCTGGCGCCTGCAGCGCACGCGTCGAAGGCAACGGCAGCCGGATCTCCGCCCTGCTGGCCCTTGACGACATCGACGCCCAGACGCTCGGCCCAGACCTCGAGCTGACGCACCGCACCGGCTCGGAACGTGTCGCACGCGCCGAGCAGCACGGTCTTTCCATCGTCGCGCAGCGCGTTGCACAGCTTGGCGATCGTCGTGGTCTTACCCACGCCGTTGACCCCGGTCACCAGGAGCACGGTCGGTCCGGCTTCGGTGTACTTCAGGCTGAGATCTTCGGGCGGCCACATCTCAGCGACCGACCGCTTGAGGTAGCCGATGGCGTCCTCGCCCTTCTCGAGCTTGCCGGCCTTCACGTCGGCACGCAGGCCCTCGATCAGTCGGCGTGTGGCCTGCACGCCCACGTCGGCGCGCAACAGGACGGCCTCGATCTCCTTGATCAGCGCGTCGTCGAGCCGACGGCCCGTGACCAGATCGCGCAGCGGATCGATGAGGACCGACCTCGTGCGCTTCAGCGAGTCCTTGATCTTGCGGCCAAGCGACTTCAGCACGCGTTTGGCTCCACGGACTCAACGGCGGCGCCATCGAGCTTGCGCATCGCGGCGTCGAGCAGGGCGTTGACAAACCCGGGGCTCTTCTCGGTGCTGAATCGGCGGGCAAGCTCGACGGCCTCGTCGATAGCGACCTTCTTGGGAGCCGAGCCACTGGCCATCTCGTGGTAGCCCAGGCGGAGGATCGCTCGATCAACCGCGGGCTGACGGCTGACCGGCCAGGCGGGGCTCAGCGTCTCGAAGAGCGTGTCGGCTTCGGCGCGGCCGGCGTAGGCCGCGATCGCCTTCTTCTCGGCCTGGCGCAGCTCACGCGGCGCGAGGTCCTCGCTCTCTTCGAGCACCGAGGTACGCAAAGTCTCCAGCAACTCTTCGGACGGTTGCTCGGGCGCGGCGTTGGCATCGAGGCCATAGAGGATCTGGAACGCCGCCACGCGGACACGCTGCGCCGCGATCATGCCGACCCCTTGTCATGAAGGCCATGAGCGCCATTGGAGCCGGCCATCTGTGCGGACTTGGTCTTGTCGGCCGAGCCTGCGAGCGGTGGCATCGACGCGGGAGCGAGCATCTCGGGCCGGTTCTGCATGGCGGCCGTACGTAAGCGGCGCAGCTCGTCGATGGTCTCGAGCGCGGCCTGCATGGTCTCGGCACCCTTGTTGCCCTTCGAGCCACCGGCGCGGTCTCGAGCCTGCTGGTCGTTTCCTGCGGTGATGACACCGAAGCACACGGGCACGCCCGTCTCGGCGGCCAGCGACGCCAGCCCACCGGCAACTGCGTCGTTGATGTGCTGGTCGTGGCTCGTCTCGCCCTTGATCACGCAGCCGAGCGCAACCACGGCTTCGAAGGCGCCGGTTCGCAGGGCGGCCGAACTCATGGCCACCAGTTCGAACGCCCCGGGAGCCCGGAGGACCGCGGGGGTCGCGCCGGGCCAGCGGTGCTGCAGCGCATCGATGGCGCCGAGCAGCATCGGGCCGGTGATCGAGTCGTTGTAGCGGCTGACCACGATGGCGATCGCCGGGGGTTGGGAGGGGCTCTGCATCCGCAGATCGTAGGGACGAACCGCCCCGGCCGCCCTACCGCCGCCAATCACTGGTGGCAGCCCGCAGGTGTCTGGGGGCTGTACGATCGTCCCGTGCGTACCCGACTGGCCAGGCTGACCGATGTCCTCCAGCTCACACGGTTCGCGACCGCGTTCGCGGCCGTTGGAAACGTCTGGTTGGTCATCCTGTGGACCCGGGGCACACCCGAAGAGTTGGCCAGCATGGCCACCGACGCGCCCATCCGCAGCACGCCACTGGTCGTCCTGCTGCTTGGTGGCGCGGTCGCGGCGATCGGCCTGTATGCGTTCACGCTGGGACTCAACGACATCGTCGACCGCCGGCGAGATCGGGCGTTGGGTGAGGACCGCCCGCTGCCCACCGGCCGGATCGGGCTCGATCTCGCGACGATCGTCGTGGCCGGATCGGTGTTCGCCGCGGTGCTCGGCGCGTCGTTCTTCGGGACCGCCGCCGTCCGCCTGACCGTCGTCGTTGCGGCCGCGGCCTTGGCGTTCAATGTGCTCGGCAAGTTCGTGCCCGGGGCGGGGCCGCTGCTTTTGGGCCTGATCTTCGCGGGCCACATGGTAATCCCAAACATCCAGCTGCAGTTCGTCTGGCCGGTTGTCGTGGTCATGACGCACGCGCTGGCGATCGAGTGGGCGGCGTGGATCATCGGCCGCCGAAGCCCGGCGATGAGCCGGCGCGCCGTCGCGGCGATCACGCTCGGCTGGCTGTTCTGGGCCGCGGTCATCCTGCTCATCGGGTCGTACAACGCGAGCGGGCTAGAGGACTGGCCCGCGTGGCCGAGCCCCATCGCAGCGCTGCTGATCGCGGCGCTCGCCGTCTTGTTTGTGATCTACATGACCCACAAGGTGCGCACGACCGGACCCGGCCCGCGTGCGGCCGAGAAGCTACGACGCTACGGCGCGATTTGGCTGTCGCTCTACGCGGTCGTGTGGGTGCTCAGCGAGGGCATGTGGATGGCGACCGGCATCCTCGCGGTGCTGGGGCTCGTCGGTCTGGTTGTGATGACGATCGCGCGTGAGGCGTATCACCTCGCGCACCAGCCGATGGGGTACCGCCGCTAGTTACTGAGGCCATGTCGCCGCCCCTTATACGGGTAGAGGTTCAAGCGGGTCTCGCGGGCCCTGCTCGGGCTCCTCGTCCCAAGCCTCGCCGTCTTCGGGTGGCAGCGGATTGATCAGCACGTACATCACGCCGAATACGCACGCGAAGAGCGGCATGGCGTAAAACAAGAACGGCAGGATCAGGAGCAGCACGCACGCGATGGCGATGAGGGCCAGGATGACGCTGGTAATCCAGAGCTTGAAGACGTAGCCGCTGGTCAGGTACCACGACAGCTTGATCGCGTCGACCGGGCCGGGGTGCGATCCTCGCGGGTCCACGCACAAGAGCGTGGCGAACCACAGACGAATCGAGACATAGACGAGTAGGACGATCAAGCAAATGCCGAGGACGACCCCAACTCCGATCGCCGCTGGTATCGAGACGGCAGCGAAGAGCGCTGCGCCAAAGCCGACGAATGCTCCGCCGACGATCAAGATGACCCAGGTGAGCATCGAAACCAGCAGCGACACGCCGACGACCGGCCAGTACCGCCTGAACCCGATCAAGATGTCGTCGAATGAGCCCGCGCCATCGCGGTACCGGAGCACGGCGATCGCGCCGACGCCCACCCCGAGCGGCGCCTGCACAAACACCTGGGACGCCATCGAAACCGGGCTGACCCACGCGTTGGGACCGACGAGCATCTCGTCGATGATGCCCGTGATGACGGCGAGCGCCCCGTACATCAGCAGCAACGCAATCGACGCCCCGAGCATGAGCCCGTAGTTGGAGGTGAGCAGGCGATTGCCCTCGGACAGGGCCGTCCCCACGCTCATCCCGAATCCGCCATTGCGCGGCTCGTCCATTGCCCCCCCTCGATCCAATCGTAAGAGCCAGGTTCGGCGTGGGTTCACACCACCTGCAGCACTTCCTTCACCGAGTTCACCAGATCCTCCGCGGTCAGGCCGCATTGGACGATGAGTTCTTCAGCGGTGCGGGCGCTGCTGGGGATGTGGCGGACGTGCATCTGCTTGAGCGTGAACCCGTCGCCGCTGTCGGCGATGGCCTCGGCGATCGCGCTGCCGAGCGCGCCGCCGTAGTTGTCCTCCAGCGAGATCACGAAGCCGCCGTTGGCGCTGATCAGGTCGAGCAGCTTGTCGGTATCGAACGGCAGGCTGTACATGTCGACGAGCGTGGCCTGGATGGCGGCCTTGTCGAGCAGCTCAACGGCCTTGTTTGCCTCGTGCACCATGTAGCCCGAGGCGCAGATCACGATATCGCGTCCCTCGTTGAGCACCTCGAACCCGCCGAGGTTGAACACGTCGTCGCTGGAGTACAGGAACTCGACGTCCGGACGCTGCGTCCGCATGTAGCAGCAGCCCTCGTACTCGGCCATGACCTGCGTGAGCGCGTACGCGCTGTACGCGTCGCTGGGCTGGAGCACGTAGCAACCAGGGTTGCCGCGGTGGTCCTTCATCGTCGTGAAGCTGCGGAACCAGCTGACATCGGGCAGGCCCATCTGGCTGGGGCCGTCGGCGGCGAGCGTGACGCCGCTATGGCTGCCGACGATCTTCAGGTTCGCACCGCTGTTGATCGCCATCTCGATCTGGTCGTACGCCCGCGTCAGGAACTTCGCGAAGCTGCTGGAGAAGGGGATCTTGCCCGCAGCGCTCAGGCCGACGGCCATCGAGAGCATGTGCTGCTCGGCGATCTTGCACTCGAAGAAACGCGAGGCGAAGTTCGGGTCCTTGGCAAACGTCTCGGCAAAGGTCGAGTTGCTCACGTCGGCGTCGAGCACGACGACCTCGGGCATGGGCGCGCCCATCGCCCGCAGCGCCAGGCCGTACGCCTTGCGCGTCGCCAGGCTGGCGGTCTGGCGCAGGCTGTCCATGTCCAGTTGCTTCATCGCCTGGTCCATGCTGGGGACCTCGCCCTGGCCGGCCGGCAGCGGCTGCGGCTCGGGCGGCGGCTGGATGGCGAAGCTGTCGGCGCTGCTGAGCGCGCTGGTCAGCTCGCCGCGACGCTCGTCCAGCTCGGCCTTGGCGCGCTCGAGCGCCTGGTTGCTGGCGGGCTTGCCGTGCCAGCCGTTGCCTTGCATCGAAGGCGCACCCCAGCCCTTGACCGTCTTGGCGATGATCGCCATGGGGGCGGCGCCCTGCGAGCCGGCAACCTCGCGGGACTTCTCGAACGCGGCCTGGATCGCGCTGGGGTCGTGCCCGTCGATCACCATGCCCTCGAGCCAGAAGACGCGCAGCTTGGCCTCCAGACGCTCGGGCGACTGCTGGTCGCTGACGCGGCCGGCCTGGCCGTAGCCGTTGCAGTTGAAGATCGGCAGCACGCTCGTCAGGCGACGCTCGACCATGTAATCGAGCGCTTCGGCGACCTGGCCCTCGCGGCTCTCGCCGTCGCCGATGATGCAGTAGATCATGCGATCGCGGCCGTCGAGGGCGTCCGCCTCGGCCAAGCCGCACGCGACGCTCAGGCCCTGGCCCAGCGAGCCGGTCGCCGCGTCGAAGAATGGGAAGCCTTCCATCGGGTTGGGGTGGCCGTCGAGCTCGCTGTCCTGATCGCGCAGGGTCATCGCGTCATCGAGCGTGAGCGGGCGACGGTTCTCGGGGTCCCGCCCGACCATAACACCCAGCTTGCACGCCGCCGCGTAGACCACGGGTACGGCGTGACCGGCCGAGAGCACCAGGCGATCGCTCGTGGGGTAGTCGGGGTACTCGGGGCTCCACCGCATGGTGTGGAAGAGCAGCACCGTCGTGATGTGCGAGAGGCTCATCGCCGTCGTCGGATGCCCGCTGCCCGAGGCGGCGGTCATCTCGAGGGACATCTTGCAGAGGTCGATGGCTTGGGCGTGAACAGCAGCTTCGAAGGACATGGCGCTTCCCTTTCGGTGCGGGCGGCTCGCGATCCCAAGGTCGGCGGCGGTCGCCGCGACCGTGGGACGAGGGATCCGGGCACGGAAGGCCTCGAACCGCTGCGTTCACCCTGAGGAGCGCCGGACCGCCCTGGGGGCGGGTGCCGATGGTCTCTTGTCGTCCCGGAACGGCTTGGAAGCGGAACCGCTCGCCACCCGAACCGAAGACGCCAGAGTATCTACAGGCACGCGCGAAATAGCAACCCGGCGGAAGCCCTAAAGCAGCCCGAGCCCGAAGTGCGGCCCGTTCTCGCGAGCAGCCTCGCCCTGATCAGGCGGACTCTCGGCGGGCAGCGCACCCGGCTCTGCCTCGGGCTGCAGGATGGCCTCCATCGCCGCCCGCCGGGCCGCACGGATGGTGTCGCCATCGACATACCAGCGGATGTGGTCGGCGATGAGCTCGGCCGCCGGCCTGTTGCCACCGATCCCGACGTCGAGCGTCAGGTCGGTCATGGTCGGCGAGAGCCGCCGGAGCCTCAGGATGGCCAGATCCCCACGCTCGCTGCGCACTTGGTACACACGCAGGCGGACGACGCCGTCGCTCTTGTGCTCGCTGGTGAGCTCGACTTCGAGGTCCAGGCCCACCAACGCCCGCTCGGCGGCCAGCGTCACGGGGTCAAAACCGGCGTCTTCCACAAACCTCAGGCGCGAGCCGACCCACGCGGCGTAGCCGAAATTGGCGACCGACGCGATCGGGGCCAGCCCTATGGCGGCGCATCCGGAGCCGACAGAGCACGCGAGCAGCGCAATCGCAAGGGTCTTCGAATTGAGCCGCGCCCTCGCCATGCGAGCAGGCTACTCAGTTGGAGCGGTGCTGGCAGTTCTCGCGGTTGCACGTACCGTAGAGCACGAGCTCGTGCCGATTCACACTGAACTCGGGTGGGGTGAGGCTGTCAGGGTCGGCCACGCCGCAGCCCTGGATCTCAAACACCCGGCCGCAGTCTTCGCACTTGAAGAAGTGGTGGTGATGCTGGGCGCGTGATGCGGGCTCGTATCGGGAAGGCTCTCCCGGGAGCTCAACGGCGCTGAGCTCCTGGTCTTCCAACATCAGCTTGATCGTTCTATAGACCGTTGCCAACCCGATTCCGGGGACATCGTGCTGAGCGAGATCGAGGACTTCTTGCGGGCCTAGGGGGCCGTCGGCATCAGCGAACACCGAACGGATGGCCCGCCGTTGGCGGGTGTCTCTGGTCATTCGGAAAGTTTATGCTCGTCGCAACCTCATGAATCCAGCGCGGTAACGCGCATTTTTTTATCAAGAAATGTTTCTCGAATATTAAGATGCGGTTAAGCCTCCCCTGCTAAACCAGTCTGAACGCCCATGAGTCGCTCTGATCGGCCGAAACTGGCAATACACTCCGTCAGAAATGAGCGAATCCTCCCCCCACCGCCTGTACTGCGACAATGCCGCAACCAGCTTCCCAAAAGCCCCTGGCGTGTACGAGGCGATGGTTCGGTACGGACAGGATATTGGGGCTTCCCCTGGCCGGGGCAGCTACGCGGAGGCCCGCGAGGGGGCTGCCGTGCTCGGCGAGTGCCGCAGGCTCATAGCCCGGCTGGTCAATGCCGAGCACCCTGACGGAGTGGTGTTCACGCTGAACACCAGCGATGCGCTGAATCTGGCCATCAAGGGCCTGGTCTTCAACCGCCTCCGCCAAGACCCCGACGCCCGGCTCCATGTCGTGACGACGGCGATGGACCACAACTCGGTCCTTCGCCCGCTCAATGCCCTCGCCGACATGCTGCCCGGGCGGTTCCGCTGGACATGCGTGCCGGTGGACGCGCAGGGATTGGCCGACTCACATGATGTTGACGCCGCGATCACGCCGGACACGCTGCTCGTGGCGCTCGTGCATGCCAGCAACGCGACCGGGGTGATCCAACCCGTGCGCGAGATCGGGCGGGTGTGCAAGTCCAAGCGCGTGCCGCTGCTCGTCGACGCCGCCCAGAGCGTGGGACACCTGCCGGTCGACATGAGGTGCGACGGCATCGACCTTCTGGCGTGGCCGGGGCACAAGGGCCTTCTCGGGCCCTTGGGAACTGGCGGCTTGGTGATCTCGCCGGACCTGATTGATCAACTCGACCCGCTGCGCGAGGGCGGTACGGGTTCTCGCAGCGAGTTGGATACCCAGCCGACAGACCTGCCCGACAAGTACGAGCCGGGCTCGCACAACACCGTGGGAATCGCGGGCCTGATCCCAGGCGTGCGATACGTCCTCGATCGCGGGATCGAAGCGATCCGGGCGCACGAGTTGGGACTGATCGATCTGTTCGTGTCGGGCATCGAGCACGTACGCGGGGTACGGCTCATCGGGCCGACCGAGCGAAGCCAACGCGTGGCTGTCTTCAGCCTCGTGTTTGACGGGCTCGCGCCCAACGAGGCGGCGGATCGCCTGGAACGCGAGCATGGCGTGCTGGCACGAGCGGGCCTGCATTGCGCGCCTCGGGCCCACGAGGCGATGGGCACAACCCCGCTCGGCGGAACGGTGCGGCTGAGCTTCGGCCCGTTCACGACGGATGACGATGTCGATCGAGCGCTCGCCGCGGTGGAGAGCACCGCGCTCGCGCCGGCCGGAAGCTGATACCGCTTGAATCTCGGTGTGCTCAGGCTGGGATGGACGGCCGCCGGCGCAAGAGCCACACGGATGCGATCCACCGCACGCTCCAGCCGAGGCGATGGAGCCTGAGTTGGACATCCAGGCGGCGGAGCGAGGCGTCTTCGGGATCGACAGAGATGCCCTGCTTCAGCCAGTAGCGGGCCCGCGACCACTGTCCCTCACGAAGCAGGGCCAGCGCGATATTGTGCATTGCAGGCACGAACCGGGGATCCAGCCTGACGGCCTCCCGCGTGGCTTCGATGCCCGAGGACCTGTCGCCGGCATGGAAGTGGGCCAAGCCGAGCCAGTGCCACAGCCGGGCCTCACTGGGACGCATGCGTACGGCTCGGTTTAGCACGCGGATGGCTTGGGTCTGCGCGCCGGCGTCGATGAGCAACTCGCCGAGTTCGGCTAGGGCGGCCGGATCGATCACGAACTCCTCGGAGCCCTCGCGCTCGGCGGCGCGGTAGAGCCGCTCGACCTCGGCCTCGAGCAGCTCGATCGTGCGCTGGCGGTCCTCGGCCTTTGAGGAACTCAGCAAGAGCCGTGCGAGCCGACGGGTCACCTCGCCGTTTTCGGGCTGGAGGCGTCGCGCAACGTCGAGGTGGACGACCGCCTTACCGGCATCGGAGCGCTTCTCGTGCAGAAAGCCGAGCTCGGCGTGGGCCTCGGCGTGGTCGGGTTCGAGTTCCAGAACTCGGCCGAACTTCTCACGGGCTTCGTCGAGCCGGCGCATCTCGACCAGCAGACGGCCGAGGTTCATGAGCACACCGACGTCGCCGGGATCTTCACGAAGCTCGATCAGGAACAGCTGGCGGGCGCGCTCGTGACGACCGGTCTGCCAATATGCCTCAGCGAGGCGAGCCTGGACGCCGGGCAGTTCGGGATCGAGCCGGGCGGCCTCGCGGAGGCACCAGACGGCTCGGTCGTGCAGGCCTCGCGCGAGCAGGCTGGCGGCGATGGCCGAGTATGCCTCGCCGCACTCGGGCTTGCGCTGCTGGAGCATGTAGAACGCCAGCTCGGCCTCGTCGTGCTCGCCGAGCTGGGTGTGGGCCTCGATGCGGGCGATCGCGGGATAGACCTCGCCGGGCTCGGCCGACTCGGCGCGATCGAACCAGGCGAGGGCCTCGCGCGTCTTGCCGGCGCGGACGAGGTTCACGCCCGACGCCATGGCGGCGTTGAAGTCCGGGGTGCGGAGGCGGTAGCTCTCGCCGAAGGCCGAGGCGGCCTCCTCGAATCGGCCGTCGGCCTCGAGCGCGACGCCGAGGTTGAACAGCCAATCGGGCTGGTATGGATTCAGGGCGATCGCCTCGCGGAGCGCAGCGGCGGCCTCGGCCCATCGGCCGGCCTCATACAGATCGTGCGCCCGCTCGACGTGGGCCTCGGCATCGATCCAATCGCTCATGGTCGCTCTGGCATCCTTTGCGGAGGGCGGCCTACCACCCGCGCCTCTCAGTGTATCGTCGGCCGATCGGGTTTGTCTCCGCAAACCACCCGAAAGCGCGGCCGACGGAGCGTTTTCGGTCCAAGGCCGAGCAACCGACGGCAACCGACAGGCCCTTCGCCACTGTTCCGAATCGGGCCCTTCGTGTTACGCCCGAGGTCGAGTGGCGTTCGAAAGGGAGATCGACAAAGGCGTGGCCTGGGAGGAGGCACAAAAAAAGGCCGCGAGAACGCGGCAGGCGAAATGACCCCAACGGGATTCGAACCCGTGTTGCCGCCGTGAAAGGGCGGAGTCCTAAACCACTAGACGATAGGGCCAGCCAAGGAAAACGATAGGTCGTCCATCTCGATCCGCCAAGTTGAATCGCCGCCCATACCCACCGTCTCGACCAAGAATACACGATGGAAACTCACCCCCCCGGCACCCCCACCGAGGCGAACTTCGACAGCCTCGTCGGCCCGACCCACAACTACGCCGGCCTGGCCCAGGGCAATCTGCTGAGCACCGAGCACGCCGGCCTTGTGGCCTATCCGCGGCAGGCGGCTCTCCAGGGCTTGCGGAAGATGGACCGGCTGCGTTCGATGGGCCTCGTCCAGGGCGTCCTGCCGCCCCAAGTCAGGCCCGATGTTGACTTCCTGAGGGCGACTGGTGTCACGGGGCCTGATGACGCCTCGATCATCGCCAAGGCCGCGCGCGAGGCGCCGAGGCTACTCGCAACGGCGTGCAGCTCGAGCAGCATGTGGGCGGCCAACGCGGCCACCGTCTCGCCCGCCGCCGATACCGCCGATGGCCGCGTGCACCTCACCGTCGCCAATCTGGTGACCAACGCCCACCGGTCCATCGAGCATGGCCAGACCGCACGCGCGCTCCGGGCGGTCTTCCGTGATGGGGCGCGGTTTGCGGTCCACGACGCGCTGCCTTCGACCCCCGACTTCGCCGACGAGGGCGCCGCAAACCACACACGCCTGGCCAGGACCCACGGCGAGCGCGGCGCCGAGTTGTTCGTGTACGGCCGCCTCGGCCCGGGCGAGGGCTCGCTCCGCTTGCCGCGCAAGTTCCCCGCCCGCCAGACCCTCGAAGCCAGCAGAGCGATCGCGAGGCTGCACCAGCTCGATGCCTCCACGGTCGTGTACGCACAGCAGAATCCCGATGCGATCGATGCTGGCGTGTTCCACAACGACGTGATCGCTGTTGGCAACGGACCAGTGCTGTTGGCCCATGAGCTTGCGTTTACCGACCGGGAGGGCACACTGCGAGATCTGGGCCAGGCGTGCACCAAGCTCGGGTTCGATCTCATTCCCGTTGAGGTCACCGAGCAGCAGGTGCCCCTCGAGCTCGCGGTGAAGCGGTATCTCTTCAACAGCCAGCTGGTGACGCTGCCGGATGGCTCGATGGCGCTCGTCTCGCCAACCGACTGCGAGGAGGAGCCGGCGATCGCTTCGGCCATCGACTCGATCGTGGCCGACGCTGAGAATCCGATCTCCCAGGCGATCTACGCCGACGTGCGCCAGAGCATGCAGAACGGCGGAGGTCCGGCGTGCCTCCGGTTGCGTGTTGTGCTGGGCCCGGATGACCTCGCCGGCGTCGCTCCGAAGACGCTGCTGAGCGATGCGCTCGTGGCCCAGCTCGAAGGCTGGATCGAGCGGCACTATCGCGAGACGTTGGCCCCAGCCGACCTGGCCGATCCGAAGCTGCTCGACGAGACCCGTACTGCCCTGGATGAGCTCACCGGCATCCTCGGCTTGGGCTCGATATACCCCTTCCAGCACGATGCGGTCACCGTCTGGTAGCGAGCCGCCATCTCAAAAAAATTTCGTTTGGCCCGTGTGTGCCGCGTGCGGTTCTCGCTCTGAGTGGCGGAGGGAGCACACGGCGGCGCTCTGCGCACCAGTCGCGCGGTGCTGATCGTCGATCCCGTGGCCAGAGGAGGGCCACCACTCGGATACGAGGGAGAGCGGGACGGCCGACCGATGTGCGCATCGGACGGTCGCTCCCGTGCGCGCAGACGGAATCCACTGGCGTGCGGCAGGTTTAGAACTCGACGATGTAGTAGAAGCGGTCTCCCGAGAATTGCTGGAAGCCGCCGGTGGTCAGGTCGCCATCGTCAAGGATCGCATCGATGACGGCCATGTAGTCCTCGTCCTTCTGCTCGTCGGCGGCCTGAAAGTGGACGCCGATACCGAGCGTGATGTCGTAGTCGGGACGCGACTCGCTGTCCCACACGCCCTCGATGGGCGTGCCGTTCTCCCACGCCTCGGCGTCGACGTAGTCCTCAAGACCATCCGGGAGCGTGCCCGAGCCGCTGTCGCCGATCCAGAATCCCTCGCGCGCCCGATGCATGGTCGCCACATCGGCGAACTGCTTGACGTTGCGGGCGAAGGCGGTTTGCGCCGCGTTGCCCGCGGCGTTCGCGGCCTGCGGCACCACGATGGCCGCCAGCACCCCGAGGATCACAACCACGATGAGGATCTCTACAAGCGTAAAGCCCGAACGACTCGCGAGCCGGCCCATCGGCGATCTCCTTGCAGGCCGCCCCACCCCTGCCGGTGCGCAACCCACGTCTAAGTCATCGAATCTAGCAACCGCCCAGTCCACGCCCGGCGGCATGACGGCTGCGAGTGGGTGGACCTGACCGGCCTGTGACGGTGGGAACGCGTTATGGGCCATGAGCGAGCCTGCCTATCTCCACACAACGGCCGCATCGCCCTCGACCCTCGGACGGGCCCTCGCAGAATCGACACGGGATCGACCACGCCTTCCGCTATAGTGGACTTCGGAGAACCCGCATGACCAGCCGCCCGCGACGCACCCCGGCCTTCACGCTCATCGAGCTGTTGGTGGTCATCGCCATCATCGCAATCCTGATCGGCGTGCTCGTGCCGAGCCTTGCCGGTGCTCGCGCCGCCGCTCAGACCACGATCTGCGCACAGAACCTGCGGCAGATCGGGACGGCGGCGGTCGTGTACGCCACCGATTACAAGGAGCGGATCTGGCCGGCCGACGATTGGGCGTTCGGTCGCGAGGACTCCGGAGCGATCGATCGATCCAAGCCGGGCATCATCTTCGACTACGTCGACGACGCGCACGAGATCTGCGGTTGTCCGACCAACAAGCGACGATCGGCAGACGGCCGGCGTGCCGGCACGCTCTACGGCGCGCTCACCGATCTGAACTTCGACTACACGATGTTCGACGAGATGCAGGGCTATCGGTTGGGCCAGGAAGTGCAGGTCGCTCGGCTGAGAAACGTTGCCGCGTCCAAGCCGATACGGATCCCCGTCCGGGCGACCGACACGTTGCTGTCCGTGATGCGCGGCGTGCCGCTCTACATCGAAGAGAGCGTGTGGTTCTACAACCAGACCTTCACAGAGGGCTTCTGGGGCAACCTCGACCAGATCACCGATCGGCACGACAAGGGCGGCCATATCTTGTACGCCGACGGCGTTGTTGAACTCGCCAAGTATGCGAAGGGGCCGCGCGGCGAGCGTGTCGAGGAGCGCGACGACTTCACCGCCGCGTGCGTGTTTGCCCGCGTGAACAACGGCGGAGCCGACTGGTGGAGGGTCACCGATCGGGGCCAGGACTACGGCTGGATCAACTCGCCGCGAGACTGAGTTCCAGTCGGGGTAACCGGTTCGGAACCGATGCCTTGAGTGCCCCCACGTTCGTCGAGCGGCGTCGTACCATCGGCCATGCGCACCCCTCCGCCCAAGACCACACGACGCCTGATCCTCGCCGCCGGGCTCTTTGCGTGCACGCCGGCTGCAGCCCAGATTCGGTTTGCCGATGCGACCGCACGTGTAGGGCTGGAAGACGCCGACGGCCCGATCTCGGCGGCCCATATCTGCGCGGCCGATCTCGATGGCGACGGCTTCGATGATCTGGTCGTTGGCCGCTCGCGTGTGTTCCTCAATCGTGCGGGCGATAGCGGGCGTGTCTTCGCCGAGGTCGAGAGCACCGGCCTGCCCGAAACGCGTCGCGGCGACATCATCGTGTTCGGCGATGTCGATAACGATGGCCACGCCGACGCGGTGCTCGCGCGTTCACTCGATGTAAACGCGGACGGCTATGAGCCTCCAGCCGATGGCGAACCGCAGGCACTGGCATGGCTCGCGGGCAACGGCGACGGCACATTTGGGCAGCCGCTTGGCGCATTCACGCCGATCAACACCGCGACCCCGGGCACAACGGCGGCGGTGTCACTGGGCGATCTCGATCTGGACGGACGCCTGGACATCGTGCTGGGCCAGTGGTACACCAGGTACGGCCAAAGCCTGGAGAGTTATGCCAACGACGTGGTGCTGCAGCAGGCCGACGGGACCTTCGAGCGAATGGCGCTGCCGGTCGATGGCGTTGAGTTCAACGACGAGGCCGATGCGGGCGGACGGCCGACCTACGGCGTTCTCGTTGCCCACGTGCTGTCGAGCGTCGTGCCCGGCCAGCACCCGCAGATACTGGAGTTAAACTACGGCCGCCGCTGGAACAGGCTGTGGATGCTCGGCGACGACGGCGAGTGGTTCGACACCGCTCCGGACGTCAAACTCGACGGCGACGCCATCCGCCACGGCAGGCATCCAGACTGGCTCAAGGAGCGGGCCAAGACCGACCCGCGGTTCGATCGCGACGACGAGAAGCCCTTCCGCGCGAACGGGAACTCGTTCGACGCGGCGGTCGGCGATGTCGATGGCGACGGTCGATTCGATGTGCTGCTCACCGAGATCACGCACGGATGGGCGGGCGAGAGCAGCGATCCCAGCCGCGTGCTCGTGCGCGAAGACGGCTTTGCCGGGCCGCTCTTCATCGAGCGAGATGGCCTCTCGCTCGATCGGGCACCCCAAGATCCATCGGTCCGAAGCTGGAACCAAGGCGACATCTACGGCGGCCTGGGGGACTTCGATCTCGACGGCCGCATAGACGTGCTCGTGTGCTCGAGCGACTACCCGGACAACCAGCGGCTGCGCATTTGGCGTCAGCAGGCCGACGGCTCGCTCATCGATGTCGCCAGTTGGTCGGGCATCGACCACATCGGTGCCGGGCAGCTCGCGCTGCTCGACTTCGATAACGATGGCGATCTGGACATCGCCGCAGGCCAGAGCTTCACACGGCTCAATGCCGCACAGCGTGCGGGTCGCAAGCCGCGGATACGACTGTTCGAGAATCGGGCCGCCGGCACGGCTGATCGGCATTCGATCGTGCTGCGACTGGAGGGCGCCCCAGCGCTTGGGATGAATCGCGATGCGCTGGGCGCGATGGTGCGCGTGACTACCACGATCGACGGCGAGCGGATCACACGCATCGCCCAGGTCATCGGGCCGGGCGGGCACCAAGGCAAGCAGGGCTCGCTCGCACTCGCGTTCGCGGTCGGGGCCGATGGCGCCGAGGAGGTCGAGGTATTCTGGCCCGATGCCAGGGGTACTACGACGCGGCTTGGCGATGTCGCCCCAGGATCGCACACCATCAGCCCCGACTCGGCGAGATGATCGGAACGCGCTCGGGCGCGTGACTGTCGCAACAAGATCGTGTGTACCAAAAAGAAAACCGCCGAGCGGCCCAGAGGGCAGCGCTCGGCGGGGCGGGATGGGCTCTTGGCGGTCCGGCCTAGCGACTAGAACAGTCGCGGCAGGATCGAGTCCAGCAAGGACGGGGAATTCGGGTTACCGACGCCGGCGGTGGTCTGCTGGCCCAGGAAGAACTGGGTGTCCACCAGCGGGTCGAACCGGCTGGACAGCGGGCGGGCGAACGTGGGCAGGAAGTAGTCTCCGGGCGGCACGTTGCTCGGGCTGTTCGACGAGAGCGCGTCGACGTTGAACGTCGCCGGGTTGAGCGCGGTTGTCCGCAAGCCGAGCAGCTCGCCGACGCGTCGGCCAACGGCGGCGGTGAGCGCGTCGGTAAGATCGCGCACCTCGGGCTCCGACGGGTTGAAGCCAAGGGCCGTCAACTGCGGCACGAACACCACGCCCTCGTCGTTGCGATCCGCGTTGAACGGGTCGGAACGCTCGGAGTAGCCGAAGATCTCCTCGAAATCGAGGGAGAAGTCACCGATACCGAAGGTGAACGGGTTGAAGAAGAAGCTGATCGGATCGGCGGAGAACGTGAAGTTCACCGGATCGCTCGTATCGGTGATGAACACCGTCGAGAAGTCATCGCCCTGGAAGTCGCTCGGGTTACTCGAGAAGTTGATGTCGTAACCGGCACCCTGGAACAGGTCGTTCAGGTTGTCGACGAGCTCGCGCTGGATGAACGTATCCACCGGGATGCCGTCGATGTTGCCGCTGAAGCCGAGCGCCCGGCTGCTGAACGGAAGGAGCTCGGTGGTCTGGTCTCCGACCTGCAGCCAGTCGAGCGAACCGCCGTTGAACTCGATGAACACGTTCTGCGAGTTCGTGATCAGCTGCGCGTCGATCGAGTCATCGCCGGTGCCAGCGATTTCGTCATCGCCGGTGTCAAGCGTGTACCGGAAGCGCCCCTCGTTGATCCGCAAGCGGTCATCGAAGGTGCCAAACTCGCCATCGGGGCCGGCGAACGCTTGCACGGTCGGAGCGGTGCTTGATCGCTCGATCTCGACGATGTAGTCGCTGTTGAACACGCCCTGGATGAAGAACGCGTAGGTGCCCGTCCGCGGGGCCTGGGTCACGATGAAGAAGTCGCCGTTCTCATCGGTGCCGTAGCGGAGCGTGCCGTCCTCAGCGAACAGTTCGGCGCCGCTGCCCGAGATCGTGCCGAACTCGCTGGGCGAGAAGACCAGCTGGCCGTCGCTCACCGTCGTGGAGTTGGTCGTGTCGAACAGGCCGATCTGCACCGCACCGGAGAAGTCCTGGACGATGGCGTCGAGCGTGCCGACCGTCTGGCGGCCGCCCAGATCGGCTCCGGTCTCGGAGAGCTTGACCGTGAAGCGGAGCTCGTCGCCCGCCTGGATGTTCTGGCGGTTGTTGAGGTGGAAGATGTCGACATCCGGCACGATGTTGCCCGGACGCCCACGGGCACCCTCTTCACCGATGGCCGAAGCCACCTCAGTCAGGCTGGTGCCGTCCGGGAAGCGGGTGGTCACTACACCGCGATCATCGGTACCGGTGATCACTCCCGTTTCCTGGTTCCGCGTGAACGTGAATGCGCCGATGGTGACCTCGGCGCGATCATCGGCGGTCCCGACCACACCATCGGGGCCCGAGAACGATGTCGCGAACGGCGCTTCGATGAGGTCGCGACCATCACCGGAGTTTGTCGCGGCGCTGAATCCCGAGTCGCCATCATCGAACACCTCGACCGTGATCGAGTAGCTGCCGACGAGACCGGAGGCCGGCTCGATGTTCTCGAGGGCGTCAGGATCGAAGGCCAATCCGATAGCCGAGTTGCTGACCTCGATGAAGTACGTGCCGGTCTGGGTGATCAGGTAGTTCGTGCCGAAGGTGATGATGCCTTCCTGCAGCTGGCTGGCATCGGCCGGAAGCGTGGTGCTCTCGCCGGTGATACCCAGCTGGAACGACTGATCGGGGCCGTACAGCGAAACGAACGCGTTGAACGCCGAGCCCGTGTTCGCACCAAGCCGCAGGATCTGCCCGGCCTGGAGCGTGATCGTGTAAAGATCGAGATCGCTGGCTAGCGAGAACGCCTGTGCGTCGGTGTCGGGGTGGTCACCGATGAAGCCACGGAGGGTGAACTCGGTGTTGATATCAGGGAGCGCATCGGGCTCGAACTTGCTATCGAGCGCCGTGTCCAGCGAACCGGGCCCGTAGAAGTCGACCGTGGCCGGCCCGAGGAAGCCGCGATCCACGATGAGGGTGTTCGGCGTGATTCGGTCGCCGACATCGCCGACGAACGCGTCGCCACCGAAGAAGCGGTCCGGGTCGGCGAATCCGTCGCCATCGGCATCGAGCCTGGCCGCCGCGTTCTGGCCGCGGACGATGGCAGGATCGAGCTCGAATCGGTACAGGCCGGGACCGGCCACGCCGGGAAGCTGCGGGAGATCGCGACGGGTCACGACATCCGAGAACGTGATGACCGCGGCGTTCTCCTCCTCGTCGTACTCGAAGAGGTAGTCCTGGCCCTCGTCGAGACGGATCTTCACAAGGCCGCCGTCGCGGACCTCGCTGATGATCAGCCCGTCCTTGAGCGTCTGTGCGTTCATCGGCTGATTGAAGAAGACGCGGCCGATGTAAATGCCGCCATCGAAGGTCACCTCGATGTCCTCGACGCTCACCACGTCGGGAAGTGTGGCGAACGCGTTGACCACGAAGTTGTTCGATTCCGTGACCGCAACGCCATCGACCGTGACATCGCCGACGGTACCGGTCGCAAATACACCGAAGGACTCCGAACCACGGTTCGAGCCAATCTGCGTGCCACCAATCGTCACGCTGCCGATGTTCGAACGGCCGCCCGAGATGATGTCGTCGGTGGTCCCCAGGAACCCGTCGACGCCGCGTAGGAGACCGGCGGAGACCGAACTCTGGATGAAGTTGCCGCCGATGTTGACGGCGTCGATGTTGCCACCATTGGTCACGTCGGCGTCGACACCCTCGCCACCAAAGCTCGCATCTCGGCCGACGTCGGCTCCGGCGAGGATGGTGGTCGCGAAGGCGCTGCCCGTGGTCGTCACCGTGCCGATGTTGTTCGCGGCGACGATGAGCGTGCCGGACATATCGAACGACGTCACGCTCTGGATGTTGTGACCCGAGCGGATCTCGCTGTTGTTGATCGAGCCGTTGACAAACAGTGCGCCGCGGATGCCGTTGTCGACGCTGATGCTGGCACGCATCGAGCCCTGGACGGTGATGCCCTCGGTGCCCAGGATGCGGATCGTGGGGGTCACGAACTCGCCGGGCAGCTGCGGTGTCTCACCACCGAGATCGCCATTCACGATCAACTGGCGGAGGAGGATCGCCTCGATAGAACCGCTCGTCAGGATGAAGCCCGACTGCAACAACTGGATGTCATTGCCGACGATGATGTCGCCCGTGCCCTGGAAGCCGGCCAGGACGATCTCGCGGGCGAAGCCATCGATGATGATGTCCGAGTCGCCGAACAGGACGGCCTGGATATCGAGGCGGCCGATCGACGCGTCGTCGTTGCTGATGACGCTGAAGTCGGCGAGCGCTCCGGTATCGCTCGTCACGGTGACGTTGCTGTTGATGCTGGTGCCGACCAGCAGCAGGCGTCCGGTCGCCTCGTCCCAAATCGCCGTGCCCGGGCCCGAGAAGGAGATCGTGCCCTCGGCGGCACCGCGGGTGAAATCGATGGAGGAACCGTCCGGGATCGTGACGCCGCCCGCGGGCAGGATCATGTCGCCGGTCGTGCTATCGACCATCGGGCGGAACAGGATGTCGTTCACGACGGGCGTCTGCTGGCCCAGGGTCTCGATGCCCGGGCTGAGCGTCGGCAGGCCGGTGTCGACGAACGCGCTTACGTTCGTCGCGGTCCCGCCGACCGTCACGGACTCGATGATGGAGATGCCGAGCGCGTGCAGGTCGTCGGTCTCAAGGCCCTCGGCCGTCATGATCAGCGTGTTGTACTGGCCGTCTTCGCCGGCGACCATGCCCGCGGAGACCGCCACGTTGGTGGCATCGCCGGCGATGGAAACGTTGCGAACGATGCCGGCCTTGTTCACGTCCTGAGCCGAGCCCACGCCACCGGCGCGGCCATCCGCACCCAGGGCGAACAGGCCACCGGCCACGAGCAGGTTCTCAGCCGAGCCGGAGATCGTGACGGTGCCGACAGAGTTGCCCGCCAGGATTTGCGTGCCGAAACCGGTCGTGCTGACGTCATTGGCGATGTTGCCCTCACCGAGCACATTGATCTGGCCTATGGCGTTGCGGGCGTGGAACAGGGCCTCGAAGATCGATCCGTTGGTCACGTTGACCACGCCGATGTCGCGACCGGCGGTGATCCGCGGACCGTCGAAGTTCGCGCTGGCGCCAACACCCGGAGGCAACTGGTTGCGCAGATCCGTGGCCGCGGTGAAGCCGGACAGCGCCGGGTTCACACCGATGTCGCCGAACACGCCGTCCTCAGACGCGTTCACGGTGATGTTAAAGATCGTGCGATCGGCGTGGATGCTGCCGAGCAGGTGGCCGGAGTTGATGACCACGCTCGCGATATCACCGTTGAAGGCCGCAATCGAGCCCTGCGGCAGCAGCGAGCCGTTGTTGATGGTGACGTTGCCGATGTCACCGCTGAAGCTCATGATGCTGCCGGCATAGTCGCCGTTGGCCACGACCGACTCGATCCGCCCGTAGGCCTCGATGGATCCGGTCGGGATCAGGTTGTTGGCGGGCAAGCCGGGCTGGGCGCCGATGACGATCGAACCGGTGATGGCCTGCGCCACACGAACATCCGAGTACAGGCCGCCATTGGCGATGTCGATCCCGGTCAGATCGCCGCGGATGAGCAAGACGCTGGGATCTTCAATGTCGCCCAGGTTCCGACCGACGCTGATGTTCTCCAGCGTGCCGCTGATGTCGGTGCTCAGCAGGATGTCGCGCGACGCGACCAGATTGGTCACGTTGCCTCGCGACGTCCGGGTCTCGAGCGAACCGCGGAGATCGCCGGCGGTGGCCTCGATGCGTGTGATCGGGCCGGTCGCCAGGATGCCACCATCGAAGAGGGTCTCGACGATCAGGCTGTCCAGGCGGCCATCGGGGCCGGTGATATTGATGTTGCTCGCGGTGATCTCGCGGGCGGCGAGGTCGATCAACGGACCCGAGACGCTGATGTCCGACGCGCGGATGGCCTCGGTAATCGTCATCTCTGTGATCTGGCCCGTGACAATCTGCGTGGCCCGGATGTCCGTAGCCATGAACGAGCGGATGGTGCCAAGCACACGGATGTCCGCACGCTGCACGAGGCGGGCCTCAATGCTCTCGCGGACCTCGCCGTTCACCTCGATGAAGGTGTCGGCGAACACGCCGCCGGAGCCGTCCTCGCCGCTCTCGTCGCTCACGACCAGCGTGTCCAGATCGCCACCGATGCTGATGAACGCTCGGAACAACTCCCTGGGCGTGCCGCCCCCGGTGCTGTTCACGATGTTGCCAGCCCGAATCTCCTCGACGTCGTTGGCGAACGAGAGCTGCGAAGCGTCGATGTTGCCGCCGAACTGGATCTCATCGGCCGAGAGGCCCTCGGCGCGGACGAGGAACAGCCCGGAGTCTTCGTCACCGATCCACGAGCGGATCTCGCCGGTCCGCAAGAGGCCCTCGCGGTAGTTGAAGTCGTCGAAGAAGTCGCTCAGCTGCGTGGCCCCGACGAAGGCGTCGATGATCCGGCTGTTGGTGAGCTCGAAGGAATCGATGCCCGCGAATCCGTCGCCCACGACGTTGTTTGCGGCGACGACGCTGCCGAAGATCGTGGCGTCTTCGGCGATCAGGTTGATGATGTCATCGGCGGCAAAGATGCCGGTCGTGCTCAGCGCGTCAGGGGCGCGCTGGGCAACGCCCATGCCCACGTTGAGGTCCACGATATCGCCGGCATAGATGGTGCCGAAGATGCCGTTGAAGGCGCCCGGCACGCGATCCGCCTCGTCACCGAGATCCTCGTTGACGATCGCATCGATGATCACGCCGGTGGAACTCAGGATCACATCACCCACACCGCCACCAACACGCAGCAGCGTGAGGTTGCCCGTGCGCACGAAGAGGCCGTCGAGGTACGGATCCACCGGCGAGCCGAGGTCGCTCAGGAAGCCGCCGCCGGCCGGATACACGTTGTCTCCGACGGGCCGATACACACCGCCGCCCCAGAACGGCGTGATGACGGTCGCCGGAACATCGAATCCATCCTCACGACCGATACCCTGGAACAGCTCGCCATTGATCCCAACGAACGGTGAGATCCGCCGTGGCCCAAACTCGGGCAACTGCGTCCGCCCAAGATCGCCGACGATGGACACCTCGTTGAGGCCAACCACGTCGATCGCGACGATGTCACCACGCGGCGTCTCGTTGCGGATGGCGTCAAAGGCGCCGCCACCGCTCTGGAAGATCTGCCAGACGTCGACCTGGACCTCGCCGGTGATCCGGATCTCCGACGCCGCGGTGGCGCCAGTGATGTCGATGCGGCCGATGCTGATCACGTCGTCGGCCGATCCGTCGAGCGTGTTGATGATCAGGTCGCGGCCACCGGTCAGGTCGGCCTCGATCGTGGCCAGCGCCACACCCTCCGCGCCATCGACACCGATAAAGCGCAAGAAGCCGACGATGGAGCCCACCGGGCCGACACCCGAAACCTCGACGGTGAACCGACCGCCGGCGTCATCGATCAGTTCGACCGACTCGCCGATGATCAGGTTCAGGCCGGTATCAACGCCGAACGTGTTCGTCAGGCCGGGCGTGTCCACGAACCGGATGTCACTGCCAGGACCCAGGTCGAAGTTCACGCCCTGCAGCGATGTTCGCGAGAACGAATCGATGCCAACGATGACGTCGCCGTCGGCAAACTCGACGTCCTGCGAGACGGCGAAACCACCGACCGTCGAGCCGGGGCTCGTGATGATGCTCACCGAATCGCTGGCAACGTGCGAACCGATCCTGATGAAGCCGATATCGCCGGGCCCGCCCGAGAGGCCCGTGCGGAACACGATCGAGTTGGTCGGGCTCGCGGGCGGTACCGCGGTGTCATCAACGTCGTAGTCCAGGCCGATCGCGCCCGACACATCGACGTATCCGATGCTGCCCTGCACGTTGAAGATGATCGGGCCACCCGCCGAGAAGATGTCGCCCTCGGTCGGTCCCGTGCCGATGATCTCGGACTGCCCGGTCACGATGTACCCGAGGTCGCCACCGATCGTCATGATCAGCGGATCGAGGGGCGACTCGGCCTCGATGTCCGAACCGGCGTAGATCTCGTACAGATCGGCCGCGATCGTGAAGCTGCCGCCGGCAAGATCGGAGCGGCGATCCTGCGGATCGACGAACGCCGTGTCGTTGTCCTCGAAGTTGATGTTGTCGTCGGCCGAGATTGCCTGGCCGGCGCCATCGAGCAGGTCGGTGCCCGAGCGGATCGAACCCACCGATCCGGACAGCACGTTGATCGAAATGCTGAATCCGACGCCGGAAACGCCTGGCGCCAAAATATCCGCCGGGAAGCCCATGCCCGACGCCGTGCGGTACGAACCCAGTGTCACGGGCGCCATGCCCGACACGTTGAGCGCGTAGAACGATCCGGTCTCCACGTCGTCATCGGCCTCGAAAGAGGCGATGAGGTAGAAGACGCCGGCGTACTCGGGCTGGTACTCAAGGAAGTACCGCCCGGTGTTGATGAACGACTCATCGCTCTCGGCGTGGGCGACCTGGCGACCACGCGCGTCGACCAATCGCACCACGAAGCTGGGATCATCGCCGATGCCCTCGACGACGAGCGGGCGGGTGCCATCCAGCGGGACGCCAAACACATCGACGGCGTCCTCACCAGTGTTCACCGGATCGCCAAAGCTCAGATCGCCCACCACCTGCACCTGCGTGCCGATGTTCCCGATGAACTCGGCGCTGCCGATCGAGTCGTTGCGCAGGTACTGCCCGCCGAACACCGGCGTCGTGCTGAAGAAGCGGAACGCGCTCAGCTCGTCGCTGGCGGCGAGCGCGGCCGCCTCCTGGGTGCCAATCAGCAGCTGGGCGCGGATGGTGTCGATCACCTCGTTGTCGTCGGTATCGATGCCGAAGGGCGCCTCAAGCTCGTAATACCGCGTGACCTCTCGGGGCTGGCGCAAGACCGACGAGCTCAGCTCGCCAACGACCGTGGTGTCCATGAGCGAGCGGCCCGCGATGTGCACCTGGCCCAGCGTGCGCTCGACCAGCAACTGGGCGCCGGTCTTGGTGATGACGTTGCTATCGTCGGGCGACCAAAGGCCGACATCTGAGGTCGACGTCAGCGCACCAAGGTCACCCTTGACCGTGATCGATCCGAGGATCGAACCGAATCCCAGCTGCCTGACGGCTCCGTTGAACACGGAGGACCCGAACAGCAAGCCGTGGATGTTGATGGAGCCAACGTTCTGGCTGCCGAGCGCGAAGATGCCCTGGTCGGGGTTGGTGAAGGAATTAAAGCTCGCCGTACCGATCGGGGAGTACGAAGCCGCCGTTGTGTTATCGCGATCGAAGGGCGAGCCGATGATGAGCGAACCCGCCGTCGGCGTGAGCCCATCGACCTCGCCATCACTATCCGGGACGATGCGGTAGCCGAAGCCGGCGCCCTCGAAGTCATCGGCGAGTGCGGTGAGATCGTCGATGACGGTCAGGTTGAAGCCAGGGAACTCAAAGAAGTCCGCGTCCACGTCTGGTTCTTCGTCCGCCTCGATCGTCGCGCCGAAGATCGTCAGCGTCGTTGTCTCGTCCGCGTTCGTGAACACGATGCGACCGATGCCGTCATTGAAGTCGGGAACGCCGTCGTCGTTCGGATCAACGATCGGGAATGTCGAGTTCTGGGGTGTGCCTAGCGCGATCGTCTGCACGATCGGCCGTCCGTAGAGATCGAAGAAGTTGACCGTCGTGCCAGGTAAGCCCGCCAGGCTCACGTATGCACCGAAGATGCGATCCTCGACGATGTCGGTAAAGTTGCCGGCCGGCACCAGCGCAGAGATGTTATCGAAGTGGAACGGGTCGCTCGGGCCCCCGATCGATTCGAAGCGTATGGCGTCGAACGTCGGCGGCAATTCTCCGGAAACGACCGGCGTCCGCGAGAACTCGAACGTGCCCACGCCGTCGCCAGGGCCACCGCCGCCGGTGCGGAAGTTCGTCAGCGCATCGCGGCCCTCGAACGACTCCTGCACCTCACCACGCAGCAGGAGCGACACGCGAGTGTTCTCGAGATCCAGCCCCTGCGTCGAACCCGCTGCCACGAGGAAGTCGATGGAAAAGCTGCGCACGCCGATAAAGAGGGTCGTGTCGTCGGGGTTGTTCAGGAACGAGAGCGTGAACTGCTCGCCCTGCTGCAGCACCACCCGCACCTCGCGCTGATCGTCATCCGGATCGACCACGCCCGCCGGCAGCGAAAGGCGGAAGTCGGAAGTCGGCGCCACGTTGTGCTGCACAAACAGCAGAGAGTCCTCGAAGATGGTCTGCGAGATAATCGGCGTGCCCGGAGCGCCGAAGTCGTCGAAGATCTCATCCACCGGCTCGTCTTCGTCGAGCTCGAAGTCGTCGACATCGGGGGCCTGCAGGTACGGGATGGTGTACCCGAAGAACGCGATCGCCGAACCCACGCCGGTCGTCGGATCCACGCTCGATGGATCGATCGTCAGCGCAAAGAGCAGTTGCCTCGGCTCGAGCGCCTCCACATCCGGGCGCGACGCGCGACCAGCAAGGCCGGCCAGGCGTGATGCAGCGCCGTGAGCGCCATCCTGCGCGAGCGAACGGCGGCGGGCGTACGGACGGGTCTTTGCACGGCGGTTGGGCTTCATGGCCGCTTCCTCGCTGGCTGTTGCAACACCGCAACACGCGGTGGATCTTCTGGGCTTCCTCGCCGGCCTGGGTGGGCTTGTGGCCGGCTTCTTTTCGAACGAACCGGGGCGGTTCGTCCGATGCCTACGAGCACGCTCGCGTGTCGAAGGCGTCCGCTCCCGTGGCCGGGAGGGTGCAGGCAAGGGGGGGCACCGCGCCCTCGTCTTGCCATAGTGGATGCTGTGGGCTCCATCCCATGCTCGAGCGCGGCGCATCCTCCCGCTGCCCGAAGCCGACAAGCATAGTCCCGCTCGCCACGGCCAGAATAGGCCGACGGATGGCCGTTGGGCCAGCATCTCCGGCCGGCCAATCCTCGCCGCTCCAAGGCTGTACGGAGGATGGACGCACGATCGCTGCTCCCAAGTGACGCGCAACCGACAGGCGGTCGGAGCGAACCAAATCAAAACCGAGCAAGCCCGAGGCCGCGCGGCCGACAAGCGGGGGTCGGCGGGCCTCCACGGCGGATCGGCGGGGTGCCGCCCCAGGGGCTGCAAAAGCTGTACGCCCCACACCCCGGCGAGGTTGCACGAGACCGAACCCGACCGATAGCTGGCAAGTTTTCGCGAATAACCCAGCCGATCGCGCCAGACCTGCGCGGCCGGCCGCCCAATCTCGCATACCCACGTGACGCGGGACCGGGGTACCCGATCCAAACTCTGGTGTTTCGCGTACCCTAGTTCAGGCCACAACCGGCCTTATAGGACGCAGTGCAGGAGGGTCCCAACCCGTGCTTTCCGGCCTCGGGCAATCCGAAGGGCTCGTGGAACGAGTGCTCGCACTCGCCGGGGGTTCCGACGCCGCATGGCTCGCCGGCATCGCCGTTGTCGTGGGCATGATGCTCTGGTCCGCCGGCGCACGGGCGGTGAGCCTCGCCTTCGCCGCAGCAGGCGGCACCGCCGGGCTCTACGGCGGGTTCATGCTCGCCCAGCACGTCCAAATCCCCGAGGTCGCGGGTCTGCCTGGCTCGCTCATCGCCGGTGCCGCCGGCGCGGGCATCGGCGTGGTCGTTGCCCTCCTGGCCATGCGCCTCGTGATCTCGGCCGCCGCAGGCGCCACCGCCGCTACAGCCGCAGCCGGGTTGGCCGTGCTCTTCGCGCCCCACCTGCCGCTCGATGGCGTGGCAGCCCCGCCGACACCCCAAGTCGCTCCGAGTTCGCCCACCGCCATCGTGACGCCCGAGTTCCAACCGGTCGCGTGGTCGACCCCGGCCAACCCGTGGACGACCGCAACCGAACCAACGTCCACCGACGCAGAAGCTGAGCCAACAACCCCGAGCACGATCACGACCGAGGCGATCGTCGCACAAGCCGAGCGAGCCTGGGCCCGCGTGCCAAGCAGGATCCAGGGTGAAGCGATGCTCGCGATCCTGGCCTGCGGCCTCTGCGGGGCGCTTCTCGGAGCGATCTGGCCGGCACGCATCGCCAGCGCCACCACCGCGTTCATGGGTGCGGCGATCTGGCCGCTGGGCGCGCTCCACATGCAATCGATCGCGGGCACACCCCTTCCGATCGATGACGTGCCCGCGCAGACGTGGATCGTCGCGTGGATAGCACTCGGTCTTGTCGGCCTGGGCATCCAGCGACTCGTCGTGCGACGGGTCGCCGAGAGCTGACTCGGCCCCGGTCCTCTGCTGTTACGACTCAAGAAGTGGGCAGCGAACTGGCGGTCTCGGTCCGAGCCTCGCCAGCGGCCTCTTGCTCCACCACCGCGAACACGCCTTCGGCGGCCTCACTCGCTCCGGCCACCGGAGGCACGTAACTGCCAGCGCTGGTCGTGTTGCCTGCGATCTGGCCCGCGAGCATGGAAAGCCCGATCACCCCCACCGCCGAGCACATGCCCGTGGCGAATCGGAGCTGATACGACGGATGGCGGCTGGCCGCATCGGCCGATCCAGCCTCCGCCTTGGGATCATCGATCATCGCGGCCTTCACGATGCGGAGGTAGTAGAACGCCGCGATCGCCGAGTTCAGGCCCAGGATGACCACGAGAGCAATCTCACCCGACGAGATGCCGGCCGTGAACAGGGGCAGCTTGGCCATGAAGCCCAGCAGCGGCGGGAAGCCGAGCAGGCTCAGCGTCACAATCGCGAGGACGACACCGAGCGCCGGCTCGCGCTTCCACAGGCCGCGCAGGTCGTCGAAGCTGTCAACCTCAAGCGGCTCGCCCCGATCGGCGGCCCGGCGTTCGAGCGATGCGATGACCGCGAACGCCCCCGTGTTCGTGATGCCATACGCCGCGAGGTAGAACAGCACGGCGGACACACCACTCGATGGGAAGCTCCCATCTCCTGGACCGGCGAGCAGTCCTACGAGCATGTAGCCCGAGTGCGCGATCGAGGAGTACGCCAGGACGCGCTTCACCGAATTCTGCAGGATCGCCAGCACGTTGCCCACAGTCATCGTGACCGCGGCCATCACCCACAGCATGACGCGGAGGGACTCGGGCAACGCGTCGCCGCTCTCGCCGAAGCGCCACCCCACCGTCGCGCACACCAGCAGGAGCGCGATGAACCCCGCAGTCTTGGGCACGAACGCAAGGAAGGCCGTCACCGGCGCGGCAGCCCCCTGGTACACATCGGCGGTATAGAAGTGCATCGGTACTGCCGCGATCTTGAACCCAAGCCCCGCGATGGTCAGCAGGAGGCCAATCAGGGTGATCGGGTTGATGCCCTCGGTCGCGATGATCTCGGCCATCGGCCCGAGCTTGAGCGTGCCCGTCCCGCCGTACAACATGACGAAGCCGTACAGGAACGTTGCGGCCCCCAGCGCGCCAAGGTAGAAGTACTTGACAGCCGCCTCTTGCGCCCTGTCGCGCGAGCTGCTCATAGCCACCATGACATACGTCGGCAGGCTTGTGAGCTCGAGCGCAAGGAAAAGCCAGATCAGGTCGCTCGCCGAAGCGCACAACATGAGCCCGGTGAGCGAGAACAGTACGAGGGAGAAGTACTCGGCCCGATTTGTTCGAAGCGGGTTAAACGGCCGCCCCGTGGAGACCAACGCCTCTTCACGCCGATCGATCAACCCGGCCTGAACGATGACCAGCAGCACGCCGACCACCGCAATCGTCACCTTCACGAAACCGGGCATCAGGGGCAACGCGGTGTCGGCCACGGGGCCACCTTCGCGCATGCCCCAGGCCGCGAGGATCCCAGCGATGACCAAACCGGCGACGGACGCCGGCAGGCAGAGCGAACGCCACTGCTTGTTGGGCGACAGCCCCAAGATCATCACGACGCACGTCGTAATGAACAGGACGATCTCGGGCCAGATGGTCGCGATCTTCTCGGCCATAGCGCCTTAGCCCTCCCCTTCATCGAGTGAGAGGCGCTGGGCGCGCTCCTCGAGCAGGTCCTGGTACGGCGCCAGCGTGCGCTCGACCGACGGCTCGATGGCCTCGATCAGCGGCGTCGGGTACACGCCCAGGCCCAAGCAGCCGACCGCGAGGACGGACAAGAGGCCGATCTCGCGGCGGTTGAGGTCCTTGGGTAGCTCGGGGTGCTCGTGATAGTCGGCCGGCTGGCGAGCCGTACACCACACCACGCGGCCGGTCATGTACAAGAGGTACATCGCCGCGACGATCACGCCGCTGCCCGCCGCAAAGGCAAACCACGGACCGAGGGATCCGCCTGCGGCACCCGCCCGGCCCTCGAGAACCCACGCCGAGGAACTCTGGAACGTGCCGATGATGCACATGAATTCACTGACGAAGCCGTTGAGGCCCGGCAGTCCCACCGACGCCATGACGAAGAACACCATGAAGGACGACCAGATGGGCATCACGCCCGCAAGGCCGCCGAGCTCGTCCATCGAGCGGGTGTGGTACCGCTCGTAGATCATGCCGATGCACAAGAACAACGCGCCCGTCGAGAGGCCGTGGTTGATCATGTACAAGACGGACCCGGTCGCGCCCACGCTGTTGAGCGCAACGAGCCCGAGCACGCAGAAGCCCAGGTGGCTCACCGACGAGTACGCGACGAGCTTCTTGACGTCCTTCTGCACCCAGCAGATCAAGCCGGCGTACACGATGCCGATGATGCTGAGCACGGCGATCAGGGCCGCATACTCGATGACGGCCTCGGGCACAAAGCCCAACACGAAACGGTAGATGCCGTACGTGCCCAGCTTCAGCAGCACGCCGGCCAGGATGACCGAGCCCGCCGTTGGCGCCTCGGTGTGCGCCAACGGCAGCCACGTATGCACGGGGAATAGCGGCACCTTCACCGCGAACCCCAGCATCAGCGCCAGCAAGACCAGAGACTGTGCCTGCAGGGGCATCTGGGCCGCCGTGGCCGCCAGCGTCGGTATGTCGAACGTCCACACGCCCTCAAGGCTGCGATGGTGGAACACGACGTAGACCAAGCCAGCAAGCGCGATGATCGAGCCGGTAAACGTATACAGGAAGAACTTGGTGGCCGCCCGCTTGCGGTTCTTCGAGCCGTAGAGGTTGATGAGCACGTACATCGGCAGGAGCGTGAACTCGAAGCAGATGTAGAAGCCCACGAGGTCGGTCGCCGCAAAAACGCCAACCATCGCCGCCTGCAGGCCGGTGAGCCAGCCGTAGAACACCCGGACGTTCTCCGTGACGGCCGTGTAGCTGCAGATGACGCAGATCGGCCCGAGCAGCACGGTCAGCGCAATCAGCAACAGCGAGACGCTGTCGACACCCACCCCGAGCCGCACGCCCATGTCGGCGATCCAGTCGTAGCTGGCTACAAACTGGAGCGAACCGCCGTTGGACCAATCGAATCGGAACAGGGCCGCGAGCAGCGGGCCAAACGACACGAACGAGCCGATCGTCGCGATGCTGCGAGCCTGGCGCGCGGGCGCAAACGCGATCACCACCGCGAAGATGAGGGGAATCAGGATCAGCCAGTAGAGCAGGCTCACGTCAGTTCATCCCCTTCACAGCAACGCCACCAGAACGATGAGCGCCACCAGCACCGCCGAGCCCGCCACCATGCCCGTGGCATAGCTGTGCAGCACACCGCTCTGGCTGGGCCGAAGCAGCGAGCCGAGCCAGCGGGGCAGCGAACCCAGCAGGTCGACGATGCCGTCGATAACCAGCTTGTCGATCGCGTGATAGATATGGCTCGAGACGAGGAGCACCTTCACGAACACGATGTGGTACAACTCGTCGACGTACCACTTGTTCTCCGCCCATCTGGGGATCGGCCCGAAACGGGCGGCGACCGCGTCCATCCGCACCTTCGCGGGCTCCACGCGGTTGCCGATGCCGAGCCCGGCCAGGCCCTTGGGCCCATGGAACCACGCCGCGGCGATGATGCCGATGAGGCCGAGCACCGCCGACACGTAATACATGATCTTGAACGGGTCGTAGCCGAAGAGCGTGCCCGAAGCCTTGGCGGTCGCGTCCTCGTCGGCGACCACACCCTCGGCGACAAGCGAGACGGGCATCACGGCGCCGGCTTCGGCATCCGCGGGCAGCAAGCCAACCGCCTCGTCCTTCTTCTCGCCATCGCCCTTGTGGCCGAGGCCCGGCGACGCGTACGCGGCCGACGAGTACTTGACCATCGTGCCGGCCCAGCCGTGGTCTTCCTTCTTGTTCACGAAGTAGAGACTGGCGATCACGATCGTGCCGACCGCGAGCAGCACCATCGCGGTGTTCATCGCCCAACCCGGCGCGTGCGGGTGGAAGCCCGTGTGCAGCGCATCGCCTGGCTCTTCCTTCGCGGCGTCGTGAGCATGGCTGTGATCGTCACCATGGTCATCGCCGTGGTCGTCCCCGTGATCATCGTCACCCGGCTCGAAGTACTTCGGCCCAACGAACACGCGGAAGAACACGCGGAACGTGTAGTACGCCGTCATCGCCGCCGTCAGCAGCAACAACAGCCCGATGAAGTATGCCCCGCCAATCATGTCGCCCGGCGTCGCGAACGCCTGGGCCAGGATCATGTCCTTCGAGAAGTAGCCCGCAGTGAACGGCACGCCGCTCAGGCTCAGGCAGCCGATGAGCATGCACACGGCGGTGATGCCGAAGCCCTTCATCCACATCACGCCCGACAAACGCCGCAGGCTGAGCTGGCCGCCGAAGCCGTGCATGACGGCACCGCAGCACAGGAACAGCGTGGCCTTGAAGAACGCGTGCGTGAACACGTGGAAGACCGCGCCCGTGGTGCCCAGCAGCCCCAGGCCGGCGAACATGAAGCCCAGCTGGCTGATGGTGCTGTAGCCCATGATGCGCTTGATGTCGTACTGGGCGAATTCGATCGTCGCGGCCCAGAACGCCGTGATCGCACCCGCCCAGGCCACGACCGTCAACGCGATCATCGCGTCGTCGGCGGCATACAGCGGGAACATGCGGGCGATGAGGTACACGCCCGCAGTCACCATCGTCGCGGCGTGGATCAGCGCCGACACCGGCGTGGGGCCCTCCATCGCGTCGGGCAACCACACGTAGAAGAACAGCTGGGCACTCTTGCCGAACGCGCCAGCCGTGAGCAGCAGCGGGATGACCACAACTGCCCAGGTGCCGCCGATCGCCTCACCGTTCGCATCGATGCCTGCGGCGATCATCTCGAACAGCGGCCGCAGCTCGACCGTGCCGAACACCACGAACGTCGCACCGATGGCCATCAGCAGGCCTAGGTCGCCGATGCGGTTGATGATGAACGCCTTCTTCGCCGCCGCGACCGCCTCGGGCTTCTTGTAGTAGTACCCGATCAGCAGGTAACTACAAAGGCCCACGCCCTCCCAGCCCAGGAAGAGCAGCAGCAGATTGTCGGCCATCACCAGGCACGACATGCTGAACACGAACACGTTGAACGCGAAGAAGAACCGGCAGTAGCCCAGCCCCTTATCGCCCGACATGTACTCGCTCGAGTACAGGCCGATCACGGTGGCGAGCCCGGTCACGAACAGCATCCACAGCATGGACAAGCCGTCGAAGTAGAACGCGAAGTTGGAGACGAGGCTCGTCCCCGAGTCCGCCCCGATCGATGCGTGGATCCACCGGAAGATGGTCGCCACGCCGTAGTTATCCGTGCCACCAAGGAAGGCTACAAGGGTGGTCACGAAGCTGCCCGCAAGGAGGCCGACGGTCAGATACCCCGGCGCCTTGTTCTTGACGTTCAGGCACGCGCAGATCAGGCACAGCACGGCGCCGAGCAACGGCAACGCCGGGATCAGCGCGACCCACTGCGGTGCCTCTCCCGTCGCGATGTACGGACCGTCGGCGGCGGCAACCAGATTCGAAAGAGCCCCCAGGGGCATCGACAGCATCGTCATCCCTTCATCTCCGCCCACGCCTCGGCACTCAGCGAGTCACGCTTGCGGAACAGGAAGACCACAAGGGCCAACGCCAACGCGGCCTCGGCCGCCGCCACCGTCAGCACGAAGATCACGAACGTCTGCCCCTCGTAGTTGAGGTGGAAACGGCTAAACGCGATCAGCGCGATGCCCGCGGCCTGGAACATCATTTCCGTGCACAGGAACATGATGATCAGGTTGCGACGGGTCAGGAAGCCAACCAGCCCGATCGTGAACATCGCCGCCGAGACGAACAGGTAGTGCGCGAGCACGTGCTGGCTCATCGCCTCGGGGAACGCGGACTGGGCCAGCAGAAGGTCAACCATCGGACGTCGCTCCCCCGCCGTTACCGACGTCCGCGCCAAGCGTACCGATGGCGTCCGCTCGGCCCTCCGCGAGGGCCGCGGCCGCGGTGGCCTTCGCTTCTTCGTCGATCTGCGCGAACTTGCGCGCCAGCACCACCGCTCCGAGCATCGCCATCAGCAGGATCACGCCCGCGATCTCGATCGTGCCCGGATACTCGCCCAGCAGGTTGAAGGCCAAGCCCTCGGTGTTCGTCGGCGTTAGCGTCTCGGGCAAAGCGACCTGCCGCGTGCCGCCGTCGGCGCTCTCGACGGTGGCGAACACTCCCGCTTCGGTGCGCTCGACGCCGGCCACCGACTCGCCCGGATTCATCAGTCCTTCTCGCGTCAGCGCCTTTTCGACCTTGCCGGGGAGCCGCTGCAGCACCACCGTCTCGGCCTGGGCGACCTGGGCCGCGCCGGGCGGCGAGATCTCACGAATACCGCCGAACATCATGACGGTCAGCGTGGCCAGCAACGCGAAGCTGACGATCGTCGCCGTGACCGGTCCGCGACCGATGGCGTCATACTCGCTGATGCCCTCTTCCTCGTCCTCCACACGGCTCTGGCTGGCCAGCATGATGACGAACAGGTACGTGATCAGGATGGCGCCGGCATAGATGATGACCAATGCGAACGCCATGAACTCGGCCGCCAGCAGGATGTACAGCCCCGCCGTCGACAGGATGCTCAGGATGAAGTACAACGCCGCGTACACCGGGCGTCGATGCGTGATGACCTGCAGGCACGACCCCAGCGCGATGATCGCCAATCCGTGGAAGAAGAGGTTGGGCAGTGGGCTGCCGTCGGCAAGCGAGGCCGCACCGAGCGCGGTGATCAGAATGCCCACGCCGGTCGCCGCGATGATGCCGCCGATCAGCCCGGCATGGAAGCGCCGTCGGGGGATCGAAAGGGCTACACCCACGCCGCACACAGCCAAGGCCACGAACAGCAGCACGGGATGCACGATGAAGTCCATAGAAGGCGTCCTGAGAGACGACCCGAAACCCTGCCCAAGACCAAACTGGGGAAGAACGCCAGGGTGACCGGCCTGGGCGCGTTCCAGGGCGGTGCTGAGTGCCCCGACAGTAGATCCGCGGCCATCGACCGTCCACCGAATCTGGCCCGCCGCCACACCTTGGTGGCCATCGCTCTCAAATCACTCCACCTTCCCGAGCGCCGCCGATCGAGGTGAATCCGCGATCGCCCTATCCTCGGCTGTGACCCTGCCGCGGTGGAAACGACAGCTGCCCAACACTCTCACACTCGCCCGCCTCGCGATGGCCTTGGCGCTCGTCGCGCTTCTGGCGCTCGCCCCAGACCTCGCCGGTCGGACAGGCGTCCAGCCCGCGCTCTTGGCCGCGACCATCCTTTTCGTGCTCGCCGCAGCCACCGACGCCCTCGACGGCTACCTCGCGCGCAAGTGGAACGCGGTCAGCGTCTTCGGGCGGATCACCGACCCCTTCGCCGACAAGATCCTCGTCCTCGGAACGGCCGTTATGCTGGCAACCCCCACCTTCCGCATCACCACCGACACGGAATCTGCCATGGCCGCCGGCTTCACCGGATGGATGGTCGTCTTTATCCTTGGGCGAGAACTGCTGGTCACCACCATCCGCGGCGTGTTCGAGTCCAAGGGCGTCGACTTCTCCGCTTCGGCCTCGGGCAAGGCCAAGATGGTCATCCAGAGCGTCGCGATCCCAGGATGCCTCCTGGCCGCCGCCGTCTGGGCCAGCGATAGGCCGAACTGGGCCGGCTGGGCCGTCAACGCGGCCGCATGGGGCACTACCCTCATCACCGCGGCATCGGCCGTGCCCTACATCTCGCGAGCCGCGAAGGCCTCAACCAACCAGCACACACAGGACACCCCGTGATCACCAAACCCGACGGCAACCTGCGATGGGTCACCACCTTCGGCCTTGGCCACCTCCGCCCCTTTCCCGGCACCTGGGGCTCCCTGCCACCGCTGGCACTCGGCCTGGTCATCCTGGCCATCATGCCCGACAACGCCGCGTGGATGGTGCTCCGCGTGGTCATGCTGCCGGTGTTCGTCATCTTCACGCTGGCGTGCGTGTTCCTGGGCGACAAGGCCGAGGCACGCTATAGCAAGAAGGACCCCAGCCAGGTCGTCGCCGACGAGACGGCGGGCATGGCCTTGTGCCTCATGCTGATGCCGGCGATCTCGAACGGCGTCGGCGCCGCCATCTCCCTCGTCATGGCGTTCGCCTTCTTCCGCGCCCTCGACATCGTGAAGCCCTGGCCAGCGAGCAGCCTCCAAGCCACACCCGGTGGATGGGGCGTTGTCCTCGATGATCTGGTTGCCGGCTTCCAGGCCGCGGTGCTGCTCTGGTTCGCCTACATCGTTGCGAACCTCGGCTAAGCGAGAGCCGCCAGACGCGGCTCACACGTCCATCAGCATGCGCTCGGGATTCTCGATGCAGTTCTTGATCGTGACCAGGAACTGCACGGCCTCGGCGCCGTCGATGATCCGGTGGTCGTAGCTCACCGCGAGGTACATCATCGGCCGCAGCACGATGTTGCCCGGGTTGTCCGGATCCTCGACCGGCCGCTTCTTGATCGTGTGCATGCCCAGGATCGCCGACTGCGGCGGGTTGAGGATCGGCGTGCTCATCAGGCTGCCGAAGATGCCGCCGTTGGTAATCGTGAACGTGCCGCCGGTCATCTCCTCGATGGTCAGCTTGCCATCGCGTGCCTTGACCGCCAGCGCCTTCACGCCGCTCTCGATCTCGGCGAATGACATGTCCTCAGCGTTGCGCAGCACGGGCACGACTAGCCCCTTCGGGCTCGCCACCGCGATCGCAACGTCGCAGTAGTCGTGCGTCTGGATCACGGGCTTGCCCGAGTCGTCATCGGCGATGAAGCCGTTGACGAGCGGGAACGACTTGAGCCCCTGAACCGCCGCGCTCACGAAGAACGACATGAACCCCAGGCCCACGCCGTGCTTCTTCTCGAAGTCTTCCTTGTACCGCTTGCGCAGGTTCATGACGGCGGACATGTCGACCTCGTTGAAGGTCGTGAGCATGGCGGCCGTGTGCTGAGCATCGACGAGGCGATTCGCCACACTCTGACGCAGGCGAGACATCTTCTCCTGATGCACCGATCGCGAGCCGGAGACGTGCGCGGCCGAGCCGTTGCTCGTCGCACCGTTGCTCGTCACACCAGATTGGATGTACGCCAGCACATCCTTCTCACGCACGCGACCGCCGGCGCCGGTGCCAACCACCGAGCCAAGGTCGATCCCATGCTCGCCGGCCATCTTCTCTGCAACGGGGGTCGCGTGCACGGGGCCGCCCGCTGCTGCAGGAGCGGGAGCCGCGGCCACCGCGGCGGGCTTGGCGGCAGGAGGCGGGGCGGCGGGCGCGGATTCCTGTGCGGCTTGGGCGGCCGGCGCTTCGGCGGGAGCAGCCTCGGCGGCCGCGGGTGCGCCACCGGCGGGCTTTTCAGCCGACTCATCGATCTCGCCGACGACCGAACCAACGTCGACCTCGTCGCCCTCAGCCGCGGAGTGCTTGATGACCCCGGCCGCCGGCGCGGGCACCTCCATGGTGATCTTGTCGGTCTCGAGTTCGAGCACCGTCTGGTCTCGTTCGACGTACTCGCCGTCGGCCACGCTCCACGCGGCGATCACGCCGCTGGTGATCGACTCGCCGACCTCGGGGATCACAATCTGGGTTGCCATGCTGCCGCTCCTGACACTCTGGCCTGAGTCCGTCCTCGAAACCTACGCCGACGCCCGCACGAGCTTCGGGCCCGCGCCGGGATCTGCGCCGACCGCCTCGGTCAGCAGTTCTTCTTGCTCCGCCTTGTGGCGACGCTTGCTGCCCGTGGCCGGGCTCGCACTCGGGTGACGCCCGACGTAGTGCAACTCGCCATCGGGCAGCACAGAACGCAGGTCGGTGCGGATCTTGTCGCACACGAACTGGTACGCGCCCATGTTGCGAGGCTCTTCCTGGGCCCACATCACACGCTCGACGTTGGGGTACCGGCCCATGATGCCCTTGAGCATGTCGAAGTGGAAGGGGTAGATCTGCTCGATACGAACGATCGCAAGGTCCTTGCGGCCGATCGCCGCGCGACGCTTGGCGAGGTCCCAGTAGACCTTGCCCGAGCAAAGCACGACCTCGCGAACGTCCTTGGGCTCGCCGTTTGAAGGCTCCAGCCCGACCTCGCCCTGGTCGCCCTCAAGGAACATCGGGTCGTCCAAGATCTCCATGAACCGGCCGCGCGTCAGCGACTCGATACGGCTGGTCGCCGTGCGGATCAGGCTCTTGGGCGTCATGACCACCAGCGGCTTGCGGAACGGCCGGCGAACCTGCCGACGGAGCATGTGGAATGTCTGAGCGCCGGTGGTTGGGTAGCACACCTCGATGTTGTCGTCGGCGCACGCCTTGAGGAAGCGCTCAAGACGCGCAGAGCTGTGCTCGGGCCCCTGGCCCTCGTACCCGTGCGGCAGCAGCAGCACGAGCCCGCTCCAGCGGTCCCACTTCAGCTCGGCGCTGGTCAGGAACTGATCGATGATGACCTGCGCACCGTTGACGAAGTCGCCGAACTGGCCCTCCCAGAGCACGAGCATGTTCGGATCGCTGAGCGCGTACCCATACTCGAAGCCCATGACGCTGAACTCGCTCAGCGGGCTGTCGTACACACAGAACTTTGCCTGCGCCTGCCGACCGTCGGGCCCGGGCTGCAGCGGCTCGAGCCCCGTCTTCGGCTCGCCCAATGCCCGCATGTGGTTCAGCGGTGTGTAGCTCGTGGCCGTCTCGCTATCGACCAGCACCGCGTGCCTGTGGCTAAACGTGCCCCGCCGGCTGTCCTGCCCGCTCAATCGCACCGGCACACCCTCGAGCAGCAGCGTGCCATACGCCAGGCTCTCGGCGTCCGCGTAGCTGATCTCGCCCGAGTCCGGCAGTTCCTTGCGAGACTTCAGCAGGTTCTTCAATTTGCGATGCACCTGGAAGCCGTCGGGCACGGTGCCTAGCGCATCACAGACCTCCTTGAGCTTTTCCATAGGAACGGCGGTCGCGGTCTCCTCGAAGTTGTACTTGTGGGTCATGCCCACCCACCGCGCACTACCCGGATCGATCGTCGGGTCGTACGGGCTTTCCTTCGCGGACTCCTGGGCACGCTCGAGCGCCGAGTCGAGCTGCTGGCGGATCTGCCCCATGTCCTCGTCGGTGATCACGCCTTCCTTCAGGAGGTAGGCGGCGTACTCGCTCAGCACGCTCTGCTTCTTCTTGATCAGCCCGTACAGCACCGGCTGGGTGAAGCTGGCCTCGTCCTGCTCGTTGTGGCCGAAGCGGCGGTAGCAGTGAAGGTCGATGAAGATGTCCTTCTTGAACGCCTGGCGATACTCGACGGCGATCAACGCCGCCATCACGCACGCCTCGGGGTCCTCGCCGTTCACGTGCAGCACCGGGGCGCCGACCATCTTGCCGATGTCGGTGCAATACAGGCTCGAACGGCCGTCCCTCGGCGACGTCGTGAATCCGATCAGGTTGTTCACCACGATGTGGATCGTGCCACCCGTGGCGTAGCCGTCCAGCTGGGAAAAGTTCAGCGTCTCGGCCACGACACCCTGGCCGATCACCGCCGCGTCGCCGTGGATCACGACGGGTGCCACGAGCGTGCGGTCCTTATCGCCGCGATGGCGCTGCTTCGCCCGCGTGCGTCCCTGCACCACCGGGCCAACGGCCTCGAGGTGGCTCGGGTTGCTGCTCAGCGCGACGTGCAGGGAACGCCCGTTGGGGAACTGCCGCTCGCCCGAGTATCCGCGGTGGTACTTCACATCGCCGCCGCCCTGGGTGTAATCCTCTTCCCAGGTGTCCTCAAACTCGGTGAAGATCTGCTCGTAGCTCTTGCCCAGCACGTTGTTGAGCACGTTCAGCCGGCCGCGGTGGGCCATGCCAATGACGACCTCCTCCACGCCATGCTCGCTGAAGTGCTCGAGCACACCGTTGGCAAGGGGGATCAGCGTCTCGCTGCCCTCAAGGCTGAAGCGCTTGTCGCCAGGATAACGACGACCCAGAAATTTCTCAAACATCTCCGACTGCAGCAACTGCCGAAGGATGTGCACACGTCGGCCCTTCTCGAACTCGACGTTGCCGCCGCTACGCTCGCAACGCTCGATCAGCCACCGTCGCTCGCCCAGGTCCGGCACCTGCATGATCTCGGCGCCGATGCTCGAGCAGTACGTCCGCTCCAGCCGCTCGATCACATCGCCGAGGGTCAGCGTGCCTTCCATGCCCAGTCTGCTGGAGTTCACCTCTCGGGTGAGGTCCGACTTGGTCAGGCCATGATGCTCAAGCTGCAAACAATCGACCGCATCGCTGGGGCGTCCGAACGGATCGAGCTTGGCCGCGAGGTGGCCCATGTCTCGGTACGCGAAAACCAGGTCATCGACCTTCGCGTGGAATCCGGTGTCGCCAGCTTCGCCAGTCGATACGCCGCCCTCACCAGAACCACCGAGCTCGAACCCGCGGAAGAACGCGCGAACGTCGGGCTCGACCGATTCCGGATCGTCCTTGTATCGCGCGTACGCGTCATCGAGGAAGGCGGCGTTCCAGCCATTAACTGAGGCGGACACGGCTCGGGGTCCGTCGGACATAGGGAATACCCTCGCAGTCCAATCTTGCAAGGGCGCTCTCACCGGGCCGATTGCCGCGCAAGGAGCACCCCAGACTCGTGCTAACCAAGTCTATCCAATCGGCCCATGCGGGCATGTTCTTTGGACCTTCTGAGCCGCCCAACTCTCCCCAGCCGCGGGGATTCCACGGCGGCAGTCGGGTCGGCGGCTGTCCGCTCGCGGCCGTGCCTCATCCGTCACTCAGCCGAAGCGGCCGGTCACGTACTCCTCGGTCTCGTTGAGTAGCGGGCGGCGGAAGATGCCGCTCGTGGGCCCGTACTCGACGAGGCGACCGAGGTACATGAACGCGGTGTAGTCGCTCACGCGCATGGCCTGCTGCATGTTGTGCGTCACGATCAGCACGGTGTACCGCTGAGCGATCTCTTGGATCAGCTCCTCGATGCGCAGCGTGGCGATCGGGTCGAGGGCCGAGCACGGCTCGTCCAGCAAGAGCACCTCAGGGTCGGCTACCACGGCGCGAGCGATGCACAAGCGCTGCTGCTGGCCGCCCGAAAGCCCAAGAGCGCTCTGCTTCAGGCGGTCCTTGGCCTCGTCCCAGATTGCGGCCGAGCGCAGGGCCCGCTCGCACGCCTCGTCGAGCACGCTCTTGCGGTTCTCGCCGTCGATGCGCAGCGGGTAGACCACGTTCTCGTAGATCGACATCGGGAACGGATTGGGCTTCTGGAACACCATGCCCAATCGCTTTCGAAGCGAGATCACATCGACGTGCGGCGCATAGATCGGCGAGTCGCTCAGAGACATGTTGCCGTCGACGCGAACCCCCGCGATCAGGTCGTTCATGCGGTTGATCGAACGCAGCAGCGTGCTCTTGCCGCAGCCCGAGGGGCCGATCAACGCGGTAACCCGCCCGCTGGGGATGGACATCGTGATGTCATACAACGCCCGGTCCGGGCCGTAGTAGAGATTGAACTTGTCGATCTCGATGACGCCCTGGAGATCCTCCATCTCCGGGTGCAACGCGGGGTCGACCGACTCGCCCCGGCGAATCGCCTCGATGACGTTGTACGCACCATTGGAGGTATCACCACCCGTCGCGGACCGCTCGGCGATCGCGGGCATGCCGTCACCCTTGGAGGGCTCCGGCGCTTGGAGATCATCGGCGGGGTTCGACGTCATCGGGGCATTAGCGTAGGGCATGGTTCACACCGTGGATCCGCTCAGGCGAGCCCGCAGGCGGGCCCGGATAATGATGGCGACAAGGTTCAGGCTCACGACGATCACGAGCAACAGCAGCGTTGTGGTCCAGACCAACGGCCGGGCGGCCTGGGAGTCGGGGCTCTGGAAGCCCAGGTCATAGATGTGGAAGCCAAGGTGCATGAAGCTGCGGTCCAGGTGCAGGAACGGGGCGTTCGTGCTAATCGGTAGGTCCTCGTTCAGCTTCACCGCGCCCACCAGCATGAGCGGGGCCACCTCCCCCGCGCCGCGGGCCATGGCCAGGATCGCCCCGGTCAGGATGCCGGGCATGGCCCCGGGCAGCACGATGCGCCGCATCGTCTGCCACTTGCTCGCCCCGCAGCCGTAGCTGCCCTCACGCATCGAATTGGGCACCGCCGCGATGGCCTCTTCCGTCGAGACGATCACGACCGGTAGCGTCAGCAGCGCCAGCGTGAGCGCCGCCCAGAGCATGCCGCGCGAGCCGAAGGTCGGCGAACCGTCTGCGGCCCGGGCCTCGAAGAACCCCGTGAAGTACGGCGTGCGGACCACCAGCACCACCGCAGAGATGAACACCGAGAGCCACAGCACACGCGACACCCACTTGAGCACCACGTTCATGTTGGAGGGCTCGCGACCAGGAATCGGCTTGGACCACACGCCGGCCGCATAGCCGCCGATGAGCGCCAGGATCGTCGCCCCAAGCAACGCCCACCAGCCTGGTGCAGGCAGCCGCACCGATGGATCGCTGCCAACATCGACATACTGCCCGAGCGTGTAGCAGAAGAAGCCCAAGCCGAAGACGCCGTACACGATGCTGGGCACGCCGGCGAGGTTGTTCACCGCGATGCGGATCGTGCTCGTCACGATGCCCTGGGGTGCGTACTCACGCAGGTACAAAGCCGCGATCACGCCCAGCGGTGTCACGGTAATGGTCAGCAACAGCGTGAGCATCACCGTGCCCACGATCACCGGGAACACACCGCCCGCGGTGTTCGCCTCGCGCGGCGGATGGGCCAGGAACTCCCACCACCGTGAGCCGAAAGTGCTGATCTTGTCGCCCAGGCCCATGTTGTTCGTGTCGACGGTGCGCACGATCTGCGACAACCGCAACGGATTGTCAGGCTCAATCTGTCGCGCCGGTGAGAAGCGTCCCGTCGTCGGATCCACGATCTCGACCCGATACCGATTGTCCTCGGCCTCGAGTACCGCGATCTCTTCGAGGATCTCGTCGTACTGACGCTGGAGATCGGTCTCTCGCTCGGCCGCCTGGGCCCGGACCTCTTGCAGCCGTTCCTCGGTCATCACCCGGTCGTGCCACGGCGCGTGCAACCACGCAGCGAGCAGTAATGCGATCGCGGCAAACACCGAGGCCGTGCGAAGCACACGCACCGGCTTGCTGATACCGCCCAGGCGCAGGTTGCCATGCTCATCACGGCCGTGGTGCCCGAGCCACCAGCTGAAACCGAATAGCCCGCCGGCACCCAGCACCACCACGGCAAACAGCGGAATACCAAAAGAGCCGCCCGGACGCTGCTCACGCGTGACGTCGAGCTCGGCCGCACGGACATTAAGGCGCGAGGCCTCGATCTTGCGGTTGATGCGCCCCAGATCGTGCTTCTTCAGCGCCTCGATCTGGCCGTAGCGAGCTCGGGCCTCCGCATGGTTCTCTTCCATGAACGCGAGCACGTCCGCCGGCCCCTCGGCAGCGACCGTGAGCTCACCATCATCGGTGTAGACCAACGCGCGATCGGGCATGCCCAGCCACACGTTCCAGGTCTCGCGCTCGAGCATCACCGCATACTCGGGGCGCTCGACGCTCTCGATATCGCTCTCGTTTACCCAACGGAACGGACTCGTACCGATGTCACGATTGCCCGTCCTGTACATGACCTGCGGCGGTTCGTCCGCCGTCTTCGTCGGCACGCCGAGGAACACAGTGCCATCATTCAGTGTCACACGCTCGATCGCACGCGGCCAGAACGTCGACAGGCCCTGCGTGATGATCATGCCCACAAGGCCGATGATCATGACCAGGCACACCACGAGCGCGCCGCCGGTCAGCCAGATCATCGGCTCACCGAGCGCGCTCGGCGGCGTGGAGCGACGCTTGTGCGTCGGCTGGCTCACGGCGGCTGGTGCGGTGTCGTGGCGCTCGCTCATAGCCCAGCCGTCCTCGAACGCACCATCTGGCGGACGACCTCCGCCGCGGTGTTCACGATAAAGGTCATCAGGAAGAGCACGAGGCCGCACAGGAACAGGACGCGGTAGTGCGTGCTGCCCTTGGGTGCTTCGGGAAGCTCAACGGCGATGTTGGCCGACAGCGTGCGGAACCCACCGAAGATGTTCCAGCTCATCTCGGGCGTGTTGCCCGTGGCCATCAGCACGATCATCGTCTCACCCGCCGCCCGTCCGAAACCGATCATGCACGCCGAGAAGATGCCCGAGCCCGCAACCGGGATCACGATGCGCACCGCCGTCTGCCACGGCGTCGCACCTGCGCCAAGCGAAGCCGTGCGGAGCGAGTCGGGTACGGCCTGTAGCGAGTCATCCGATATCGTGTAGATGATCGGGATGACCGCAAAGCCCATAATCATCGCGACCACAAGCGTGTTGCGCGGCGAGAACGGGCCGAAGATCGAATCGCGTGGGTCGTAGCCAACGCCCTGCAGCACCTGGGCGAGCACCACCGACAGTACCAGCGTCAGCACCAGCATCACGACGAAGCGGATGAACATGACGCCCGCGACCGAGAAATCGCTCCGGCCGGCCACCATGCGGTCCAGCCGACGGCTCACGAACATCGACTGCAGCACTGCCAGCACGAGCGCAACAGGTCCAACAAGAACCACAAACCAACCGGGCCACGCCTCGCCGTACTCACGAGAGAGCCAGCGTCGCAGATCGACCGGCACGCCCTCGACGGCGCCGCCGGGCGGTGAAAACAGGATCCGCTCCAGTGGCGGCCCGATCGCGCTGGCGATCATCACCGCGATACCGGTAACCATCACCAGCGCTGCCATGTGCTGCCAGGCCTGCATGCGCTTGCGCACGTGCGCAGGCACCATCTGCCACACATGGGCAACAAACAGGATCGTGAGCGGAATGGTCGCCAAGCCCGCGAGCACGGCCGGCAGCCACTCTCGCACGTACGGCGCCACGATGATCGCCGCAACGAACCCGAGCACCACAGACGGCAGCGAGGCCATCATCTCCACGCCGGGCTTCACCACGCGCCGCACGCCCGGGTTCAGGAATTCGCTGGTGTAGATCGCCGCCAGCACCCCAATCGGCACGGCGAATAGCATCGCGAAGATCGTCGCCTTGAGCGAACCGAAGATCAGCGGCATCACGCTCAGCTTGATCTCGGCCGCGTCATCGCCCGACGAAGACTGGTACACGTACGACGGCTCGAGTTGGTTCTCGTAGTGGACCTTACCGAAGAGCGCCTTGAACGAGAACTCCGGGAATCCCGGCTCGAGCGCCCGCATGATCCCCACGCCCGAGGCGTCCATGACCAGGATGCCGTCGTTCTTCGGCGCGAGTCGAGCGTGCAACGGGTTCTGCATCCCCGTCTCGAAGTCGGCGACGATCTTCTCGCTGGTGACATGACGGACACGGACCTGGCCGTTGCTCCCCAGTATCACGATCGAGCGATCGCGCATGCTTGGGGCGATGTCCACGATCGGGGCGTCGGAGCCGGCAAACTCGTGGGCTATCACGAGCCGGGGCTCAGGCGACTCGGACTCACCGTCGGTCTCAACGGCAATGTGCCAGGTGTAGACCACGCCCGCGTCGTCACCGATGAGCAGGCTGTTGCCACCCAAGAGCATGGTTGCAGCCGTCACCGTCGCGCCGTCATTGATCCCGCTGATGGTCTCGGCTAGCTCGAACCCGCCGTCGGTCCGGCCATACCGGCGCACCGTACCGTCCTCATCGAGCGCGAGAACGTTGTTGCTGTCTGAGGTTACAAAGAACCAACGCTCGAGCGACTCGGGATCGGTCGCAAAGGTCGTAGAGCTGAGCCGTGTACGGGCCGGCCCACCGCCGAGCGGCCGGATCGTGCGAACCGTGTTGACGAGCACGGTGCCATCTTCACGAACGGCGAGCAAAACCGTGCGTCCGGTCGGATCGACGCGGTAGTCCAAGCGAACGACCGAACCCTCGCCCTCGCTGAGCTCGACCGGGTTGCCAAGCTCGATGTCGAGTTCCGAGCGCCGCGCCCGCGTGGGCGTGACCATCTCGTAAAGCCCACCATCCGCGGCCCAACTGGTCTGGCCTTCGATTGGCGGCTGGATCTCCAGGATCCGCTCGTCGTAGCTGATCCCGCCCAGCCGGACCGTGCCATCCTCGTATCCGGCGGCCACCAAGCGACCATTTCGAATCACAGAAAGAACCGTCGGCGTCTGATCCCCCGACAGCAACATCGGGTCGGCAAGCGGCTCACCGCTCGCCAGCTTGAATGGCTGGATGGAACCATCCGGCGAGACGAACGCGACCCCCACGCTGTACGGATCGATCACCGGAACGCCCGCGCGCATCGGCGCGTCGGTGTTCAGCCGATCGCCAATCTCACCGCTCGAGAACAGCGGCACGACCACGTACGCCAGGTATACGCAGATGCCGAGCACCGCCACCAGCACCAACGCGCCACCCGTCTGGATGACGTAGGTGGAGATCTGGTCCATCAAGATGACGCGGCGACGGACGGGACGATTCCCCTTCTGGCGAGCGGGCTGGTCGGTGGTCTTGTCGGCCATGTCCTACTCGCTGGGTCGCTCAACGGCCGATCACTCGGCTTGAACGTCTCACGTCGTCGGAAAGTAAATACGCCGCACAAGCCCGTCAAGGCTTGGGGCGATCATTCATTGTTCTGTCGCTTGCTGTCGACTCAGAAGGTCGGCTTCAGCTGGCAGGCCTTCAAGTCGTCGCGAGCGACGTTAGCCGAAACCGGGAAGTATCCGTCCTTGAGGACGACTTCCTGGCCCTGCTGGCTGAAGATGAGCTTGGTGAACTCCGCACGCAGCGGGTCAAGACCCTTGATCGGGTCGGCGTTGATGTACAGGTACAGGAAACGGGCCAGCGGGTACTCGCCCGAGTTGGCGTACTCGGCCTCGGGGCCGAACGCCTGGCCGCCGTCGAGCGAGACCATCAGCATCTTGGTGTCAGCGGTGGCGTAGCCCACGCCCGAGTAACCCATGCCGTAGCGGTCGGTGCCAACGCCCTGGACCACGGCCGACGAGCCGGGCTGCTCCTTGACGGTGGGCTTGTAGTCGTTGCCCTGCAGGGCGACCTTCTTGAAGTAGCCGTAGGTGCCCGAGGCCGAGTTGCGGCCGTACAGGCTCACCGGGCGGTTGGCCCAGGCGCGATCACGAACGCCCAGGTCGCCCCAGGTCATGTTCTCGCCGGCCACCGAGAACACGTCGGTGAGCTGCTGGATCGAGATCTCGTTGATCGGGTTGTCCTTGTGGACGAACACGGCCAGGGCGTCGATCGCCGTGCGAAGAGCCGTCGGCTTGTAGCCGAAGCGCTTCTCGAAGGCATCGATCTCCGAGGCCTTCATCGCGCGGCTCATCGGGCCGAACTGGGCCTGTCCCTGGATCAGCGCGGGCGGCGCGGTCGACGAGCCCTTGCCCTCAACCTCGATCTGGACGGCCGGGTAGAAGCCCTTGAACTCCTCGCCCCAGAGGGTCATGAGGTTGTTCATCGTGTCCGAGCCGATGCTCTTGATGTTGCCCGAAACGCCACTCACGGGGCGGTAGCTGGGCAGCTTGCTATCGATCTGCGGACCGGACGCCATCAGCGCCGAAGCGCCGACCACGGCGGCCGTCGCACCTACGAAAACTTTACGGAAGGTCGTTGCCATGCCGGAATCTCCTTGCCCGCGCCACGGTGCGGGTCGGCTTGTGTCTCCGGGGCAATGGAAGCACGACGCGAATCTTGGGGTATTCGCGCATCCGAAAGATGGTGTGAAGATTACGTTAAGGGCCCGGTTTCTGAGACGCCTGATTCAAGTCGACCCGTGATCGGCTCAAAACGTCGGGCCCAGGCGGACCTGGGTAGAACCAAACGCCCGGCTCTCGGGATCGGCGTCGGGCACGAACTCGAAGTCCATGCGGGCGCCAACCCGGTCCCGGACATCCTCATAGCCGCGAACGCCGAAGTTGATCAGCAGCGCGTACCCCGGCCCAACCCCCTTGGTCGACTCCGACCGACGCATCGTGTCGGCCTCGAACCGGCCCTCACACAGCAGCTCTTGCCCGGGGCCAAAGACCTGGAACGTGAGCACGCCATCGCGATGGAACGGCTGATCGGCGGCGTCGCCCTCGCGGTCCCTGTTGAACAGGTACACCTCGACCAGCACGCCATCGATGAAGCCGTCGAGGTCCGAGTCGATCTCGCCCCGCTTGGCCACGAGGATGCGGCGTGGCATAACGCTGGCGTCCGGCGGAGCGAACGTCGTGATGCCCGAGCCTCCGGCGCACCCTGCCGACCCGGCGAGCAGCACTCCCGCCGCCACGAGAGCGAAAAGGACGGAGAAAGCGACTCGAACGGGAGCGTCAATCACGATGGGTCTTCCGGATCCTTGGGCATCGGCGGGGCGCCGCGAGGTTCGAGGAACGGCCCCATGGTATCGGGCTCCATCAGGATCTCATCGGGGAAGTAGCGAGGATCGAACTGCTCGGCCGACAGCCCGGTCAGGTCCGAACGCTCGATGAGCTTGCTCGAAGCCCCGGTGTGGCGGAACATCTCGCTGCCGGTCACGCGACGGGCCTCTGCCACTCCACCACGCCCGCCAGGGATGATCCGCGGCGTGAGCACCACGAGGAGCTCGGTCCGTCGGTTGGTCTTCTCCCGCGTCCGGAACAGCCAGCCAACGCCGGGCAAATCGCCAAAGAGCGGCACGCTCGTGTTGCGATTGTCGTTGAATGCCTGGATCAACCCGCCGATGACCACGGTCTCGCCATTGCGCACCGTGACGGTCGTCTGCACCTCACGCGTGTTGATGATCGGGGCGGCAAAGTTCTCGCTGATCTGCGTGACCTGGCTCGACAGCGACGAGATCTCCGGCTGGATCTCCATCCGCACGAAGCCATCGGAGCTGATCGACGGCCGCACCAGCATCTCGATACCGACGTTGCGCCGCGTCACGTTCGCCTGCGTCCGGCCGTTCTCAAACGTGTCAACGCTCTCGATGATGGCGATGTCCTCACCAACCAGGATGTTGCCCGACTCGTTGTTATTGATCTGGATGACCGGCCGCGAGAGAACTTCCAATCGACCCTGGCCCTCAAGCGCGCGAACGGCGAGCCCAAAGTCCATCGACGACAACGACAAGTTCGGCAGCCCCACCGCGGTAGCCACGCCCGTGCCCGCCGCGTTCATGCCGAATTGGTACATATCTCCGCCGAACTCGAATAAGTCAAAGTCCAGGCCCCAGCTCGCATTCTCGTCGAGCGTAACCTCTGCAATGAGCGCCTGCACCAGCACCTGCGGCGGCGCGGCATCGAGCTCGGTCACGATGTCATTTACCGTACCGATGTACCGCGGCGAGGCCGAAACGATGACCTTGTTGCTCGTCGGATCGCCAACCACGATGACCTCGCGGTCGAGTACGCGGCTGAGCGACTCGCCGCTCTCGCCGCTGATCAGCTCACGGAAGCGATCTGCCTGCGTCTGGAAGTAGTTGCTCAGCACGGACTCGACCTCGGCGGCCTGCGCGTTCTGCAGCGAGTACACCACCTCCTCGCGCTCGGTAGCCTGAATCCCGTCGAGCCGACCGATCACGTCCGTCACGAGATCGACATACTCCTTGGTCGCCGAGACGATCAGCGTGTTTGTGCGATAGTCAATCGTGATCGCCAGCCGCTCGCGCTCGGTCGAAACCGGCGTCAGCTGCGGCTGCAGGTCCTGATCCGGATTCTCCATCGACCGCCGCGACGGCACCAGGATGAACTGATCACCCTGTCGCTGAAGGCTAAAGAGTTCCTGCAGCACGACGGCCATCTGCTCCGCGTCGGCGTTGACGAGCTGAAAGTATTTCAGGATGCGGTCGTCCACATCGCTGCGATCCAGCTCATCGATGAAGCTCAGGATCAGGTCCATCACCTCGGGCGGGCTGATGATCGTCACCGCGTTCGTCCGCTCGTCGGCCTCGATCGCGATCTGGCTGCGCACCGTGTCGTCGATCGCCGCCCGGGTCACGGCCATCTCATCCTCGGTACCGTCCATCTCGCTGCGGATCTTGCGTCGAAACTCGATGATCGAGGCCGACTCACCACCAGAGCCGCCCACGCTCTGGCCAGACAGCAAGCTCTCGAGCAACTGCACGACCTCGCGGGCGTCAGCACTCTCGAGCTCCACACGCTGGAGGAGCTGCTGGCGAACCACCTCGGCCACATCGAGCTTCATAACAAGATCGCGAACCTTCTCGATGTCGGTGCCGGTACCGCTCACCACGATCGAGTTCGTGCGATCCTCGGAGACGACGCTCACTGAGTTCGGCCCACGCTTGTCGTTCTCCGGGTCGACGTACAGCGTGCGGATCGACTCCACGATGCTCGACGCCGTGCCGCGTTCGAGCCCGATCAGTGCAATCTCTGCCGCGTCGGCAAGTCGCTGCTCCTCATTCGAGAGGCTCTCGACCAAGCCGCGAACGATCTCCAGATTCTCGTCGCTGCACACGACGATGAGCTGGCTGGTCGCTCGGCTGGGCTCGATCGAAAACACGTCCATCTCGCTCTCGATCTCGCCGCCACGCGTGCTCGCCTCAATGCGATCGCGCATCAGCCGCTCGATCCGCGGAGCCAACTGCTCCACGTCGGCCCCACGAACGTCGATTGTGTGGAAGCCGACGGTGGCGCGACCTTCATCGCGATCGAGCCGCTGGACCAGATCATCGAGAACCGCGAAGCTGCGCGCGCTCGTGGAAACGATCAAGCTGTTCGTGCGCAGATCGGCCTGCACGATGACGGTGTCTTCCTCCCGATCCACGCCGGCGTCGCGCCGGTCGTCGAAGATGTCATCAATAAGATCGGCGACGCGATCAGCCGATGCCCGCTCGAGGCCGTAGAACCGAACCTGGTTGCGCGCCGCCGCCGCCTCGATGTCCAACATCTTGACCAACTCGGCCACAATACGAAGATTGGCTGGGCTCGCCACCACAATCAGGTTGTTGCTCGCCGGCTCGGGCAGGATCGTCAGCCCACTCAGTGTGCCAAACAAATCGCTGTCCAGGCGCGCATCGGGGTCCAGCGGGTCCTTCCCGTGCTGCACAAGCCGGAGGCGGCCGACTTGCTCGCGCAGGCCCGCGGCCTGGGGAGCGTCCGTCACGCCGTCAACCAGCGTGCTGCGGATGACCTCGGCGATGTCCGTCGCATCGGCGTGCTCGAGCGTGATGATCGACGGCTCGATCCACCCAACGGCTTCCTCGTTGTCCAGATCGGCGAGCAGCACCTCAACGAACGCCACCGCGTCCTCGCGACCAACCACAATGAGCGAGTTCGTGCGCGAATCGACTTCGATCGCGACCTCACCCGCGAGAGCCTGACCAGTTGCCGTCGTCGGCTGGCCCTGACGCTGCGTTCCGGGGACACGACGGATGTCCTCCCCCCGCTGGAACAAACCCTGGATGATTCCAAGCACACGTGAGGCGTCAGCATTGCTCAGCGGGAAGATGCGAGCCAAGACCGCCTCGCCCACGGGCAGCGTGTCGAGCGCCGAAACCAGGTACTCCACCGCCTGTACGTTCGCCGGCGTCGACGCGATGAGAATCGCATTCGACCCCGAATCCACGCTGATCTGAACCGGCACCGTCAAGTCGAACTCGGGCCCGTTGTCGCCCGTGCCCATGCGTCGGCGGCGCACCTGCTCGGCCAGTGCTCGCGCCGATGCCGACTGGTTCTGCTCGGCTCTGGGCGTCAGCATCTCGCGAACCACGCGGGCGACCTGGTCGGCGCTCGCCGTCTCCAGCCGGATCATCGCAAACGACTGGGCCTCGGTGACGCCACCCTCATCGATCGACGTGATCAGCTGCTCGACGCGATCCGCATCCGCCAGACCCGCAACGACCGCAACCGCGTTGCGTGTCGGCAGCGGCACGATCGAGATCGGCTCGCCAACAACTCCCGGCCGATCTGCAGGCTGCTGGCGTGTCAGCCCAAGCTGGTTCGCCAGCTGCACCATCTGGTCGGGCGTGTGCTGGCTGAGCGTGATCACGCGAATCGCCTGACCAAGACCCAACGGGCCACCGGGCTCCAGGCCAACGCCTTCCGGATCGTCGCCAACCAATCGGCCCTGCAACGTCTGGACGACCTCGCGCATCTCCCCGTACAAACGCTCACTCGAGGCGATAACCAGCGCGTTGCTGTCACGATCGACCTCAATGCCCAGACCCTCGCCAAGCTGCTGAGCCCGCACACGGAACGCCCGCAGCAGCGTTTCACGCATGCGCACGGCCGGGATGCCCTCGACCACCATCGTGCGCACGCGCACGTCCGCGGGCGAACCCTCGGCCTCGAGCGTCTGCACGAGCGCCCGGACTTGGGTGAACTCCGCGTCGGACCCACGGAACACGATCATGTTGCTCGCATCGTCGCCGAACACCACCGGCGTACGCGGCCCGCGGCGTCCCAGCGGATCGATAAAGATGCGCTGAACCGCCTGGGCGATGCGAGTGGCACGACCGGAACCCAGGGCGATCACCCGAGCCTCGGGCAGCTGCGCGGCGCCCTCGCCATCGAGCGCCTTGGCGATCGTCTCGATTCGCTCCAAGTCCTGCACGTTCGCGAACACGATCAGCGAGTTGGTCTCGGCCTCAGCCGACACGACCGGCGTCTCCTCCGCATCAACCAGCACCGTCGGCATGTCCGGTGAGAATGAGCGGCGATCGTCGTCCGGCTGGGCCTCACGCCGAGCGCGCTCACGCTGGATCTGCTGCTCCAATGGTGCGCGGAACCCCTCATTGAGCGCATCGGCCACGTTCCGCGCATCCGCATTTCGCAGCGGGATCACCTTCAGCTGGCGACCCGTCGAGTACGCCTCGGTATCGAACTGGTCGAGCAGGCTGCGGATGCCCTCCCACTCCTCCTCGCCCGCAGCGATGATCAGGGTGTTCGTCACCGAATCGCTCAGGATGCTGACGTCGCGCTCGGCTTGGCTCTTGGCCTCGATAGCGCGCGGGCCGTAAAAGAGCTGCAACGCATCGGCAACAAGGTTCGCCTCGGCAAACCGGAGCTTGACAAACTCCGTCCGTCGCTCGCCGCCGGTCTCCACATCCAGCTCGTCGATGATCTGCACGAGCTGCTGCATCTCCTCGGGCCGGGCCGTCAGCAGCACGACGTTATCGCGTTCGCTGTACTCCACGCCGGGCGCGGGCTCACCCGGCTGCCGGCGTTGCGCCCGGACCGTCTCGCGAAGCGCGAGCCAGATGTCGACGGCCTTGGCATGCTCGAGCTGGATCCGCCGGAATTCGGTCGCCGGCGGCGCACTCGCCACGTCGAACTGCGCGATCTGCTCGCGCACCCAGGCGACGGCCTCTTGGTTTCCACCAGAAATGATCACCGTGTTGGTGCGCTCAACGGCGGTCAGCTCGACGTTCATGCCGTCGGGCAGCGCCCGCGACAGGTCGCTGGCCACCTGGGACGCACGGGCTTGCGTGAGCTGCACGCTCACGAACGGCAACGCGGCGTCGGAATCGATCCGCTCAAGCAGATCCCGGATGAGCGGGAATTGCTCGTCCTGGGCCGAAACGACGATGGCGTTGCGGCTCGGCTGCGGCGTAACACGAATGGCCGACTCGCGCCCCTCGCTGGGGATCATCGCGCGGATGGTCTCACCCGCCTCGCGCGGATCGAGCGAACGCAACGCAAATACCTCGATGCTGCGACCCTCGGGCAAGTCGGGCTGGTCGATCTGGGCCACCATGTCCTGCAGCAGCGCCATGTCCTTCTCGCCCGCCGTGGCGATGAGCACGTTGCCATCGGTCGACCCGATGATCGTGACATCGCTCTGGCGGCGACCCTGGGCGCGGGCACGCTGCGCGAAGAACTGCTGGAGCGTTCGCTGCGCCCGATCAGCGCTCGCATGGCGGAGCTCGATGAGCTCGATCGGGCGATCCTCGATGCCCGGCGTCTGCGCGAGCGTCTCGGCAAACTCGACGGCCTGGTCGACCTTGGCCTTCTCGCCCACCATGATCAGCAAGCCCCGAACGCGATCGACCGAAACCGTCACGCCCTCCTGACCAAAGCTAAACCACCAGCGGCCGCGGTCGCTCTCCTGGAACGCCTGGCGGATAACCTGCGCGATCGCGTCTGGATCTCCGTCCTGGACCGGCACGGTGCGCACGATCTTCCGTGTGACATCGCTGCCCTCGGCGTCGAGGTCTTCGATGAGCCCGAGCACGAGGTCCATCGTGTCGCCCTGGCCGACGACGATAATGCTGTTGCTCGGCTCGTGGACAGTGGTGTAGAGCTTATCTTCCGGCGCCTCGTCTTGCCCGCGGTTCCAGCCACCCCAGACCCGCTCATCGTAGAGCTGGATGCTCAAGTCCTCGACAGCATCGTTCAGATCGTCGGCGCTCCCGTTCTTGACACGAACGATCTCCAGCCGCAAGTCCTTGGCCGCCGCCGGCATATCGAGCGCCTGCGCAAGATCCTGTACCTGCGCAAAGTCCTCGTCCGAAGCCGCGACGATCAGCGTGCCGCTGCGACGCTCGCCGACCACGCTCACCCGGGTCTGGCCGCGGCGACCACGACCCGCGGACTGCGCGCGATCGCGGAGGAAGCTCTGGATCGCCGAGGCAACGGTGGGCGCGTCGGCCGTCTCAAGCTTAATGGTCCGGATTGGTGCACCCTCGACACTGGCGCTGTCGAGCTCCTCGGCCAGTTCGCGGACCTCGACCATCAGCTCGGGATCAGCCCGGACAACGAGCATGCCAGCCTCATCGTCGGCCGAGACGTTCAGCTTTCCCTGCCGGCCGGGATCGCGCCCGATCAAGACTTGGTTGATCACTTGGGCAACCGTTCGCGGCAGCGCATTCTGCAAGGGCAGGATCGCCAGCTCGAGGCCCTCGTCGCGCGAAGGCGCGTCGGCATCGGTCAACAACCGGACGATCTCAGCGTGCTGCTCGGTTGAAGCGGTCACAAGCAGCGCGTTCGTGCGCGCGTCGGCCACAAAGCTCGGCTCGGGAAGGCTCTGCCCACCGGGGCCGCGTCTTTGCGCGCGAAACAGGTCGCCGAATGCCCGTGAAAGCTGCTGCGCCTCGGCGTTCTCGAGCGAATAGCGGCGGATCGACAGCCGATCGGCGAGCGGGCTCTGGTCGATCAGGCTCACGAAGGAGTCAATCAGCGGAAGCACATCACTGGGCGCAGTCACGACCAGTCTCGTGCCGCTCGGATCGGCGAGCACGCGCACGCTATCGGGGTCGATCGACGCCTGCACGCGCTGGCCTTCGGGGCCAAGCAATGTCAATTCGCTGGCTCGAGAGGGCTCGGGCTGCCAGCGAAACCGGCGCGCCTGACGCCCCGTCGGCTGCGCACTGACGAGGTCGTTCACCGAGTCAGCAGCATCCTCGGCATCGATGTTCACCAGCGGGTAGACCTTGAGCGCGAGCGACTCGCTGGCCTCGAGCCGGGAGACCGCCGCGATCAACTCGCCAAGCACCTCAAAGTCGGTGTCGTTGGCCCAAACGACTAACGACGAACCTATCGGGTCTGGCACAACATCAGGGTGCCCAGTAAAACCCGACGGGTTCTCCTCGCTCGCGCGACCGACGCGCTGCACGGTCTGCCGAACGATCTGCGCGATCGCGTTCGCATTGGCGCTGCTCGGCAGGCGCACCACGCGCGTGCGCGTCGCCTCGCGTGGCATTTGCTGCTGGATCTGCGCGGCGAGCTCTGCCAAGCGATCCGTGACGCGCGGCGCACCGACCACTACCAGCGTGTTGGTGTTGGGATCGACGGCGATGGTCACCGTCGGCTCGTCATCAGTCGCTACTTCGCCGCCCACCTCCACCTCAGGCGCCTCGTCCTGCACGCCGGCGAGCACGGCAGACATCACCGCCTCATGAAGCGGATTGCGTGGCTCCGGCGCCGCGCTGCCGGGGCCGATCGGCCGCTCGGTCTCCTGCATCAGTTCATCAACACCGATGACCTGGACCCTCACGCCGTCCTGCTGCTCGAGCAGCTGCCGCAGCGTTTGGGCGACGATCGCCGCATCGGCGCGCGAGCGATCGATGGGCACCAGGCGCATCTGCCGGCTACCCGCCAGCGTGGCCGAGTCGATCTGCTGGGCGAGGCCCTCGATCTCGAGCATCTGCGCGGCGGTACCGCGCACGATCAGCGTGTTGCTGCCCTGATCGACGCGGATGGTCGGCGGCTCGACGCCGCCCTCGGCCGACGTCAGGATGTCGGCCATGTTCTGGGCGACCTGCGCCGCATCGGCGTTGCGCAGCGGGATGAGCCGCACGATTCGATCACCCATGCCGCGATCATCGGATGGCGCATCGAGCTCTGCGGCAACCTGCTCGGCCAGTTCCAGCAACGGGCGCGGCGCGGCGACCACCACCATGTTGCTCTCGGGCTCGGGGATGACGCGGATGGTCGGCTTGACCGCCTGATCGGGGTTCTGCGCCGCGAAGCCGCTGACCGCCCACCACGGCAGCAGGTCGACCACCGACTCCTGCTGCAGGATGGTTTCGAGTATCGGCGCCAGCGTCTCAGCCCGCGTGTGATTCAATCGAAGCGTGAGCACACCGACGGCCTCGGGCTCGACCTGCACGTCCATCTCGCTGATAAGGCTCACGGCTTCATCGATCTGGGACTGGGCCGCGGCGATGACGATGCTGTTGCTCCGTGTCTCGGCGCGCACCGTGGGCTCGGGCTGGCCTGGCCGGCGACCCGCGCGCAGCGCGTCCTGCACCGCCGATGCAACCGATGCCGCGTCGCCCTGCGCGAGGCGCACAAGGCGAACCGCGACATCTCCGCCACCATCCGGCGATGAGTCCATCGCGGCGATGATCTCGCGCGCCATCGCCATCATCGCGCTGGGCACGCTGAGTACGACGCGATTCGACGCCTGATCGGCGCGGACCGTGGGCTGGGGAATCGGTAGCCCAGCGCGCTCGGCACGAACGAGCTCTTGTGGCCAGCGGGCCCGGTCGCTCAGCAACGGCTCGACCATCTGGGCCACGCTCGTCGCGCTCGCGTTGCGCAGCGAGACCACAGTGACATCGGCCATCGGGGCCGCGGGCGTTTCGTCGTCGAAGCGTTGCAAGAGCTCGATGGCTTGCACGACCGCCTGCTCACCACCGACGACAAGAACCGTGCCGGTGCTCGGCTCGGCGGCGATCTCTAGGCCCTGGCGACCCTGATCGATAGTCTGTTGGGCGATGCCGGTAACAGCCTGAACGAGCGTCTCGGCCTGCGCGCGAACCGGGCTGTACGTGAGCAGCGTGCGGCCGCCGTCAACCGGGGGCTGGTCGAGGCGATCGATCAGCTCGCGCGCGAGTTCGACCATCTCGGACGGGCCGGAGACCAGCAGCGTGTTGGTGCTCGTGTCGGCTTCGACGCGAACCGGCGTGACCTGCGCCGCAGACGGATCCCGGCGCATGATCTCGCGCAGGATGAACATGTTGCTCTCACGCTGCTGCATGAGCAGGCGTTCGATTACCGGGCCGATGCGATCGGCATCGGCGTGGCTGAGCTCAAAGGTCTCCACACCCACCGCATCGGGATCGAAAGGCCGCGTGTCGAGCTCGGCGACCAGCTCACCGACGAGCTCGATGTCGTTCTGCGCGCCGGTCAGGATGAGGGCGTTCGCCCCGCCCACAGAACTCACACGCACGTCACCGCCGCTCGGCAGCGTCAGGCCAGCAATCGAACGCTCGAGCTGGGGCGCAATCAGATCGGCACGGCCATAGCTGAGCGGGACAACGCGAATGACGGGCGCGTTGGCGCCAACCTCATCGGTGTCGAGCGCATCAACAAGGCTCTGCGCGAGCTCCTGGGCCACCGGAGGCGCCGAGATAATCAGCGTGTTGGTCGCTGGCTCGGCGCTGACGGTGAGGAGCGACGCAACGTCGGCAACGCCTAGACCACCGCCGACGGCCTGCGACTCGCGCAGCCGCGTGGTCAAGAGGTCTCGAAGCAGCGGTTCGAGCCTGTCGGCTCTCGCGTGCTGCAGCTTGTAGAGCTTGACGGTCGCCTCGGCGCGCGCAGGCGCGCCGTCGAGATCGGCCAGGAGCGCCTCGACCTGCGCGAACGCGTCGGCGGGGCCGCTCACGATGATCGTTCGCGTGGCGGGCTCGACCGAGACGCTCAGCGGCGTGCGCGGGCTGCCGCCGAGTGCTCCACTGCTCGCCAGCTCGCGGATCGACGAGGCGATCGCCTGCGGGTCCGCGCGAGTCGGGCGGTACGTGCGTACGGCCACATCGCCGGCGAGTTCCGAACGGTCGAGCGATCGCACGATCTGCTCGAAGCCCGAGAGGCGGCGCGAGGGCGCATCGACGATGAGAGCGTTGGTCGCGCGGTTCGCCCGAACGACGACCTCCTTGGGCTGCTGGAGATCTGGCCGCGCCCGGCCGCGGGAATCGCGCGGCATAGGCGGCTGGGGGTACATCTCGTCGATCGTGCGCGCGAGCTCGTCCGCCCGCGCATGCTGCAATGGGAAGATGCGGATCTCGCGATCTTCGTCGTCGATCGTGCGTGCATCGTTCAGCTGCGAGACGATCGCCTCGATCTCGGGGATCACGTCGGGGTGGGCCGAGACGAGCAGCGTGTTGGTCGCCGCATCGGGGCGGATGTCCACCGGCTGGCGGGCGCGCTCCTCGGGAGTACGTCGCTGATAGCTGTCCTGGAGCATGCGCGCGATATTGCTGGCCTCGGTCGTGCGCAGACGCAAAATGCGAAGCGGCTGACGGCCAGCCGATTGCTGCTGGTCGAGATCTCGCACGAGCTGCTCGATGATGCCGAATTGGGCCGGCACGGCGGCGGCGAGGATCGTGTTCGTGCTCTCGATGGCCTCGAACACCGGCTCGGGCCCGCCCTGCTGGCGGAGCGACGAGCTGGACGACACGAGGTCGCGCAGGAACTCGATGACATCAGCGGCACGCGCCTGCTGGAGCTGGATGAGCCGGGCCTCGCGGGGCGGGCCGGCCTGGTCCTGCAAGAGATCGATCACGCCGAGGAAACGCTGCATCGCTTCCGTGTCGGCGACGATCTCCAGCGCGTTGGTGATCTCGTTGATCGACAGCTCGACCTCGCCCGCGCCGGGCACGCCGGCCACCTGGGCCTGATAGATCGAGAGCGCACGATCGCCGACCTCTTGCGCATCGGCGTTGGCGATCGGCACGATGGCCAACTCACGCTCCTCAGGCACGGCCGAGAGGTCGGTGAGCATCGCCTCGACACGATCGAAGGTCACGTCGTCGCCGGCCACGATGAGCGTTCCGCTGCGCGGCTCGGCCTCGATCGTGACGCGAACACTCTGGCGACCAGCCTGGGCCGGCGCACTCAGGTTGCCCTGGCGGTTCATGCCCTCGAGCACGCGCTTGATGGTCTCGACGTCGGCGTCGACCACGCGGTACGTCCGCAGCTCGGCGCTCGGTGGAACCTCGACCTGGTCGAGCTGCTCGGCAAGCTGTCGCAGTGACTCGTGCATCTCGACGGGTGCGTCGATGATGAGCGAGTTGCTGGATTCGTCGGCTGAGACGACGACCTGCCGAGGCTGCTGGAGCCAGGGCATCGGTTGGTTGCGGCGATCCCTGGGGATCGGCGGCTCGGGGTACAACCGGTTCATGGCGTCGGCGACGTTGGTCGCCTTGGCCACGCTCAGCCGGAAGAGCAGCGGCGCGCGATCGGGCTCCTGCGTGCTCTCTTCGTTGATCTCGTCGACGAAGGACTTGATGTCGGTCAGCAATTCCTGGTGGGCCGAGACGATGAGCGTGTTGGTTGCCTCATCGGCGCGCACATCGACGGGCCTCGCCACACGGTCGGCCTGCGGGCGCTGGCGGTATTGGTCGCTGAGCATCCGCGCGATATTGCCGGCGTTGGCGGTGCGCAGCTGGAGGATCTTCAGCGGCGGGAGATCCGTCGGCTCGACGGTGTCCAGCCGGCGCACGAGGTCGGCGACCATCTGGTGCTGCGCGGGCTCGGCCTTGACGACGAGCGTATTGGTGCGTTCGAGCACAGAGAGCTCGGGTGCGGGCGCTTCACGGGCGGGATCCACCGGCTCGCGGTCGGCGATGAGTTGCTCGAGCACCGGCTTGACTTGGGCCGCGCTGGCAAACTCCAAGTCGAGCATGCGCGTGGTTCGCGCGGGGGGCACGAGTTGCTGCACCTGGCCGAGCACCTGCTGGAAGAGCGATACCGCGGCGCTCGAGCCCCGGGCGATGATCGCGCCGGCGGCGGCGTCAGGCGTGAGAGTGATGTCGGCGAGCGCCGGATCACCGCGGCGCGTCGCTTCGGCCTCAAACACCGGGCGCACGCGGTCGAGGAGCGACGCGGGCGTGGTGTTGCGCACGGGCACGGTCACGAAGCGCGTATCGCCGCTGGGCTTGTCGAGCTGGTTGACGATCGATTCGATGACCGAGAACTGGCCCTCGCCCGCGCGGACGATGAGCTGGTCGAGGTCGTCGACGGCTTCGAATTGCGGCGCGTCGTACTGCGAGCCGTCATCGGGGCGGAGCATGGCCTCGGCCACGCGCTCAACCCTGGGGGCAAGCTGGCTGGGCTTGGCGGAGGTCAGCGTGTACGTCCGCGACTCGCGGGTGACGACGACGCTGGCCTCGCTCTGGCGGAGCAGATCGACGAAGCGTTCGAGGCCGGCGCGCTGGCCGACGACGGTGACGAGGCGGCGTGGGGCATCGACATCGACGCTCAGCGGCTCGCGCTCGGACATGCCGCTTCGCTCGTAGAGGCCGAGCGCTCGATCGACGATGAACTGTGGCTCGCCCCGGGTGACCGTCAGGATGCGCACGTCGCGCGTGAACGACTGGTTGTCGTCAAACGCGCGTGCGAGCTCCTCGAAGGCCTCGACGTCGGCGGTTGGTCCATTGACCATGATCGCGCGGCCATCGCCGATGGCGGCGAAGCGCAGGACCTGCTGCTGGCGTGGCGAGAGCAGGCGGCCAACGGTGCGCTCGACCGAGGTCGCGTCGACGCGCTCGAGCTCGATGACCATGGTGCGCAGGGCCGTCGAGGCGCGCCCGTCCAGGCCAGGGTCGAGCTCGCCGAGGAGGGCCTCGGCCTGGAGCACGAGTGAGGTGTTGCCGATGACGGTGATCTTGCCGATGCTCGGGATCGGGATGACCGTTGGCTTGCGCTCCGCGGGCAGCCCGGCGAAGAGGCGATCGAGCTGACGCGCGGCTTCCTCGGGCGAGATTGCTTCGAGAGTGAAGCTGACCATCCGCTGCTGGGCGTCCATGTCGCCCTCGGACTGGTCGAGCATCTCGATGATCTCTTGCGCGGCCACGAGCCGGCGGGTCGGGCCGATGGCGATGATCGAGTTGGATCGCTCGTTGGGCTCGAACCGCACCGGTGGCTTTGTGACGTCGTCGAGCACCTCGACGCGGTTACCCGACTTCTGGATCGTCTTCTCATACTCGGGTACGAGCGTGCGCAGCGTGCCGATGACGTCCTGCACGCGCGCGGTCTTCAGGTGGTACAGGCGATAGTCGGAAGTGCTCGGCGGCTGGCTGTCGACCAGACGCAGGACCTCGCGGATGCGCTGGAGCTGCTCGGCGGTTTCGGTGACGATGACGAGGTTCTGCTCGGGCACCGGAACGAGCGAGCCGTATGAGGCCACCATCGCCTTCACTTGCTCGGCAACGGCGGCGGCATCGACGTTGGTGAGCGGGATGGCCAGCGTCACGATCTCGCCGGGGCGGATATCGCTGGGCAGATCGCCCTGGAAGATCGCGCCCGGCTGTCGCGCGGCGTCGGCGATGGTGCGCAGGTAGAGGTACTCGCCCTCGGGCGTGAGCCGCACGTTGTCGGCGAGCAGGAACCGGTTGAGGATGTCCAGCGCGGTGTCGAAGTCGTACGACTCGCCGCTGTTGAATCGCATGGGGCGTTCGGGTACGGCCGCCTGATAGATGATCGGTACGCGCGCCTCACGCGAGAAGAAGCTGAGGACCTCCGAGTACGGCGCGTTCTCGAAGCTGAAGCGGATTGGCGGGCGGGCGATCTGCTCTCCAGACTCGGCGGCGGCCGGCGGATCGAGCCGAGGCGCTTCGGCCAGGGCCGAGCCGGAGGCGGACTCTTGCGCGGCTTGCACGCTGACGGCCATGCCGCAGGACAGCACGAGTGCGCCCGCGATCGTTCCCTTCACGGCGGCGCTCATGCGCGGCTCTCCCTTCGTGTTCGGCCTGGAGCCTCGCGGCATCGCGTCTTCGTGTAGCGTGTGTACGGTCATGGCCGTTTCCTTTCGCGCGCGGCGGCAAGCGCCTCGCCGTTTTGGACCTGGAATCTCTCTTCTCCGAGCTCGAACGTGGCGGCCTGGCTCCCGATCGCCGCGAGGCGCAGGCTCCCGAGGTTCTGGCCGAGCGCGAGCGTGCGCCGGCGGCCGTCGCGGTGGACGACGATCGCGAACTGCCCGCTGCGGCCCTCGACGACACCGACGAGCGTCCAGCCATCACCAGCGGGTGGCGGGGCTGGGGGTGTTGGGGCTGGCCTTTGCTGCGGCTTGGCCGCGACGGCCGGCTGGGGCTTTGGCGCCGTGCGGAATGGATCGAACGAGACGAGCGTGGCAAGTCGGCTTTGGGCCACTTCGTCGAGCGGATCGATCGGGATGTCGCCGACGATCGCGCCGTCGTCTCCAACGAATAGGACGGACAACGCCATAGTGAGGGAGAACGCGGCGGGCTGGTCGGCGGCGACTCGCTCGGGCTTGATCGTCCACGATTCGATGCCGAGCGACCAGCGCTGCGCTTCGGCGAGCGTCATGGCCTTGAGCACGCTTTCGAGCGAACCGCGGCCCTCGATCTGGATGCGCACGAGGCCGGCATCGACGCGGCCCTGGAGCGACTGGCGGAACCCGCGCGCGATGCCGCGCGCGTTGGCGGCGGGATTGCCGAGCGCCTGGGGTGGCAGGGAGTCGACCTCGACTCGTTGGAGGCCAGCGGCCGTGGCGAGCGCGCTTCCCGCGGTGCGCAGGCGATGCTCGAGCGACTCTCGCTCGCCACCGATGGCCGTCGCAATGATCGCTTCGAGGTCGCGTCGCACCTCCGCGTCGTTGCGCATCGTTACCTCGAGCCGACGGTTGCTTCCCTCGAGATTCCCGATGGCGGTTCGTATCTCTTCGGCACGTTGCGCATACAGCCGCTCGTACGCGAGGTACCCCGCGAGACCTGCGCCGATGACACCGCCCGCGATGATCGCCAGCTTCAGCTTGGGGCTCATGCGTCACCCCCGTCGCTGGTGTCAGGCTCGGCCGCCGGAGCCCCGTCTTTGGCTGCGGGCTCGGTTGTCTTGGCCACGGGGATGGTGCGGCGGTTGGTCTCGATGTCGAGCTTGAAGCCCAGGCCCGCGTCGGGGCCCTGGGTTTGCACAACGTAGATCGGGTCGTTCACGAGGCGGCCGCGCACCATGCCCGAGAGTTCGCGTGTCGCGCCCACGCCCTGCAACGAGATTGCCCCGCGGACGGCCGGGCGATACTCGCCGTCCCAGAAGTTGTACCGGCTGTTCTGCTGTGGATCGCCGAACCAGACTCCGCTGCGCGAGACGCCGCCCAACTGATCGATGCGCACACCCTCGACAGAAGCCTGTGAGAGCACACGCTCGACATGGGCAGACCACTCCGGACGAGATTGGGCGAGCGCACGGAGGTGCTCGAGCCGGGCATACTTGGGGAGAAAGTCCTGGTACTGCTCGTTGAGCCGCTGGTTCTGTGAGCGGAGCAGGGCCTGCTCATCGGTGAGGTCTCCAAGAGCGATGAAGCCGAAGACGCCCGCGACGCCGGCGATGGCGACCAGGGCCATCACGCCGAGGAGGGCGCGCTCACGCGTCTTGGATCTGGTTGCGACTGCCTTCCGAGGGCTGAGCAGGTCGATGCGGTCGCACGAGGGCATGCCAACGCCGGCGAGCGCAAGACATCGGGTTGGCTCGGCGCTGCCCACGCTGCTCGGTGCGGCGATCGATGTGGCAGAGAGCGCGCTCGATTCGACCTCGATCGCGTCGCCCACGGCCTCGGCGATGGCCGTGCACAGGGTGTCGCCGCCGATGACGACCGCGCTCTGGACGGGCAGGGAGTGCTGGGCCACGCGGTAGCCCATCCATGTGCGCTTGACCTCGACGGCGATGCGTCTGACAAAGCCCTCCTGGTCACCCGAGGGCCAGGTGGCGTCGATGCCGCGGCTGGTGACCACGCCGCCGGGCTCAACGACGACGACCTCGACCGACGAAGCGCCGGGCGAGATGACGATGCGGGCCTGGCCGGCGTCGGGCAGGCCGGCGATGCAGGCCGAGCATTGGGCGCGGAGCATGACCGAGCCGAGCTTCAGCTTTGCGGCGGCCAGCATGGAGCGCATCCATGCGAGGCGGTCGCTTGGCGCAGAGGCACCGAGGAGGTCGAGCGTGCCGTTCTGCTCGCCGAGGATGGCGTAGTCGCTGGCGGCGTCGGCGCCCTGCATCGGCATGGCGCGGCTCATCTGCAGCTTGACCATTGCGGGCAGTTGGTTCTCGCTCGGCGGGCGGGGCAGGCTCAGGCGCTTGAGCAGCACGTCTCCGCGGCCGGCAACCCATACGACGCTGCGGCCGGCGATATCGGCCTGGCGGAGTTGTTCGGCGAACCAGCGGCCGACCTGCGAGGCGTCGGAGGCGTCCACATTCTCGGGCACGCGGACGCAGATGCCCGGGCCGAGGCTGGGGCGGCCCTTCTCGGTCGCGATGGCGACGGCCGTGAGCCACCCGCCGTGCCACTCGATGGCGATGCGTGCGGCGCTCATGCTGGCGGCCCTCCCATTGGGTCCGCCTCGAAATCGCCTTCATCGATCGGCGCGAAACCATCGCCACCGGCTCGCATGGCGCGGGCGACAGAGGCCAGCTCGCCCGCGATGCTGACCTCTCCGAGCGGGATGACTCGGGGGCTGGGGCCAGAGAAGTCCACCAGCAGGTCCATCGCGACGCGGTCGCGCAGGCGGTCCGCGTCGGCGTCGTCCATGCCGGCCCGGGCTCGCTGAGCGTCTTCGAGGGTGTCGATGCCGACGGAGCGCTCGCGCTGCACCGACCCGCCCGCCTGGGCACGCAGCACCCAACGCACGCTCCTGGTCGTGACCCGATCGACAGCCGACAGCATGCCGTCTTCATCGACAAGGCCCTGTTCCAAGGGCCACAGGACGCTGGCAAGATCTTCGGGCGACAGGTTTTGTCTCGCGTCGACGAGGCGCTGGGCGACGCCGTCCTCGTCGAAGCCGGGGATGACCGCGAGCACCTCGATCGGCGCGCGGTTGATGTCGACGCGGCCGGCGACGGGATCTTCGCCAAAGCACAGGGCGTCGAATATCTGCCCCCCGGTCGCCAGGGTGAATTGCGCGGACCGCAGGGATCGGCCGAGCTCGGCGCGGGAGCTGGGCGCGGAATCGGCCTGCTCGAGCAATCCGGCGATGAGATTGCCGCCGGCCTGTGGGTCCAGACGCTGGTCGAGTTGGGCCCTGGTCTCGTCGGTGAACTCAGCCGCCGCGTTGATCTGGGCCTGACCGGGGGCCACCGAGCCCACGCCGCGAGACAGGTTGGGGTCGATCGAGCCGACGGTGAGCAGGCTGGCAAGCGGCGGCACCTCGGACGTCAGGCTGCCCATCTCGTCGTACTCGCCGAAGACCATCTCGACTGTGACGCCCTCGGCCTCGAGAAGCTCGCCGATGGAGGACACGGGGAGCACCGCGGCGAGGGCCGAGCCGATTGTCTCGTCCATGCCGGGCAGCTTGGCGAGCATGGAGGCGGTGGCGGTGTTTACGTCGAGGAGCGCGTCGAGCGAGACGGCCTCGGGCGTGATGGAGTCGTCGAGTTGGACGACGCCGATGCGGTCGCCTTCGGTGAAGATCTCCATGGGCATGGAGGCGTCGAAGTCGGTCCCGGCAAGCACGTCGGTGCGCTGCTCGATCGCGAGTTGCTGGAGCGCGAGCACGCCGGAGCGCATGGTCAGGCGCGACTGCAGGCGTGTGGCTGAGAGCGACGCGCCCTCGCTGGCGGCGCGTGCCGAGAGCAAGGCGACGGTGCCAGCGAGCGCACCAATGGCGATGACCACGAGCACGACGAACACGGCCACACCCCTGCGAGACGAGCACCGGGTCATGGCCGATCTCCGGGTGCGGAACGCGGTTCGCCGAAGCCACCGGGCTGGCTGTCCGACCCACCGGATGTCGACGGGCGAGACGGGCGCGACAAGGGCTCGGCGAGGACGAACACGACGTCGGCGGGGCGCGGGGGCAGCTCGTCCTCGCCCGGGGGCGGCGGCATCATCGCGGACGGGTCTAGCGGCTCGAACTCGTCGATGGCGAACGGGTCGTCTTCGAGGTTGTCGACCACGAGCTGTGCTTCGTCGCCGACTGGGGCGAGCCAGAGGCTCAGGCGTATCGGGGGCTGTGCGCCCGAGGTCGTCACGAGTTCTTCAAAGCGATCGATGTAGATGGCTTGCACATCGCTGACGAGGAGCTCGAACTCTTCGCCGGTGTCGCTGGTCTCTTGCCAGCTCAGTTCCATCGCGTCGGCATCGAAGGAGAGGCGGCCCGTGCAACGAACCGGACCGGCCGGAACGCCCGCGCGGCCCGACTGCGGCCAGACGCCGCGGCCGACGATCTGCAGCGTCTCTGTGCCCACGCGGGGCTGGTCGACGGCGGTCGAGACGAGCCGTTCGATCCGGTCCATGACGCGCGCGAGCGTGGCGCTGCGGTCGCCCTCGCGCACCAGGCGGTCGCGGCGGTCGGCAAGGCCGAAGCCGAAGGTCATGAGGGCAGAGACGAGCAGCGAGAGGATGGCGATGCTGACCATGACCTCCATGATCGTGAACGCGTGACGCCGGAAGAACAGGCGGCTCATGGGCCACCCCCGACCGGCTCAAGCGGGACGAGCTGGCGCAGCGTGGCGATCACCGGCCACTCGTCGGCCTCGGATCCCGTAGGCACGCGGCGGACGCGCACGGTGGCGAGCGTCAGGTCTGGCCACGAGCTGGGCTCGAGCTCGACCTCGCAGAACCACTCGGCTTGCGGCGGTGTCGTTGCCTCGGTCTCGGGTGTCGCCCAGTCGCTCGCGGGGCCAGTGAGCTCGCGATCGCTGAGCGCGCCGGTCTCGAGGAGGCCAAGGGCCGTCCGTGCGACGCCGAATGCACCCAGGCGATACTCGGCGTCGATGATGCGGCGCGTACCGGCTTCGAGCTGTGTCAGGACGGCGAGGCCACCGATGACGAAGAGCGCCAGCGCGATGACGAGGTCGAGCAGGACGACGCCCGCACGATGCTCGCTGTTCCGGCGTCCGTGCCGGTGTGTTGGCTCGCGGCTCCGCCGCTCGCGTGCTGGCATGGCCTATCTCGGTTGCGGGGGTTGGGGCTGGGCCTCTTCGGGTTTGGCCGCCGGTCGCGGGGGCCGCGCCGTGTCGGAGCTGCTGGAGTCCGGATCGGAAAAGCGCGAACCCAGATCATCGAACTCGAGCGGGTCGAATTCGCGCTGCTCGAAGTCACGGCGTTCGAATGCACGATCCTCGAAGCTCCGATCCTCGAAACCCCGTTCTTCGAAGCCGAGGGGATCAAAATCACGGCTGCCGAAGTCGCGCCGCTCGAAGTCCCTGGTCTCGAACTCGCGCGATTCGAAGTCACGCCTTTCAAAGTCCAGTGAGTCAAATCTCAACGGATCGGCGGCGGTACGACCGCCAGACCGACCGCTCTCAGATCCAGCCTCACGTGCACCTTCTGCCGCGTTGCTGGGATCTTCAGCTTCCGAATCATCGTCCTCGGGCTCGGTCGCGGGCTCGTCATCCGATTCGACTTCGATCAGGTCGTACTCGATCGTGCCAGCGAGGGCCTCGACGCGGACGCGGAGCACGCGGCCGTCGGCCAGGCGCACGGCGGCGGGCTGGCCGACGATGGCCGAGCCGTCGCTCAGGAACCAGGCCAGCACGATGGGCTCGGGTGCCTCGTCTTCGAAGCTCGATGGACGCGCGTCGGCGAAGAGTTCTTCCGTGGGCTCGAGCGCGGCGTCGAAAGGCGACGGGCTGTCGAGCTCGGCCAGCGCGTCGTCAAGGGCATCGAGCTCGCCGTCCCATAGGCGGGTGCCGCGGGGCAGCACCTCTGGCTCGGCCACGGTCGGCCACGTGGCGACATCATCGGGATCGGCGGCGAGATCCGCCGGCCGATCGCTCCGCATGTCGGGCTCGCGGACGATGGCGACGCTCAGGGATCGGGCATCATCGCTGGGTTGGAGCATCAGGCCAACGGGGACGCCCGCGACCTGGGCTTCGGCCCGGGCCACGCTCGGCGAGAGGCGGAGCTGTCGCTCGGCGGTTTGCGCGCGTGCGCCGGTGGTGTTGGTGAGCGCGACGGGGAGGGCGAGCGCGGCGATCAGCACCAGCAGCCCGATGGCAACCAGCACCTCGACCAGCGTGAACCCACGGCGTTGTCGCATCGGCCGCACACCTCCGTACGTCTCGGTCCGTGCATCCGCGCCCAGGGATTGGATCAGCCGGCCGGCGGGGGCGGGGCCATCCCGCCGCCGTCCATGCCTTCCTCGTCCTCATCCCAGGCGTAGATGTCGTCCTCGGTCTCGGCCTCACCATCGGGGCCATTGCTCGAGAGGTCGTACATGCCCTCGCGGCGGAGGCCCTCGGGGTTGTACTCCCATGGGTTGCCCCACGGGTCGTCGGCCATGCTGTCATTGATGGTCGCCGACCACTGGTCCTCGATCTCGGGATCGACGGTCGAGCTGTTCCAGAGCACGGACAGGCCCTCGTCCTCGGTCGGGTAGCGGCCGTAGCGCCGGTTGAAGTCGAGCAGGCCGTTCTTGAGGGTCTCGATATCGATCTGGGCCTTCTGGACGGTGGCCTCGTCGCGACGGCTGAGCAGCGCGAAGCCGACGAGCCCGCTGATCATCACGATGATGGCCAGCACGATCATGATCTCGATGAGCGAGAAGGCCTTGCGCTTCAGGCCCGTTGCTTGCAAAGACTTGGCCCGCAACGCCTTGCGCGTGCCGGACAAACGACCGCCAGTGGTCAAAGACTTCATCTGCATCGTTCCGTCACCCTCCGGGCCGCCTTCGACCGACCCGCGTCTGTGCATCCTGCGTCCACCAACCCTGAGGGCCGAATGGCCCGGGCAGAACCGAGTACTTAGCCTACGCTAGCTTCGCTCCGGGCGTAACGCCGGCGCAGCCGGGCGATCCGGCCTGATTAGCTGACATTGCTGAGCTCTAGCATCGGCAGAATAAGTCCGATAGCCACAAACGCCACTACCACGGCGAGCAGCAACAGCATCATGGGGCCGACGAGCGCGACCGCGGTGGTCAGCAGCCGGCCGACGCGGGCCTCGATGGTCTCGGAGATCGTCTCGAGCACGTCGGCCAGGTTGTTGGCGCTCTCGCCCACCGAGATCATCTCGATCACGTCCTCGTCGAACAGGCCGCTGGCCCCGAGTGGGCCTGCCAGCGGCTCGCCTGCCTTCACCGCCTCGCCGGCGTCGGCCACCGCCTCCTTCAGGAGGGCGTTGCCGGCCGCGTCCTCGGCGATGCGCATCGCGGCAAGGACCGGCACGCCGTTGGCCAGCATTGTCCCGAACGTGCGGCAGAACCGGGCGACCGCGATGTTGCGGACCAGCGGCCCGAGGATGGGGGCTTTCGTACGGGCGACGGTGAGCGCGCGGCCGACGTCCTCGCGCTTGCTGAGCCGCCAGGCGATGGCCGCGAGGATCGCGAGCACGAGGGCGGTGATCGGGCCTTTGCTGGTCACCGCGCCGCTGATGGCAAAGAGCAGCACGGTGATCGGCGGCATGGGGTCGACCTGCTCGAGCACGTCGCCGAACATGGGGAGGAACACGCCGAAGATCAGGCTGAGCACGGCGACGCCGACAAAGACGAGCACCGCCGGGTAGGCGAGCGCTCCCAGCAGCTTGGCCCGCAGCTCGGCCTGGGCCTTCACCATGCTGGCCAAGCGCACCAGCACGGGTTCGAGGCTGCCGCCCTTCTCGCCGGCGCGGACCATCGCGATGTGGGTGTCGGGAAACACGCCCTCCTGGGCGGCCATCGCGTCAGCCAGCTCTTCGCCGCGCGAGACCGCCTCGGCCAGCTGCCGGAAGATCTCGGCGCGCCTGGGCTTGCTCTTGCCTCGCGAGAGCAGCGTGATGGCGCGCATGAGCGGCACGCCCGCGCGGAGCAGGTCGGCCACCTGCTGGTACGCCGTCGCGAGCTGTCGTGCACCGAGGCCCTTGCGCTTGAACGAGGCCCGCGCCTTCTCGAGCTCGACGCTGACGGGCACCAGGCTGCGGCCGGCGAGTTCGCCCAGGATCGCCGCCTCACTGGCGCCGGCGAGCTTGCCCATGACGGTCTGCCCGTTGGCGTCGACGGCCTGGTAGCGGAAGGTGGGCATGTGCGAGGATACGCGAGGACCGCTCGCAGCGATCGTGTTCGACCGCCGTCAGCCACAGCCCGCGTCGAAGCGGTTCTGGAACGCGAGGAAGTCGAAGAGCGTGAGCCGGCCGTCGCCGTCCAGGTCGGCCTTCCGATCGCCCGCGTCGAACTGGTTCTGATACTCGAGGAAGTCGAAGATCGTCAGCTCGCCATCGCCGTCGCGGTCGGCGGCGCAGGGGACGAGCACCACGGCGTCGCCGGTGTAGACCACGTGGGCGGGGCCGATGGCTGGGATCGGGTCGATATCGATGATCGCGAACGCATCGACAAGATTCGAGGCGGTGATGATCGTGAATCGATCGCCAGCAGACGGCGTGTACCCGTCGGCAAAGCGGACGCGGAGCGTCCCGCCAAGATGTATGCCCGAGCCCGAGAGACGGTCGTGCTCGGTGGGGAGCGGGCCGGCGACATCGATCTCGACACGCGACGCGGGCTCTAGGCGCAGCGACGCCGGCGCCGCGATGTGCGAGACGTCTCCGACCCGAAGGCCAGGCGAGATCGTGCCACGCACGTTCAGGCCCGTCCGGATCTGGCCCCGCCCGGCGATCACGCCCAGGGGCAGCAGCGTGGGCGGTTCGCCCAGGCCGGTCCATACGACGGACGCTTCGCTAAGGGTCGGGCTCGATGGCGACGCGTTGAGCTCGATACGCAGGCCGACAAGCGCCCCGCCGGCGAGCTCGAGGCGGGAGTCGTCGACCCTGGCCGACTCGTTCACCACGATCGTGCCGTCGCCTCCCGCCACTCCCGCCAGCTGGACACTGTTCCCCGAGGGGATCGCCCAGAGCCCGGTGAAGATCGCATCGGCGATCGTGCCGAACCCGTTAAAGATTGCGGGAACACCCCCAACGCCCCCGTCCAGGGTTCCGCCCGTGATGATCGGCCCACCGCCGGATGACGCCATGTCGATCACGCCGCGGTCGCGAGCACGGATGACACCGGATGGACCCTGCGTGATCGTCGCGCCGCTGAACTGGATGTAGCCGCTCGGACCCACGGCCTCGATCGTGCCACTGTTCCGCCACGCGTAGAAGATCCGCCCGCGCCCACCGACGACGCCACTGGAAGAGATGATCGGGATCGCGGCGGACCGCGAGCCCAGCAGGTAGGCGTCTCCGAACGAGCGGATGTCGGGCGACGAGTTGAGGGTCACGCGAGCCGAGATCGGCGACGTGCCCTGGAGTTCGAGGCCGGCGTTGTCGGCGGACTGATCGGCGTTCACGACGATCGTCCCCGGGCCGTAGGTTCCGGAGATCGTGAGCAGTTCGCCCGGCTCGATGGCAAGGCTGGCTTCTGGATTGGCCAGATGGAGAAGCCGCACCGAACGAGTGCCAACGCGAACGGTGTAGGCGCCGGCGTCGCCGAGCCTTGCGGTATCTCCTGGGCCGGGCACCGCCGTCGGCGACCAATTGAAGGCCGAGCCAAAGTCGCCATCGATCGGGCTCGCCCACTCGATCGAGCTCTGGGCGTGGCCGACGCTCGCGCCCAAAAGAAGCATGGCGAGAACGTGCGTGGCGAGGGCTCTCTGCGGCGATCGCGCGGTGGGCATGGGTCATCTCCCGAGCCCAACCACCTCGACGTGGCGGGCAGCGGCAATATACCCGAAGACCGATCCCAACACAAGGCTTTCTGACGCAGCGATTGTCTGGCCCTACAGCGCCCGATCGATCGCCGCCTGCACCGCCGCGTCGGTCGGCGTGGTCCGTGGGCCGAAGCGGGCGATCACCGTGCCGTCGGCGGCGACGAGGTACTTGGTGAAATTCCAGGTGGGCTCGCCGCCCTGCTGAGCGAGCGTCGCGAAGAGGGGGTGGGCGCTCTGGCCGGTGACGTCGATCTTGGCGGCGACGGGGTAGGTCGCGCCCATGTCGGCGCAGAAGGCGGCGGCCTCGGTGGTGCCCAGGGGCTCTTGGTTGAAGCTCGCGCTCGGGAACGCGAGCACGGTGAAGGGCTTGCCGGCGTAGGCCTGTTGCAGGTTCTCAAGGTCGGCGACCTGGGGCGTGAGGCCGCACCTGCTGGCGACGTTGACCACGAGGACGACCTGGCCCTGGTAGTCGTCCATGCTGGCGAGCGAGCCGTCGGCCATGTCGAAGGCGATGCCGGAGACCGAGGGGCCGGACGCCGAGGGCTGGTCGTTGTCGGCGACGCTGCGGCCCGGTCCGCCGCTGGATCCATCACCCATGTCTTGGTGCTCCGTGGTCGAAGTTGCGGTCTGCGTGTCTTCGTGGTCGCCGTTGCTCGAGCAGCCCGTGAGCGCGAGCGTGCCCGCGAGGCCGAGCGTCATGAGTCCGGCGGTAGCAAAGGTCTTGGGGCGCATCGGGGTTCCTCCGTTCGTGAGCCGTGTGCGGCGGGGTCTGCGAAGGGCATCGTACTACGCTTGTGCTGCAGGCACTTAGAGGAGTACGGCGTGCCCAAGGGACCGATCATCGAACTCGACCGGACCACGCGATTCTGCGTGAACGACCGATCCTTCGGGGATCCGGGCGACCAGATCGCCAGCGACCCCAACGGGTATGCGGCCAAGCCGGCCATGCGCGGGCTGGGGCGGTACTACAGCGTCGATGTGACCGCTCGCGGCGAGCCCGACGAGACGACCGGCTACCTCATCGACATCAAGGCGATCGACCGGGCGGTTCGCGGGAGCGTCGTGCCGCTGATCACCGAGGCCTGCCACGACGACCCCGCCCGCGAGCCAGCGACGCTCATGCCAGAGCTTGTGCTCCGATTGCAAGACAACCTGCCCGTGACGCTGGCGCGGCTGCGCTGGAACCTGACCCCGTACGCGAGCATCACCATGGATAGCAGCACCGTGTCTTCCGTCGTCCTCCGCACGCGGTTCGACTTTGCGGCCGCCCACCGGCTGCACGTCGACTCGCTGAGCGACGAAGAGAACCAGAAGATGTTCGGCAAGTGCAACAACCCCAGTGGGCACGGGCACAACTACCAGGTCGAGCCGGCCGTCGAGGCGCCGCTGCCCGAGACCGGCGCGATGCCCTTCACCATGCACGACCTCGAACGGCTGACCGACGAGACGATCGTTGAGGCATTCGACCACACGAACCTGAACACAGATCCGCCGGACTTTGGCCCCAAGGGCATCAACCCGAGCGTCGAGCACATCGCCCGCGCGTGCTTCCGCCGCTTGGGCGAGGCGATCGACGCGACGGGCTCGGGCGCCCGGCTGCTGCACATCACGGTGTGGGAGACCGATCGCACGAGCTGCACGTACCCGTCGAGCTGAGTCGATCGTGGCCGTGCATTGGCGACTAGGACGCCGATAGGCCGTTCGCGCCACGATTGCGCATGACCCAGGCGCATGCCTGCGCGGTGCTCGGGGAACCGAGGCGGTCGGGCGTGGCCTCGCTGATCGACAGTTCGGTTCCATCGCGACCGACCGGGCGGAGGATCTTGCGACGCCAGGCCGATGGGCTCTCGCCGAGCAACGAGCCGAACGTTTGCGTGAAGTGGCTGTGGCTCGAGAAGCCCGTCGACGAGGCCACATCGGTGAGCGGCATGCCCGTGGCGATGTGGTCGAGAGCCGCGGCGATGCGCAGGGCGGTGAGGTACTTGTGCACGGTCTGGCCCGTCCAGTGGCGGAACGTGCGCGCGAGGTGGAAAGGCGAGACTTCCAGCTCATCGGACAGCTCATCCAGCGTCAGTCGTTCGCCGAAGCGTTGGGCGAGGACGGCCTTGGCGTTTTCGGCAAGCTCGCGGTGCGTGCGGCGTGTGGGCTCGGTAGCGGCGGCCGAGCGGCGCTGGCGCACGGTGACGCCCGGTTCCAGAGCGCGGCGGAACACGTCGAACACCGCCTCGGACATCTGCACGGGATCGGAGTCGGCGTCGACCAGCTGGACGCTCAGGCGGCGCTGATCGCGGTACAGCGCGGGCGTGCAGGCGGTGTGGGTAAAGGGTGCGAGCGATTCGGCCGATTCGGCGGGAAGCCCGAGGCTGCGCGCGATCTCGAGCGCGAGCAGCGGCGACACGCTGTACCACTCGGAGCGTTCACCGTGCTCGGTCAGTGCCTCGCGGGTGTACGTGCGCATGGGGTTGTAGATGATCGTCGTGTTCGCATCGGCTACGACCGGATCCGAATTGAATTGCGTGATCACGACGGGGTCGCGGTGGAATACGACCGTCGGCCAGAGCACCGGGCCGGTGTCGGCAAACCCGGGCCAATCCACGGGCAGCCGGAACCTTCCGTGCAGCCAGTCGTGGTTGGCTACCACGAGCTCGTTGGGGCACTCACCGGGTTTGCCCCGCAGCCGGTGCAATCGCGTCGCGTCGCGCTCTCTCATCCGCATGTACAGAGTCCCCCATTGGGCGATCCCGTCCGCGAGGCAGCGCACACGAGCGATTTTCTGGCAGGGGGCGAACACGGTCCACGACTGACTCGCGCCTCGATGTCGGCGCGCACCATGGCCGCGGCTCCCTTCCGTGCCTTCGCCAAGGGTTCTCGCCGCCGTTGGGCGGCATGTGGTGTTGTTCGGCATACGCAGCAACGGGTTGCATACGCCCTGTTTCCATTCGTCAGAACGCCCTCGTTGGGCGTGCTTTGGAGGCGCGAGAGCAAGAACACGAAAGCGACACCGACCGCGATACCGGGGTGTCACGAACGGGTTCGTATTCGAAGCCGAGACTTTTCGGACGCGATCCGCGTCGTTTAGGGCGCGCCAACGGGCTCGCCGTTGGGCATCAGGCCCTTCGCGGCGGCTTCATAGTCTTGCAGGGCGCACACGGACCAGTCGCCGGCGCGGAGGGCGGCGATGGCGTCGACCGCGGCGCGGGCGGCGGTCGCGGTGGTGATCATGGGGATCGAGAGGCGGACGGCGGTCGAGCGGATCAGGCCCTCGTCGGTCTCGCTGCCGCTGTTGGTGGGCGTGTTGATGACCAGCTGGATGTCGCCGCTGGTCATCATGTCGACGACGTTCGGGCGGGCACCGGTGCCGATCTTTTGTACGAGGTTGGCGCGCACGCTGTACTTCGCCAGGAAGTCGGCGGTGCCACCGGTGCTGTAGATCACGAAGCCCATCGCCGCGAGGCCGCGGACGACAGGGAGGATTCCCGGCTTGTCGTCGTCGCGGACGGAGACGAACACGGAGCCGGCGGTCGGCAGGGCGTTGCCCGACGCCATGGCCGCCTTCGCAAGAGCCAAGGGCGGCGAGGTGTCGATGCCCATCACTTCGCCTGTGCTACGCATCTCGGGGCCGAGCACGAAGTCGACACGCGGGAACTTCTGGTGCGGGAAGACCGGGGCCTTCACCGCGAACGCGCCCGTGCTCGAGACCTCGGAGACACCGAGCTCGTCGAGCGTCGAGCCCATCATGACCCGGGCGGCCATGTTGGGCCAGGGCACGTGCGTGGCCTTGCTGACATACGGCGCCGTCCGGCTCGCACGGGGATTCACCTCGAGCACGTAGACCACGTCGTCCTTGATCGCCAGCTGCACGTTCATCAAGCCGCCAACTCGCAGTGCGCGCGCAAGCTTGGTCGCGGCCTCGCGCACGCGTTCGATCGTTCGGGGTGGCAATTCGTTTGGTGGCAGGAAGCAGGTGCTGTCACCGCTGTGCACACCGGCGTGCTCGATGTGCTCCATGATGCCGCAGACGATCGCCTGGCCCGAGTCAGACTGGCCGGTCGGGTCGAAGTCGGCGATGACGTCGACGTCGACCGCGGTTGCGCCATCGAGGAACTTATCGATCAGGATCGGCGCGTCGTCGAGCCCGCCGTCGAGGCCCGCGCTCTCGACGGCGCTGTCGACGAATCGGCGTAAGGCCGCGACGTTCTGGCAGATCTCCATGCCGCGTCCACCGAGCACATAGCTGGGTCGCACGAGCACGGGATAGCCGATCTCGGCCGCCACCGCGACGGCCTGCTGCCGCGAGCGGGCGATGCCGCTGGCCGGGCGGGACAGGCCGAGTTCTTCGAGCAGGGTGTCGAACTGATCGCGATCCTCGGCGAGGTCGATCGAGTCCATGCTCGTCCCGATGATCGGCGTGCCCGCGGTGACCAGACCATGCGCAAGGTTCAGCGGGGTCTGGCCGCCGAACTGGACGACGGTGCCCATGAGCTTGCCGTCGACGCCGAGCGCCTCGGTGACGTTCAGCACGTCCTCGAGCGTCAGCGGCTCGAAGAAGAGCAGGTCGCTCGTGTCGTAGTCTGTGCTGACCGTCTCGGGATTCGAGTTGATCATCACGCTCTCGAGCCCGAGGTCTCGGGCGGCGAACGCCGCGTGGCAGCAGCAGTAATCGAACTCGATGCCCTGGCCGATGCGGTTGGGCCCGCCGCCCAGGATGACGACCTTGGGTGTGTCGCTTACGCGGACTTCCGAGTCGTAGACCGATGAGGCGTTGCCGGCTTCGTCGATCAGCGTGATGGGCGTCTCGTATGTCGAGTAGTAGTACGGCGTGGCGGCCTCGAACTCGGCGGCACAGGTATCCACGAGCTTAAAGGCCGGCTCGATGCCCATCGACTTGCGGTGCTGCCGGACGCCGAGGATGGTCTCGCTGCGTATGGCATCGAGGTAGACGTTGGCGAGCTGCGCATCGCTGTAGCCCAGCTGCTTGGCCTGGCGAAGCACCGCCTCGGGGACGTCCTCAAGCCGCTCGTAGGTCAGCAGCACGTCCTCGAAGGCGACGAGCTCGGCGATCTGGCCCAGGAAGAACGGATCGATGTTGGTGAGCGCACGGATCTCCTCGATCGACCAGCCCATCTTCATCGCGTACCGCACGTAGTAGAGCCGGCCCTGGCTGGGCACGGTGAGCTTGCGCGCGAGCTTGTTGTCGTCGATGGGCCATTCGATCGGCTGGCCGTCGGCGGTGCGCAGCCCCGTAGCGCTCACGGTGTGGCTCGCGTCGCTGGGGTCGGCGAAGTCGAGCACGAGCTGCTCACGCTCGATGGCCCGTGTCGCGGTCAGCCACTTGTCGTTGCGATCGAGGCCGAGCCCGAAGCGTTTGACCTCCATCGAGCGGATGGCCTTTTGCAGGCTCTCCTTAAAGGTCCGGCCGATGGCCATGGCCTCGCCGACGCTCTTCATCTGGGTCGTGAGCGTCTCCTCGGCTTCGGGGAACTTCTCGAAGGTCCACCGCGGCATCTTGGTGACGACGTAGTCGATGCTGGGCTCGAAGCACGCGCTCGTCGTCGCGGTGATGTCGTTGCGCAGCTCGTCGAGCGTGTAGCCCAGGGCGAGCCGGGCGGCGATCTTCGCGATCGGGAAGCCGGTGGCCTTACTCGCCAGCGCGCTCGAGCGCGACACGCGGGGGTTCATCTCGACCACGACAAACTCGAACGGCTCGCTGCCGTCATCGGTCGGCGCGGGGTTCGGGTTCACCGCGAACTGGACGTTGCTGCCGCCGGTCTCGACCCCCACCGCGCGCACGACCGCAAACGCCGCGTCGCGGAGCACCTGGTACTCCTTGTCGGTCAGCGTGAGGATCGGCGCAACGGTGATCGAATCGCCGGTGTGCACACCCATCGGATCGATGTTCTCGATGCCGCAGACGATGACGCAGTTGTCGTTCTTGTCGCGGACGACCTCGAGCTCGAACTCCTTCCAGCCCAGCAGGCTCTTGTCGATCTGGACCTGGCCGATCATGCTGGCGGCGAGGCCACGGGCGACCTGCTGGCGGAACTCCTCGGTGTTGTACGCGACGCCGCCGCCCCAGCCGCCAAGGGTGAACGCGGGGCGCACGATGGACGGGAGGCCGAGGTCTTCGAGGGCTTCCATCGCCTCTTCGAGGCTGGTGACCGTGCGCGACGGCGCGAGCGGCAGGTTCTGGCTCTCGCAGACCTCGCGGAAGGCCTCGCGATCCTCGGCTCGATGGATGACCTGCCGGTCGGCGCCGATCATCTCGATGTCGAAGTGCTCGAGCGTGCCATCGTCGTGCAGGGCGCAGGCGCAGTTCAGCGCGGTCTGCCCACCCAGTGTGGGGAGGATGGCGTCGATGCCGTGGCCACCTGCGTCGGCGTCGCACTCCCGCTCGATGATCTTGCGGACGCTCTCGGGCGTGATCGGCTCGATGTAGGTGCGATCCGAGAGGCTCGGGTCGGTCATGATCGTGGCCGGGTTGGAGTTCACCAGCACGACGCGGCAGCCCTCGGCCCGCAGGGCCTTGCAGGCCTGCGCCCCCGAGTAGTCGAATTCGCACCCCTGCCCGATGACGATGGGCCCAGAGCCCAAGACCAGGATCGTGCGAATGTCTTCTCTTTTTGGCATCCCGAGGCCACCTCCAGCGGCCTGGGCGGCCGGCTTGGGCGTATGCGAAGCAGTCGGCACGAGTCTCCCGCGCCTCGGGGAGCATGGTATGGCGGCAACGCGTGCGCGTCGCCGGCAAATCTGACGCGTTGATAAGTACAGGGTGCTCCTGAACCGATAAGCATTCCGCAGTTCCGTGCCCTTTGGCCAATAGAAGGAGAAATGCCATGCGCCGCTCGGTGCCCAATCTCGTGCTGGCCCTCGCCGGCGTCGCCGCCTCCTCGACCGGGGTGCTGGCCCAGGACCTGTTCCGCGTGGCGGTCAACCCGTTCGATCCTGCGGTCGAGCCTTTAGTCGTTGGCGGCTCGTCGGTGCCCGATCTCGTGGAGGACCTGCTGGACACACAGGGCTCATTCGATCGGTTTGACGGCGTGGACTTTGCTGCCTCGTTGCGATATGCCGGCGTCGACGATGCGATCACGTTCACGCTGTCGGACGATGGCGACCGAGCGACGCTCCAGTTCGTCGGGCGCGAGGGCGACCCGCTGGTCTTCACGACCGATGCGAGCGGTGACGTCGAGGACCAGATCGAGGAGTTCCTCGAGGGCGAGGGGCTCGACACCGTCTCGGACTTCCTACGAGAGATCAACCAGCGATCCCTCGTTGCCGTGACCGACGGCAACCCGCAGTCGACCACGGCCATCATGGCCTCGTACAAGTACAACCGCTTTGGCAAGCACCAGGACCTGACACGCCTCGAGCGGCAGATCATGCGCGGCGAGGTCGTACGGCCGACCCCCGGCGCGTTCCGAGTCATCGGGCAGGAACAACAAGAACAAGACGGGATGCAGGCCGTGGGCGACACCACGGGATTCAACCAGGACGAGACGGCCGGGCAGATCGACACGCGCATGGAGGGCGAGGGCGCTCCGGTTGGCACAGCCAGCATGCAATTCTTCGATCCGGGTTCGGACAAGGGGCTCCGCGTTCGCTTTGATGCCCAGGCGGGCATTTCCGATGCGGACGGCCTGGAGAGCACCTTTGTCAACCTCTCGGGCAGCGTCGAGTACAGGCTGAATCGATTCGTTGGTGTGGCCGCCTCGTTCCCGGTCACGTACTACGACGTCGAGGGCGCCGACGTGTTTACGCTTGGTGCGCACGTCGACATCCCGATCCGGCTTATCCAGCAGGATGACGGCCGCGGGTTCACTCTGCAGATCGCGCCCGGTGCTCTGATCGCCGGCTCGGGCAGCTACGACATGATCTCCGGCGGCGTCTTCTGGGGCGTGGGCGGCACGGCACTGGCCAGCTATGAGGTTTCCGATTGGCTGTTCAGCGGCGCGGTGAGCTACACCCACTTCGATTCCATCTCGCTCGAACTCGACGAGTTCGAGTTCGATCCCGCGTTCACACAGGACTTTGTGCGCGTCGGTGGCAAGGCTTCATACTTCATCGGAGACAACGCCTACGTCTTCGGCGGTGCGAGCTACTCGGACTTCCTCGACGACGCGTCGGTGGACAACTACTGGAGCCCAACCGCCGGCGTGGGCATCCGCACGAGCGGCGGGTTCAACGTTCGCCTCGCGTATGAGGGCGACATCGGCGACGACTACGAGGCACACAAGATCCAGCTCGGCGTGCAGCTGCCGTTCTGATTCGCACCAGCAACTTCTGATCAACGAAAGACGCCGGCCTCACTGCGCGTGAAGCCGGCGTTCTTGATTCACACTGGCTTGAGATCGACTACGGCGCGTTTTCGGTGCTCTCGCCCATGACGAAGTCCTTGACCTCGACCTGGGGCATCACGCCGATGGCGTCGCCATCCTCGAGCATGGCGGGCTCGCCGTTCTCGTCTTCGAGGCCGTCGGCCGACATCGGTGCCAGGGCCACCAGCGGCTTGACGCGGATGTCCTGGTAGTCGCGGAAGCCCGTGCCGGCGGGGATGAGGTGTCCGAGCAGCACGTTCTCCTTGAGGCCGATGAGGTGGTCCGACGCGCCCTTGAGGGCGGCCTCGGTGAGCACCTTGGTGGTCTCCTGGAACGACGCACCCGAGAGGAAGCTCTCGCTCTGTAGGCTGGCCTTGGTGATGCCCAGCAGCAGCGTGCGGCCGACGGCGGGCTTGGGCTTCTTGGCCTTGGCGCCCTCCTTGCCCTCGGCCTCGGCCCGGGCGTTGGCTTCCTTGATCTCGCCGCGGGTGTACATCTGCCCGACGCGGAGATCGGTGTCGCCGGCCTCGACCACGCGGCCCATGTTCAGGACCTCGCGGTTCTTCTGGGTGAACACGTAGCGATCGACGACTTCCTGCGGGAGCAGGTCGGTATCGCCGGCGTTCTGCACCTGCACCTTGCGCATCATCTGGCTGAGGATCAGCTCGATGTGCTTGTCGTTGATCTTCACGCCCTGGGCCCGGTACACGTTCTGGACCTCTTCGAGCATGTAGAGCCAGACGGCTTCCTCGCCCTTAATCCGCAGGATGTCCTTCGGATCCAGCGGGCCCTCGGTGAGCTGATCGCCGGCGTTGACGAAGTCGCCCGTGTGTACACGCAGCTGCTTGTCGCGCGGCACGTGGTGGTCCTTCTCGATGCCCGAGTCGGACACGACGCGGATGGTGATCTTGCCCTTGCGCTTGTCGCTGTAGATCTCGATGCTGCCCGAGATCTCGGCCATGACGGCCGGGTCCTTGGGCTTGCGAGCCTCGAAGATCTCGGTCACGCGGGGCAGGCCACCGACGATGTCCTGGCTTCGCTCGGCCTGACGGGGCTGACGCGCGATCATCTGGCCGGCCTTGATGGCCTGGCCGTCGGGGACCTCGATACGCGCCTTGGCGGGCAGGTAGTGGAAGTCGAGGATCTGGCCGCTCTCGTCCACGACGTTGATCTGCGGCGAGCGCGTGCCCTTGTGCTCGATGACCACCAGGGCCTTCTTGCCCTGGCCGGCGTCGTCCTCACGCACCGTCTGGCCGACCTCGATATCGACGAACTGGACGATACCGCCCTTCTCGGCAAGGATCGGCGTGCGGTGCGGGTCCCACTTGACGACCGGCGTGCCCTTCTTCACCGACTCGCCCGGCTTCGCGTAGATGAGCGCGCCGTAGGGGACCTTGGTCTTGTCGAGCTCGCGGCCCTTGTCGTCGACGATCGCGACCTCACCGTTTCGCTTGAGCGAGATGAGCACGGTGGTGCCGTCCTCGTCCTCGCCCTCGACCTCGGCACAGTCACGGAGCTCGATCACGCCGGCCATGGCCGCGCGATACTCGCTCTCGGCAACGTCACGCGTACCGATACCACCGGTGTGGAACGTACGCATGGTCAGCTGCGTTCCCGGCTCACCGATCGACTGGGCGGCGATGATGCCCACGGCCATGCCCTCTTCGACGATCTTGCCGATGGACATATCCATGCCGTAGTCGAGCACCGAGCAGCCGGTGCGGCTCTCGCTGGTCAGCGGGCTGCGGACGAAGACCTCGCCGATGCCCAGCTCGTCGATGCGGGCGGCGGCCTCTTCGGAGATCATCTCGTTGGCGGCGACGATCTGCTCATCGGTCACCGGATCGACGATCGAGTGCAGGCTCACACGGCCGAAGACCTGCTCGCTGAGCGGGACGTCGACCTGCTCGCCCTTGTACACGGCGCGCTTCGGGATGCCGCGGCGGCTGCCGCAGTCGACCTCACCGATGATCACGGACTGGGCGACGTCGCACAACTTACGCGTGAGGTAGCCCGAGTCGGCGGTCTTCAGCGCGGTGTCGGCCAGACCCTTGCGGGCACCGTGCGTCGAGGAGAAGTACTCGAGCACGCTCAGGCCCTCGCGGAAGTTCGCGCGAATGGGCGTTTCGATGATCTCGCCGCTGGGCTTGGCCATCAGGCCTCGCATGCCGGCGAGCTGCATCATCTGGCTGACGTTACCACGGGCGCCCGAGTCGCTCATTAGGTACACGGGATTGAGGTACGGCTCGGTCGACTTGTCGTCGATCGGCGCCTCTTCGCCATTCTCCAGGCGACGGTCGTTCTTGAGCGTCTCGATGAGGCTCTTGGTGACCTTCTCGCGGCAGCCGGCCCAGATGTCCAGAAGCTGGTTGTACCGCTCGCGTTCGGTGATGATGCCTCGGTCGTAGTTCTTCTCGACGCGATCGACCTTCTTCTGGGCCTCGCCCAGCAGCTCCTGCTTGTCGGCAGGCACACGCATGTCGGTGACGCCGAAGCTCAGGCCAGCGACCGTCGAGTGCTTGAAGCCGATCTGCTTGAGGCGGTCGAGCAGGTCGATCGTCGCGGGCTTGCCCGAGACGCCGAACACGTCGTCGATGACGCGAGCGCAGCCCTTCTTACCCAGCGAGCAGTTGTAGAAGGCCATGCCCGGCTCGAGGATCTCGCTGAACAGGCAGCGGCCCGCGGTGGTGACCACGCGGCGGTTGTCGGGCAGCTTCTCGACCGCGCCGCCCTGGCTCTGCACGACCTCGTTGAACCGCTCGAGGCGGACGACGATGCGATCGTGCATATCGATCTTGCCCTGGTCGTAGGCCAAGATCGCCTCGGAGCGGTCCTTGAAGGTCGGCAGCTCGTTCGTCGGCACGCCGCGATCGGGCGCCATGAGCGTCATGAAGTACACACCCAGCACGATGTCCTGGCTGGGCGAGATGATGGGCTGGCCGTTGGCCGGGCTGAAGACGTTGTGCGTCGACAGCATCAGCACGTGCGCCTCGGCCTGGGCCTCGACACTGAGCGGCAGGTGGACGGCCATCTGGTCGCCGTCGAAGTCGGCGTTGAAGCCGGTACACACCAGCGGGTGCACCTTGATGGCGTTGCCCTCGACGAGCACGGGCTCGAAGGCCTGGATGCCCATTCGGTGGAGCGTCGGGGCGCGGTTGAGCAGCACGGGGTGCTGGTCGATGACCTCTTCGAGGATGTCCCAAACCTCGGGGTCGCGGCGCTCGAGCATGCGCTTGGCGCTCTTGATCGTGTCGGCCAGGCCATGCTCACGCAGCTTGCGGATGATGAACGGCTGGTAGAGCTCCAGCGCGATCTTCTTGGGCAGGCCGCACTGCCAGAGCTTGAGCTCCGGGCCAACGACGATGACCGAACGGGCCGAGTAATCGACACGCTTACCGAGCAGGTTCTCGCGGAAGCGGCCCTGCTTGCCCTTGATCATGTCGGTCAGGGACTTCAGCGTGCGGTTGCTCGAGCCGACGACCGGGCGGCGGCAGCGGGCGTTGTCGAACAGGTTGTCGACGGCCTGCTGCAGCATCCGCTTCTCGTTGCGGATGATGACCTCCGGGGCGTTGAGGTCCATCAGCTTCTTGAGGCGGTTGTTGCGGTTGATGATGCGGCGGTAGAGATCGTTCAGATCGCTCGTCGCGAAGTTGCCGCTCTCCAGCAGCACCAGCGGGCGCAGGTCCGGCGGGATCACAGGGATCACGTCCATGACCAGCCACGACGGATCGTTCTCGCTCTTGCGGATGTTCTCGACCAGCTTGAGGCGCTTGGCCAGGTCCTTGATCTTCTGCTTGCTGCGGGTCTCGCGCAGCTCCTGGCGGAGCTGGGCGGCCAGCCCGTCAAGATCGAGGCGGTCGATCAGCTCGCGGATGGCCTCGGCGCCCATCATCGCGCGGAACGCGTTGCCGAACGCCGACTGGGCGGCACGGAACTTATCCTCGGTGATGATGGTCTGGCCTTCGATCTTCGTGCCGTCTTCGAGCTGCAGGCCCGGCTCGGCCTCGATGATCACGTAGTCCTGGTAGTAGATCACGCGCTCGAGCTCGGTGGTCTTGAGCCCAAGCAGCGTGCCCAGGCGGCTGGGCATGCTCTTGAAGAACCAGATGTGCACGATCGGGCTTGCAAGGTTGATGTGGCCCATGCGCTTGCGACGCACGCGGCTGTGGGTCACCTTCACGCCGCATCGATCGCAGATGATGCCCTTGTACTTCACGCCGCGGTACTTGCCGCAGGCGCACTCGTAGTCGCGTTCTGGCCCGAAGATGCGCTCGCAGAACAGCCCGTCCTTCTCGGGGCGGTACGTGCGGTAGTTGATCGTCTCGGGCTTCTTCACTTCGCCATAGGACCACGCCCGAATGTCGTTGGGCGAGGCCAGCGTCACCTTGACGGCGGAGAAGTCGTTGATGCGGTCGTACACGGTCTCGGCCATGTGTGCCTCCGGTGGTTACCGGTGAAAGTCGAATCGGTTCGGAACGCGGCAGGGGGAGCAGGACGGGCGTGTTGCGCTACAGCAAACTGCCCAACTCGGTCTGCCGCTTCTCAAGCGTGATGTTCATGCCAAGGCCCTTGAGCTCGTTGCAGAGCACGTCGAAGGCGATCGGCATGCCGGCCTCGAGCTTGTGGGTGCCCTTCACCATGCTCTCGTAGATCTTGGTGCGGCCTTCCACGTCGTCGCTCTTGACGGTCAGCAACTCCTGCAGGATGTAGCTCGCGCCGTACGCCTCGAGCGCCCAGACCTCCATCTCGCCGAAGCGCTGGCCACCCGTGCGGCTCTTGCCGCCCAGGGGCTGCTGCGTGATGAGCGAGTAGGGCCCGGTCGCACGAGCGTGGATCTTGTCGTCCACGAGGTGGTGCAGCTTGAGCATGTACATGAAACCGACCGAGGTCTTCTGCTGGAAGGCCTCGCCCGTCCGGCCGTCGTAGAGCTGGATCTTGCCGCCACGCGGCATGTTGGCCAGCAGCTCGCGGTGGTGCGGGTGCTCGCCGGTCTCTTCGACCTGCGCGTTGCGGTCCTTCACGTAGGTGTTGGCTTCCTCGATGGCGGCGTGGATCTCGTCCTCGGTCGCACCGTCGAACACGGGCGTCACGGCCTGGAAGCCCAGGACCTGCGCGGCCCAGCCCAGGTGCAGCTCGAGGATCTGGCCGACGTTCATGCGGCTGGGCACGCCCAGCGGGTTGAGCATGATGTCCACCGGCGTGCCGTCTTCCATGAACGGCATCTCCTCGATCGGGACGAGGCGGGCGATGACACCCTTGTTGCCGTGGCGACCGGCCATCTTGTCGCCCACGCTCAGCGGACGCTTGCTGGCGATGTAGACCTTGACCATCTCGAGCACGCCGGCGGGCAGCTCGTCGCCGCGCTTCATGTGCGCGACACGACGCTGCTTCTCCTTCTCGATCGCCTCGATGCGCGGCCAGTACTGCTTGTAGCTGATCTCCGCGTCCTCGCGGGCGTCCTTGCTGCCCTTCACCCAGCCGAGCTCGAAGGTCTTGATCTGCTCGATCACGACCTCGGGGATGTCGCTGGCGGCGACCTTCTGGCGGGTGTTGGGGTCGATCAGCTCGGTGCCGGTCGCCTCGTTGATGGCCGAAACCATCTCGCGGAAGATGTCGATGGCCTTGCCGTCCTGCTCGCCCTCGTAGGTGGCGATCTGCTCCTTGAGCTGACGCTTCTGCTCCTCGTTCATGTGGAGCCGGCGGCTGAACTTCTTGGCGCCAATCACGATTCCGTCGATGCCGCTGGGCACCTCGAGCGAATCGTTCTTCACGTCCTCGCCCGCACGGCCGAAGATGGCGTGCAGCAGCTTCTCTTCGGGCGTCAGCTCGGTCTTGCTCTTGGGGCTGACCTTACCGACGAGGATGTCGCCGGGGCCAACGCGGGCACCGACGCGGATCACACCATCGTCGTCGAGGTTGCGAAGCGCCTTCTCGCTGACATTGGGGATGTCGCGAGTGAACTCCTCGCGACCCAGCTTGGTGTCGCGGATCTCGACATCGAAGCTATCGATGTGGATCGACGTGAACACGTCATCCTTCACGATGCGCTCGCTGATGACGATGGCGTCCTCGAAGTTGTACCCGTCGAAGGTGTTGAACGCGACGAGCACGTTCTTGCCGATCGCCAGCTCGCCCTCTTTGATTGAGGGGCCGTCGGCGATGACCTGGCCGGTCTCGACGACGTCGCCGGGTCGGACAACGGGCTTCTGGTTCAGGCACGTGCGCTCGTTCATGCCGCGGAATTTCCGCAGCACGTACTCGTCGCTGTTGTCGATGATGATCCGCTCGGCGTCGACGAACGTGACCACGCCGCCCACGCGGGCCTTGATGACCATGCCCGAGTTGGTGCCGACGGACTTCTCCATGCCCGTGGCGACGCACGGCGGATCGACCTTGATCAGCGGGACGGCCTGACGCTGCATGTTCGAGCCCATCAGGGCGCGGTTGGCGTCGTCATGCTCAAGGAACGGGATGAGGGCCGCAGAGATGCCCACGACCTGCTTGGGCGAGATGTCGACGTAAGCCACATTCTCGGCGGGCACCTCGGCGAGTTCGCCGGCCACGCGAGCAAGCACGGCGCCGCTGTTGAAGTTGCCGTCCTTGTCGAGCGAGTCGGCCGGAGCCAGCACGCCGCGCATCTCTTCGTCGGCACGCAGGTGCACGACCTCGCCGGTCGCCTTGCCGTCCTTCACCTCGCGGTACGGCGTGCGCAAGAAGCCGTAGTCATCGATCGACGAGTAGATCGACATGCGGGCGATCAGACCGATGTTCGTGCCCTCGGGCGTCTCGATCGGGCAGATGCGGCCGTAGTGGCTGATGTGGACGTCGCGAACCTCGAAGCCGGCGCGCTTGCGGTTGAGGCCGCCCGGGCCCAGGGCCGACAGGCAGCGCTCGTGCACGAGCGTGCTCAGCGGGTTGGTCTGGTCGACCACCTGGCTCAGCTCGCTGCGGCCGAAGAAGAAGTCGATCGCGCTGCTGATGCTCTTGGAGTTCACCAGGTCGGCGATCTTCGCCAGCTCGTCGGGGTCCTTGACGCTCATGCGCTCCTGGACGGTGCGCTTGAGCTTCAGGAAGCCCTTGCGGACCTCGTCGACGGCCAGCTCGTCCATCGTGCGAAGGCGGCGGTTGCCCAGGTGATCGATGTCGTCCTCGACGGCGACCGACTGGCCGGTCTCGGGATCGAGGCGGTTGCTGCGCAGGTCCAGGAGGTACTGGATAATGCGCAGCAGGTCTTGGGCGCGGATGTAGTTGCTATCGACCGAGTCCTCGAAGCCGAACTTGCGGTTGATGCGGAAGCGGCCGACGCGGCCGATGCGGTAGCGGCTGTCGTCGAAGAACTTTTCGATGAACAGCTGCTTGGCCTTCTCGACCTGCGGCGGGTTGCCCGGGCGCAGCTTGGTGTAGAGCTTCAGCAGGGCCTGCTCGTGCGGCTCTTCAACGCTGAACTCCTCGGCGAAGCGGCGCAGGTTCTCCGCCGCCACCGTGTTGAGGATCAATGCATCGCTGGGGTTCTGAATGACCCGGGCGGTCTTCAGGCTCGACGCCTGGATCTTCTCGAGGTTGTCGGCACCGATCTGGAAGCCGGTGTCGACGAGGATCTCGCCGCTCTCGGTGTCGACGATCGGCGCGGCGGCCCAGTCCTCCTCATGGAGCTGGTTGGCCTTGACGTCGTTGATTTCGTAGAAGAGGCTCAGCAGCGCTTCGGTCGCCGCCACGGTGTTGTCCAGGCAACGCAGGAACGTCGTCGCCGCCATCTTCGGCGACTGATCGATCCGCATCTCGAGCTGGTCCTTCTTGTTGACCGAGATCTCGATCCACGAACCACGCTCGGGCACGATGCGGGCGCTGTGCAGCGGGCGGTCGGTCTCTTCCTCGGTCTTCGAGAAGTCGACGCCGGGCGAGCGGTGCAGCTGGCTGACGATCACGCGCTCGGCACCGTTCACGATGAACTCGCCGCCGCCGATCATGATCGGGAATTCACCGAGGTAGATGTCTTCCTCGGGCATGTCCGGGCGGCCCTCGCGCTCGAGGCGAACGCGGATCTTGAAGGGCAGGCCGTAGGTCAGCCGAAGCTCTTTACACTCGTCGATGGTGTACCGGGCCTCGTCGAGCTCGTACTGGCTGTACTGGAGGCGCATGGTGCCGTCGTAGCTCTCGATCGGGAAGACCTCACGGAGCAATGACTCCAGGCCGATCTCCGGATCGCGCTCGTCGGGCGCCTTGTCGAGTTGGAGGAATCGCTCATAAGCGAGCCTCTGGACGACCGTAAGATCGCCCACTGGGAGGGTGTCGCCGCGCTTGGCATAACTGCGCACGCTCATCGCCGCCATCGGTCACCTCGCGATGGGAATTGGGCCCGAGTCCACAGCCTTTGGCCTGCGGAGGGCCCTCCTGGTCTACATCGTGCTGTTCGGATCGCCGCCAGCCCCGTCCTGTTTCATGACGCAACTTTTAGGATAGCCTCGCAAAATACTCTTGACAAGGGCAAGGTGATTTGCTAGGCGCAGGATTATCGGCCGCCGATTGAACCCTAACATTATTCTATCTTCACAGACTCATATCCGACAAGAAACGACAAGGCCGCACGCGCGTGGCGTGCGGCCCTGTGCTCGACTGCTGGGGTGGCGACCGGCAAGCGGCCGGACCAATCCCTGAAACGAGGTGGGTCACGCGACCTCGACCTCGGCGCCGGCTTCCTTGAGCTTCTCGGCGAGGGCGTCGGCCTCGTCCTTGGAGATGCCTTCCTTCACCTTGGCGGGGAGGTTGTCGACCATCTCCTTGGCCTCCTTCAGGCCCAGGCCGGTGGCCTCGCGGACGACCTTGATGACCTGGATCTTCTTGCCACCGTCGCCCTTGACGACGACGTCGAACTCGGTCTTCTCCTCGGCAGCCGCGCCACCGCCACCGTCGGCGGGGCCGGCCATCATCACCGCGCCGCCGGCGGCGGGCTCGATGCCGTAGGTGTCCTTGAGGTAGTCCGCCAGGTCGACGGCTTCCTTCAGGCTCAGGCCGACGATCTCGTCGCCCATCTTGGTGATCTTTTCATCGAACGTCTTGGTCGCACCTTCGTCGCTCATGGTCGGTCTTCTTTCCGAGTCTTGGCCGCGTGCGAATCGCCTCCGAGTGGGCCCGAACCGTTCGGTGCTTTAACCCCGGCCCGCACGAAACGAGCCATGATGGGGCCAGTCGGATGTCGCCGCACGCGGCGGCTGCAAACAAAGCGGCCCACTCGCGTTTCCGCGGGCGGGCCGGTGTGGGTCTTAGGCGATCTTGGCGATGGTCTCGCCGGCTTCGAGTTTCTCCTCGATGGTCTTGAGGATGCTCGCGATGTTGCTGGCCGGGCTCTTGGCAGCGCCAACGAGGTTGCCGCCGGGTGAGAGCACCACGGTGACCACCTTGGCGATGGCCTCGTCGCGCGTGGGGAACTTGCTCAGACGCTTGACGCCATCCTCGCCCTCGAACAGCTCGCCATCGAGCACCGCGCCGCGGAGCTCCATGTCGGGCATGTCCTCGGCGATGTCAACGATCTTGCGCGCGACTTCTACAACCGTCTCGGCGCCGTACACGAGCGCGTTGGGGCCGGTGAGCAGGTCGGCGAGCGGCTCGAGGCCCGAGCCCTCGAAGGCCTTGCGGGCCACGTTGTTGCGCAGCACGGTGACCGAGATCTCGCTCTTGGCGAGGTCCTTGCGCAGCGCGTTCGTGCTGTTGGCGTCAACGCCGCGGATGTTCACCAGCAGGGCGTCGGTGTTCTCGCCGAGCTTGGCGAGGTAGTCGGCCATCATCATTTCTTTGACTGGCTTAGACATTGTGACTTCCTTTCCGCTGCCTTACGAGGCGGCTTCGGCGGCCTCATGGAACACGCGGACGCCAGGCGTCATCGTGCCGCTGATGGTGATCTTCTTGATGTAGTCGCCCTTGACGGCGTTTGGGCGGATCTTCTCGATGGCCTGAACGAAGTACTCGTAGTTCTCCTTCAGATCGGCCTCGGGGAAGCTCATCTTGCCGATGACGCCGTGGATGTTGCCGCCCGAATCGGCCCGGTACTCGAGCTTGCCGGCGGCGTACTCCTTGACAGCCGTGGGCACGTCGGGTGTGACGGTGCCGGCCTTGGGGCTGGGCATCAGGCCCTTGGGACCAAGCACGCGGCCCAGCTTGCTGATGACACGCATCATGTCGGGGCTAGCCACGGCCACATCGAAGTCGAAGAAGCCGCCCTCGATCTCGGCGACGATATCCTCGCCGCCGGCCTTGATGGCGCCGGCATCGAGGCAGGCCTGGATCTTGTCCTCGCTGCAGAACGCGACGACGCGCTTGGTCTGGCCGATGCCCTTGGGCAGCGCAACCGAGCCACGCAGGGCCTGGTCGGCCTGCTTCGTATCGATGTTCAAATGCATGCAGACTTCAACGGTCTGGTCGAAGCGTGGTGCCTTGAACTTCTTGACCTCCGCGATCGCCTGTTCGACCGGAAAGACGTCGGTCTTGGCCATCTCTTCATTGGCCTTCGTTCTCTTGCTCATGCGTCCCATGTCAGCCCTCCACCGTCACGCCCATGGAGCGGGCCGTACCTGCGATGATGTTGGCCGCCATCTCGATGTCGACCGCGTTGAGGTCGGCCATCTTCTCTTCCGCGATCTTGCGGCACTGGTCCCGCGTGATCTTGGCGATGGGCGTCTGCGGGGTGCCAGCCCCCTTGGTGATGCCGGCGGCTTCCTTAATAAGGACCGACGCGGGCGAGCTCTTGACCTCGAACTCGAACGAGCGGTCCGTGTAGGAGGTCACGATGCAGCCGACGATCTTGCCGTTGAGCTGCGCCGTGGCGGCGTTGAACTGCTGGATGAACTGGCCGGGGTTCACACCCTTGGCACCCAGCACGGGACCCAAGGGCGGAGCAGGCGTGGCCTGACCACCGGGGGCCATGATCTTGAATTGGTGAGCGACTTCTCGTTTGGCCATGATTCTCCACCTCCCACCGGCCCCGGTTGACGGCTCCGTCACCCATCAGGTGAGCGGAGTGTCCGGATGCGTGGGCCGGCCAAGATCGGCTTCCACGCGACGCGGTGGTGCGTACGGCGTTGCGATGTTTGCCGCCGGAACGACCCGGGGCAACCCGCCGGCGCGGGCCTCGATGATAGACAAACCCAGTGGGTGGAGGCAATAGCAACGGCCGAGCTCGCTGGTGCAGTTCGACTCATCCGGGCTTATTTACTTGCAAATCGCAAGTGATAAGCTAGGATCTAGCTCATGCCCGCACCCGCTGAACGCCCCCGCCGCTCCTGCTGCCCCGTCGCCTGCACGCTCGATCTGCTGGGCGATCGATGGACGCTGCTTGTTGTTCGAGATCTGTTTAGGGGTGTCGATCGGTACTCTGCCTTCGCTCGGTCGCCCGAGGGCATCGCGACCAACATCCTGGCCGACCGCCTGGATGATCTGGTCGCCAACGGCATCGCCGAGCGATTCGTCCCAACGGGCCAGAAACGGGCCCGCTATCGGCTGACCGACGCAGGCCGCGAGCTCGAACCGCTTCTCCGCGCCGTCGCCGACTGGGGGCTGAAGCACATCTCCGGCACCGAAGCCAAGCTGGCGCCGCAACCCAAGTGATTCGAGGAGCCCGATCGATGAACGCGATCTATGACGGCCATCCCATCACGGTGTTCATCATCATCGCGGCGATGATGACGACCCCGTTCCACATCCTCGCGACGTACGCGTTCAGCGGGGCCGACGTGCGCAAGGGCGCGTTGCTCGGCGCGTTATGGCTCGTCTTCGGTGCGCTCATGACGCTCGTGTGCATGTGGGGTGTGCCCAGCCGCATGGGCATGCCCGGGAACCTCGTGGTGCCCGCGGCGTGGATACTGCCGAGTGCGTTGCTCATCGCGTTCCGTCAGTGGGCGCTCGCCCAGCCATTGAGCCAGCGATGGCTGATCGGGTTGCAGCTCTGGCGCGCGATCGGGGCTGTGTTCTTTATCGAGATGGCACGCGGGCACGTGCCGGCCGTGTTCGCATGGCCCGCAGGACTCGGCGATGTCTTCGCGGCATTGGTCGCGCTAGGTGTGCTGCTGGCCTTCGCACGGGCCCCGAAGATTCCTGTCTGGATGATCTTGCTGGTTGCCGTCGTCGGCATCGCGGACTTCGCCTCGGCGTTCTTCTTCGGATTCACCTCGAGCGAGGGGCCGCAGAACCTCTTCCCGCAGGACACGCCCAGCCGGCTCATCGAGTTTCCCACGGGCATGATCCCGCTCTTTCTGGTGCCGTACGCGATCTTCTTCCACACGCTGTCGCTGCTAAGCCTGCGGGGCAGCCAAAACGCGGAGCGATCGGTGAACCAAACATTACCTTGACAGCGCAGACAACGACCAAGACTCCGTCTAACGTGTCGGCCCTGCGGCACATTCGCGTGTCCGCGCCACCCACGCACCGACGGAGCGACCATGCTTGGACGAGTCTTCAAGGCCTACGACATTCGGGGCACGTACCCCGATCTCCTGACCGATCGCATGGCCTGGCAGGTGGGCGTGGGCACGGGCAGGTTCATGCTCGAGATCGCCGCGGCGGCGGGAGAGACCACGCCGATGATGCGGACCGTGGTCGTCGGCCGCGACATGCGCGAGAGCGGGCCGACGCTGACCGATCAACTGATCGACGGGCTGACGCGTGCGGGTGTGAGCGTGATCGATCTCGGCCTGGTCGACACGCCCATGATCTACTTCGCCATCAACCACCTCGGCTGCGCGGGCGGCGTCATGGTCACGGCGAGCCACAACCCGCCGAACTGGAACGGCTTCAAGATCGCCGGCCCCAAGGCACGGCCCATCGGCGAGGCGACCGGGCTGGCCGACATTCGTAAGCACGCGGCAATGGCCGACATGCGCACGATCGAAGAACCCTCGGGCCGCGTCGAGCAGCGCGATCTCTGGAAGCCCTACGCCAAGCACGTGCGTCACTTCTTGCGCTCCGGCGGTTCGGCTTTGGAAGGGAAGAAGATCAAGGCGGTCGTCGATGCCTCCAACGCGATGGCCGGCACAATGCTCCCCAACGTCTTTGGTGAGAAGGGCGAGGCCGTCGAGGCGTACCTGCCTGGGCTCGAGATCATCACGCTAAACATGGACAACTCCAGCGGCGAGTTCGCGCACCCGCCAAACCCGCTCGTCAAGAGCAACATGCGCATGACGCAAGAAGCCGTGATGGAGCACAAGGCCGACGTTGGTTTTTGCTTCGACGGCGACGCCGACCGCTGCATGGTCGTTGATGATGAGGCTCAGATTGTGGGCTGCGACCACCTCACCGCACTATTGGCGATCGACGCACTCGAGCGCGAGCCCGGCGCGGCCATCGCGTACGACCTGCGTTCGAGCAAGGCCGTGCCCGAGGACGTGACCAAGGCCGGCGGCAAGCCGGTGCGCGGGCGCGTCGGCCACGTGTTCATGAAGGCGGCGATGGCCGAGCACCAGGCCGTCTTCGGCGGCGAGCTCAGCGGACACTTCTACTTCAAAGACAACTACAACGCCGACTCTGGCGCGATCGCGATGTCGACCGTGCTCGGGCTCTTGGGCCGCAATAAGAAGAGCTTGAGCCAGCTTGTCAAGCCCATCGCTCGCTATGTGCAGAGCGGCGAAATGAACTTCACCAACGAGGAGCCCGAGGCGGTCATCAACAAGCTGGAAGAAGAGCTCGCCGGCGACGAGGCGCTCGTAGACAACCTCGACGGCATCACCATCGACTGCTTCGAGAGCGAGGGCTGGTGGATCAACGTGCGGATGAGCAACACCGAGCCCCTGCTGAGGCTCAACGCCGAGGCACGCGACCGCCAGACGCTCAACCGGCTCGTCGACCGCGTCGGCCCGATGCTCGGCAAGCGCGTGGAGCATTGAGCAAAGTCAGCACCTGACCCCAGCCAGGCCCGGTCGCCAGCCCGGGCTTTCTTGTTTGAACGCGACGCTCGCGAAGCAGAGGGCCCGCCTTCCGCCACTCCCCTCACAAGGCTTCCTGTCTCGCTCGCTTAGTCCGCCAACATCCGTCAGCGGAAAGCCAGCGCCATCGTGCGGACTGAATTGACGCTCGAACGGGCCGGCGGCCCTCTCGTCTTGCCTGCCGGCCACCGCTCGCAATCCGGCGATTCTCTCGCACGAACCGCAAGTCCGGAGCCGCGGACTGGCAATCCCCGCGCGAGTCCTGGCAATCCGCGCAAGTGGATCCGGACGCTGCCCCTCCTGGCATGATGGCGAGGGCGGCTAACTCGAACATTGACCACAAAAAAAGTCTCGGTTTTGTTCGGATCGGGCGATCTCCGCGCGAAACGCGGCTCTCGGACGTGGGCATCGTGTTCTCGGGCGAGGGCGTCGCTCGCGATGCGCAGCGGCTCGGACCTCGATCATGCCGATGCTCGGCGGCCACGCATCCACCCAGGAGGAGAACCGACCTCTCTTACCCCCCTGTTTAGGGGGACTCTCGGATCCGCCTCTCCCAGAAACTCAGCAGGCGTTGCAGAGGTACATGCGTCCTAAGAAAAGCGGTTTTGGGAGCCGAACGATCGCATGTGCGGCACCGTTTGTGCGGTAGTATCAAAACGTATTGTGGTGAGGCATGTGGCTATGGAACCTTGAGAGCACCGTCCAACAGGAGCGCAGCCCGCAACGAGTAGCGACCGAGTTTCGATGTGATTAGAACTGCGACGATGTTCCGGTAGGGATCGCCGGACGGCGGAAGGAGATCCGGATGGCCAAGCTCTTCATTTCACACGCGACCGCGGACGACGCGTTCGTTCGCAAACTCCGCGAGCAAGTGGAGCTGTTTGGGCTCTCCGGCTGGGTGGATTCTCGTGAGCTGCGCGGCGGCGACTCGCTGTGGCCGGAGATCAAGGCGGCGATCGAGAAGGCCGACGCGTTCGTGGTCGTCGTCAGCCCCGACTCGCTGCAATCGCAGTGGGTTGGGCGGGAACTGAAGCATGCGATGAGCGTCCAAGAGAGTCGCGGCCGGGACGCGTACCGCGTCGTACCGCTCTCCATCGATGGCACCAGGCTTGGCGTGATGCAAGCGATCTTCGATGACACGCCCGTGTACATCGAGGCCTCAGCGGATCTCGCCGGGGCCGAAGCGGTGCTCGGCGATCTGCTGGAGGCGATCGGCACGCGGCTGCCCACCGAGAGGTTCGATCTCTCGCGGCCCGACGCCCCGCCGCTCGAAGACCTGGTCCTCGAGCTGTCCGACCTCAAGATGGAAGAGAGCGAGGGCGTGCGCCGCCCGACCGCCAGGGCGAGGCTCGTGTACAGGCCGGCCGCTCCCGGCATGCCGGACGTGAATAGCAAGCGTTCGTGGCGTCTCCGGGCTCCGCTGGGGCCGATCGAGGCCGACGATCTGCGGTGGTACCTCGAGAAGTACGCCGTGTGGCCAAGCGCCCATTTCAAGGACCGCGCCAAACGAGTTGAGGATCACCTGAGCGTATGGGGCCGCCTCTTGCACGAGGCGGCGCTGCCCCTCGTCCACACTGAAGGGGTGATGCGCGCCTGGGCCCGAGTCGACGACGGGGCGAACCGCCGCTTCTCGGTGCGCGTCGATGATGTACTCGAAGCCGGTGCACCGGAGGCCGACGTGGCCTCGGCCAAGGAGGCCGCCACGCTGCTGCTGGGCCAGCCTTGGGAGTTGATCCGCAACGAGGAGCGGTTCCTGTTCCAGGGCGCCTCGCCCACGCGTGTGCGGCGTAGGTTGCGTGGGACGCTAGCGCTCAAAGCGCCCTTGCTGATCCCGCCGATCCGCATCCTACTGGTAACCGCCCGCCCCGAGGACGACGTGTGCGGGTACATCGACCACCGCGCCAGCGCCCTGCCGCTGGTGGAGGCCACCGAGGCGCTCGGCGGCCTGGTCGACATCCGCGTGCTGCGCCCCGCGACGCTCCCGGCGCTGCGGGACGAGCTCGATCGCGCCCGAGACGCCGGCACGCCGTACCACGTGGTCCACTTCGATGGCCACGGCGGCTACGACAAGCGGGTCGGCCTGGGCGGGCGCTGCTTCGAGAACCCCGAAGACGACGCCAAGCTCACCGGTCGCCGCCACAAGACCGTGTACACCGACGAGCTTGGCCCGCTGCTGACCGACCACCGCGTCCCGGTCGTCTTCCTTGAGGCGTGCCA
>CALCCF010000080.1 GCA_937899905.1 uncultured Phycisphaeraceae bacterium
GCCAGACCGCCGACCAACCCAGCGGGCCGGTCGGCTCGGCGGCGTCGCCCGACGCGTTCTGCCCGGCCTTCTGATCGGCCGGCTTGGCGCCTTCGTTGGTGTCCGGATTGGCCTCGTCGTCGGGCACAGACATCCTCCGCACGCGCACAACGCCACCGCCGGAGGGCGGGCGGACGTGCTCATCGTGCTATCGGACACCCGAAGGGGCGGGCTTCACCCCAACCGCGGATCGCCGGCCGAGTCAGTCGGATCGCTCTCCACCCGGTTCGGGCGGCAACGGTCGCCCCCCCCCCACGCCCGGGCCTGGGCTCGCGAGGCTTCGCGGGCCGAGGCCAAACGCGACACGCTCGCCGCAACGAGCGCCGAGATCAGCACGAGCACGCCGGCGGCCGCGAGCGTCTCGATGAGCGTGAACCCGTGTTGGCGCGGTCGGGCGGTCATCGGTCGATCGGCTCCGGCGGCTGGCGATTCGGATCGGGCTCATCTCCGAGCCTCGGCGCAATGAGCGCCTCGAGGACAAACGAACGACGCTGGCCCGTTGCCGATTGCCACGTCACAAGAACTTCCACCTCATCGGGCTCACCGACGCTACCGCCATCGACATCGATCTCGTACGAGAAGCGATCGAAGGGAGCCGTAGCTCGGCCCCGCGAGCGGATGACGTTGCGGTATTCTTCGGTGCCGTAGGCGTGCACGGTCGACATGATCTCGTCGGCGACCATACCGGCCTGGCGGAGGTCACCCGACTCGCGTTGTAGCGACAGGGCGCGAACGGATACCGTCAGTATGCCGCCCAACGCAATGCCAAGGAGCACGGTGCCGACGATCACGTCGACCAGAAGGAATCCATGTCGCCGGCCGCCCCCTACCACGGTGAGTTCCCCATGCCGCTGGCGTCGAGGTCGACTCTCCCGGGCGGCTCGATTGCACGCTCACCCTCGACCACCACCGCACGCAACGCGCCGGGCATGAGCGTGATGGACACCGGGATGTCGCTGCCCGACATCGTGAGCTCGACCGACGTTTCCGACCCGAGCTCGATGATCCAGGGTGGCCCCGAGGTGTTCAGGCCGTTTGCGAAGGCGCCGACGATCCAGCCGCGGTTGAGCTCGACGCTCGGCATGAACGGGTCGCGCCGCCAAACCCAGACTTCGCGACTGCCACTCTGTTCCAGCTCGCGTCGTTCGACGGCCACCGAGTTGGCCTCCGCACGAACACGCAAGGGCTGCGACGCCACGGCCGAGCGACCGGCCGCAGATGAGAGCAGCCCCGCGATCGCGTCAGCCTCCGCCGCAACGCCGCGCCCGGACAACGCTGAGACACGCGGCACCGCCAAGCCGAGGATCAGCCCAACGATCACGATCGTGACCAGCAACTCGACCAGCGTGAACGCTCGGCGCATCGGCTCGCTCCTGAGCGTCGGTTACGGCTTGATGACGTCGGTGTCTTCGCCCTCGCCGCCCGGCTGCCCGTCGGCGCCGTAGCTCACGATGTCGAAGTCGACGTTCTTTTCGCCCGGCACGCGGATGATGTATGGGTTGCCCCAGGGGTCGTTCAGCGCCTCGGCGTTGCTCAGGTATGGCCCGCGCCACGTGCCGCTCATCCCGCTGGGCTCTTCCATGAGGAAGTCGAGCGTGCCCGTGTCCGGTAGCTTGCCCATGTCGATGAGGAATGTGCTGACGGTGGTCGCGATGCTGGCCGCGTCGCTCTCGGCCTTCGCTGTCCGGCTCTGGCCGATGCGGCTAAACAGGCGCGGAACCACGACCGCGGCGATGATGCCCATGATCGTGATGATCACGAGCACCTCGATGATCGTGAAGCCACGACCGCCAGTACGACCACGGACTCGCTTGTTCTTCTTCATGCTGTGTGCTCCCCAGACCATCCGTTCCATCACATCGCGCTCCCGGCCACGTCCTGCAGTTCGAGCATCGGTAGCAGAATCGCCAGCACGATGACGCCGACCACACCCGCCATCGCGATGACCAGCACCGGCGGCAGCAGCGTTGTGACCAGCTTTAGCGTGGCCTCGGTGCGTTCTTCCATCGCGCGGGCCGCATGGCCCAGGAGTTCTTCGAGCCTGCCGCTGCGTTCGCCCATTGCCACGATCTGCACGAGCATGGGCGGGAAGTAGCCGCACTGTTCCATAGGGGCCGCGAGCGTCTTGCCCTGGCTCACCTGGCTGACGACGTCGTCGATCACATTCTCGAGGGCCTTGTTGCCCAGCGTCGCCCGCGTTATGCGCAGCGCTTGCAGGAGGCTGATTCCCGAGCCCGTGAGCGTGCCCAGCGTCCGCGTGAATCTGCTCACGGCGACGTCGCGCGCGAGTGTGCCGATGAGCGGTGTCGCGAGCAATGCGCGGTCCGTGCTCAGCCGGCCCTCGGCGCTGCGGCGAACGGCGACGAAGCCGGCGATGGACAGCCCGAGCAATGCCAGGATCCGCCACCACCAGTCGAGCACAAGCGTGGCGAAGGCTTGCACCACCATCGTCGGCCACGGCAACTGGTCGATCGCGCCCGCAGCTTCCTCCAGGATGCGCGGCGCGATGACGGTGGAGACGAGCACGACACTGGCGACGCACAGGAGCACGAGCAATGCCGGGTAGGTCGTTGCGCCGACGAGTGCGCGACGCAACCGCACGTCGCGTTCCAGCAGGTCGGCCAATTGGCCCAGCACCTCGCCCAGCTTGCCCGACGCCTCACCCGCTCGCACCATGCTGACGCTGAGTTCGCTGGAGAGTTGCGGCGCGTCCTCCATGGCATCGGCCAGGCTGCGGCCATGCTCGACCGTATCGATCACACGCTCCATGACCTCGCGCTGGGCCCGGCTCGTGCGCTGGCGGGCGATGAGGCGTAGCGCCTGTACGAGCGGTAGCCCCGCTTCGAGGCCGGTCGCCAGCTCGCGCATCATCGCGGCCCTCTGCGTGCCGTTGAAGCGGCCGCCGCGAAGGGAGAAGCCGGCCGTAGGCGTCGCAGCCTCGGCCTTGGCCGAGTCCACACTCGTCGACGCCGCCAATGCGTCCATGGGCTCGACCACGAGCGGTGTCAGACCACGGCGCGAGACTTCACGAATCGCAGCCGCGCGTGTGGGCGCGTCGATGATCGGCGCCTCCGATCCTCCAGCGCACTGCACGCGAAAGCTCGGCATCAGCGATCATCCCCAGCGGCATCGCCGCCAAGCATCATGTCCGTGCCACTGTCCTGGGTCGCGCGAAGCACCTCGCCGACCGTGGTCAGGCCTTGGGCCGCCTTGAGCAGGCCGTCGCGCCGCATCGTGATGTGCGACGATGCCGCGGTTTCGAGCAACTGCTGCGCATTCATGCGCTCGCCGATGGCCGCCCGCATCGCGCGGGTCACCGTCATGACCTCGTAGAAGCCGATGCGGCCCTTGAACACGGCGTCGCCCGCGTCGTGCGAGTCGATTGCTTCGCCCGTCGCGTTTGCGAACATCGCACGCTCTTCGGCGGTTAGCCGCTGCAACTCGCCCTCGGTCGGGCGGTGGGGCATCGCGTACGCCCTGGCAAGACGGCGCCCCAGCCGTTGCGCGATGACTGCCTCGAGCACGCTGGCCAGCAGGAACGGCTCGATGCCCATATCCAGCATGCGGCCGATGGCGCTGGCCGCATCGTTCGTGTGCAGCGTCGACAAGATCAGGTGACCCGTCATCGCGGCGCGCACGGCGATCTCGGCGGTCTCGCCATCACGGATCTCACCCACCATCACGACGTCGGGGTCTTGGCGCAGGATCGAGCGCAGCCCAGACGCGAAGCTCAGCCCTCGCTTCGGATTCACGGGGATCTGGTTCACGCCCTCGAGCTCGTACTCGACGGGGTCCTCGATCGTGATGATCTTCTTTCGCGGATCGTACAGCTTGCTTAGGGCTGCGTAAAGGGAGGTGGTCTTGCCCGAGCCGGTCGGGCCGGTGACGAGCACCATGCCGTGCGGGATCGCGATGAGCCGATCGACCTCGTCGCGATCGGTCTTGCGCATTCCAAGCGTTTCGAGGTCGAGCTGCAGGCTCTGCTTGTCGAGCACACGCATCACGATCGACTCGCCATAGATCGTCGGGGCGGTCGACACGCGGATGTCGATCTTGCGGCCGTCGAATCGCAGCGTGATGTGCCCGTCTTGCGGGGCGTACCGCTCGGCGATGTTCATACCCGCCATGATCTTGATGCGGCTTGTGATCGCGGGCTGCAGCCGCTTTGGTGGCGGCTGCTGCTCGACGAGCACGCCGTCGATGCGGTACTTGACCTTGAGATCGCGCTCGAACGGCTCAACGTGCACGTCGCTCGCGCCCAAGCGGATCGCCTCAAGGATGAGCAGGTTCACAAGGTTAATGAGCGAGGGTTGCTCGGCCATCCGGTGCAGGTCTTCGGCCTCGATCGACTCGAGATTGGCCATGATCTCGTCATCGCCACCTTCGCCGAGGCTCGCGGCCATTGCCGCGGCGGTCGTGCCGTACTCGCGCTGCACCAGCGCACGGAATGCTGGCTCGGCGATCGCCACCGGCGTCACCGGTCGACCGACGATCAACGAGGCCTCGTCGGCCGACGCCCAATCTCGCGGGTCAAGCATCGCGAGCACGACTCGCCCGTCGCGCTCGCCGATCGGTGCCGCATGAAGGCGTGCGATGTCGTCGCCGCCCATCAGTCTTGCGATAGCACGCTCGACCGAGGGCGCCTCGGTCAGCATCGGCGCTGGTGCAACAGAGCCTGCTGCGGGCTCCGAGTCGGCATGCCCGTTGCGCTGTTCCAGCGAGGGTGCTGCAGGCTCCTCTGTGCGTGTGGCCGGATCCAAGGCGGCTTAGCCCCCACCAAACTGCCGGAGCACGGCGTCGGCATCAAAGCCCGAGCCGCCGACGTCGGGCATGTCTTCGAGCTGCTCGGCCGTGAGCAGGGCCCGCACGCGCTCGACGAAACGCTCGTCGAGCTCCTCGCGCTCCTTCTCGATCTCATCGGCCTCCGTGTCTTCGCCGCCCCAGCCCCACCAGTTGCCATCCTCGCTGGCCTGCACCTCGTCGATGGCCTTGGCCCAGCGTTCGTTCATGGGCGTGGCCTCACGCTGGTACGAGTCCCGGATCGCGGCCAGATTCTCGCGCTGCTCGGTTGAGAGGCTGTCCAGCTTTTCGGCGGCGTCCATCTGGCGCTCGACGCTGCTGTCGCGGTACACAGTCGGCCACGTGCGACGCTTGACCTCGCGGTCCCAATCGCTCTGTCGCTCGGTGGGAAGGAGTTGCATGATCTGTCGGGCATAGCGGGCGTTGACGCTCTTGCCCTGGGAGCCAAGGTCGCGCATATCGGACATTGCCTCTTGCATCTTCTCCATGGCTTCCGCGTTCCAGCCCATGTTCTCTTCGTCGTCGTCCATGTTCTTCATGCGCTCGAGGTTGTCGCGCATGAAGCCAAAGGCCCGGTCGATCAGCCGGGTGTTGATCTGGTCAATCTCGGCCTCATAGGCGAGCAACGCGTCGCGGGCGGCTTCATTGCCCGAAACCTCGACCTCGCGGGCGATGTCGTGCAGATCGATGGTGGCCCCGCTGATCGTGGCCATCTGGCCGGCCATGCCGACGGTCTCGCGACGCCTGGCCCGCTCGACACGCACGAACGCCGCCTCCTGGGCGGGCTCCATGGCGAGCATCTTCATGTCGCTGAAGAACGTCTCCTCCAGCTCTTCAAGCCGGTCGAAGAAGCCCACCATGATGGTGCCCATCGGCCGCATCATCTTCTGCCAGTCGCCCGACTGGCCGGCCTCTTCCTGGATCTTCTGCATCGCGTCGGTGAACGTGTCGTTGGCGCTCTTGAACTTGTCGAGGTAGTCCGAGTGGAGCATCTTGGCGGTATCACGCTGCACGTCATCGAAGCCGAGCAGATCGGCGTATGTGTCCACTGATTCGCGGCTCACGGCCATCTGCATGGCGTCGCCGCCGCCCATGCCCATGCCCCACTGAGCCAGCGCCGGCGACGCCGTGAGCCCGAGCACAAATACAAGCAAAATACGAACAAAGCTCATGCGTTGCCCGCTACGGATGATTGAAGTCGCCATTCTCATGTTCCCCTACGCCAGGCCGGGTGTCGCCCTCGAACGGGGCGAGTCGATCCACCGTCCCGGTTACCACTCTTCCTTTGGGCAACCCCCAACCGAAGTTGCACGCCCACAACGACATGCAGTTCCGGCCAACACTACGAAACCTCCAACATTGTACGGCCTAGCCCCCGATGCGGATCGTCTGGCCGTCGACCGGGCGTGGCCGGAACAGCACGTCGGCGTTCTCGCCCGCACGTTCGGGCAACTCGGCCAACTGCGCATCGGAGAGGATCGCCGCCAGCCGGCGCTCGAGCCGCTCGTCGAGGTCGTCCACCGCCTTGCGTGCCTCGTCCGACGGAGACTCGCCCTGCCCGCTGATCACCACTGAAACGCCCGGAGGCAGCATGTTCTCCTCCTCGCGCTCAGACTCCGCCTTCACCCAGCGGTCTCGCGCGGGTCCCACCTCGCGATAGTGCTGGGTCGAAGCCGCGTCGAGCTGCTCGCGCTGCTCGTCGCTCAGGCCGCCAAGCTCCATCGCCGCGGCCAGCCGCTTCTCGCCGTCGGTCTCTCGGTACACCCTCGCGAACGCCCTGCGCAGCCATGCCTCCTCGATCGCGTTGTCCTCGAGGATGCCCGCGATCGCACGCACCGTCTGCTCGCCGAGCGTCACGATGCGACCGTCCACCTCGCGTAGGTCCTTGTATGGGTCGTCCGTGCCGCCGATCACGAGCTCTTGGAAGCCACCGTCGTTGCCGTCTTCCATTGCGTCCGCCTTGCGTTTGCGGTCAAGCAGCATCGAGTCGATCTGCATCTCCCAGCGTTCGAGGGCCTCACGAATGTCCTCGTTCTCTGCTGCAGCGTCAAACTCGTCGCGCACGAGCTTGTCGATGTCGACGCGTGCCTGGGATCGCGTCAACGACTGCATCTGTGTACCCCGGCGATACATGCGCTGGGCGTGGCTCCAGAGCTGGCCTTGCTCTTCGGTGAGCATTGCTTGCAGATCGGACATGAACACGGCCTCGAGTTCGCTCATGCGATCGGAATAGGCCGAAGTCAGTGATCGGATCTTCGTGATCATGGCCGCGAAGTCTCCGTCGTCCACCTCCGTGCGCGCTGCCTCGATGGCCTGCCTCATCGCGTCGCCCAGCTCCTGACGCGTGCTCCCGAGCTCGCGGAACAACTCCATCGCGATCTCGCGCTGGATCTCATCGAGCGAGAGCCGATCGGCCATGCGCTCGACCAGCTCACGCGTGAGCCTGCCCGAGCCACCGGGGCCGATCGCACGTCCTGACGTCGCGACCACCATCCGCTCTTGGGCCAGCGCGTGCGTGTTCGACCCCACGAACAGACCACTCGCCGCGACAACCAACACCAGTCCGAGACTCGCTCGCATCGATGGACCTCCCACGAATCACTCCGGCCTGAGTCTTAACATGCCGGCTCGGCCCATACAAAAGCCAAGGACGCGGCTCGCACTCCCACGGGGATGCGCCGCGTCCGGCCGGCCGTCCTTCGATATGGGAAGAACGCTCTGGCGCTAGAGGCGTTGGGGCGCGCGTTGCCGCTGCCCGCGGCCGCCATCGCGATTGCCCCCACGGCGTCCGCCGTCACGCTCGGCCTCTTCGGGAGATCCGACCGCCTCATCGAAGGCGGCGGCCTGTTCTTCGGAGAGCATCGTCCGCAACTGATCGATGGCCCGATCGATCACCTCGCGCTTCTCGGCGAACATCTCTCGGGTGCCGGCTTCGTTCCCTCGGCGCCCACCGCGCATCAGGTCGCGGATGCCCATGTTCACCTCGTTGCTCTCGATGGCGTCGGCGATCTGGCGATTCACCTGGGCCATGCGACGGTTGGTCTCCGTCATGATCGCGTCGAATCGCGACCGCTGATCGTCGGTGAGGCCCTCGATGTCCTTGACGAACGCCATCGCCCGGTCCGAACGATTCTCGCGGTAGACCGACGGGAAGCTGGCCCGCTGGATCGCGCCGCGCATGGCGTCGAGCTTCTCACCGGGCACGACACCCTCGAGCCTGCGAGCGAACGTGCGGTGCACATCACGCACACGGATCGCCGCGTCTCGCGCGTCCTCGAAGTGCGATTGCAGCGCCTCGAAGTCGCGCTCGCGGAACATCGCCATGCCCTGCTCGTACATCTGGTCACGCGTGATCAGCACGCGGTCGAGTGCGAGCTCGTAGTCGTTCAGCAGCGTCTTGGCGGCACCGGATGCCTCGCCCTCGAGCTCCAGGCCCCGGACCACCTCGAAGAGATCGACGCGCTCGCCGCTCATGAGGCCGCGAGGCAGGCTCTTCGCGCGGCGGTGGGCCCGCTCGACCCTCGGCCACGCCTCGTCCTGTTCGGGCGAGAGCATCATGCGAAGATCGCCCATAAACTGATCTTCGAGCGTGTCAACGCGCTCGCGGGCGGCCTCTTGCACCTCACGCATGCCCGCCCACACGGAGCGGTCACGCGTCTCCTCGAATTCTTGGCGGGCCTTGTCGGCGGCTTCACGCACCGTGTCCATCACGGTCTGAGCGCCGTCGAGGTACTCCTCGAGCATCATCTGGGCGATCTCGCGCTGCGTCTCGTCAAGGCCCAGCAGCGTCCCGTATTGCTCAATCTGCTCACGGCTGAGACGCGAGCCATCGCCGCCGCCCCAGCCACCAAACTGGCCGAACGCCGTGGTCGACGTGGCACAAAGGGCCAACACGGCCGCGATACCGATCAAAAAACGAGTAAAAACGCTCGACATGCATTCGCTCCAATCGGCCGGCAAGTGCGGCAGTGTGCTCCGGCGGGCCAACGACCTGAGACCCAAGCGTATTGCCGTTCGCCGCGGGGTTTGGCCGCTCCGGACACTCCCCAACGTATCATCATCGGCCAGATGCTCCGCAAGGTACTCCACAGCAAGATCCACATGGCCGCCGTCACGGCCGCCCGCCCCGACTACGTCGGCTCGATCACGATCGACCGCCGTCTACTGCGGGCGGTGGGGCTGCGGGCCAGCGACGCCGTCGAGATCGCCAACGCCGCGAATGGCGAGCGCTTCGAGACCTACGTCTTCCTGGGCGACGACGGCGTCATCGAGGTGAACGGGGCCGCCGCCAAGCTGGTCTCGCCGGGCGACAAGCTCATCATCATGCACTACGCGTTGATGCACGACGCCGAGTATCGCACGCACCGCCCACGAGTCGCGATCGTGGGCGAGGGCAACACCCTCACCGAGACGATCCGCTACGAGCCCTGGCCCTAGGCCGGCTGAAGCTCGGGTGTCTTGATCAGCGCCTCGTGCGCCGCCCAAAACTTCTCAAAGCTCGCCGAGATCGAGAAGTTCTTCGAGTACGCCACGCCCGCCGCGCCCATCGCCTTGCGTCGCTCGTGATCGATCACGAGATCGCTCACCGCGTCGACCCACGCAGCCGGCCGGCTGCCCGGCAGCACGAGCCCCGTCGCGCCATCGTCCACGACTTCCTTCGGCCCGCCCTGATCGGCCACGATCACGGGAATGCCGCTGGCCTGGCTCTCGAGCACGACCTGCCCGAGCGTGTCGGTAAGCGAAGGAAAGACGAACATGTCCGCCGATGCATAAAGCTTCGCCAACTCGGTGCCGTGCTTGAAGCCCGGGAACACAGTGCCGTGCCCGCCGAGCGCCGACTGCATCTCGGTGAGGTACGGCCCGCCGCCGATGACAACGAGGCGCGCGTCGACACCCGCCGAACGCGCACGCTCGCGGACCTTGGGCCAGATCTCGGTCAGCACCGGCAGGTTCTTCTCCGTGCTGATCCGCCCGACGTACAAGACCTTCACCGAGTCTCGCGGCAGGCCGTACTCGTCCCAGGCCGACTCATCGCGATGGCTCGCGTCGAAATCGTCGAGCTTGATGCCCGGCTCGAGCTTGGCCATGCGATCGTGCGAGAAGTTGAGCTTCTCGAGAGACTCCATGTACTGCTCGCTACGCGAGAGAATCAGCTCGAACGGCTTGTAGAAGTACTTCATGTACTGGGCCGTGATCGTGCCGTACATCTCCTCGTTGAACAAGTGCTCGAGGTACGCGGGGAAGTCGGTGTGGTACACGCCCGCGATCGGGATGCCACGCTTCTTGGCGAAGTCGCGCCCGACCTTACCCACGCCGCCCGGCGTCGAAACGTGCACCACATCGGGCGCAAACTCCTCGGCCCTGCGCACGAGGTCGGTCTTGTTGGGTATGACGAAATCCAGCTCCGCATACTTGGGCATCTTCATCGCGAACTTCGGCCGGCAGTTGAAGAAGCAGTCTTCCGGCGGAATCTCGAATCGAGTCGATGTCGCGATGAGCATCTCCTTGCCGGCCGCGATCGACTCGTGCCCCATGTTGCGGATGAACCGGCTGACGCCGTTGACGTCACCGAGCGTGTCTGTGAACAGCATCATCCGCATACGCATCCCCCCCCCAGTCGCAGGCCCGTTGGCCTCAGCCCATATGCGTGATGACCGCATTCCCAAACTCACTGCACTTCAGCAGCGTCGCCCCCTCCATAAGGCGCTCGAAGTCGTACGTCACCGTCTTGGCGGCGATCGCGCCTTCCACGCCCTTGATGATCAGGTCGGCCGCCTCGTTCCAGCCCATGTGCCGAAGCATGAGTTCGCCCGAGAGGATCACGCTGCCGGGGTTCACCTTGTCCTGGCCGGCATACTTGGGTGCTGTGCCGTGGGTCGCCTCGAAGATCGCGTGCCCGCTGTCGTAGTTGATGTTCGCACCCGGCGCAATGCCGATGCCGCCGACGCACGCTGCGAGTGCATCGCTCACGTAGTCGCCGTTCAGATTCATCGTCGCGATCACGTCGTACTCGGCCGGCCGCGTGAGGATCTGCTGCAAGAACGCGTCGGCGATCACGTCCTTGATGACGATCTGCTTGCCGCTGGGTGAGGTGAAGTGGTGCCAGGGCCCACCGTCGAGCGGCGTCGCACCAAAGTGCTCGGCGGCAACCCCATAGCCCCAGTTCATGAACGCACCCTCGGTGAACTTCATGATGTTGCCCTTGTGTACCAGCGTCACCGACGGACGATCATGGTCGATCGCGTACTGGATCGCGGCACGCACGATGCGCGTCGTGCCCTCCTTCGAGATGGGCTTGATGCCGATGCCGCACGAGTCCGGGAATCGAACCTTGCCCCAGCGCTCGGGGAACGTCTGGCCGAAGCCCTGCTTGAACTTCTCGAGGTCCTCGCTGCCGGCCTCGAACTCGATGCCCGCATAGATGTCCTCGGTGTTCTCGCGGAAGATCACCATGTCGGTCTTGCCGGGGTCCTTCAGCGGGCTGGGCACGCCCTCGAACCATCGGACCGGCCGCAGACACGTGTACAAATCCAGCTTCTGCCTGAGCGCAACATTAATGGAACGGATGCCCCCGCCGGTGGGGGTGGTCAGGGGTCCCTTGATGCCAACGAGGTACTCGCGGAAGGCGTCGAGCGTCGCGTCGGGCAGCCAACTCCCCGTCTGGTTGTGCGCCTTCTCGCCGGCCAGCACCTCGTGCCACTGGATCTTGCGGCCACCGCTGTACGCCTTCTCGACCGCCGCATCGAAGACGCGCACCGACGCAGCCCAAATATCAGGCCCCGTGCCATCCCCCTCGATAAACGGCACGATCGGGTGGTCGGGTACCCGCAGCGTGTCGGCGGACATCGTGATCGGTTCGGCGGCTGGTGGCATGCATCTCCTCCTCGGTCTTTGGCATGAAGGGCCGACTATAGGGGCCGCCGAACCGAGCTCCGGCGTCTTGACGGCCGAGGAACAGCGCCCCTGAGTGGTCCGTAGACGTAGGAACGAAGCTGCAAGGGAGCGGCCCGATGACAACCCCCCAAATCCCAGTGGTATTCATCCTCGCCTTGATGCTCCTCATGGCGACCGCTGTGCGTGGACACGACTTCGCCGGTGGGGGAGCCGGGGAGCGCTCTCCCTTTACGGATATCGTGTTCGACGGCGATCGGGCCCAGGTGCTCGTTGGAGATCGATGGTTCGAGTGGGTCGGAATCAACAACATCGACTACGAGACAATCCTGGCCGAGGCCCGCCGACGCGACCAGCGTGACCCACGCCGACGGATCGCCGAGGATCTGGTCAGCATCCTTGCTGGCCTCGGCATTGAGCCCAATGAGGCCGTGAGGCGCGAGCTACGCACGCTCGACGAGCAGCGGACGCTCGTCATGCCCCATGTGCCCATGACGCGTGAGAACCGATCCCTCGTCGTCGAAAATCGGCGTGAGAGACAGGCTCGTGAAGCGCATGCACTTTTGGAGCGACGCGCGAGCACTCGCGTCGATGTCGAACTCGTATTCGATGAACTGATCGCGAACGTGCGCATGCACCACGCCTACGCCGATCTCAAGGGCCTCGACCTGATCGACGCCTCAAAGGAAGAAATCGACCGCATCGGCACCAATCCAACGCTCGGCGAGGCCGTCCTCGCCGCACAGAGATTCATCGCACGCCTCGGCGATGGACACGCGAGTATCGACGATTGGCTCGAGTTCGCGCCCCACGGGCGGCTTGATGCGCTCTTCCAGCACGCCAAGGGCGGCGTCGTCGCGTTCCGCCGGGATCCACGCGAGGCCACGGGAGAGCTCCTCGATCCCGATCATCCCTACGTCAGCAGCATGGACGGCGTGCCCATCGAGCGATGGATCGAAGCGGCCTCGGCCTACGTCACCGACGGCTCGCCCGCGCTCGTGCGACGACGGTCCGCGGGCCTGCTCCGCTACGTGAATCTCATCCGAGACGAGCTGGACCTCCCGCATGATCCGACCGTCGACCTTCGACTGCGAAACGCCGACGGCTCATCGACCGCCGATCTCCAGATCACCGTAACCGACCGTCGCGGGATCTACGGCGTCTGGCCGCGAAGCGAATCGCGCGTGCTCGACTCGGGGATCGGCTACATCCGCCTCGACCGCATGCACCGGGCCGGCCCCGAACTCGAAGCGATCGAGCGCGATCTCAAGGCGATGGCCGATGCTCCCGGACTCATCATCGATGTGCGCGGGAACGGCGGGGGAAGTCGAGACGCGATCACGCGCCTCGTCCCGTGGTTACTCGACGCCGAAGCAGACGCCAATGGCCAGCAGCCCGCGCGTGTGATCAACACCGCCCGAGCCCTTCTCTCCGTTCGAGACGACCCCGATGCCCCCAACGGCCACCTGGCAAACCGGCGCGCGTTCCCGGCATCGTGGAACGGGTGGTCGCCCGCCGAGCGCGACGCGATCGACGGATTCAGCACGAACTTCCAGCCGCAGTGGGAGCCCCCGCACGGACGGTTCAGCGGTCCCCACTACACGGTTGTGTCACGCAAGCCCGGCGACCCGATCTACACCGGCCCCGTCGTTGTTCTCATAGACGAAGGCAGCATCAGCGCGACCGACATCATACTCCGTGCGCTCAAGGACCTGCCACGCAAGACCCTCCTGGGCATGCCCTC
>CALCCF010000081.1 GCA_937899905.1 uncultured Phycisphaeraceae bacterium
ATCATCCCAAGCGGGCACGCAAGTCACCCTTCGGCCACAGATTGCCGAAGGCGATCATCTGATCCTGGAGTATGACATCTCGCTCAGTTCGTTCGTGGGTGACTCGAGCGATCCAGCCCTCCCGCCACCGCGGCAGGACAGCTCTTTGTCGAGCATTGCCACGATTCCGGACGGCTTCGCAATCGTGCTTGGTGGTCTTGAGTTCTCCCAGGACGGCGAAGCCGAGAACCGGCTTCCGCTGCTCGGCCGCATCCCAATCCTGGGCAACTTCTTCAAGAATCAATCGCGGTCGCAAAGTAGTACGAAGTTCTATGTGTTGATCCGTGCTAGCGTCATGCGGGGCGAGAGATTCGAGGCCCTGAAGTATCTCGGACGCCAGACCGCGCTGCAACTGGGCGTGGACGACGGCTGGCCCGCGGTCGAGCCGCAGCTAATCCACTGAAGAGCATTGATGGTCACTGGTGCACAATCAACCACGACCGATGAAGCGAGTTCCTCCGATCCGGTAGCCTGCGGGCTCGGCACGCCTAGCAATGCGTTCCTTCGAGGCATCAATGAGGAGTTTGCACGTCGACACCTAATCCTCGGAGTTGTGCGAGAACCTGCTGACGTTCTGCTCGTCGCCACTTCAACACGGCCCGCGATCCCGCACAACTGCGCGACCAGGCTTGGTGGCGAATGGGTCACCACAACCGTGGATGCGGAGGGGCTGGCCCGGGCTATCGACGCCGCGTATGCCCATTGTGCAAGCCAGGATCTGAAGAGTGAGGTCGACTCCGAGTCAGATGTAGTCGCAAGCATAATCGCGGATTCGGAGCACGATCTGCTCAACACCCAGGGCAAGGGCCCGATCGTGCGACTCGTCGACGCCCTGCTCTTCGAGGCCATCGGCCATGGCGCCAGCGACGTGCACGTGCAGCCGCTGGCCGACAGAACGCTCGTGCGTGAACGCGTCGACGGGGCGCTTCGCACCACGCGAGAGGTCGGAGCCCAGTTCGCCCGGCCGCTCGTCAGCCGGATCAAGGTCATGGGACGCATGGATGTGGCCGAGCACCGCCTGCCACAGGATGGTCGTGCCACGGTCACGATCGGCGAGAACCGCGAGCCCGGTGAGCGTGGCCAGCGCACGGTCGACCTACGCATCAGTACGCTCCCGACCGCCTACGGCGAGCGAGCGGTACTGCGTCTGCTTGAGGCAGACTCGGCGGGCACTCTTGGCAGCTTCGAAGCGCTCGGCATGCCGGAGCGTGAGCGACAGGCGTTCGTCTCATGCGTGACTCGATCGAGTGGGATAGTGTTGTCGACCGGACCGACCGGTAGCGGCAAGACGACGACGCTGTATACGACGCTCCGCTGGATTGCCACTCGAAGTGCCGCCGACCTGAACGTCATGACGATCGAGGATCCGATCGAATACGAGCTCTCTTCTGACGGGGTCGCCATCAGCCAGGCACAGGTCAATACCAAGAAGGGCGTGACGTTCGCCACCGGCCTGCGCCACATCTTGCGTCAGGACCCCGACGTCATCATGGTCGGCGAGATCCGCGACGAGGAGACCGCTGGTATCGCGATCCAGGCGTCGCTCACGGGCCACCTCGTGCTCTCGACGCTCCACACCAATGACGCGGCCACGGCGATCACGAGGCTCGTCGACCTCGGCGTTGAGCCCTACCTCGTTTCCGCATCGCTCTCTGCTTCGCTTGCCCAAAGGCTGGTCAGGCGAGTCCACGCAGACTGTCAGGGGCTGGGATGTGAACGGTGTCTGGGTACCGGATTCCGCGGTCGGGTGGGCTTGTTCGAGTTGCTCGTCGTTGACGAGGCGATGCGCGAGGCCATTGGTCGAGGGGCGACCGCCCAACGACTTCGAGCATTGTCCAGGACGGCCGGTACGCGTTCGCTCCGGGACATCGCATCAGACTTCATTGCGTCGGGTGTTACCACCGAGACCGAGGTGTGCCGAGTGCTCGGTCAGGTGAACACACCAGCGGCGCTGAGTGCAAGGTCGGTTGAGGTTGACTCGTGAGTTCCTGGAAGTACAAGGCAGCATCCGCTACTGGTGATGTTCGGTCCGGTGTTCTGCAGGCGGCATCGGCCTCTGAAGCACGATCACTGCTGAGACGCGACGGCTTGCGGCTGCTCGATCTTCGGCCAAAGCATGAAGTCCCCCGGCGTAAGCAGCGCCCCGGCGGAACTCGATCAAAGATCGGTGTAGAGGACTCTGTTCGCGACGTTGCGCGAAGCTACGCCCGAAGCCGTCGTGCAGGGATGCGAGCCGAGTTCTACGACGCCGTGGCGACGATGCTCGACGCCGGACTCCCACTGACCGAGGCCCTCTCGACGCTTGCCGAGTCTGCAGATGATGGGAGGCGAAGGACTCAACGCGCACTGATACGAAGCCTCACCCGCGCCGTAGCCGAAGGTGACGCGTTGCACGAAGCGATGTCGGGAGCGCCAGGATGGTTTGGGCCTTCGGAAGTGGCCATCGTCGAAGCCGGCCAGCATCGAGGCGAGCTCGCCGCTGCGCTGCGAGTGCTCGGAGAACGCCAGGCGAGATCGAATGAACTCGCGGGGAAGCTGGCGGGAGTCTTGGCCTATCCGGCACTAGTTTCATTGGTTGGGCTCGGGGTCGTCATCTTTCTCAGCCGTGGCCCACTGCCGAGGCTGGTCGAGGTCCTCTCGGATGCCGGTATCGAGCCTCCGGCATTGACGCGAGCCGTGATTGCCGTGGGCTCGGGTCTGGCCATCTGGTGGCCGATCGCGCTCGTCTTGCTGGTGATCGGCGGAGCAATGCCGATCGTCATCGCGCGTGGGATGGCCGGTTCCGGCAGGAACTGGCCACCAATCGCTCGCAAGCTGGTCCCCGGAGCGCTGCGCGCTGGGGCTCTCGCTCGGGTCGCCGGGGAACTGGCCGCGATGGGGCGATGCGGTGTGCCACTGGTCGAGGCGCTGCGGGCGTGCGCCGCTACGTGTGGCGGACCGATCACGGCATCGCTAGGGCGTGCGCTAGACAACGCGGCGAAGGACGTCGAGCGAGGCGAGACCCTCGCACGCTCGATTGAGGATCGGCTGTGGTTCAACGCGGAGTTTCGACGCCTCGTCGCTGCTGCGGAGGCAGCCGGCGAACTCGAAGACATGCTCGAACGCCTCGCTGATCGGGAGAGCCGACGGGCGGGCCGCCTCATCGATCGCCTCGCAGCACTCGCTGAGCCAGGAGTGATCTTGGTGCTCGCATCGGTTGTGGGTGTGGTCGTCATGGCGGCGGCTCTGCCTCTAGTCAGGTTGCGGGAGGTGCTCGGATGAACGGAACAGATGGGTTCAAGACGATGGCGCATCGCAATACTCGAACTCTCGGCGAGGTCCGATCGCGTTGTGGCATGACACTTGTCGAAGTGCTCGCCGTGGTGGTCATCCTTGGCCTGCTCGCCGCGACCCTGACCGTGGGATTCAGCGGTGTCTTCGGCAAGGGCAAACGCGAACTGGCACGAACTGGCATCGGCGTCATTGCCGGGAAGCTCGAGACCTATCGCATCGAGCATTCGTCGTGGCCGGAGTCGCTGGACGCGCTCACCACGCCAACCGCTTCGCCGAGCTCTGCCTACTACGTCGGGAAGAGCCAGTTGCTTGATCCGTGGGGCAATGCGTACCGGCTGGTTGTTCCTGGGCCAGACCAGCATCCCTACGAGGTGCTCTCTCTAGGAAGCGATGGAGCACTCGGGGGCGAGGGAGAGGCTGCGGACGTGAGCTCGATCAATCTGCGGGACATGGACTGATGCCCAAAGGTGTGACGCTCATCGAGACACTTGTAGTGCTAGTGCTCCTCGGCATGCTTGCTGGTGTTGGGGCGGTCACGCTCGCTGGCACGAGCACGCAGGCGAGCATCATGGATGCATACACCAGCGCGCTCGACCTGGACGGCAAAGCCCGGACCGCGGCCGTGCGCGGCCAGAGTGTGCAGATCCGTCTGGAGGACGGCCACATCGAACTCGTTGAATCGGACAGCGAGGAAGTGCTTGCCTCGAGATCCGTTGGACCAGATGTGGATCTCCGGTGGTTTGATGGCAGCGGGCTCGAACCCCTCTACACACTTCATTTTGACAGCCGGGGCCACACTCGAGACTCTCAGCTCGTGATCGGGATCGAAGGGGATCCCGCAACACCGAAACGATGGGCTATCAGCGGGCTGACAGGCTGGCCGGAGTCCATGCCATGACTCGGACCCCAAGAGCATTCACGATCGTCGAAGTCTTGCTCGCCACGGCGCTGCTCGCAATCCTGGCCGCCGCCTCGGCGGGCTTGCTCCGCAGTGCCGCGAGGCTCAGCCAGCCCGAAGCGCAGCAGCCGTCAGCGACTTCTGGCCAGATCGTTCTGCTCGGTTTGTATGCGGATTTCGTGCTTGGGAACCCGGAGGACTTTGGCCTGACTGCCTCGCCCGATCCGAGTTGGGACGGAGTCCGGATCAATGCATCCAGTATCATCCTGTTCTTGAGCCCACAGCTACCCCAAGCTCCAGTGGATGTCCTACGCGTCCGCATCGCTCCTGATGGACGAACAACCGATCAGCCTCCAGACTCGTCCTCGAACGCCTGGTTGGTGTTCACGGCTTTGGATCGGTCCGATCAGCTCATTGCAGAGGTCGCCCGACGGGTTTACCTTCCCGAGGAGGCCACACCGTGAACAGTCCGCGTCGAAGTCGATCTAGGCCTGGCCTCACATTGATCGAGACGCTGGTCGCACTTGTGCTCCTCTCCGGCGTCGCGGTCTCCACGAGTACGCTCCTTCGATCGATCTCAAAGCTCCATAGCGGCATTGTGCCGGAGCTTCGTTGGATCATGCACGCCGAGCGCGCTCTGCTATGCGTTGCCGATGACGCGTCCGTGGGTGACCGGTCGCATCCCGGGCGCCACGTTACCTTGAGCGACGGGCAATTGATTGTACGTACTCGGGGCGTCGATTCCGATGCCACCGTAACCCAGCTTGAGGTCCGTTTTGCGTTGGATGCCACAACGGGCACCCTCGTCCGGCACGCCCAGGCGCTCGATGAGCGCGAACGCCCGGCCGGACCAAGCCATACCAGAACTCTGGTGGGATCGGTAGATCGGTTTTTGATCGAGCCCATCTACGAGGACGAAGATCAGCAACAGGGCACCGCCCCACCACTGGCCTATGTGCTCGAACTACGCTCGGGGGACAACATCGTGCAGCGGGTGATCCGGCCATGAGAGCTCCGCGAACCAGCCATCACAGAGCCGGTGCAGCGCTGCTAATCGTCCTCGCGGCGCTCGTGCTCACGACATCGGTTCTTTCCACCCTGGTTTCTACTGCTCATCAGAGCCATGCTGCGAGCAATGACGCCATCGATGCCGCGCTTTCCTCGGATCTCCTCCGACAGGCCGACGCGATGTCGGTCGAGTGGCTGACGAACTCATCTGCATCGGTCGTCTTGCCACCCGAGAGCCCGAGCCCTCGAGTTCATGTCGAGGGCTTCGAGCTCGTTCTTGCTGACACACCGGTCCGCCTGACGCTGACCGCGTTCGACCAGCACGGATTGGTTTCCCTCGCCGGTGCGCCGTCCGCCGTGCGGTCCACGCTGCCCGCAGATATCCAGGGCGTTTTGTCAAGCATGGCGATTGGTGCGTTGCCCGAACCCTTCGGCCTTGACCAAGTACCCAATCTAGTACGAACGGATGCGCAGCGCCTGACCTATCCGAACCCTGCATCCCAATCGAGTTCGGGCGAGTCACTCGCCATCGGCGAGCTGATCGCAACCCATAGCGGCACATCCCGAGCCACGATAAACCCGAACACGGCACCAATCCCGCTGGTTGCCGCGGCCCTGCGAGAGGCCAGCCTCGGCGGGCTCGAGTCGATAATCGAAGCCCGAAGCAATGGAAGGCCGGTTCCGATGGGGAGCCTAGTCGTGGTTGGCGATCACGATGAGAGACGTTCGATCGATTTCGTGTCGTCGAGTCCGTGCTGGGCTATCAGGACCGATCTCGTCATCGGCTCACACCAACAATCATGGTGGACGATCTGGGAAGGGCGCGGATCGAGATGGACGCTCGCTCAGCGGCTGAGGGTCTCGGGATGAAGCTCCCCGGATTACAGCGCAGGCACCCCGTTCACCCTCTGCGTCGCTGGCGCGTGCTGGAGGCTACTGCACTCATAGGTGGATGCTTCGTTCTGTGGCTCGCGGCAAGCTGGGCTTTCGACGACACGCGAACACAGGTGGCGACCTCATCAGAGCACACAGATGGCTCTGCTGAAGACGGGCCAGACGGAGCTCCCGTACGCGATGTCATCGATGTCGATCCTTCCGCGTTCGATGTTGCGCTCTGGAATCCACCAAATCCGCCACCGCCGCCGCCACCGGCCACGCCGCCGGTACGCGAAGTGGCACAGCGCGTTCCGCCGCTCAACGTGCAACTCTTGGCCATTGTCCGGAGTCCGGTTGATGGCACGCTCGCCGCGATGCTCTATGACCCGAGGACGGACACGCTCTACACCATTGGAGCCGGCGAGGAGATCCTCGGACACACCGTCGCGGCTGTGAAGGACGACTCGGTGATGTTCAAGGCGGCGAGCACGGAGACCAGACTGTCGTTGATGCCGGAGGATCGGCAGTGAGCCAAGACCGCACACATCCTGCCTGGCTGCACACCACGGAGCGTTGCTACTGGTCCATCCTGCACGAACCCTGCCAACCCAGGCTGTCGACACGAGATCGGATACGACTCGGTTTTGCGTTTGAAGACGAGTTGCCGATGCCCCTGGAAGGTATCGTGACGGCATACGCGCCGATTGATGGGCAACGCACGCTTGCATGTGGTGTGGATCGCACAGAAGTGGATGAGGCACTTTCCAGCGGCGCACTGGCACTGCGTCCAAGCCAGCCACCAGCGTTCGTGACGGTCGAGTTTGCTGACGGTAACTGGCCAAGAGCCTCGCTAGATTTTCTTACTGGTCCCACAGCTGCGCGGCCCATGCGGAGGTCACGGCTGCGGGTCTCGATCGAGATTGCGGCCGTCATCGCACTCGTGACCAGCCTTGTGCTACTGGGCATGCAACGGCGAATAGACCTTTTGGGCGGCCAGACGCAAGACCTAGACCTTGCTCGGCAAGCGCTAATTGAAAGTGCGCTTCCTGATGCCAAGATCGCCGACGAATTCACCCTGCTCTCCGAGCTCCGCCGACTCGAACGCTCGCGCGCACCGGGGGCCATGCCTGCCGAGTTGGCCGCACGGCAGGACATCACACCCGCCCTCGCCCAGGCGCTCCAGAGTTGGCCGCGTAATCTGCACGCACGCACTCGACACCTTGCCGCGACTTCGGACCAACTCCAGATCCAGACCGAGGTCGACGATATCGAGCAATCCGAGCAACTCGCGCAGGCTTTGGCCGCCAGCGAGCGGTGGAATGCGGGCGTGCCGCGGGTCGAATCACAGGGACGCGGCGGCTTCCTGGCCACGATCACGCTTGAGACAACGCCTGGAGGCACACCGTGAGCCGGCCCGTCCTGACCCTCGGGATTCTCTCGTGTGTATGTGCATTGCTCTTAGCGATCCAAGGACGCCGTATGGCCTCCGCCGATCAGAGCTTCCAAGCCGCCCACTCACGCCTGCTACAAACTCGATCGACGACGAACCAGCTGGAGTCGCTTCGAACACAGGACGAGTTGATATCGCTTGGTCAGCGCCCGCCGCAGGACGTTATCGCCCGTCTGCGTTCTACCATGTCGGAAGTCGGAGTCGATCCCCGTCGCCTTACGGGAGTGCAGGCGGATACGAGCACCGCAAGGCGTGTAGTGGTCGGTAGTCAGGCCGATCGGTTCCAAGTCCAGTCGGTGAGGGCGATCCTTGAAGGCGTGACACCCGTTGAAGTTGGTCGTTTGCTCGTGGCGTGGCGACAGTCGCAACGACTCTGGACGACGACGACGCTGACGCTCACACACCGCAGCGGTAACGAGAATCGCTATCGGGCCGAGCTCGGATTCTCCGCGGTATACCTTGATGAGGCCGTCCAATGAGAACCATAGGAACTGCAATCATCCTCGCGATTGCCTTCGGAAAGGTCGGGTTGAGTACCGGTTGTTCGGGCACGCGCTCTGGGCCCTACCAGCCAGCCAGTGAGCGTTCACGCGACACAGAGCAAGCACAGAAGCTGACACAGCAAGCCGCCAAGGTGATGCGTGAAGAAGACGGGGCCGAAGCACTCGATCGCGCCGAGAAGCTGCTGCTCGACGCTCTCACTGCAGACCTGTACCACGGACCGGCCCACAACAACCTCGGCGTGGTTTACCTCCAGAAGGGCATGCTGTACGAGGCCGCCAACGAGTTCGAGTGGGCCCGCAAGCTGATGCCAGGCCACCCTGACCCACGCATGAACCTTGCGCTGACCCTAGAGCAGGCCGGCCAGATCGAGCAGGCCATCGAGACGTACATGACAGCACTGGAAACGTACCCGGGCCACATGCCCACGATCCAGGCGCTGACACGACTAGAACTGTACGAGCAGCGTCAGATACCCGAGACGATCGATCGGCTCAATCTGATTGCTTTGCGGGGCGACTCCGATGTGTGGCAAGCTTGGGCACAGCAGCAACTGGCTCGCCTGTCTGCGAGGTGACCCGGGGCGCTCTCATGGATCTTGACGTCGACACAACCATCCGGGCAATCTGACCTCGCCCTGAGTTCCAGGGCGAGTTCCAAAGCTGCGCCTCAAGACCTGCAAGAATCGGCCAAGAGCAGCATTCTGTCGGAACGTTTAAGTATCTGTATTAGCTGCACATATGGCGCTTTCTGGACTTCACGGCCCATCCGGCGATGTCGCCGTCTCGAATCCCCCCCTCTCCGCTTGTCTTCGTGGCCATGCAGGGCCTCTATCGCGTCATTGGTTCGTTCGCGCGTGGGCCAATGCGATCTGGCCGACACTGATCCCGCCATCGTTGCACGGCACATCACGGCTGATCCGCGCCTCCAGGTCCGGAGGCAAAGCGTCCAGAAACAAACCGAGCAGACGAGCGTTTTGCCACACACCTCCGCTGAGCGCCAGCGTAGCCACCGAGGCGTCACGGGCATGATTCGTCGCGATGTCCGCCAGGTCTGCGGCGAATTCGGCGTGAAATCGCGAGGCGACGTGCGCTGGCGTTGCTCCTCGGAGGCGTTGTGCAATCGCTCGAGTGACGTATGCGGCGGCAGCAAGCGGCGCACTCGTGGGCGCACAGGATGAGGGCGATCCATGCTCGCGAGCCAGTTGCTCTAGCCAGATTGCGGCCTGGCCTTCGTATGTGGTGGGGCGAGTGAATCCGCAGACAGCGGCGATCGCGTCGAACAGCCTGCCAGCCGATGTCGACTGGATGCACCGCGTTCCACGAGCGATCATTCTCCTTGCGAGCCGGAAGCGATCAGGAAAGCAAAATGGCTCTGTTTCCATCACAGTTTCATTGCGTGCTCCGATATATGCCGCAGCTGCCTGGACCGGATGCTTCGCCGCTGCATCGCCTCCGGGCATCACAACCGGGGCCAGACCATTGACGCGTTCGAATCCCTTGGAGATCGATCCGACGAAGATCTCTCCGCCCCATATTGAGCCATCATGTCCATAGCCCGTGCCGTCGAGCGCAATCCCCACGACGGTGGTGTCCAGTGACTCGTATTCAAGCATTGTCGAAGCGATGTGGGCTTCGTGATGCTGAACTGCGATGCGATGCGCGCAGTCCAACTGCGCAGCTAGCCTGGTAGAAACAAACTGTGGGTGGAGGTCGTGGGCTATGACGAGTTGGCTCCTATCGACCTCGTACATTTCGAGTAAGTCGTCGATAGTCTCGCGAAATGCTCGATCGGTTTCTACATCGCCGAGGTCGCCGATGTGCTGGCTGAGGAGTACTTGCTCGTCGATCGCGAGTGCCACCGAGTTTTTCAGGTCGGCTCCAACAGCGAGGATTGGTCGGCGAGAGGGGATCGTGGCAACACTGCTCGGTGCGTAGCCACGTGCCCGCCGTATCACGGTCGGTCGCCCGCTGCGAATGGCAACGACCGAGTCATCGACACGACGCTGGATCGGACGGTCCCCAACGAGCATGCCGTCGGCGATTCCGGCGAGCGACTCTCGAGCGTGGTCGTCGCGGTACGCGATTGGCTCGCTCGATCGATTGGCGCTCGTAAGAACCAGCGGGCTCGGCGCTCCGGCAGCAAAGAGCAGATGGTGGAGAGGCGTGTAGGGGAGCATAAGCCCGACCTCGCTGACGCCCGGATGAACCCCAAGCAACTTCTGGCGGACCGGTGCGAGCACGATGGGTCGGGGTGTTGAAGTGAGGAGTTTCTTGTGTTGGGCGCTCAGGTCGGCCAGCGCCTCGGCTGCGGACAGATCGCGTACCATGATGGCAAAGGGCTTTTCTTTGCGGAACTTGCGCTCTCGCAGCTCACCGATCACTCTTGCATTGCTCGCGTCGCACGCAAGGTGGTACCCACCTAGCCCCTTGATTGCAAGGATGGCTCCCTCAGCAAGCAACTGAGCGGCGGCCTCAACGGCTCGTGAACCCGTTGCGGTGACCTCACCTTTGAGTTCCAGTCGGTACTGCGGCCCACAAGCGGGGCAGGCTGTGGGTTGGGCATGGAATCTGCGGTCGAGCGGATCGTCGTACTCGCGTTGGCACTCGTCGCACATGGGCCAATCGGCCATGGTGGTTCGCGGTCGGTCATACGGAAGCGATCGGATGATCGAGTACCGCGGGCCGCAGTTCGTACAGTTCGTGTAGGCGTACCCGAAGCGCCGATCGTTCGGATCGGTGATCTCTCGCAGGCAGTCGTCACAGACGCAAAGGTCCGGGCTGAGGCGAGTGGTCGGCCGACCATCGGACGTGCTCTCTCGGATCTCAAACCCACGAAAGCCCTCGGGCACCTTCGACTCGATGTCCACGGCGTCGACCCTGGCGGCCGGCGGATGACGATCCTTCATGGAAGCCTCGAACGCACCGAGCGCGTCGGGGGCTCCCTCAACGTGCACACGCACGCCATCGATGCCGTTGAGCACCCATCCGGCGAGGCCCAGTTCCCGGGCCGTCTGGTAGACGAACGGACGGAATCCGACACCTTGGACGATACCGGTGATCAACAGCCGCCTGGCCTCGACACCGGGCATCAGCAGATCCGAGGCAGCGGATCTCCGACCAGCACGTCGATGACCCTCTTTCCGCCAAACTCCGTCTGGCCGATCACGCGACCGCGGTGCTCTTCGGTGATCGTTCCAATGCGGCACGCGGATTCGCCACCCGAGACTCCGCCGAGCGCGTCCAAAGCTTCATCTGCTCGGCTACCGTCGACGACCGCGATGAACTGCCCCTCATTGGCCACGTGCAGCGGATCGAGACCCAAGAGTTCGCACGCACCCCGGACCTCGTCCCGTAGCGGAACGGCAGCCTCTTCGACAATAACTCCGGCGCGAGACGACTCGGCCAGCTCGTTGAGCACGGTCGCCACGCCGCCGCGCGTTGCATCGCGCATCCAACGAATCGAGGACCCCAACGTATCGATCAGCGCACGGGTCAACGGCAAGACGCTCCTGGAATCCGACCCGAGATCAGACTCGATGTCGATCTCGTCTCGGGCGATCATGATCGCGATGCCGTGATCGCCAATCGGGCCGCTGACGAGGACCGCATCACCGGGCTGGACAAGTGCTGGATCGAGCCGGGCTTCTTCTCTCACAAGTCCCACGCCGGCGGTATTGATGTACATCCCATCGGCGCGGCCGTTCTCCACGACCTTGGTGTCGCCGGCAATGACGGAAACTCCGGCTTCCCTCGCCGCGTCCGACATCGCACGGACCTGTTCGCGGAGCTGCTCGACCTCGAGTCCAGCCTCGAGCACGAAGCCCGCGGTCAGCCCGATCGGCTCGGCTCCGGACACCGCGAGGTCGTTTACGGTACCGTGAACGGCTAGTGATCCGATGCTACCACCCGGAAACGTGTGCGGACTGACAACAAATGTGTCGGTTGTCATCGCGAGACGCAGCCCGCCGGCCGAGAGAATGGCCGCGTCACCCATCGCATCGAGAACATCGTTCGACAACGCAGCGGCGAAGAGCCCGTCAACGAGCCGGCGCGTTGCCTGCCCGCCAGAGCCGTGCTGCATCGAGATCTGTTCGTCGTTGAACTCGGCCGACATGTTAGCCTGTGGTCCCAATCGTCACGTCGGCGTACTTGTACTGGGCTGCGCATGCGCCCTCGCTGGAGACCATGAGCGCTCCGACGGGCTTTTCCGGCGTGCACCCTTTGCCAAAGAGCTTGCACTCGGTCGGTTTGAGCGCTCCCTTGAGCACCTCGCCGCACTGGGCTTCAATCGGATCGGGGAACGTCTGGCCGTGTACCCCGATCTGGCGCTCCGCATCGAATGCCGCAAACTCCTCGCGGATGGCAAGGGCAGACTTTGGGATGTCGCCCATGCCCCGCCACTCGAACGCGTCACGAGTTTCAAAGACCAGATCCATTGCGGCAATCGCCGAGGGATTGCCATTCCAAGACACGGCACGTGTGTATTGATTCTCGACCTCGGAGCGCCCCTCATTGAGTTGCCGCACGAGCATGGCGATCGATTGCAGGATATCGAGCGGCTCGAATCCAGACACCACAATCGGGCGATCGAATTCGTCTGCGATGAAGCGATACGGCTCACAACCAATGACCGTGGATACATGTCCTGGCCCAATGAAGCCATCCAGCCTCATGTCGTCCATCTCGAGCAGGGCGCGGATGGCGGGATTCACCAGAATGTGGTTGCAGTACACGTAGAAGTTCGTTAGGCCAAGCTCGCGAGCACGCAAGAGTGTCACGGCGGTCGATGGCGTGGTCGTCTCAAAGCCGATCGCAAAGAACATGACGGGACGGTCCGGGTTCTCTTGCGCAATCTTCAGTGCATCCAGGGGCGAATACACCATTCGGATATCCGCCCCGCGAGCTTTCGATTGTAAAGGACTGCCCTTGGAGCCCGGCACACGCATCATGTCGCCGAATGCCGTGAAGATCAGATCGTCGCGTTCGGCCATCGCGAGCCCAACGTCCATACGCCCCATTGGTAGGACGCACACGGGGCAACCCGGGCCATGGATGAGTTCGATGTTCTCTGGGAGCAACTGCGACAACCCGAACCGGAAGATCGTGTGCGTGTGTCCGCCGCAGACCTCCATGATCCGGTATGTCTCACCGGGATCGACCGATCGGTGGATCTCTTCAGCGACTGCTTTGATGCGCGCAGCGTCTCGGAACTCGTCAACATATCGCATCACCGCACCCCCATGGCCGGTGCGATCGCCACGCCCTGGTGAACCAGCACACGATCACCGACTCGAATACCCGGAATCAGGTCGACGGCCACGGTGGAGCGCGAGCCATCCTCAAACTCCACGCTCGCGTCCGCTCCGTCGAGCGCGACGATGCGAACGGCATCGGCCCGATCGGAACACGTGGCGCAAGAGTGCTCGTCAGAAGTGCATCGCCCGTTCATGTGGATTGCTCCTGGGTCGCTCCGAATGCGTATCCCTCGGCCTCCTCGCGAGCCTCGTCGTCCTCGCCGAGCAATTCAAGGAGTTTCATCTGTTCTTCGGCCTGCTCCGCACTGATCTTGCTCATCGCGAAGCCCACGTGGATCAGCACCCAGTCACCCTCCACAGGCGGCTCCTGGCGTAGCAGATCGATGTTGACCCTGCGGCGAACACCCATGACGTTCACGGTCGCAAGTCGCTCAGCGTCGTCGATGGCACTGATCTGACCGGGAATCGCTAAGCACATACCAATACTCCGTTCATTCACCGACCGCCTCTTGGGTCGTCCGCCAGATCATCACGCGGTTGTTTCCCGAGTCGGCGATCGCGAGACGGTCTCCATGGAGATGCAGCCCATAGGGCCAGCAGAGCGTGTCCCGTTCGACCGCCTGCCAGCGATTCTCGCCGTTGGCTTCGAAGTCGGGTTGGGCCACGACGCCTTGAGCATCGGGGGCCGCCCCATCTCTTGGAATCGGATCGTGCACCAGGATGCGATTGTTTGCAGTATCAGAAATCACCATGCGGCCACGATCGATCGACAGGCAGTACGGGAATCGATGCGTGTGCGCCGACTGTGGTCCGTACGGCCACTCGACCGCGGATTCGAAGTCGGGCTGGCCCATCACCAGATCTGGTTTGGCACCCTCACACGCGGCGTCGGCGTTTTGCCATCCGAGTACACGGTGGTTTCCGGCGTCGGCGATGTATAGCGACTCGTTGTGTCCGGCGATGGCATGCGGCCAGCGGAACGTCGTTGGGCCGACTGGCCCGTCGCGATTCTCGCCGCGTGACTCCCAATCGTCCTGGCCGATGAGCCACTCGGGCGGCTCGTTGTCCCACGGCACATCGGGCCAACCGAGCACGCGTCGGTTACCGGTATCGGCCACGAAGAATCGGCGATCAACCCGGCCGAACGCGTACGGCCAATAAAGGCCATTGCGTCGGGCGTTGCTTTCGCCAAGATTCGGTTCGACGCCATCGAGATCGCTCTGGCCGATGACTCGATCCGGTGGCGTGCCGTGTTCGCCGGGGACCCGGTCCCACACGAGCAGCCGATGATGCCAGGCATCGGCTACGACCAGTTTGCCATCGATGACCATGACGCCCGTCGGAAGGTGCAAGAGTTCAGGACCCTCATCGGCGAATGTTCGTTGGCCTAGCACCACGTCAGCGGGCGTGCGGTCATCTTCTGGCACCCCATTCCAGATGAGGACCCGATGATTGCCCGAGTCGCTGACGACAAGGACATCATCATCGAACCACACACCCCTAGGAGCATACAGCGTGTCCGACGCTGGAATCGCGCTGGGCAGCGCAAGGCCTCCAGGCGCAGGCGCGCCGAGCCACACCGCGGGTGCGTATCCGATGCTGTGCGCAGAACCCGACTCGGCCACAATGCTCATGTGCCGTCACCAGTCGGTCGGACCCAGACGATGCCGTGCTCAACCCGAAGCGGGAAGGGCTCGAGCTGGACCTGCGGTTCATTCAGGCACTCACCGCTGGTCACATCGAACACCATGCCATGCCATGGGCAGGTGAGCGTGTCTTCCTGGCATTCGCCATCGTGCAGGCTCAGCCCCTGGTGTGGGCAGGCGTTTCGATAAGCGAACAGTCGGCCGTCCCGACGAACCACGATCGCATCGCACCCATCGCCCTGAACGCGCACGCACTTACCTTCGTCGATGCTCTCGGCAACCGGCCCCTCGATCCAGCCGTGTGTCTCGGACAACGAGCCGGACGCACCGATGGTCACCTGCACGACACCGGCAACCGGCTCGGTCGCGACCTCTTCGACACGCTCGATCTCGGGCACCGACTGTCGGATGACCTCTTCGACACCATCCTTGAGCGTCGCGGCGGACATGCTGCACCCGGCGCACGCGCCGTGCATTCGGACATACACCACACCATCTTCGACGCGGACGAGTTCGATCTGGCCGCCATGCCCCGAGACGTAGGGCTTGATGCGCTCCATGGCCCGAGCCACGCGAGTGGTTACGTCGGGCCGGACGATCCCGAGCTCCATCAGCACGGCGTAGACCAACGGATCGTCCACGGCCTCGAAGAGTACCTCTCTCGCGCGCTCGTCGGCCTTGAATCGGCGGACCAACTCCCGCACGCCCGCGGCCAGGAACGAGTCGCGGGCTTTCAGGAGGGCATCGGCGCGTTTGCGGATGTCCTCGTCCAGAGGTGCCATCTGCTCTCGGGCACGATCGACGGCCGCTGCCAGCGTTTCCGGACTATCGCCGGGCTCGTGCTTCCCGTTGGTGTTGGCTGGCGAGGATGACATTGCGGTCATGCCGGGGCTCCTTCGGACACGCTGGCACGCTCCAGCGATTCCTCGGCTTTCAGGCGAACGAGATCGGTGAACACGGCGACGCTCGCCGCACGCAGCGACTCGCCGACAGCCCCACCATCTACAGATGGCATCGGGCGACGCTCAAAGGCCTCAAGGATGGCGCACGCGCCGGCCGTGCTCGCCAAGGAGTGCTCTCGGAGGAACATGTCTACAAAGCGATCGAGCCAGACACCCTCGGCGTTGGGATCATCGCGCAGAACCCTCAGCGCGTTCGTCGGACCGTCGCAGCGGTGCATGGCCGTCTCGCAGAGGAGGTCGCAGGCTTCGTGAACAAGACTGTCCATGTGCAACCGAACATGATCATCCATGGCTCGCCTCCCCAACCGATGCGGGGCATGCCAGCATCTCGGCCTCGATCGCATCGATGCCCGCGAGCCCAGCGGCATCGCGAGACTGCTCGAAGATCGACTTCGCCTCCACGAGCATCGGCCGCACCTCGTCATACCGCCCGAGGTGCGCCAGGGCGTTGGCCTTGCTGGCAAGCGTGCGGGCCCTCGCCGGAGTGGCTTCAGACCGTCGCTCCAGCACCTGACCGTACAACTCGATCGACTCCAACATGTTCTGCCCTGGGTGGGCGCTGGGGAGATGCTGGAGCGCGTTTGCGAGATTCAGCGTGGCGCTCTCCCACAACTCGGGATGCTCGTCCGCCGTCACGATCTCGAGCGCTTCACGCAACGACTGAACGGCGATCGCACCGCGCAGCTTGCCGGCGTGCGCGTTCATCGGCATGGAGAGATACGCCACGGCGATGTTCATGTGGCACACCGCGAAGGACACGGGCTGGGTCCGCCTGGGCAGCGCCTGTGTCGCCTTCTGCAGCAGTTGGATGGCCTGCTGGAGCAATGCGGGGCGCTCGGCACCCATGGACAACATGCCATCCGCCGCCGCCATGAGGAGTTCGCCGCGAAGTGACTCGAAGCCGAAGCCCTCGAGCCATCCAGCCGCCCGGTGGAGCTCGTGGAGCGACCGATGATCGAGTTCGGCTACGGCCGCGGCCTCGCCCACATATCGAGCGGCCGCGCACGGGCTGATAGAGGCAACAGCCTCTGCCGCGGCGCGCAAGCCATCGACTGCTTCGGCCCCCAGTCCTCGACTGGCCTGAGCGTGCGCGAGCGTGGCAATCGCATACGCCCGAACCCGCGGATCGATGGATGCGTCCGTCGTCGCGAGTTCCACATCTCCCCCCATCCGGTACACCACAGAGGCCGCATGGGCACGAACGTCGGGATCCGGATCGGAGATCGCATCGCCCATCGCGCGATTGTCGCCAGCCAAAAGGGCGATGTTGAACGCACCGCGCACGCGTACGTCCCGACCGAGCCAGGCATCTCGCACGAAGCCCCACGCCTCGGGCAACGCATCCCACTCGCCGGACGCCAGGGCTGCTGCGGCCGTGGCGGCGGCACTCGGCAAGAGCGCAGCGCCCATGGACCCCGGTAGCATGCCGATGGCCGCAAATTGCGTGTCGAATGTGCTCAGGCGTGCGTCATCCATCGTCTTACAACCCCGTTGGTGTCGAGATCTGCCGCCGTGCGGCCCATGCGATCCATCGGGCGGCTATCCGGGCCTTGTGCTCGGACGGATATGAGTCAATCCGCTTGCGTTCGATGCCATCCACGAACCAGACCTCCAGGTACACCGTCCACGCCCCATTCTCAAGGAGCACCTCGCACTGAGCGAGAATGGGATCCTCGCTCACGCGAAGGATCCCACAACACCGTCCTCCACACACAACGGCACACAAAGCGTTCGAGACCTCGCGTCCCACTCTGCCTCGCGCACGCCCGCGTTCCACTGAAGATCGCGGATCTGCGCGACGACGAGGACGGCGCGGTCACCCGCCGCGCTCGTTCGATTCAGGATCAGCCCGCCAACCGCATTCCCCGGCAGCATCGTCAGGCTGACCGACGACTCGTCGGCACGCACCAACACGCCCTCGGCCGCACCGATCTCGTCGGCGCAGCGCGCATCAATCCTGACCGAACCGCGTTCGGTTAGTTCGACGCGCATTGCGGTGCCCCCTGAGCCGACGGGGCTCCCGATCCGAATCGGCCGAGCAGGAGATCGACCAACTCGTCCATCGCCCGTTCGACGGGCTCGGAAAGCGTCATCCCCGGCGCCGTCGTCTCGGCTTCGATCAGGAAGACCGTGATGTCCTGGGGATACTCGTCCTTGAGCAGCCACTTGGCGAACGGGATGGCGTGATCCCATCGGAAACTATGCAGGTTGCCCGCCGCTTCGAGCGGGGCGCTAGCAGCCTCGTCTCCGGGCAACTCGAAGATGGCCCCGGGCTCCGAGCCCGACGTGCACGCGTCAACGAACACGATCTTCGGGACGCCACGCATACGGAACGCCACATCCATGCCCGAGGTGCCGGCGTCGGCGACCCCCACACCCTCGGGCAGCCCCCGATCGAGCAGCCGGCGGATGAATACCGGCCCAACGCCGTCATCGGATCGCAGCAGATTGCCGCAACCGATGACCAGCACATCCTCGCGTTCGTCCCTGATCATGCCCAAGGCCTCAGAGTTAGCAACCGCCGCCCACGCGGAAACGTGCGAGCTCACGGTTGGACTTGGCGTCGTACGCGTGCACGGTGCACACCAAGCACGAGTCGTACGACCGCACGACATGGCCGAGCTCCACCGGATCATCCGGGTTCTCGATCGGCGCTCCGCACAAGGCTTGTTCCATCGGACCCATCGTGCCCGTGGCATCCCGCGGCCCGATGTTCCACGCCGTCGGCGTGACCACTTGGTAGTTCTCGATCTTGCCGTCCTTGATCTTGATCCAGTCCTGCAGCGCACCACGGCTGGCCTCGGTCGCGCCCCAGCCACGACCTTCGGCGTGCTCGGTGGGCTTTACGTAGAACTTCTCGTGCAGGTCGATGTCGGACAGCCACTGGCGGATCCGCGCGACGTACTTCGGACCCTCATGCATGCGCGAGAGCACGCGCGTCATGACACTCGGGCCGAGCTTCTGATGCACATCGAGGAAGAACGGATCGTTGTCCTGGTGATCACCGCCGCCGGGCTTCGCGCACATAAGCTGTCGGGCATACGTGCCCACTTCCATCGGCTGCATCTTGCCGTCAAGCATGTACCGCGGCGCCTTGGCCCAGGTGTACTTGCCCTCGCGAGCACCCTGCGCCGGATCGAGCGGATCGGTCACGCCATCGAAGGGGTGCAGAGCATCCGATCCACGGAAGAAGCTGTAGGTATGATCCTCACGCACGTTCGCCTGGTCATAGTCGTGGAAATTCTGACCGTCGAAGATGCCACCCTTGCTGATGACCGAGTCCTGACGGGAATCGATATCCGGATGGACGTAGTGGCCCTTGTCGATGTACGCGCCAGGCGTCATGAACATGCCGGGGCCAGTACCATACTTGTCGAGCCCCACGTCCTGGCAATAGCGGATGAAGAACGCCAGGTCGGAATTGTGCTGGCTCTCGTTTTCGTCCATCCAGGCGAGCATGTCGTCCCAGGACTTGATCTCCATGTACCGATCGATGGAGCAGCCGAGCCAGTACTTTTCGAGCCACTCGTCCTTCCAGTACTCGAGGATGGCCCGCGAACGCGTTACGTCGGCAAGCGTCGGAGCGCACATCACGCCACCGGGCACCATGAAGCTCGAGTGCGGCCACTGGCCGCCAAAGATCGCATAGATCTCCACCGGCTTGTTGGACAACGTGACGCCCGGCTCGTAGTACGTGCCGACAAACGGGGCCCAACGGCGTACCGCCTCGTCGTACAACTTGCTCTTGGCATACTTCTGGTTGACGAGATCGATGCCGAAGAGGGCATAGAACCAGCGCGGGATCGACTGGATGGTCTCGGCCGCCTGCGCGATCGAACGGATCAGGTGCGCGTTCGGCGGCACCTCGGTCTTCCACGCGACGTCGAGCGCATAGCTCGCCTTGGTCAGGTGGCTGCCGCCGCAGATGCCGCAGATGCGCGGCGTGACGATCAAACCAGCCTGCGGATCCTTGCCCTTCAGGATGATTTCGAAGCCGCGGAACATGGTTCCTTCGGTCCAGGCTTCGGTGACCACGCCATCGTCGATCTTGCATTTGACGTCGAGTTCGCCCTCGACGCGGCCCATTGATTCGGCCTTGAGTTCCATGGTGACGCCCATCGCGTGTTCCTTTCTTTGCGTACCTGTTGAGAGAGAAGGGGTGTGCGGGGGCGTCCCTTACACCACGAACATGTCTTCTTTGGCCCACTCCGGCGCGGCGGCGCGTGCCGCCGCGGCGTGGAGCGTGTAACTCAGCGGATCGGTGCCCTCGGGCACGTCACGCGGTACGACGCCCAGGACCTTCTGCGTCTTGAACACGGTGCCGGGAGCGAGGTCGTAGAACGGCCAGTTTGGTTCGGTGCAGCCGTGGCACGGTTGGCCCGAACGGGTCTTGCTTGACTGGCGATTCCACAGAATGCGGTTGCAGCTCGAATGCGTGAACGAGCCGCGGCAACCCTTCTCGTAGAACAGGCAGCCCGTGCGCGTGCCCTGGCCGAACTCCTCGACCGACTGCTTCCACTCGAAGTACTGGTTACGGGTGCAACCGGTCTGCGTGAAGCTCTTGAAGAACGTCTGCGGTCGCTGGTAATCGTCCAAGGCGATGTCGCCAACCCGACCCGTGGCAAGCGCGACGAGGATCTGGCTGATCCAGTCCGGGTGAGCCGGGCAACCGGGGATGTTGATCACCGGGAGGCCACTTCGAGCCACGAACGACTCGCCAAGGAACCCGCCTCGTTTGCCCTTGCGGAACTGCAGGCCTTCAGAATCGGACGGATTCGGAGCGGTCGATGGCACGCCGCCAAAGCTCGCGCACTCGCCTACGCCGACCGTGACAAACGACTTGGGTGCAAGGTCGGCGACCCAGTCCTTGAATGGCCGCCCCAGGAACATGTCATACCGACCCGTACCGTTGGGACCGTTGATGATGGTGCCCTCGACGACCAGCACATCGAGCTCTCGCTCACCGCTGATGATCGAGTTCAGCAGCGCCTTGGCCTGTTCGCCCATGTCGGTGACGAGCGCGTGGTGGTACAGCACCTCGATACCGAAGTCGGTGACCAGATCGATCACCGTGGGTTCCTCGGCATTCAGGAAGGATTGGGTGTTGCCATTGCACGCCCCGCCGTGGAGCCAAACCACTGTTGCCATTTGAGCGGTCCTTTCCAGCCGAGCCTCTGCCCGACTTGTCGGCCTCGAACCTCGATTGACAAATCGACGTCCGATTTCGTCTTTTGCCGAGTATACTGGGACCCAGGGCGCATTTACCCATATCTCTATGCTTAAATGTAATTGACACCGAGTCTCAGTTGAGTCCTCAATTGCACTAGGGAGCAACCCGAATGATCTCGAATGGCGAGCACCAGAACGCGGTCGATCGCTTGAACACATTGCTTGACGATCCCGAGACGATGGGCGGCCTAGAGCAGTTCCTTACGAGACTTCCCGAACTCAATGCGACGGTTGAGTTGCTCTCCGGCTTCCTCGCGAACTCGTCTCGGCTAGCGGAGAACGCCAACGGCATCATCTCGACGGCGCGAAAGGCCGCCGGCGATATTGATGCTGTCGAACAGGGCGAACGTCTGCGCGGCGCGGTCGAGCGCGGTACACGCATCGCTGAGACGCTGGGTGAACCGCTGAGCGATCCGGAAACGCTCGAGAGCATGAAGTCGCTCGTGGACATGCTGCCCAAGCTTGTTGCCTTCGCCCAGATCCTCGAGCAATTCCTTGAGAGCTCCAGCCGGTTTGCTGAAAACGTGAACACCATCGTCGCGACGGCGCGCAAGGCCGCCGCCGACAAGTGGCCGGACCTGCTCGACCGCCAAGGGCTGCTCGACCTGCCGCAGCAGGTGCACGAATTGATCAACTCTCCCTCGCTCCGGCGACTGCTCGACAGTCGCGTGCTCTCGGACGGCGCTCTGCACGTCATGGATCAGGTCGCCGCGGCGACCGTGGAGGCTCACGCCACATCCGTCGAGAACGATGCGCGACTGTCACGTATCGGCGCTTTCAAGTCACTGGGCGACCCCGACGTGCAGCGTGGCCTCGCGTTCACCGTGGCGCTCGCTCGCTCTCTTGGCGTCCATATGCGCGAGCAGACGGAAGCAACACCGGGCGCAACGCGCGATCTGGAGCCCGACCGTGCATGAGTTGTCGATCGCTACTGCATTGGTCTCGGGGGTGACGGACGCGCTGAGCCAGGCCGGTGAGCATCGCCCCGTGATCGCCGTGACAGCCTTGATCGGCGATCTCTCGGGCGTTGTACCAGATGCTCTCCTCTTTGCGTGGCCCATCGCAGCCGAGGGCTCGCGTTGCGAGGGCGCACAGCTCCGCATCAACAGCAGCCCCGGCCGCGTGTGGTGCGAGGGCTGCCAGGTCGAGACCCGGCTCACCCAGCCACCGCGATTCCGCTGCGGCACGTGCAACACGCCCACGCCGCACGTGCGCGGTGGGCGAGAGATGGAACTCGTTTCGGTTGAGCTCGCAGACGAAGAAACTGAACCCACCGACAGCCCCCACAACGAGGAAGCCCGCCATGCAACCACGCATCCTTGAGGTTCGCACGAAAATCTTGAAGAAGAACGACGAGATCGCCCGAGCCCTGCGCGGCCGCTTCTCCGATCTCGGTGTCTACGTCATTAATGTGGTATCGAGCCCGGGTGCTGGTAAGACAGAGCTCCTGACGCAGGTCATGCGCACGCTTCGCGAGCGTGGGCTCTCGGTTGCCGCGGTCGTTGGAGACCTCGCAACCGAGAATGATGCCGACCGCATGGGCGAAAGCGGCTGTCCGACCAAGCAGATTCTCACCGGGACCATGTGCCATCTTGAGGCCGACATGGTCGAATCCGCGGTCGAGGACTTCGATTTGGCCAACACAGACGTGCTCTTCGTTGAGAACGTGGGCAATCTCGTGTGCCCACAAGGCTTCGACCTGGGAGAAGACCTTCGCGTGCTGTTCTTCCCGAGCACCGAGGGCGAAGACAAGCCCCTCAAGTATCCCACCCTCATCAATACGTGTGACCTGGTCGTACTGAGCAAGATGGATCTCGCGGATGCCGTGGCGTTCGATACCGCCCTTGCCCGCCGCAACTGCGATGAGGCACGTCCTGGTGTCCCGATCATCGAAACGTCGGCTAAGTCGCGTAGCGGGGTCGATAAACTCGCGGATGCGATCAGCCATCGTGTGACTACGAAGCAGTCTGTTGCGAGCGGGCGCGCGGTCGGCGCTTGAGTGCTTGCATCGCAAGGCGCTCTTAATCGTCGGTCTTCATACGCAGTTGTTCGCCTATTGGAAGCCAATGGGCCGGCGTATCACTGTCCGAATCTCTCCAGAAGCATGCCTGTAAGTATTAGGTGTCCGACATCGGCATCCTCGCCTTCCAGTCCGAGCGCTGCGAGGGCTGCCCAGGCATCTGCGGCATCCTCCCGGACAGACTCGTCCACGATCCGTGCGACCTTGGGGCGCAGACGGTCATGGATTAACTTTCTTGCTGCGACAAAGTCGGCTTGCTGTGCGGATGTGCGCGTGTTCCAGGTTCGGAATGACCCGTCGCCGGAGATCGTGTATAGGGATCGATTGTCGGGTGCGAACGCTACTTCCTGGATGTAGCTCGTGTGCCCTGATAGAACAGCAAGCAGAACGAGGCTCTCGCCATTCCACAGGCGGACGACAGCGTCCTCTCCGACGGTCGCGAAGACTGAATCGTCGGGGCTCCACTCGATCCGTAGCGTGTCGGTTGTGTAGTCGGGAAGCGCACCAATCAAGCGGCCGGTCTCGATCTCGTACACTCGTACCGGGGCTTGTCGCTGAGGAATTGCGATGAGGGTCTCCTCATTCGATATCCGTGCATGAGGAAGAAGGAAGGATTCCGGCGCTTCGAATCGCTGAACGGTCTCGCCCGTGTCTCTTCGGATCACCTCGAGCCACGATGAGGATGCGAGGCCGGCATAGCGGATATCGAGCGATCGTTCCGGTTCGGACCTGCCAACCAGATACTCAGCCGACACATCAGTGACCAGTTCGGGTCCGGCACGCTGTCGGCCATCGAGGGCACCATACTCAAATGGAGCAAGAACCACCCGCGAACCGTCTTCATTAAAACGCAAGGACCACTCGAACCAATGCGGCGTGTCTGCCAGGCTTTTTGTCCACAGCCTCCGGCCAGAGCGCAGGGACCACACAACCAGAGTCCGTGTCGCCTGCGCACTTCCTCTGACACTCGTCACCGTTGCGAAATGCGATCCACTCGGGTCGATCGCGAGTGGATGCCCGCTGACCCCGGGCTCGAGCAGGCGCGCCACCTCAACCCCACAGAGCGGATCGATGAGCAGGACTCCGCCAGCTTCGAGGAGGAAGTGCGGATCCCAGTTGGCACACACGGCGAGCATTCCGTCCGGCGCGAGCCGCATCGAGCGTCCCGATGTGAGCGCGATCGGGGCGGCGTGGGGTTCACGCCACTCATCGAGATCGTAGAGTCGAACTCCTGCGCCCACCGTGTCGACGAGGAGTCGTCCGCCGTCTCTATCGAGGTCGACAAACGATGCCGACGCCCCGACGTCGATCGGTTGCGTGAGCTGCTCGCCCGTGGCGACATCGATCAGATGGACGCTTCGCACCGCCTTGATGATCGCGACACCATCGCGGACCTGATAGCCGGTTATTCGGCTCTGGGCTGGGAACGTCCAGCCGTATGCGGGCGTGCCAGAATCATCGAGCCACCAGCACTCGACGAGCTGGCCCTCGTGCCACAGGACCACGCCTTGATCCGAAGTCCACGGTCGCTCCAGTCTCGTGGTGCGGCCATCGATCATGACCGAGGTATTGAGGTCGCTTACAGAAGCTGCCAACACCCCGCCGCCATTCTGGTTGAAGCACCAGAACCAGTCGCCCCCAGCAGGCTCGACGACACCAGCGAGGGTCGCGAGGCCCGGGAAGATTCGTTCTGCCCGAACGCGACCCTCGGTTAAGTCGATCACAAGGAGCGAGAGGTCATCTCCACGGATCCTGTGTCCCACGAAGAAACGATCCCCGACAACACCGGGATTAATGGTGCGAAACCACTGGGTCACATCGATCTGTGGACCGATCCGTTCGAGCGTGCGGGCGTCCACAAGTTCCGCCCCGTTGTTGAGGAGCATCAGTGTGTTCGGATCCGTGGTCCATTTCACACGACGACCATTCGGAGAGAGGTCGCGCAGCGTCCGCAGGAGCTCGAAAGTCTCTCCGTCGCGGATCTCGAGGCGATCCGTGAAGATCGCCGACACGAGCGAATGGTCGGCGTTCCACCGAAACCTGCCACCCACTGGCGCGAGCGTTTGGTAGCCCATTGTCGACGAGGCGCGAGCGACCCTCCACCAGTGAGAACGATCTTCTTCCTGGATCCGGTCCAGCAGATCGGCGGACTCGGCGTACTTGCCATCTCGCTTGGCCTGGCCTGCCGACAGCATGAGGGCCTCGTAGGCGGCTTCGCGGGCCACCATCTCGCTCTCGACCGCCGATTCGGTCGCTTCTCGGGCGATCGATCGCTCGCCGAGCGCCCAAAATAAGCCGGACGTCGTTCCGACGACGCCGAGTACGAGGGCGATGAGCACCAGGGCCGCGGCTGATACGACGACACGATTGCGCCGCACGAGCTTTCTGGTCCGGTACAACTTTGACGGCGGTGACGCCTCCACCGCATCGTCGGCGAGGTATCGATCGACATCGCGGGCGAAGTCCTCTGCGCTGTTGTATCGACGACCTCGGTCCTTCTCGAGCGCCTTCATGACGATCCAGTCGAGTTCGCCGCGGACGAGTGTGCCGAGCCGATGTGGCTGTGCCCGGCGCTGGCGTGCGATCTCGTCGAGCGAGTCACCCATCGTGCTTAGGCGCGTTGATGGCTTCGGGGGATCGGCTTCGCGGATGATCCGCAGCATCTCGCCGTAGCCGGCTTCGCGAAGCTCGCGTGCGGGGAACGGAGGCGCGCCCGTCAGGAGTTCGTATAGCAGTACACCGAGCGAGTACACATCGGTCCGTGTGTCTACATCGGCTAGCGAAGCGGTGTCGGCCTGCTCGGGGCTCATGTACTCCGGGGTGCCAATGAGCTGACGAAACTCGGTAAAGAGCGTGCGATCGGTGAGTTGGGTGCTGGTAGCCTTCGCAACGCCGAAGTCGATAACCTTAGGGACGGGCTTTCCGTCCAGCATGCCGACGAGGATGTTGGAGGGTTTGAGATCTCGGTGGATCACCCCTTTCATGTGTGCGTGCTGGACGGCCGAGCACACCGTACGAAACAGACGCAGCCGCTGCTCGGTCGAGAGGCTCTCGCGATCACAGAACGTGGTAATCGGGTCGCCGGGCACCAGTTCCATCACGAAATACGGCCGGCCCGCATCCGTCTCGCCGGCATCGAGCACCGTGGCGATGCTCGGATGGTCCATGACCGCGAGTGCCTGGCGTTCGGCCTCAAAGCGTGCGAGGACCTGCTTGGTGTCGACACCGGGCTTGAGGATCTTCAGCGCAACTCGTCGGCGTACCGGGCGCTCCTGCTCGGCCATATACACGATGCCGAAGCCACCCTCACCGATCTGCTGCAAGATCTTGTAGCGACCGATGACGGCGCCGGCATCGATCCCCAATGGGACGGAAGCGAAAGCTGCGTTGATGGCTGCATCGGATACGTGATCGATGGTTGGTTCGACGAAGAAGCCCGAGGCGCGATCGCCCACTTCGAGCAGGTGCTTCACCTCGATAAGGACGCCGGGATCATCGGCGCAGCTCGACTCGACAAAGCCGGCGCGCTCCGCTGGTGGGCGTTGCAGCGCCTCGTCAAGAACTGACTTGACTCTCGTCCAATCCATCGCCGGCACCGCCCTCGAGCAATTCTCTAGCCATCCAACGCCGTGCAAATGCCCATTCACGCTCGACGGTCCTCACACTGACCTCCATTGCCTGCGAGACCTGCGTGTTCGTTAGACCCGCAAAGACCCTGAGGCGGGCCACCCTGGCCGCACGAGGATCGACATCCTCCAAGCGTTGGAACGCGGCGTCCACCGCCAACATTGTCTGAGAATCTGCACCCGCAAGATCTTCAACGCTGGCAAGCTCAAGCGACACTGGTCTCTGACTACCACCGCGTTTGAGCCGTTGCTTCGCCCGCGCGTGATCGAGCAGGATCTGCCGGATGGACTCAGCGGCAGCCGTGTAGAAGTGCGCACGGTTCTGCCACGGTACTTCTCTGTTGCCGATGAGCTTGATGTAGGCCTCGTGCACGAGCGCGGTTGCGTCGAGCGTGTGATCCGACCGCTCGTGTGCCATCGCCATATTGGCCGCCGCCCGGAGCTGTGCGTAGACATGTGGCAGTATGCGACGCGCACGCTCGTCTGCGTCGATCTCCGGATCAACCAGGATCGCGGTGACCTCGGTGTGCTCCATGGCGCGGAGTGTATCCGGTGGAACCTGGGCACCGACGCCGATGCCAGCGCCTCGACCCGGTCGCACCTAGCTCCGGTAACCAGGGTTGGTAGCAATCGTCGCCGTTGTGGACCCAGTTCGGGCAAGAGCGTTGAGCTTGGCTTCATCATGAGACTGTGCCAAAGGGGCACACGCACGCCCCCACGGCGTGCGTGCACCTGGACTGGGAGGCTCCAAATTAGCCGCAGCCGGCGCTGAACGCGTTCTGGAAGCAGAGGAAGTCGAACAGCGTGAGTGCCCCATCGCTATCGCAGTCGGCGGCCATGTCACCGGCAGCAAATGCGTTCTGGAAATCGAGGAAGTCGAACACGTCGAACGAGCAGTCGCGGTTGAAGTCGCCGTAGCAGTCGAGCCGCAGCATCGCCTTGTCCGTCCCGGGTCCCAGGTCGTACTGGATCTGCCAGATGTGGAACGGGTAGTCCGGGTCACCAACAACCTCATCGTTGAATCGGCCCGACGTGTTGATGCTGCGGAAGAACTCGTGTGTCGAGCAGGGGCGGAGCACGTCGCCACGCGGTGCCAGTTCGGAGAGATCGACCTCGATCGAACCGCCGAACGTAACGGTGCCGACGCCCTGGATCCGGCCGTTGTTGCCGATGTCATTGGCGAACACGACACGGATCGTGCCTTCGTCTTCGAGGATGAGATCGCCACCTCCACCGATGAAATCCATCGCATCGAAGGTGAGTGGCTCCAGAATGCCCCGGTTCACGAACCGCTGCCGTGCCCCAGTGGTGAACTCGACATCAACGCCCCGCAAGGTATGGCCCGCCCCATTGGTGAATTCGACGCCACTCGTGAACTCGACCAACTGTCGCCGGAGAACACCCGAGCCGCGAATGGTCGAATCCTCTCGCGGTACAAGGATTGCACCAATCACTCCGTTGTTCACGATCTCTGGACCCCAGATGTTGAGCCTGCCGACGGCCAACTCAAGCTCCGGGTTCAGCAATTCCAGACCGAAGAGATCGAAGCCGCGGGAAGGCGCCAAGATGTCATAGTTGCCGTCTAGTGCAATCCGGGCGATGTGCGTGCGATCGTCCGGGAACGTGTCCTGGTCCCAACTGTCAGCGTCAAACCAAGCGCCGCCGTCGGGGTTGGTCCACTCGAAGACGGTGACCTGGGCGCTCGCCGTGGTGGTGGCCAGGCCGGCGGCGAGGATCGTTGCGGTCGTCATCAGGGTGGTGCGGGTCATGGTGAATCTCCCAGCCCCAGTGTGTTTTTGTCGGTCAACGCCTGGGGCTGGGGGCGTCGCTCTGGCTCATGGCCCCCTTGGGGCTTGACCTCAGAGCGACATCCCGGCTCTCCACCGACAAGCTCGATGAAAAATTTTTGCGATTGACGCCGAATCGGCCCTGGGTGGCCCTGAAGGCCGTTCCGCAGGCAGATTCATCCACACGACAGCACCAGCCGAGGGTGGCTGGTGTTCGTGGCGATGCAGATGGGGGCCGCAGGGCGAGCTAATCGAATGCGTAGCTGAGGGCGCCGGACTCGATACCGATTCGGACAGACCGCAGTGGCGTGCCTGCCATCATCCGCTCGAGGATCTCGCGGCCAACGGTCGGGACGACGTGGTTGGCGAGGATCGCGTCGATGAGGCGGCCGCCACTCTCCAGTTCGGTGCATCTCGCGACCACATGCTCGACAACCTCGTCGTCGTAGCCGAACTCGATCTCGTGCGCTGCCTCGACGCGCTTCTTGATCCGGCCGATCTGGAGCTTGGTGATCTCGCGCATCATCTCGTCGTTCAGGGGGTAATAGGGAATCACGGCGATGCGGCCGAGTAGGGCGGCTGGGAACACCTTGAGCAACGGATCGCGCAACGCGTTGGCCAGGCTGTCCGAATCGGGCAGCAGAGCCGGATCCTTGCACATGTTCATGATGAGGTCGGAACCGACGTTGGAGGTCAGCAGGATGATGGTGTTCTTGAAGTCGATCTTGCGGCCCTCGCCGTCCTCCATCACGCCCTTGTCGAACACCTGGAAGAACAGTTCGTGCACGTCGGAGTGGGCTTTCTCGATCTCGTCGAGGAGGACCACGCTGTACGGCCGCCGGCGGACCGCTTCGGTGAGCACGCCGCCCTCGCCGTAGCCGACGTAGCCGGGGGGGCTGCCCTTCAACGTGCTGACCGTGTGGGCCTCCTGGAATTCGCTCATGTTGATGGTGATGACATTGTCCTCGCCGCCGTAGAGCGAATCGGCGAGCGCGAGCGCGGTCTCGGTCTTGCCCACTCCGCTGGGTCCGGCGAGCATGAACACGCCGATGGGCTTGGTTGGATTCTCGAGGCCTGCGCGAGAGGTCTGGATCCTGGTGGCGATGCGCTCGAGCGCGTGGTCTTGCCCGATGACGCGTTTGCTGAGCGTATCGGCGAGGTTGAGCACCGCTTGGATCTGGTCGCTCACCATCTTGCCCACGGGCACGCCTGTCCAGTCCTGGACCACGGCCGCGACCGCGCGTTCGTCGACGCTCGGCAGGATCAGGGGTTGCTCACCCTGAGCATCTTCGAGCTTCGCTCGTGCCTGGGTTAGCTCATCGATGAGTGCTTCGCGCCGTGCGGGATCAACCGGCTCGGGCTTGTTCTCCACGCCTTCGCTTTCAGCGCTTTCGTCAGCTTGTTCGGCAGGATTGTCGAGCGACCGTAGCTCGCCCCGCAATCGCAACACGTCATCGACCAGCAACTTCTCTTGCTCCCACTCCTGCTCGAGTTCGGCGAGAACGTTCTCCTGTTCAGCGATGTGGTCGGCCAGCTTCTTGGCACGATCGGCGTGATCGGCGCCGACAGCTTGCTCGCGGCCGAGGATCTCCATCTCGTCTTTCAGTGCGTCGATGCTGCGCCTGGTGTCCTCGACACGTGCGGGAATTGCATGCTGGGCCGTGGCAACTCGAGCTGCGGCCGTGTCGAGCAGGCTGACCGCCTTGTCAGGAAGCTGTCGGGCCGGGATGTACCGATGGCTCAGCGTGACGGCCGCGCCGATCGCCTCGTCGAGCAGCTCGACCTGATGGTGCCGCTCGAGCGCTCCGGCCATTCTGCGGAGCATGACGGTGCACGACTGTTCGGTCGGCTCCTGGACCTGCACGACCTGGAACCTGCGCGTGAGCGCTGGGTCCTTCTCGAAGTACTTCTTGTACTCGGCCCAGGTTGTCGCCGCAATCGTGCGTAGGGTGCCGCGAGCGAGCGCGGGCTTGAGGATGTTCGCAGCATCGCCTGTGCCCGCGGCACCGCCAGCGCCGACGAGCGTGTGGGCTTCATCGATGAATAATATGATCCGTGAGGGTGAGGATTGCACCTCTTCGACGACCTGTTTGAGCCGTTCCTCGAATTCGCCCTTCATGCTGGCGCCCGCCTGCAGCAGGGTCACATCGAGGGCGAGTAGCCGTACGTCCTTCAGCGCTGGCGGAACGTCCCCGCTCGCAAGCCGGTGGGCGAATCCCTCGACGACCGCCGTCTTGCCGACACCGGCCTCACCGGTCAGGATTGGATTGTTCTGGCGGCGCCGCATGAGGATATCGACGACTTGCCGGGTCTCGTAGTCGCGGCCCACGATGTCGTCGATCTCACCGCTACGGGCGCGCTCGGTGAGATCAACCGTGAACCGCTCGAGCGCTTCCTGTTTGCCCATTTGTGCAGGAGCCATAGCCCCACTGGCCTCGCCGGGAGCGGCACTCGCATCCGCCCCGGAGTCCAGCCCGTCCTCTGGGGAGCCTCCGACGATGTTCGAGAAGTTGCCGCTCAGCTCTTCGGCATTGACCTTTGAGAACTCGGATGAGATGGCAGTCAAGACGTTGCGAAGCGACCTGGTCTTGAGCGCCCCGAGGACAACGTGGCCGCTTCGTACCTTGCCAGCGTTGAAGAGGAGCGAGCCGTAGACCCACGCCCGTTCGACCGACTCCTCAAGATGCGCAGAGAGATCGGAGATCGACGTGGCACCGCGGGGCAGCCGATCGAGGGCCGCCGTCAGGTCCGCAGCAACGCGCGCCGGATCGACCTCGAAATGTCGGAGTATGCGGTGGATGTCCGTATCTTGCTGATTGAGCAACTGGTTGAGCCAGTGCTCCAACTCGACGTAGGGGTTGCCTCGCAGCTTGCAAAACACCGTCGCGCCTTCCACGGCTTCGTAGCAGATCTTGTTCAGCTTCCCGAAGAGCGCGGTACGACTAATTTCGGCCATCGATGGAACTCCTGTGGAAGCACTCAGGCTTCAGAATACGGCGACGCGCCGGTGACAATCTGATCGGTGAGGTGCTCACGTGGTTCGTTGGTTCGCAGCCAGCACCCCCGTCCAAGCGTGCAGGACTGGCCCAGTCGAGCAAACTGGAAGGCATCGGCTGAGAGGATGATCTGCATGTCCCACGCGAGATGGGACAAGCCAAGAGATGCCATCCATGAGTTGATTCGATTGTGCAACGTCCGACCCGGGAGCAACTCTTCGAGCTGCGATCGGCCGACGGGCCCGACCCGCAATCGCAGCGAACCCGCGGGATCCCAGACTCGTTCGCCGAGGACGCCGGAGGCTCCGAGCTGGGATGTGCCAAGCCTCGACCGAGCCGTGGCATCGGTTGTCAACCATCCGCCGGCGTAGGGCTGAACTGCAACGGGTAGCCCAAGGTCTTCCTCGAGAATGACCTGCACGGTCTTAGCCGAAGCCGTTCCGCGCGACAGCAGCCCTGCAAAGTGTGCCCGCGTCTTGCCCGATACGGCGTCTTCGGCAGCGTGATCCGCCTCCACGTCCAGCGTACCCGCCATGCTCGCATGGCGAAGTTGCATCGGGTCGGCGTCGCTTTGGGTAGTGTGGCTCGGAGCCGCTTGCTGCCATGCTCGAAAGAAGAGTGCGATGAGGCGGTCCTGGAGCGCATTGAGGAAGGGCAGCAACGCCTCGTCTTCTTCGTCCGCACGGTGTAGGCGGTCCGTGAGATGCAGCGGCATTGGGCCATTGGGCCCGAGCAGGCCCATAAACTCGACGGCGACGCCTGTCACGCCGCTGCGCGTCTCGCCCACACGGGCTGTCGACCGAGCGAACGCGAGGTTTGCTGGCTGGGCAAACCGGAGCACATCTTCGCCAACGACTACGGATTCACCGACTCTCGGGCGACCTTCATGGGCTCGACTTAATGCACGCACGAGTGCGTACGGGTCATCGTATCGGTCGCCCGGAGCCGGGGTCACCGTGCACCCCTTGCAAGCGGATCGGGTAGGTCGATCGACGGTTCATTGCCGACCGCAACGCGCAGGTCAACGAACGAGTTCAGCGGCGCACAATCCTGCACGCTGGCCGACATGACCCGAGCAAAGAGCGGAACGCTCGTGCCTTCGAATGCGACCGGGTCGAGATCCACGGACACTCGGCTACCCGGCACCATCGCGGTCCGCGAGCCCGATCCCGCTACGCGTGTCGCCTGGGATACCGAAACCCGAGAGATGCCATCAATGAGGCTCTCGGCCTGGCGTAGGCCGTAAGGCGCGAGTGACCTCCAGCGGGTTCGAAGGACCTGGCGGCCGACATCGGACGACACTGGAGTCCGGGCCGCTGCGATCATCGTTGACGCGGCGACGGCGGTTGTCGTAAGGATTCGAGGTGGTCGGGGGGGTGTTGGGCCGTGTACAAACTTGATCGAGCTGACGCCATCGATCCCGTCCGTAGCCAAGTCGCTATCAGATGTGCGGCGGCTGATCAGCAGGGGCAGATCCCGGTTGGTAACCATCGCGCGTATCGAGAGGGTGCAGGGCGTGTTCGACTCGTCGTATTCTGGGGCGTCGACCCATGTCAGGAAGACATCGCTGCCCGTGTAGCTCGTTCGAGATCCGCGTCTTTGCTCAGCCTCGCTCCGAACCCTTCCAGCACGACGAAGCACAAATCCGGGCAATCGCTTGGCATGGCGGACGACATCCGCGAACACGCTGTCAACCTCGATGGAGTCCAGATCCTGAGTCATCGCCGAGACGGAGCGCACGGTGTGGACTTCGAAGTCCTGGGGGTGCGCTCGATCGGGCTGGACTTGGTATTCGTGGATCTGGTCTGAATGCAGGATCGGATCCACACGTTTCGCAAACAGGTTGACGCAAACGGCACAGTTCGTCGCGACGGCGTCGTCCTCGAGCGAGCGGGACAACCGCTCATCAAAGGCATCGACGTCGAAACGCAGGACGAATGACCGCTCGGAGCCTCGAGCGGCGGCCTGCCAACCCTCTATGGCCACCGCGGCGAATCGCTCGGGGAACGCGAGATACTCCTGCACGGTTCGGTCGCTATCGACGCCGAGGCGATCCATGTCGAACATCGGCGAGGCAGATTCGAAGCCGAGGGGCTTTGCTTTCAGACCTTGAGCAGGCCCTGCGGCCTTGGTTCCTGCGCTTATGCGGGCACCTGGCCCGGTCAGGAGGTCATAGAGCTTCCACATCGACTCACCGCCGTTCGTCAGCGTCAGGACCAACGGGCAGGTTGCTGCGGATGCGATGGCGTTCCACTCTTGGCCGTGGCTTGGCTCGAGGTGGATTTCGAGCCGCCCAGCGCGACTCCCGACGGCAATGTACCGGCTGGCCACAACGCGGATGGGGAGCAGGTGGGTATCGTCGATGACGCGATAGGTGCACCGCTGATCGATTCCTTCGACCGTCGCCTGCAGCTTGGTGTCTCGATCGATGCAAACGCCGCCAGCCGAAAGGTCGGCGTTTGGGTCAAGCTCGATCCGGACGACGGCCGCGGAAGGAATGGGCTTCTCGCAGCAGGGGACGACCGAGGCGAGCAGATCGTGCGCGACGCGCACCTCTTGTGCGTCGAGTTTCACGTCGACCCGAGTGGCGAGGTAAGCGATGCCTTCGATCAGCCGTTCGACGTGAGGATCGACCGCACCGGGGGTGGGCGCCACCAGCTGTGGAGCAAGCTGCGGATACTGCGAGCCCAAGTAGGGCGCGACGGCGTGCAGCCAGTCGAGCCGCTCGGTGTACTTCTCGAGCATCGTGTCATTCATGGCGAGCTACCCGTCTGCTCGCTGCTGCTCGTGCGCCCAATCTCACCGAGTTCGCAACGCCCTGTTTCGAGATCGAACGTGGTCCTCAGGAACAGCGGCTCGGGGACTGGCCCAACCCAGAGGTCGCCGCTGATCTCGATCACCAGCGCGTTACCGGCGGACTCATCTTCAGTACTCGCTCGCAGCTTGAGTGTGTCGGAGACGATCCGCGGCTCGAATCGCCGGATCGCGCGAAGCAACCGCCGTTCGATCTCGACGAGTGAGACACTGGACAACGTGGAGCCAACAAGGTCCGGTGAACCAAAGTTGAGCACCGAATCGCTGACAGCGGGCCACGACCGCTCCTCGGCCTCATCGAACATAGCCGGGGTGTTGAGCAGGGCCTCGAGGTCTTGGAGCACCGCTTGGCGGTACGCCTGCACGGAGAGGTCGCCCGAAGATCGCACCCGATCGAATAGGCACGGGAGGGCGAAGTCGCGATTGGACCGACGCGACTGGCTGACTCGTTCGCCTCTTGACTCAGGGCGTGCCATGATCGAGCGTGAGGGTCTGGATCGCCAGCAAGGGGTACTCGCCGGCGTCGGTCACGAGGACGCGTTGGCCCACACCCGCGAAGCACGCTTCGGAGAGTTCGTTCCAGTCGGTCTTACGAGCCATCAGGGCGCCCTCGTCGTCGGTTGCGGTCGTCCCGGCGTATCGCGTGGGGACGAACGCGACGGCCTCGCCGCCATTAGACCACGTGATCGAGGTCGGTTGCCAGACAACGTCACGCAGATCAGTCGCTGGCTCGAATTCGAGAGACTTGATGGCGGTAAACGGTACCCAGAAGTACCGGCCATCGAGCACGATCTCGAGTACGGGCCCAAGCCGGCTGTCGGCGTCCGCAACCCACTGGAAGGGCTCGCCATTGATCGAGCCCGGTGCGGTCGGCGCCGCTTCGAGCGACTTGGCTCGTAAGTCAGCCGCCTGATCATGCCCACCGGCTGCATCAAGTCGTGCCGCCTCGATCAGTTCGGCGAGCCATGCATCCGGCTCACCGAGCACGTGTGGGGTGTGTTCGCCTCGAAACACCGCTTCGCGAAGGGCCTCGCATTGGAGCGCGGCGACGTAGATCTTGGAGATCGCCTCGTTCGCTCGGTCCATCTCTCCGGCAACGTTGAGCTGCGTGAGAGCACGGTCCCACTGCCCAAGCACGGAAAGGAGTTGGAATAGGAACACGCGATGCCGCGATGACGCGGGATTCGCTCGGACTTCCTGTTCCAGTGCCCCAAGGGCTTCACGCGGCCTTCCGGCCTTCACGAGTTCTTCGGCTTGCACAGATCAATCCGTTTCTGTCGGCGATCGATCGGACCGACACCCCACACGATGTATGCGCCGGCACAACGAGTCTTACGCCGAGGCGTTCTCCAGGGTGCTCCAGCCAGACTGCATCGCTGCCCCGGTCTTTCCGCCACCCTTCGGATCGGTAGGGGTGTATTCCCAATGAATCTCACCGTACCGGAAGCTGACTTCCTCGACGGGGATCGAATCATCGCCAGATGCCTTGCCGGTTGGCGAGACCTCGCTGACGATGGCGTCCTTGAGGGTGAACTGCATGAACTTGGTCTTGTCACCCATCGCCCTGCAGAGCTCAACCTTGATCTCCGGGATGGGCTTGCCGTTGCAACAGTGCAGCGCAAGGCCGGGCGTCGCGCTGTCGAGGCGCTTGATGATCTTGAAGTCGTTGTGGTCGGCTCGGCCTCCGGCGTGCGTTCCCTGGGCGCTGCCGGTGCCGCCGGTAGGCTGGTGGATGCGATGCTCGAAGCCGAGAATCTCGATCCACTCCTTGTGGGCCTTATCGGTGCTGTCGCCCTTGATGCCCTCTACTTCCATGAATCCGTCAAACGGCATGGTGAATCTCCTGCCTGGTGCGACCCGAAGCCGCAACACAAAGTGGGTCTAGTTCTACGCGAACGGGAAGGGGCTCAGCTCTTGATCGACGGCAGCTTCGAAACAAGCCGAAGCGAGACCGTGAGGCCTTCGAGCTGGTAGTGCGGGCGGAGGAAGAACTTCGAGGCGTAGTAGCCCGGGTTTCCTTCGACCTCCTGGACGGCGACCTCGGCGGCCGCGAGGGGCCGGCGTGCCTTGGCCTCTTCCGAGGCGTTGGCCGGATCGGGCTCAACATACTGCATAATCCAGTTGTTGAGCCACTTCTCCATGTCCTCGCGTTCCTTGAACGACCCGATCTTGTCACGCACGATGCACTTGAGGAAGTGCGCGAATCGGCACGTCGAGAACAGGTACGGGAGGCGCGCGCCGAGGCTCGCGTTTGCCGACGCGTCGGCGTCGTCGTACTCGGCGGGTTTGTGCAGCGTCTGCGCACCAATGAAGGCGGCGTAATCCGTGTTCTTCCAGTGCGACAGTGGGAGGAGGCCGTTCTTGCCGAGTTCCGCCTCACGGCGATCGGTGATGGCGATCTCGGTCGGGCACTTGGCGTCCACGCCGCCATCGTCCGTTGGGAAGGTATGGCAGGGCAGGCCCTCGACCATGCCGCCGCTCTCAACACCACGGATACGCGAGCACCAGCCGTATTGCTTGAATGCACGAGTGATGTTGGCGCCCATGGCGTACGCCGAGTTCGACCAGATGTACTTGTCGTGCTGGTCGGCCTGCGTGTCCTCCTCGAATGCGAAGTCCTCGACGGGGTTGGTCTTGGCTCCATACGGCAGGCGAGATAGGAAACGCGGCATCGTCATCGCGAGATATCGCGAATCGTCCGATTCGCGGAGCGAACGCCACGCGGCGTACTCGGCGGTGCCGAAGATCTTGGTCAGGTCGCGGGGATTGGCCAGTTCTTGCCACGAGTCCATGTTCATGAGGCCCGGGCTCGACGCGGAGATGAACGGGGCGTGGGCGGCAGAGGCGATCTGCGCGATGCCAGCGAGCATCTCGACGTCCGGCGGAGAGTGATCGAACTCGTAGTCGCCGATGAGCATGCCGTACGGTTCGCCACCTGGCGAGCCAAACTCCTGCTCGTAGATCTGCTTAAAGAGCGGGCTCTGATCCCAGGCCGCACCCTTGAACTTCTTGAGCGTCTTGCCCGCCTCCTTCTTGGAAACGTTCATGACGCGGATCTTGAGGGTCTCGTCGGTCTCGGTGTTGCTGACGAGGTGGTGCAGACCTCTCCAAGTGCCCTCGAGCTTGGCGAAGTCGGGGTGGTGCATGATGAGGTTGAGCTGTTCGCTCAGCTTCGCATCGATATGGGCGATCATGGCCTCGATCGTCTTGATGACATCATCGCCGATTACCACCGAGTCGGCAAGCGCCTGCTCGGCGAGCGTCTTCACCGCGGCATCGATGGCCGCCTTAGCACCGTCGCTCTTCGGCTTGAACTCTTTCTGGAGGAGTTGCTCGAATTCGGACTTTTCCAGCGGCGGTGGTGCGGCTTCCTGGGCCTGGGCTTGGGGGTCGTTCTCAGCCATCGTCCGAGCCCTCCTCGGCGGCCTCGCCGCCGTCGCCACCCTCAGGTTTCGGCGCCGATGTCAGCGCGCTGAGCAGGGCAGGGTCGTTCAGAGCCTTGGCCACGAGTTCCTCCGCACCGCTCTTACCGTCCATGTAGGTCAAGAGGTTGGCGAGTTCGGTCCGAGCGGTGAGGAGCTTGTTGAGGGCCCCCACTTTGCGAGCGACCGCCGCCGGGGAGAAATCGTCCAGGCTCTCGAAGGTCAGGTCGACGGCGACATTGCCCTCGCCCGTGAGCGTGTTGTCTACCTGGAAGGCAACGCGCGGCTTTGCGGCCTTCATGCGATCATCGAAGTTGTCGATGTCGATTTCTTGGAAGGAGCGCTGATCAACCCCGGGCAACGCCTCTTCGGGCTTGCCGCTCAGATCGGCCATCACGCCGACGATGAATGGCAGATTTATCTTCTTCTCAGCGCCGTACAGCTCGAGGTCATACTCGATCTGAACACGAGGGGCCCGGTTTCGAGCCACGAACTTCTGACTACTCGCCTTGGCCACAGATTACCCCCTGCAGGATGGGCTGATCGGCTCTCGAATCGAGCCGGAGAATCCGCCGTGCTGGTCGCACAACGGGCACTGTAGCCGCTCAGGACGCGCGGTAAAGGCTATGCTCGGGCATCGGATCAACCCCAGACGCCGACCACGAATGGAGGTCTTGAGGCTGTTTTCGGTCCGTTCGAGCGTGCTATGGAACGCCAACTCCTCGATCGCTTTAAGCAGGAATTGCGATGGCTTCGCAGTCGCATGGCGCTGTTCGCGTCGGACCATCCCGACGCGGCCGCCCGCCTGGGCATCACTGCTGACGGATGCTCGGACCCGCACACCGAGAGGCTGCTTGGGTCGGTCGCGCTCCTTTCGGCGGGTGCGCAGCGGAGCATCGATAGCGCCTTTCCCAACGTGACGACTCAGATCCTGCATGGATTCGAGCCACAGTCCAGCCCGGTTTCGCCAGCCATGGTCATGTGCCGCCTGAGCGCAACCGTCGAGGCTCCCGCGGGCGGCCTCACCATACCGCGCGGCACCGTCTTTCAGGCTTCGGTCCGAGGTGCCCCGGAGTCGAGCACCTTCACAAGCTGCGAGCCCGTTGATTTGCGGCCGCTCGAGATCACAGCGAGTACTGAGCACGAACAGGATGTCGGCCGCTTCGGTCTCCCGATCCGCGCTCGGCATGTGATTCGCTTGGCCGTTGGTGTGATCGGCGAGTGCGAGTTGCGGGAGCTCGGTCTTGATGAGTTGGTCATCCACTGCCTAGGCGAGTCTGGCGGGATGGTCCACGGAGCCCTTCTCTCGCCACAAACCAGGGTCTTCGCAAGGCGTGCATCTGGTGGTCCATGGCATGAGATTTCGATAGGCATCCCTCGACTCTCGCCGGCGATCTCGACTGGCACCGAGGATCCGGTGGGTCGCCTCGACGCCTTGGCGCGTGAGTGCATAGGTCTTCCCGAGCGGTTCCGAGCGGTTCGGCTCACCGGACTCGGCGACGTGTGCCGCGGATGTGCAGAGCGATCAATAGAGATCGCAGCAGTGATTGATCGTCCCATTGTGGATCGCGGCGGGCCATCCGAGCTCCAGTGCGCGCTCCACTGCGTTCCGCTCGCGAACGTGTACTCAAAACAGGTCGAGGTCAGAGCGGACACCGACTCCGCCGCGATCGTGATCGACCCTGCTCGGCCGGGTCGGTTCGATGTGCTCACTGTTGGCGAGGTGCGCGTACTGGACGGAGACCGCACTCCTGTCGAACCATTTGGAACCACTTCGGCGACAAGCAGCCCCGTTCGCTTCCATATTGAAAGACGGGCAAGATGGGATGGATCGGCAAGCCGAGGAGGCTCGGATATCCGGCTTCGGTTCGTTGACACAGACGGTGCGAAGGCATCCCTTGGCAGTCAGAAGCTCACGGTGCGCACCCTCGTCACGGATGGCGAAGTGGTCGAGTCCATGGCGACCGCGGGCACGCCGTCGATCGAGGTGCCCGGCTCGATCCCTGCCGCCCGAGCCGAAGCCGTTGGGCCGCTACGGACGGCAAGTGCTCGGGCCCTCGATGGGGTTGAGACGTGGTCGCAAGCTGCCCGAGCCCATGCACAGATCGCCGCGGAGGGCGTGCCAGGGCTCGTTCGGTGGCTTTGCGGCATCGACTCCGAAGGGAGCACCACTGCTCGTGATCTCGCGAGGGGTATTGCTGGTGTACGGATCCGTCCCGTGCGGTCGGTCGCGTCCGCGGGTGTATCGCACGGGCTTGATGTCACCCTGAATCTCGGGCCACCGGCTTCTCGAGACGATGGCTCGGCCGTCATGCTTGGATGGCTGGTGCACCGGGCGTTGGCCAGCCGTTCGTCGTCCAACACCTTCCTTCGCACGACCACTCACTTGGACGACGGCGAGATCCTGCGATTTGCGGATGAGCCGGGCCAGAATCCGACGATCTGACACCGGCGTTGGGTTCGGTAGAATGCCCGTCCGCTCCGCTAGCCGGCGGTAGTGCTCGCTCTGGGGGTTTAGAGCCGTGATCCACGACGATGCCAACTTCGTGACTCTGCACGAGTCTCCCCAAGCTCTCGAAAACCTCGCCATCCATCTGGTTCGCGGCCGAGAGGCGCTGGGCCGGATGTTCTCGTACACGATCGGCGTCTTTGGCCCACCGGTGTCATCGACCACGAGTCTGGCCGACATCTTGGGCGAGCGACTGACGCTGAAGATCAAGACGAGCGAGGAAGGCGCGGACCTTGACGGCCAGGCCTTGCCACAGGTCCGGTACCTCAGCGGTATCATCCGGCGATTCTGGCAACGCGACCAAGAGACGAGCGGCATCGAAAGCCACGTGGTCTACGAGTTGGAACTCGTACCCACATTGGGTTTGCTTGAGACGCGCACGAACAGCCGGATATTCCAGAACAGGAACACACGCGAGATCGTGGACCTTGTGCTTAAGGACCATGACATCCAGACGTCATTGGATCCTTCTCGACTTGGTGGGAGCGTCTGGCCTTGGAAGCCTCGCGAGTACTGCGTGCAGTACAACGAGACCGATCTCGACTTCGTGCAGCGTCTGCTCGAAGAAGATGGCATGGGCTACTTCTTCGAGCACGGCGAGAATGGCGATGTCTTGGTACTGGCGAGCGAGGAGTCACACTACGGCTCGTTCAACGAGCCCTACGCCGATCGGCAGGCACGTGATGCTGACGAGACGCTGCCGTCGTTTAGCGGAACGTACAAGCGACTGGAACTCAACCGCGCCGCCGCGGTGACCAGTGAATCGCTCTCCAGTTGGTGTCGGCAGTGGACGCGCACGCCCTCGCGGTACGAGTCCATTGACTTCGATGCCATGCAGCAGACTGCGGCCTCACAGGTCCTTCGCCGACAGTGGCCCGATGATGCCTCCGCCAGCGGCCCCGGCACGAGCTACGACGCCTACGCCGGGCTCGCCGCCGAGCAGGAGCAAACAGACTCTGGCGACCAAGATCCGTTCAATCCCCTGACCGCTATCCGGCTCGCGGAACTCACCAGCAAGTCCGAAAGCTGGTTCGGGTCAACGCGTTCCCGGGGCGTCGCCACTGGTCATCGATACGAGGTCCAGACCGCAGACGACCTGAGGACGGTTCTTGCCGTCCGGGCGGATTTGCTTATCCAACGTATCCGTAACCCATCTGTGGGCCTCCAGGGTCACGCTCCGACGCCCATTCCCGAACCGGGCACCAACAACACCTCGTGGTCGCACGAGGTGAACATGGAAGCGGTCTTGGCATCGGTCCGCTTTGTACCGGATCGCGTCACGCCCCGCCCGAGGATCCACGGCCCACACACGGCGTTTGTCGTCGATGACAATGGCCGCCTGCCCGGTGCATCGGCCGATGACTCCGTGCCGGCGAGCATGGACAACAAGGCCCGCGTCCGCGTGAGGATGCACTGGAACCAGGATCCCGAACTCGATGACTCGGACGAGCCGGTAGAGATCGATTCGGAGACCCATCCCTGGCAGACGTGCAAGCTGCGGGTTGCCCAGCCGACCGCAGGCAAGGGCTGGGGATCGTGGACAGTGCCGCACATTGGAGACGAAGTGCTGGTTTCCTTCATCAACGGCGACCCGGACCGCCCCGTTATCACCGGCCGCTTATACAACCGAAACCACTCGCCTGATGACAAGACCGTTGCCGAGCCAGCACTCTCTGACAGAGAGGAGCGCACCAACCACATGCAAGTCGTTGGCGACAAAGCTGGCAACCACGTCGTCATGAACAGCGACCCGAACGACACGAACATCGTTATACGTTCGCCGGGTAATGCGAGTGATACCGGCGACTCACAGATCTGGATCGGCGGCCCTCGCAAAGTCAACCTGACCTACGTCAGCGATATCTTTGGCGGACAAGCCTCGTCATCAAAAGACCGCGGAGGGATCGCCCTTTACACCAGCTCCGACTACACGGTCAAGGTCGAGGGCAACGACATCCAGCAGATCGATGGCAACTCGTTCGACATCGTGACCGGCATGGACTATTCGGTCGCACTTACCGGCTCGATCGGTTTCACGGTCGGGTTCGCCATAGAGGGATTCGTGGGCATCAAGGCTGAGTACACGATCGGCCTGTTGACGTACAACCAGTCCGCGGGCGTCAAGTACGAAGTGACCAACGAGAAGGGCTTTGGTTACCACTTCAACGATGGAGGCGGTGAAGCTCGTGGCAAGCACGAGGTGTTTGGCGGTGAAAAGGTCGTGCTTGGCGGTGGTGGCACGGTCAGGCCCTTTCCAGGAGGCCAGATGGGAGTTCGCGCGATGATGGCCGTGCCACTTGCACCATTGATCGCCAGTGCCGGTTCCAAGTTCCTGGGCAAATCTGTCATGCCTACGGCGTACAAGTCAGCGATGGTCCTCGACGCCGACGGTGCAACCATGCGGTCGAACCTCGATGGCTGCAATGACTCCAAGTACTTCGACACCAAGCCGAAGACTCATGCGGGACTCGGGCGCGTATCTGTGCTCGCCGATGGCACGATCGAACTCCAGACCACGGAAGGCATGATCACGATCGGGTCGAAGGGTATCGAACTGACATCATACAGCGGCAAGGCGATCACTCTGTGGAGCGATGCTGCGGTAGAGATCAAGGGCAAGGAAGTCAAACTCGTTGGTAAGATCACTGCAAACGGCATGCAAATCGGCGCGCCACCCGCCCCGCCGCCACCGATGGGGCCGGCGGCAGCGCCCGCAGCGCCTGCTGCCTCGATCACTCCCGATGTTCTCTCTGCGGCAAAGGCGGCCCTCAAGCCCATCTAGTCGCGACCGGCGGAGATCGACACCTGTGGAGATCCAGAACCTCACCACGATGCCCTTCGCCATGATGCATGGCCGCCTCGGGTTCCCTGCGCACTCGCTGAGCCTCATCGTGCGTGGGACCTTCAAGCTTGTGGAGGGTGCACCGGCCGAGTTGCTCGAAGATCAGCCTCCGATCGTCGGCGACATCCACGACGAAGAAGAACGACTCCGGTACGAAGGCGAGTTCGTGCCCTTCAAGCCCAAAGCCGATCTGCTTCTGGCCGGCCATTGCCACACGCCGGGTGAAGAACCCTTGCAGTCCTGCCCGGTGCTCTTTCGCGTTGGGCAAGTGGAACGGCTGCTTGGGATCTTCGGTGATCGACATTGGCAGAAGAAGGTGCTCGGTCTGGTGCCGGTCCGATCAGACCCCGAGCCGTTCACGAGCATGCCGCTCACGTACGACCGTGCGTTCGGAGGTAATGGTTATGCGGCAAACCCGATCGGTATGGGTGCGTCCCCGTCCGAATTGGAGAACGGCGAAACGGTGCACAGGCTGCCGAACATCGAAGACCCCCACGACCTGATCACTGCGACCGGGAGCAAGCCGCAGCCCGCTGGGTATGGACCCGTGCCCAAGGAGTGGGCGCTGCGGTCGGGCAAGCTGGGCACGTACCGCAAAGATTACTTGCAAACACGCTGGCCCTGGTTTCCCGAAGACTTCGATCCCAGCTATTGGAACGCGGCACCGCCCGAGATGCAAGTCGAGTTCCTGAAGGGCGACGAAACGGTCTTCCTGCAGAACCTCGTCGCGGGAAAGCCAGAATACTCGACCCAATTGCCAGGGCTGCGCGTCCGGTGCTTCGTTCATCGCACCCCAACTCCAGAAAACGAGATCGAGGGTACAGAAGAAGTGCCGATGGTGCTCGACACGCTGCATGTCGACGCAGATGCGATGACCATGTGCCTTGTGTGGCGAGGGCATACCGCCGTTACGGACGAGGAGCACGCGGAGATCAGCCATGTGCTGATCGGTAGTGAGCCCGCAGATCAGCCACCGGTCGAGCCCGACTACGAGGCCGCCGCAAAGACCCAAGCCGTTGCCGAAGAAGCCCCATTCGCGCCAGAGACGGCCCCCGAGATGCCGGTCAACATGCCCGAGCCCCCCGAAGCGAGCGGCCTGAGCGAAGCGCAGCTCGAGGAACTCAAGGGGCAAGTCGAAGCACAGTTTAAAGAGGCCGGAGGAGGCCTGGACGGCTTCGGGAAGGAGTCCGCACCGCTCGGCGAGCAGGTTGCGGCGATGCGCGAGTCTGGCATCGATGACGGCACGATCGAAGAGCTGAGGCAACTGCTGGCCGGTCATGACTCCGCCGCCGTCCAAGCCGAAACGCCCGCTCAGGCGATGACACCTGCCGCCGCTGTAGAACAACTCGTCGCTCTGGCTGCGGCGGGCGCGAGCCTTGCCGGTGTTGATCTCGCTGGAGCATCGATGGCCGAAGTTGAGTTTCCAGGTGCAGACCTCATGGGGGCCAGGCTCCAAGAGATCGATCTCGGCGGCGCGAAGCTGCCCGAAGCAGTTCTGAAGGGCGCCCAGGCTTCCCAAGCGAGCCTTGCCGGTGCAGATCTGGCCGGCGCAGATCTATCGGGTGCCGACCTCTCCGCCGCCGACCTGTCCGGGGCCAATCTCTCCGGAGCATGCCTTGATGATGCCGACCTGACCGGCGCGAACCTCGCTGGCGCCAATTTGTCGGGTGCTTCCGCCGTGGGGGCCACGATGCCCGAGGTGGTCCTCGATGATGCCGATCTCAGCGGAGCGGATCTGTCGTCAGCAGATCTGTCGCATTCTTCGTGCCAGCGGACGAACTTCACCAGTGCGATAATGGTCGCCGCAAGCATAGAGAACACTCACGCGCCATCGGCATGTTTCACCGGCGTGGATGGCGCCAATCTCCGCGCCTCGGGATCCAAATGCCCCGGAGCCGATGTGAAGGGGGCCCGTCTTGCCTCGAGCCAATGGAAGGGCGCGGAGCTACAAGAGGCTGAGTTCGATAATTGTGTCATGACACGTGTGAATCTTGAGAAGATCAACGCGGAGGGCAGCTCGTGGTCGGCCGCCGATCTTCGCGAGGCTCGGTTCTACAAGGCATCAGTACGGTCTGCGGACTTTTCCAAGGGCAACCTGATGGGCGCTTCGCTGGAGCGAGCGATCGCATCGAACGCAACGTTCGATCTCGCGAACCTCTACGGCGTGGACTTCCATGCAACAGTGCTCGATGGTGTCCTGGGCGGGGGAATCGATCCCGCTGGCATCGGCGTACGCCAAGGTGGCCTGTAGCATGGGAGTTCCGAATCAGGCCGTGAAGTTTGACGCACAGCAGGCGCAGGACAAGGTCGCCGCAATGTGCCCTCCTACTCGCGAAGACGTCGAGCGGTTAGCCGCCGCGGGCGAGCTGCCCGCCGGCGCGATCGTCGCCGATGTGGATCTTACCGGTATCGATATGACCGCCTGGAAGCTTGACGCGGTTCGGTTCGAGAGAGTGCGGCTCGCACGCGCGAATGGCAAAGGCGCCGTCCTCGTAGGGTGTGAGTTCGTTGAGTGTGACCTCACCGAATCGGACTTCTCTCAGGCGATGCTACCGACCTCGAAGTTTATCGATTGCCATGCGACTGGCATCGTACTTCGGGGCGCGGTCCTGGCGCAGGCTTCGGTGCGTCAGTCGCCACCCCCGGATACCGAGGAGCCCGGGTTCGAAGTGCCTGCACCAGTCCCTGGCAGCATGGCCGCGGAGGGTGCCCAACGGGCGCTGGCGTCTCGCAAGAACTTCCTCCCCGATGACATTACCTGGTCGGGCGCTTGTCTTTCCGAAGCGAACGCGCCCGGGATCGTCATTGATGGCCTCGATCTCAGTCAACTCGACGCTTCAAACGCCACGCTCACCTCCGCGACGTTCTCGCAGTGCGTCGTTACTCATGGACAGTTCGCTAGATCAAACGTCGAAGATTCCAATTGGCGTGAGTGTGACATGACGAGCGCGCAGTTTGGCGGCAGCAGCATGCAAAGGGCCCGATTCTCCCATTGTACGATTTCGGATGCGGATCTGGCCGACGCAAGCATCGCCGGGGCTCGATTTGAGAGCAGCACGCTGACGCGCACCAAGCTGCCCACCAATCTGTCGGGATGCTCCTTTCCCGGTTCTGATGTCGGCGGCCGCTCTCTTGAAGGAGCGGATCTGTCTGGATGCGATTTCAGCGGTTCGCAGCTCGGCGGTGTCTCCATGCGTGGCGCTTCGCTAGTTGGTGCGAATCTCGTGGCAGCGCGCCTTTCTGGCGCCGATTTGAGCGAGGCCGATCTCTCCGAAGCGGATCTGACCGACGCTGACCTGTCGGGTGCTGTCCTGGTTGGTGCGACGCTCGAAGCCACTGAGTGCGAGTCGGCCAACTTCTCGGGCTCGGTCCTCTCCGATGCCAAGATCTCGCTGAGTACCTTTGTCGGAGCATGCTTTCGCGGCGCGTCATTCGTCGGAGCCTCGGTCGCCCAATGCGTTTTTTCCGATTCGATCTGGGAGACCGCCAACCTCTCGGGTGCGACGATCCACGCTTCGGATCTTGGGGGTTGTGATCTATCCCGCGCGCGCCTCGACGACGTATCGATTTCGCTCAGTTCACTTCAGAACGCAGTGCTCCGAGGTGCGACACTACGTCGTGGTAGCCTTGAGGATTCGGACCTCAGCGGGGCCGATACTCGCGATGCCTCGCTCGTCGGCCTGTCGCTGCGTGGGTTGCGTGCGATCTCGGCAAATCTGGCCGGGACCGACCTCAGCGGTACCGACCTGACCAACGCCCAACTGATCGATGCCAACCTGGAAGGTGTGACACTCGATCGTGCCACCATCGATGGCATGAATGCGGCTGGAGCGAACGCACGGGCTGCATCGCTGAAGGCGGCCTCGGGCGTGAGCGTCCAACTCGCGCATTGCAATCTGTCCAGAGCGACGCTGGACGCTGCCGTCCTCACATTCGCGAACCTGTCGCATGCCAACCTCCAACGCGCAAGCCTCATCGGGGCAAACGTCTCAGGCTCGAACCTGCACAGAACAGTAACCGATGGCGCGAACTGGGCAGGAGCGAATCGTGAGGGCGTGCGCGAAACGGATCCAGAACTCGCACGTGCCGAAGACTTCACAGATACCCAGGCCTGATTGGAGAGCAGACATGAGCGCATCACAGGCTCAGAACTCCGTCCCCACTTCAATGCGCGTGCTCTCAACAGCGGAGCGTGGGCGACGTCTCCGAGTTCAAGCCCACGAGGGCAGCGCGCAGTGGGCGATCAATGCGTCGTCGGCCTCTGTCGAGGATGGTGACAGAGCCCTTATCGTGACCGGATCGGATGGCACGTACTACGCGATCGGCATTGTTCCGCATCGCCCGAGGCCGACCGCGAACTTCGAGAGTGGCTCATTGGTCGTTCGAAACGCGAGCGGAGAGGTTGTGCTTGAGATGGACGAGTCGTCGTCGAGCGTTCGGCTCGTCTCAACGCACGATCTCGAGGTCGCCGCACCAGCTGGTGACCTCGCGCTTTCTGCCGGTGGCCGGGTTCGAGTCTCCGGCGGTACCGGAGTAGACATTGCGACCACGGGCGCTGTGCGGGCCATCACTCCTGGTGCATCATGGGTTGTCGGCTCGGGAGAGTTGCAAGGCAGGTCGCAGCGACTGGATCTTGCATCGAGCAGCACCCGAGCTAGTCTCGGCGACATCGCGGTGTCGGGCAAGCGTGCTTCTATCGTGTGTGAATGCGTTCACGCTTCGGTCCGACGACTCGAGAGCGTTTCGACGGAGGTTATCTGCCAGACGCGAGATCTGTTTTGTGATGTGGCCCGACTCGCTCAGACGACCACCGAGCGGATGCGAATCGTTGTTCGAGCCGGCCTGAACATCCGCACAGGCCGAACGCACATGCGGTCTCAGCAGGCCACGCGCATCGATGGTGAGAAGATCCATCTCGGTTGAGTCGTCAGTTGGTCTTCAGCTGCAGGAGTGTCCGCCATGTTTCCAGCTTCGACAACGATGGCAGGACAGACCATCGCGATGCCAAATGTCTGCCTGACTCCGTCCCCGGTGGGCCCCATACCGATCCCCTATCCGAGCATCTCGATATTGCAGCAGGCAACGCAGGTCTCGATGAAGGTAACCTTCGGGAACAAGCCGGTAGTGCTGCTGCAGTCGCAGACGCCGTCAACAACGGGAGACTCAGCCGGGAGTAACGGCGGCGTCGTATCCGGAGTCTTCATGGGACCCGCAGTCGTAAAGAAGGCGAGCGCGAAGGTCCAGGTCGAAGGGAAGGGCGCGGGCTATCAGACGGGCATGATGGGCATGAATGGATCGAATCCAAACGTGCCATCGTTTGCCCAAAGCGTCCCGAGCCAGTCGCAGATCCTGATTAGTCCGTGAGGCTTTACGTATGACCACGCGATCACCTCGTTTGCCCTAGCCCTATTCGTCGTCTTCTGCAGCCGACCGCTCGCCGGCGAGCATCTCGATCTGGCTCACGGCCTCGGGAGTCAGGTCGCGAACGATATCTACGAACGACATTGTCACAAGCCTCCGGGCCCGTACGAGGAGCACCGGGACCGGGCTCGACGGCTCGCTCGCGACGTAGTACGCGCAAATGCGATCCAGCGCATCGAGCACATCTTGCCGAGAAGTGATGGCTCCCGTAGGCTGCGGAGCTGCGGGAGTACTGCTCGTGGCCGTGTCAACGGCGTCGGCCGGCGCAGCTTCAGAGACTTCCGATGCAGTATCGCCTGATGTCGCGTAGCCCCTCTCCGCTAGCCCTGTGTCGACTTGGGCAGCGATGGATTGCAGGAGAGATCGGAAAGCGCCCAGATCGGGTGCTTGGCCGGAACCAACCCGGTCCGTAAGGGTCCGGTCGATCTCATCGACGCTCGCGATCGAGTCGGCGATCGACTGCGAGACGGCCTGCAACTGCTCGGCGGAGGTGTCCGATAGGGCCGCCTTGATCGTGGACATGCTTGCCGGCTCGCCATCGCCCGATGCCGACATCTCACCGTTGGCGATCTGCACATCGCGTAGGCCATACCGCCCGAGGCTAGCCGAGGCCGTAAATGGACACGATCGAGCCCGCTGCTGAATGCGCATGGTGTCGTCGCCGAAGGCATCGGGAGGGGCGGCGAGGGACGCAACGATGTTCATACGCTCCGTAGGATCGTTGTCATCCTCGGGATCAAGCCTGGGATGCACGCCCTCCCAATGATCACTCACCATACCACGGAGCAGGGCAAGGCCGTCGCGCATGCCGTCGAATCCCTCCGTTTCGATCAACGCGGCCAGCGTCTGCATGCCAATGCGCAGGTCCAGGGTCCGTCCGAGCAGCGCAATAGCCTTGGTCCTCACTTCCGACCAGTTGGGATCCTCGGCTGGCACGACCATGTCCCCGACTTGTCGCTCTGGTGTGCCGGCTGCGAGGTCAAAAAGGGCCATGGCCTCGGGGTCGTAGGTCAGATCATCGCCACACGGCGAGTCTGGTGAAACTCCGGCAAGGATCGCCTCGACATCGAGCGTGCTCATGGGGTGGGTTCCTGTTCAGTGCTGTCCGATCGATCAAGTGAGGCTAGCAGCTTCTCAAAGTCCGAGACGGTCATAAACTCGGGACGCACTTGGCCCAAGATGACATCCCGGGCGTCCTCGCGCTCCTTCGGACTCAGACCGAGTGCTCCGAGGCGCACGAGCACATCACGCATCGTGCGCAGCTCCTGCAAGACCTCGGCGTGCTGCTCATTGATGTAGAGCGCGAAGGGCTCCCCGAGCTCTCCGGCGGTGTCCTGCTCCACGATGAATGCCTCGGCCTTGGCTGAGATGAGGTCCTTCAGCCTGCTGGCCGTGCTCTCGCCGTCCGAATCCGCCGAGAAGAAGCCTTCATACGCGTCGAGTGCCCGCTGCACTCGATCTCCGGATAGCCGGTCAACGGTGACTTGGTTCACCTCGGCCTGCGTGAATTCACCGACCTGGAGGAAGCTGCCATAGTCCTCGTACAGGGCTCGGCCGAGGAGGGCCTGCAGCCGAGTGCTGGTCGGCGCTTCGCGTGCGAATACGCCGAGACGCTGCAGCTTCTCGCGTTGGGCCGCGTCCACGAATGCTCCGCGCTGGACCGTCTCACCGCCTGCCACCCTGGGGGTAGCGCCCGCGAGGGCCTCGGCGACATTGGTGTTTGAAGGGCCGAGCGAACGAAGGTCAAACCTTCGCGAGCCCGACTCAAGGTCCTCTATGGCGACCTCACCGAATAGCCGCTGCTGGAACGAACGAATGTTCCCCGTGCGATCATCGCCGCCAGAGGGCGAGGCAAAGCTGGGTGCCGAGCCATCACCGACGACCACCGGTACCGTCGAGAACGCGAATCCGTCTCCTGTCACGAAGTCGAGGCCATCATCTTCGTCAAGGAACTCGAACCGATTCAGCACCACTCCAGCGGGGCGTGCGAGCAAGCGGATGGTGGGTGCCGCCACGCCGATCTCGCCAAGAGCGGAGATGTCCCCGAGCGTAATCACGCCGCCGGAGACCAACTCGACATCGCCCAAGACAGAGAGTTTCTCATTGGCGCCAAACGTGATGTCACCAATGGAGATGATCCTGAGGTCGCCGGTCCCCGGCTGGACCGCACCACCGACGACCACGGCATCGCGTTCGATTGTCGGTACGACTGGCACCGCGGGTCGCCCGTCCGCGTTGATCGACAAGCTCCCGATCGGCGATTGCCCCCCCACGTCCCCGCCAAACACAACGAGGGGAATGGGATTGCCATCGGAGCCGTCACTGCTGGTATCGGTCGTGAGAACCAGCCCGGCAGGCATGCCCTCCACACCATTGATGCTGTCCTCGAAGCGGATCGACTGTCCCGCAAGGATCGAGGAATCGCCCACCAGTACCACGCTGTCGCCAAATGTGACCGGGCCGAGCACAACTACCGATGCACCGAGGCGCGTCGTCCCGCCAGCATCTGTCTCAAGCGTAGAGAGTGGGCTCTCGAGACCGATGTCACCGGTGAGCGAGACGTCACCCTGGCTGACCAGCGACAAGGATCGGGCGGTCCCCGATGAATCGATCGCGCCGGCCAACTCGATTTCGGCTGCCGCGATCACGCGGTCCATGGGGAGAATCACCGGACCGCTCAGCGAGATCGTGCCGCTTGGCGAGCTCAGATCGGTGTTCAGCAGCACGCTTCCCGACCCGTTCTGCACGAACGAAGCTACACCCTCGATGTCCAGATTTGGGCCAAGCTGCAAGGTACCCGTGTTCTCCACGCGAACCGTTCCGGAAGGCGACTCAATGATCGCATCGATGGCGATCGTGTCACCGACAAGCCGTATGCCATCTTGTCCTGACGCACCGAGCGTGCCACTGACATCGATCGATCCGCCATCGAGTACGAGGATGGCCCCTGATCGAACGAGCCCCTCCAGAGATGTTGCCGCCGCTTGCTCGATCCGGAGCAGCGTGGGTTCTGAGTCCTCGCCAACGCCGCCAGCAATGCGCACCTCGGAGTCTGACGCACGAATCGACAACTGCCGCGCGCCCTCGATACCACCTCGAGCCTCGACACCTATTCCGCCCGACGACTGTGACACGATCGTGGAGTCACCCGCCAGACTCAGCGTCCCCAAGAACAACACGGGGCCGCCGGCGTCGAGCACACCCGCCAGTCGGGTCGGAGACTCGAATTCGAGCGCGCCCGAAGTCGAGATGTTCCCTATCGAGGCCTCTATACCGGCAAGCTCGATCGCGGTGAGGGGGGAGTTCTGCCCAATCGTCCCGGCAAGCTCTACTTGGCCGCCATCCGCATCGACCGACATCGCGAATGGCCCATCCACGTTGGACAGCAGCCGCACGTCGCCGCTCCCCGGTGCCGAGAGTTGGAGATCTCCAGCCAACTCGATCGGCCCCTCCCACACCAACTCCGATCCGCTGAAGCGGCCAGACGCTCTCGTCGAACCGTCGTAAAGCTGCGAACCAGTCGTTGTCACATCGGAGACAACGATCGACTCTGCGGTTGCTTCGATAGTGTCTAGGGGCTGGACCGATCCGATCGCATCGGCAAGTGTGATCGAACTGTTTGGAGCACTCAGCCGCAGGCCGCCGGGGCCATCTACACGCCCGTTGATTACGACGGATCCACCCGTTGTTGGCGAGGTGCGGATGACCACGAACCGAGCAAGGCCGACATCGCCACCCAGCGTGATCGAGCCCGTTCCCAGCGATGCCACGTTGCCCTGCAGCGTGATGTCATCGGCGGCGGCCAGGATATCGCCGGTCGATCGAACGAGTCCGAGTTGTGCCGAGGCCGCCTGGATCTCCAAGCTATCAAGCGGTGTCGTGGAGCCTATATCGCCGGCGACAAACTCCCCACCCGCACGAATCACCAAGGCATGGCTGCCGTCGACGGTGCCGAACTCGATGTTGGCGCCAGACTCAAGCAGCGTGTCGGCCGCGAGTGCGAGTGCGCCGTTGAATCGCTGTGAGCCGCTGGTCGTCGTCGAGTTGCCCAGAAGGAATGACTGCGATGCAGCATCGATGGATGCGATCGCGACATCCCCCTCGATATCGAGTGTGCCCGCACCGAGGTTGGCAGAGAGGCCAAAATCTCCTCCGATGCCGCCCACGACGGTCCAGTCTCCGCCGCCGGTCGTTGCCGAGCTGTCGGCGAGCAGCATGAGCGGTCCATCAAAAAGAATCGATCCGCCCTGCGTAGAAACGACTCCTCCCAATTCGATGCCGGCACCCCGGACCGTGAGGTTGGCGTCACCCACTCCGGTGATCGTGCCTTGAACCCGCGCGACGCCGGTACCAGCCTCAAGGATGACGGGGTCTCGGAACGTTGCGTCGAGCACGCTGAGGCCACCAGTGCTATCGCTCCGCCCAACGACGATCGAACCGATACCGTCTGCGAAGCGGTCGACTTCCGCAGCGGACAGCACCAGGCCGGTTCCAGCCCCCGACCCTCCCAAGACGATTGGCGTGGCCGCATCGCTCGTACGAACCTCAACGCTTGCGGCGGCAATCTCGCCGCCCAGATCAAGATCATCCGCGACAATGCTCAGGCCTCCCAGGCCATCGCTGCCGCCGAGCAAGATCGTCCCTGATCCGGCGTCGATCGAAACGGGTGCGGCACCGGAAGAGGACACATCGGCAACGGCGATATCACCCCCACTAGAGGCTACATCGAGGCTGCTGGCGTTACCCATCTGGACCGTTGGGAGGGACAGAATCCCGCCCGTCGTGGCAAACAACCGCCCAGCCGTTCCACTTAGGACGACCTCGGACGCGGCCACCTCGATCGACGCCGCTTGCCATGTTGTACCAGACATCGAGACACTGCCCGAAGCATCGATATCGAGCCCGGCATCGATCTGGGTGTTGTTGATGGATACCGAAGCAGCGTCGACGTCGAGGTCGGCCAATGCCACAGTTCCGCCGATCGGACTTACGAAATCTGCAGCACCACCCCGAGCATCAACGACGAGCGCGTTCGCGCCATCGATGGTGCCATCGATCCGGACACCGTCGCCGCTGACCGAAGCATCGGCTACGAGCGTCACCGGGCCTACCAACTCCACCTCATCGTCCGCGTTCACACTGCCACCCAAGCGGAGCAGACCATCGAGACGTATGGCGCCTTCGGCTTCGACTCCCCCGAGCACCTCGACCATGTTCGCATCGACGGCCAGATCACCCCTGGCACGAATCGGACCAGCCGTCAGGGTGCCACCAGCATCAATGTCGATGTCGTTCACGCCCCCCGACACTCCAACACTGCCGTCAAGGTCAACATCTCCATTTGCGGCCTCAACAGTCAGTTGCCGAGGCGTCGCGGAGGAATCGCCCTCAACCGAGCCCTGGATGCGAACGTCTGCGGTCACGCTCCGTAGGACAGCGTCAGCTGTCAATGTGACATCGCCCGTGATATCGAGGCTAGAGCCAGCGTCAAACAAGCCGGCGATCGTCGCATCCGAGCCGATGTCCGCCGATCCGCCGACGCGAACATCGCTCTGGAACGCAGTACCAGCAGCATCGATATCGAGATCTCCTTGCAGAGCGAGCTCTCCGAACGCTATCTGTCCACTCGTCATAGCCGCCAGTGACGCGAGTTCGTTGGCAACACCGACACCTGCGAGCGCGATATCACCGTCGCCCGCACGAATGTCGAGGTTTCTCGGCGACCCTGGAGCATCCGAATCGACTGCTCCCGTCACAGTAATGTCACCACCGACGGCACCGTCACTCGAATCAAGCAGAACATCTGCATCGAGCGTGACCGAGCCGCCTGTGAGCAGGAGGTCGCCGCCACCGGTCTCGATCACTGCCCCTAGGAAGAGTGGTCCATTGATGGTGAACGCATTTCCATTCGAGTCGATCGGGCCGTCGACATCGACTGATCCCGAAGGCGCGCGCAGCGTTGTAGCGGTTCGGAAGGTCGTGGATCCAAGCAACACGGAGTGCGAGCCAGCTGCACGCCCGATTGTTGCCAAGCCGATGTCCGAGGCCAGCGCATCAAGATCGGTCTGGCTCAGGTCGAGCCCCGAGGCCGCTATCGCAGCGGACCCAATCCGTATCGCCGAACCTGCCGTTGCCGGCTCGAACACAACCGTTCCACCCCCGCTGACGCTGGACGCACCGCCGACTAGATCGATTTCTTCGGCACGAAGTAGCAGCGTATTACCGTTGGTCTGAATAGTGCCAGCCTGTACCAGTCCACTCAAGGCGTCGACATCTGTGTCGGAGGCCAGTCGTGTCAACGCCCCCAACACGACGTCGCCCCCGACGCTTTGTACATCACCATCAAGGTCGAACGTGCCGGTAACAGCAACTGAATCTCCGGCCGTCAGGCTGCCGCTGAAGGTCGTACCGACCGACGACTCGATATTGACGTCATTGACCGCCGACAGGCCGCTGGCGAAACTAGCCGTCGCCGCCGAGACATCAACTCTGCTAGCACTCACCGCACCAGCGAAACCGAGCGCTCCGGTGAGCGGCGCGGTGGTTCCCAAGTCTCCCGTGACGGTCACGGCCTGGAACGACGCATCGTTCGCGGACACGATCGAAAGGTCATCGATGTCGCTGACAGCGCCCCCGATGAGAACGTCGCCGCTCCCAGTATCGAATGCCACCGCTTCTGTCGCGCCTCCGGCCGTTCCGACCAACTCGCCATCGAATTGGATGTCACCACCCCCGCTATCGAACGTCACCGCTAAACCGTCGGCCAGGCGTACTCGATCTGTGACGATGGAACCGCCATCGGTCACAATGCCAGCAGCAGACTCTACAACGGCATCCCCTGCGATCTCCACGCCCGCGAGGCCGGTCATTGTCAGCCCACTCGTGATCGTCGTTGTACCAGAGGGTGCGCGGAACAGCACAGGATCGGTGAACGTGACAGCACCGACCGAGATGGCGTGCGACCCTCCACCGCGACCGAAGATGAGCCTAGAAAAGCCATCGCTGAGGGCCGAGAGCGTCCCCGAGGAGAGAGCAAGATCGCCCGCCGCTCCGATCCCGATCGAGTCTCCACCGGCCGTCGGACGGAACGTGACCTGGCTCGTCCCCGTGACGGACCCGGCACCGCCAGCGAACACCAGCGAGTTGGTCGTGAGCACGAGGTTGTTGGTGCTTGTCTGGAGTGAGTCATTGAACGAGATCGCACCGCCGGTGGACTCGAGCGCGGTGGGCTGCGTAAGCACAGCCGGCACGTTGGCCGTTAGAGCGCCGTCTACAGTGATATCCGAGCCGATTCTGACATCTCCGGAGCCATCGAATGTCGCGGACGCAGCGCTGATTGTCGTGCCGGAGAGTTCGGTGTCTCCGCCAGAATCGATGTCGAGGCCGCCGTCAAGCGTGACGTTTCCAGCGATAGTGGTTGCGCCCGTCGAGACGATCGCCACCGAACCGCTTGCCGCGTCGATCTGTCCCAGGTTGAACACGCTTCCCGTAAGCGACGCTCCGAAAGCGGACGAGACGTCGAGTGTGCCGATGGTCGTTGTCCCACTGCCCGCCAGTTGATCGAACCGAGACGCACGCACCACCCCGGCGGCGACGTCGCCGGCATCGGTAATCGTGAACGTGCCGAGCCTCGTTGAGTTGCCGACAGGCCCGCCGAGTGTGATGGCTCCTGTCCCAGCATCCAGTTCGAGGTCGTCTGTCGCGGCGGTCAGGCCATCTATAGCCCCACCAAAGTCGATGTCTCCATCAGAGGCGGACACCGTGATGCTGCCGTCTACGACCGTGTCGCCAGTAACCTCAATTCCTGCAGCGCCAACCAACACATCCGCTTCGAGCGTACTGGCTCCGTTGACCGCAAAGCGCACCCCGGCGGTTGACGCTTGTGTCACCGTCACCGAAGGTGCGGTTACGTCGAGCGTGCCGCCGACGGCTACCGCTCCCAGCTCGATCGCGTTCGAACTCGCGAGCGTGGCATTACCCCCCGTGCCGAACGTAGACACATCCGTGGCGCCGCCGACGTCAAGGTCGGACAGATCGATGTCTCCCCCGACAGATGTGGCGTTGAGGTCGGCAGCACCCCCGACGACCACCGGGTCGCTACCCGTGATCGCAGTCGCGGTCACATCGAGCGCACCACCGATGCCCAACGTGCCCAGCTCGATCGCGCCCGAGCTAACGAGCGTTGCGTCACCGCCGGCACCCAGCGTTGAGACGGAGATCGTCCCCGCGACGGCGAGGTTCGAGAGATTGACGTCACCCCCTGCGGCAGTCGCATCAAGAACGGCGGTACCCCCGACCGTAACAGGATCGCTGCCACCGATGGATGTGGCGGTAACATCGAGCGATCCACCAATACCCAGCGTTCCAAGCGTGATGGCGCCCGAGCTCACCAGAGTCGCATCACCGCCCGCACCCGTCGTCGACGCCGTGATGGTGCCGGTGACATTTAGGCCTGTGAGGTCGATATCGCCGCCAGCGCCCGTTGCATCAAACGTCGCCGCGCCGCCCACGGTGATCGGATCGCTGCCCGAGATGGAAGCCGCGGTCACGTCGAGCGCGCCGGATATGCCCAGCGTGCCCAAACCGATGGCCCCTGAACTCACGAGCGTGGCATTGCCCCCCGCGCCCGTTGTCGAGACATCGAGTGATCCTGTGACACTGAGGTCAGAGAGATTCACGTCGCCGCCAGCAGTCGTGGCCTCGAACTCGGCCGTGCCACCAACGACGATCGCGTTACTGCTTGAGATTGAGGGTGCATCGACCGCGAGACCGCCACCGGTGGAGGTCGGCCCAAGCGTCGTAGCCACCGTGTTGCTCAGAGTGGCGGATACTCCAAAAGCGAGATCGATCGAGGAAGCGGTAATCGAGTGAGTCTGGTCAGCCGTGAACGACCCGGCACCACTGGCCTGCATAGTCCCGCCGTTGAGGTCGATCACGATCCCATCGGCAAGTGTCACACTACCCACGGAGTCGGGTGACGTTCCGGTGCCGGCTTCCAGCACAAGGTCGAGTGCGGCACCAGTCGCCGTGATGTTCGATTGCAAGTCGATCGAGCCGTTCGCATCGAGCGTGAGGCTCTGTCCGCCACCCAGGTTCACCGACAGCGGGTTGCCCGCCAGCCATGTGATGTTGCCCGTCTCTGGGCCCGCGACGTTGGTGGTGACAACGACGCTCGTGCCACCAGCGAGTACATCGCGGATGTCGTTCGCTGCCACCGTGGCCCCACTCGCACCTGGACTGAACACGCCCCCCACCGGCGGATCGGTCGTGGCATTCGAGATGATCACGTCTAGAGGATCGAGAAGCCATACGCCACCGCGCCCCTCGGGCGCACTCGCGTCGACATGACCGGCAGCGCGCAGGCGGATCTTGCCCGACGTCTCTACGAGCCCACCGTTGCCTCCGGAACCCTTGCCGCGAGCGGTTGCGAGGCCGTCGTAGGTGGTCGTGCTATCCGCCCACACGATGACCTGCCCGCCATCGCCACGCACAGTCGCATCGGCGTGCAATATCGCGTCAGGCCCAATCGCCACCCGCTGCGCTCGATACTCACCCGCACCGCGATACCCACCGCCGACTTCGATTGTGCCGCCACCCGCATGGCCACTGGCATCCAGTACGGCGTTGTCAACATGCACCCGCTGGCCGATGATCGAGACCGTGCCCCCGGTAGCCCCTGGTTCGCTGGAAGAAACATCGACTTGGCCCGCCACGCGCACGGTTGAGGCCAGCCCCGCCCGGACCTCCACCTGTCGAGCTCGAACACTCGACGTACTGCGCATCGCAACGCTAAACAGATCTCCTGCCCCGATCGAGACGCGCTCCGCCTCGATCGTGCCAGCCTGTTCGATCGAGCCTGCCGCGCGGTTGTTTGGGCCCACTGAGTGCTTCGCGTAAATCCGCGTGCGCTGTGCCCCCATGAGCTCCTCGTCGCCGGCCCTTAGCGCAACGATGCCGTCATCGGCGATATTCGTACCGT
>CALCCF010000082.1 GCA_937899905.1 uncultured Phycisphaeraceae bacterium
GTTCGGCTGCGTCGTTGTCTTCGCGTTGGCGTGCTTCGGCGCGGACGGTGTGTTCTAGTCGGCGATCTTCGGCGGGGACGCGGTCTTCGAGTCGGCGATCTTCGGCGGGGACGCGGGGTTCTTCTCGGCGAGCTTCGGCGGGGATGCGGACTTTGAGTCAGCGAGCTTCGGCGGGCACGCGAACTTTCGCTTGGCGAGCTTCGGCGGGGATGCGGACTTTCGCTCGGCGAGCTTCAAGCGTTCCGTGTTTGTTGAACGCTGTACGTTCGCCGTCCAGCCCGTATTCGTGGCCGCACGGTTCTCGGATCAGCAGGCCTTCAAGACCGACGCGTCGTTCGCGGCCGCACGATTCCAGAACGATGCTGGCGATACCGCGTCGTTCGGCAGGCGTGTGCCAAGCTTGGAAGCCAGGACCGGCTCGGCGTCGCCGAGGAGCGCCGCGGCGTGGTTGCGCGGCTGGCGCGGGTTCGTCGCTCGCCGGTTGTGGTGGCGCGCGGTCGTCCAAGGCAGCAGCCGGCGCCTGCGCTGGGACACGGTCCGCGCGTTCGGCGAGTCGGCCATCCTGACGCGAGCATCCACGTCGGCCCTGGTGCTGGTGCCCATCACCACCGCGCTCTGGCCCGCACTGCGCCGCGCCGTCGAGCACATCGGCCAGCAGCAGGGCGGCCAGCTGTTGCTGCCCGAGGGCACCAGCGTCGTGCTGCCCGACGACGCGACGCTGGTCATCTCCGAGACCACGGCGACCGGCTTGACACCGACGTCACCCGAGACGGCCTGGGTGCTGCCCGAGGACATGCCGTGGGTCTGGGCGGCCCTGTTCTTCGCCGCGCTGTTCGTGGTGCTGGGCCGCGTGCTGTACCAGGCCTTCGTGCCCCACGAGGTCCGCGAGGCCACGCGCGTCGACTTCATCGAACAACAGGCCACCACGTACCGACAGGCCGAGCCCGACGAGCGGCGCCAGCTCATCCAGCGCGCCATCGAGGCCGTCGACCAAGCCGGCCGCGATCCCGTGCTGCGCGAGTTCCGCCACCGCCGCCTCGTGCGCGACGACGGCCTGGTGGTCTGGATCCCCGAGCGGGTCGAGGACTTCGAGTACGACGCCGGAAGGGTGCCCAACCCGGCGCGGCGTGACGACGTGCGGGCCGCGCTGGGCAAGGCCGGCGCGAGCGAGGAAGACGAAGCGTGGGATGGTTCCTCGGCGAAGCCGCAGATGCTACGGACGGCCGAGCCGGTCATGTCGGCCGACTCTCGCCGGGTGATCGCCGTGCGGGCCGGGGCGGAGGCCCGCTACGACCTCGTGACCCGGCAGCACCGCCGCTGGGCCTGGGCCGCGATGTGGTTGTACACGCTGGCGATGGTGCTGGTCATCGTGGTCGTGTATGACCAGTCGATGGCGATCCTGCGCGAGACCGGCCTGCACGGGGCGTCCGAGGTTGTCCGCTACGGCCTGCCAGCCGTGTGCCTCGTGGCCCTCACCGGCATGTTGTCGTGGCTGGTGATCGACGCGCTCTTCGGCTGGCTGTGGCCCAATCTCGGCCGGCGCTGGAAGAGGCTGACCGCTGGCTGACCGCGGGTCGGCCCTTGCAAAGGCCCGTAACCCGCCGGGCGTAGGTCCGAATACCAAAACCGCCCTGGTGACCCCCAGAAGGGCCTCCGCCCCACCAAGGACTCAATCCTGCGCGGTCGGAACTCAATCTGGGGCGGCCGGAACTGAATCTGGGGCGGTCGGAATCCAATCTGGCGCGGCTTAGGCTCTTGTCTGCGCGGCGAGATGGTCTTCCAGCGCGGCAAGAACGCTGACCGACGCGACAAGAACCGCGTTCATGGCGGAGCGAGTCTTCCTCTGGGCCAGCGGCGCCGCACGCGCCGGGCTCGCGCCCGTTACGGGCACCCCCCGTCGAACGCGTTCTGGAAGGCGAGGAAGTCGAAGATCGTCAGCGCGCCATCGCCGTCGAAGTCGGCCCGCGGGTCTTCGGTGTCGAAGAGGTTCTGGAACTCGAGGAAGTCGAAGATCGTCAGCTCGCCGTCCCCATCGAGGTCGGCCGGGCAGAAAGGGCCACAGAGGTTCAGCAGCACGCTCGCGGCGTTGCCGGTCGCGTTGAACACGACGATGTCCGGGTCGTTGTCGCCATCGAGATCGCCCAGGCCCACACCCCCAGGCCCCGAGCCGCCGCCGTACTGGTCCCGCGGCGCGAACGTGCCGTCGCCAACGCCCGTCAGCACGCTCACGCTATTGCCCAGGAGGTTGGGCACCGCCATGTCCAGCACGCGATCGCCGTCCAGGTCGGCCAGCGCGACATCGAACGGCCCGTTGCCGGCGGCGTAGCGCACCTGGGGATCGAACGTGCCGCCGCCACGGTTGATCAGCACGCTCACGTCGTCGGTCACCTCGTTCGCCACGACGATGTCCGGCTCGCCGTCGCCGTTGAGATCGCCCACGGCCACGCTCTGGGGCACATCGCCCGCGGCGTAGCGCACCTGCGGCGCAAGCGTCCCGTCGCCGTTGCCCATCAGCACGCTAACGTCGTCGCTCAGCACGTTGGCGACGACCAGGTCCAGGCTGCCGTCGCGGTTGACGTCGCCCAGCGCCAGCCGCCACGGCCGGTCGCCGGCGGTGTACGTTACCGGCGCCGCGAACAGGCCGCCGGTGTTGAGCATCACGCTCACGACGTCGAGGTCCTGGTTGGGCACGATCATGTCCAGGTCGCCATCGCGGTCGAGGTCGCCAAGGACAACGTCGCGCGGCTGATCGCCGACCGCCACGCGCCGCTCGAGCCCGAACGTGCCATCACCGTTGCCCGGCAGCACACTCGCGTCGTCGGTGCGCGCGTTGGGCACGACGATGTCCAGGCGGCCGTCGTTGTCGATGTCCCCGAGCGCCACGGCCTGGGGCTGCTCGCCAACGTCCCGCCTGCTCGATGGCCCGAAGGTCCCATCGCCAAGGCCCAGCCGGATGGTGACGTCGTTGCTGAAAGAGTTCGCCACGACCATGTCGAGCGTGCCGTCGCGGTTCAGATCGCCGAGCGCGATGCCCGAAGGGAACGACCCCGCGGCGTACCCAACTGGCCCGGCGAACGCCTGCCCGGGTGAGCACGATTGCGCGAGGGCCTTGGATGGGCCCAGTGCCGCGGGCCCGCACACAACGACGCAGGCGGCGACCGCAGTGCGGATCGGCATCGGACAAGGCTTCTTGAGGTATGCTGGCATGTCTCTCTCCTCTGCTCTTTGGTCCCCTGATCTGTCGTCGGAACGCGATTGCTATGGACAGCCGGTGTCGAAGGCCTTCTGGAACTCAATGAAGTCGAAGAGCGTTAATGCTCCGTCGCCGTCAAAGTCGGCGATGGGGCTGCCGGCGTCAAACAGGTTGAGGAATTCGAAGAAGTCGAAGACGGTGGCCTCGCCGTCGCCGTCCAGATCCACGCGGCAACGAAACGGGCCGCACTGGTTCAGCAGCACACCGACGGCGTCGTCGTTGCTGTTGGTGATCGCAAGGTCCGCGTCGCCGTCGGTATCAAAATCGGCTACGGCGATCGACGCAGGATTCTCGCCGACGCCGTAGAGCACCTGGGTCGTAAACGTGCCGTCGCCGGTGTTCAGCAGCACGCTGAGGTCATCACTGGCATCGTTCGCGACGGCGAGATCTGGAGCGCCGTCGCTGTTCAGGTCGGCGATTGCGACGGACTGCGGAGAGATCCCCACGTCGTAGGGCACACGGACGTCGAAGGTGCCGTCGCCGGGGTTGGGCAGCACGCTCACCGTGCCGTCCAGGTTGGTGATGGCCAGGTCGGCATCACCATCGGCGTCCAGATCCCCGAGCGACATCGACCAGGGGAAGCTGCCGGCACGGTATTGCTGCTCGCTGGTGAGCGTCCCCGCGCCGTCGTTGAGGAACACGCTGACCGTGTCGCTCGAGAAGTTTGGCACGGCGATGTCTGGATCGCCGTCGCCATCGAGATCGCCGATCGCCGCCACCTGGGGCTGGTCGCCCGCCGCGTAGTGAATCTCGGGCGCGAAGGTGCCATCGCCGTTGTTCAGCAACACGCTCACGGTGTCGTTGCCGATGTTGGTCGTCACGAGGTCAACGTTTCCATCGCCATCCAGATCGGCCGCGGATACGCTTGCAGGGGAGCGCTCGATGTCGTATTCGACACTGTCCGCGAAGGATCCATCGCCCTCGTTGAGCAGCACGCTCATGGTGTCGTCCTGGAAGTTGGTGACCGCGAGGTCGGGGCTGCCGTCGCCGTCGAGGTCGGCGATCGCAATCGAGGTTGGCAGGGTGCCCACGACGTAGCGCCCGACCCGCACAAACGCACCGACGCCATCGTTGCGCAGGGTCACGACGGTGTCGTCGAAGGCGTTGACCACGGCCAGATCGCCGTCACCATCGCCATCGAGATCGCCAACGACGATCGAAACGGGCCCGTCGCCGGCGTCGTAGGCCGTCTGGGGTCTGAAGATCTCGGTGGGGTCGCACGGCTGGGCGAGCGTGGTGGCTGCGGCCAGGGCCGAGGCCATCAACGCGGAAGGGACCGCGGGCAGCGCGGTGCGGAATTCTGGCATCGTGGGTCTCCTCCTCACCACAGCGTACAGGAAGCCGCCCACTCACGCAAGCGAATCTTCGAGGATCGGATGCACGCGCTGCTACGGGCAGCCGGCGTCGAAGGCGTTCTGGAACGCCAGGAAGTCGAACAGCGTGAGGCGTCCGTCGCCGTCGAAGTCGGCGATGGGGTCGCCGGCGTCGAAGAGGTTCTGGAACTCCAGGAAGTCGAACAGCGTGAGTCGGCCATCGCCGTCGATATCTGCGTCACAGCTTCCCACGTCACGGCCGAACACGATGAAGCTGGAGCCTGAGTTCAGCACGCCACCGACGCGTGCAATGGGCGCGCCGATGATCAGGTCGGGCATGCCATCTCCATTGACGTCGCCCGCGGAGTCGACCGAGAAGCCGCTGCGATCCCCATCCTCAGCTCCGCCCAGCCGGAAACCGTTTACGCCGTCCAAGTCAAACAAACGAAGTCTCGCTGGGAACGTGTCGCCAGAAGCGACGTCGCGACCATAGACGACGTAGCTCGCACCGGCACGGAATCGGCCAGCGGGATCGGCCGTCCGCGCGCCGATGATCAAGTCGTCGATGCCGTCCCCATCCACATCTCCGGCCGCGGCGACCGAGCAGCCGCTGGCATCCTGGAATGCCACACCATCTATTCGCAGGCCCGTCACTCCGTCAAGATCCTCCAGCCGGAGCACCGGCGGGAACGTCGCGCCCGATGTGGTATCGCGGCCGAAGACCACGAAGCTTGAGCCTGCGTCTGTGTAGAACGACGCGAACTCCGCCTTGTACGCGCCGATGATCACATCGTCGATGCCGTCGCCATTGATGTCGCCCGCGGTCGCGACCTGATCGCCGCTCTCGTCCGAGATATCGACGCCCAGCGCCCCAAACCCGTTTGTACCATCGATGTCGGCCAGTTCGAACACGGCCGGAAAGACCTCTCCCAAGGTCGAGTCGCGGCCGAAGACGACGTAGCTCATCCCCAAGTTTCCTCGGCTATCTGCTCCGACGCCAGTGGCACCGATGATCAGATCGTCGAGGCCATCGCCATTCACGTCTCCCGCAAAGGCGACAGATCTGCCGCTGTAGTCTCCTTCGCTCACTCCATCCAGTCGGAAACCGTTCGTTCCGTCGATGCTCGCAAGCGACAAGGTCGCAGGAAACGGTGTTCCAGATGACACGTCTCGGCCGTAGATGACGTAGCTTGAGCCGGCATCAGTCCGGCCGTCGGGGTCTGCATCGAACGCCCCGATGATCAGGTCGTCGATTCCGTCCGCGTTGACATCGCCAGCCGCGGCCACCGCGCTGCCACTGTTGTCATTCTCACCTGCGCCATCGACTCGAAATCCGTTCTCGCCGTCGAGATCTGCGAGTTGCATGACCGCAGGGAACGTGGCGCCGGATGCTCCGTCTCGGCCGAAGACTACAAAGCTCGAGCCCGCATTGGTGAGGCCGCCGGGATCCGCCCGCGGCGCCCCGATGATCAAGTCGTCGATACCATCGCCATTCACGTCGCCAGCGGAGTCGATTCGCTGGCCTGTGTAGTCTCCGGCGATCACGCCATCCAGGCGGAATCCGTTCGTTCCATCGAGCTCATCCAACTCCATAGCGGATGGGAAAGGCGTACCCGAAGAGCTATCTCGGCCGAAGAAGACGTAGCACGAGCCGGGATCCGTGCTGGAGTCGCGCGCTCCCGTGGCCCCAATGATGAAGTCATCCAAGCCGTCACCGTTCACATCACCGGCAGATGCAACGGCGCTGCCGCTGAAGGTGTCGGACGTGACGCCATTGATGCGGAACCCGATCTCACCATCGAGATCGGCGAGTTGGAGAGCAACGGGAAACGGGTCTCGCAGGCCGCCCTGGGCAAGCACCATCGGTTCGCAGGCCAGCGGCAGGCCAACCACGGCTGCCAGCGTTCCCAAACGATTACTCGGACGCATCGCAATCCCCCTCGCGCCGACGGCGGGCCGGCTCGTTCGAACAAGGTACAGCAATCGGCTGGACGGATCAACGGGACTTTCTGGGCTCCGCACGCGTTCCTTCGCGCCGGCCCCGCCGATAACGCCCCGAATCTCACGTCCGATTACCAAAACCGTCCTGGCGCCCCCGAGAGGAGTTCTGGCCGAGCGCAGAATCGTTCTGGGCACGCCACGAGCGATTCTGCTGGCGACACGAACTCCTCGCGTCGCGATCAGAACGGCACGCGTCGCGACCAGAACTCCTCGCGTCGCGATCAGAACGGCTCCCATCGCGGCAAGAACGCCTCCCGTCGCGATCGGAACGGCTCCCGACGCGACACGAACGGTGCTCCACGCCACGCGAGCCGTGCCCGCCAGCCTCGCCCACCTCGAGCGTGCTATGGACACCCCGCCGAAAACGCGTTCTGGAAGGCCAGGAAGTCGAAGATGGTAAAGCCGCCGTCGCCGTCGAAGTCGGCTCGCGGGTCCATGATGTCGAAGAGGTTCTGGAACTCGAGGAAGTCGAAGATGGTCAGCGCGCCGTCGCCGTCGAGGTCGGCAGCGCAGGGGGCGCCGCCGAGCTGCCGGCCGAACACGACGAATGCCCGTTCCTCGCCGTACCCCGGCGACGGGTAGGTGCCGACGGCCAGATCTTCCAAACCATCGCCGTTGAGATCGCCGACGAACTCGAGTGCAAAGCCGATGCGATCGCGGCTGGTGTCGCTGCCGACAATTACGAACCCGTTCGTGCCGTCGATGTCGCTGAGCTGCACGACCGGAGGGGGTGGGCTGTCGTCGCCAAAGAGGATGTAGACCTGCCCGAGTTCGCCTTCGGCGTATGGCGCCGAGATCGCGATGTCGTTGATGCCGTCGCCGTTGATGTCGCCAGCGGCGAGCGAACGGCCGCTGGCACCAAACTCCAGGTCGCCCTCGATCGTGAAGCCGTTCGTGCCGTCGAGGTCGCCAAGGTCCAGTTCGGGCGGGAATCCGTCATCTCGCCCGAAGACCACGCGCGTGACGCCTGCGGAGTAGCGGCCGCCCACGTTTTCCAGAGGCGCACCGATCGCGAAGTCGTCCACGCCGTCGCCGTTAATGTCACCGACGCTCGCAACGGCCTGGCCGCTGTTGCCATACGTGCCCGTGGGGGGGACGACCTTAAAGCCATTCGTGCCATCGAGGTCGTCGAACTCGTCGAGCACGCTCGATCGATCGGTATCGCCGTACACAACGTAGGAGATGCCGGCTCCGTACTGGCGGCGGGGCGCTCCTACGAGGAAGTCCTTGAACCCGTCATCGTTGACGTCGCACACCGCGACGAGCGAACTACCGGCTCGCTCGTCCGGCTCGTCTCCGGCGATGCGCGCGCCGTCATCGGGCGTGAGATCGCCAACGTCGACGGTGGGGGGGAAAGGGTCAGCCGGATAGTTGCGGCCGTAGAACACGTACGCTGCGCCGACGAATGATGCACCGCCGGAACTGTATTGCAATGCGCCAACGGCAAGATCCTCGAAGCCGTCGTTGTCAATATCACCGGAAGACGCCAGAGACGAGCCAAAGTAGTCGAATGGACTCTCGCCCCTGAACCGCACTCCGTTGGTCTCGTCAATATCCTCGAGATTGAACAGCGAGGCAAACGGTCCGACCACGCCGACATCACGGCCGAAGACCACGTAAGCCTCGCCCGCATCCCGCTTGCCATCAGGATCGGCTCGCTCCGCGCCGATCAACACGTCATCGATGCCGTCGCCATTCACATCGATGCCGCCGCTGACGGCCCGGCCTGCGCGGTCGCCCCGATTGACGCCGTCGATTCGGAGCCCGTCTTCGCCGTTCAGCGTGCTCACATCAACCACCGGCGGTAGTGTGGAGCCGCCAAAGAACACATACGCGGCACCCTTGAACCCGCCCCCGTACTCGGCACCAACGATCAGATCCTGGAATCCGTCGCCGTCTAAGTCGCCGGCGCTCGCCACGTCACGACCAAAGAACGCCCCAGACCCAGCGCCCTCCAGCCTGAACCCGGTCGTGCCGTCCAGTTCCATGAGGTCGAGCACCGAAGGGAACGGGTCGTCCTGCCCCAGCACGCCTGCGGGCACCGACCATGCCATGCCGCATGCGGCCAGCACAGAAATGGCCCTACGACGACCGGCCCGATCCCCAAAATCTGCCTCGTGCATGTCGATCTCCCGTACGCCCCGCCAGTATGCCAGCGTCCACGAACAAGGTACTGGAAATCCGAGGGCCGTTCAATAGCGAATCGCGGCCCGGCTCGCCTCCCGTCTTTCCGCTGACCGATATCCTTGGATTGGGGCGTCTGGGACCAGGCGGCGGGCCACCGGAGGGCCCGATTCCAACCCGTACCCCGTCAAGTCCGCCACGGAGGGTGGCCCATGGGCATGTACGAGAAAGACGGCTTGGGCATGTTCCACGGGCGGCTGATCCTGCTCGCGGGCCTTGGCCTCGTCGGCTTCCTGGCGCTGACCACCCAGCTCGGGCGGCTGAGCTTCCAGATGGGCCCCGGACCGGATGGGCTGAAGGCGCAGGCCGAGTCCCGGCTCGAGCGGCTGGCGTGGGAGCCGACCGTCCGCGGCCGCATCCTCGATCGCAAGGGCCGCGTGCTGGCCCAGGACCGGCCGACGTTCGATGTCCGCGTCGATTACGCCGTGCTCAGTGGTTCCTGGGCCGAGGCGTGGAGCGTGGCGTTCGCGCGCGAGGTCCACGCCGAGGTGTGGCGCGAGCTCGCGCCCACGCAGCGTGACGCGTTGGCGCTGGCGTACCAGCCGTACTTCGACCAGCACGTCGAGCGCGGGCTGGCCGAGCTGGCGATGGTCGGCCAGACGCCGCTCGAAGAGATCCTGATCCGCATCGAAGACGTCACCAATCGCGTCAAGCGGATCGCGGGGCGGTTTGTGTTGCGGCGCTTTGAAGAACTCGAGAAGAAGGTCAACGCACGAGGGCGAGAGCTCACCCGGGAGCTTGACGAGCGACTCAAGAGGCAGGCCCAGCGGCCGGTGCTCGAGCAGACCCAGCCGCACACGATCATCCCGCAGGTCGAGGACCACATCGGCTTCGCTATCCAGGCGCTCGGCGAGCGCACGAGCGTGCTCGAAGCGCCCGTGCTCGATCTCGATGGCACGCCCACGGGATCCCTGGCGCGCGTCGAGCTGCCGGTCGTGCCCGGGCTGGAGGCGGGCAACGCGCGAGACCGGCAGTACCCGTTCCGCACCGTCACCGTTGACATCGACCGCACGACTCTCATCGGCCCCGCGCGCGGCGATGGATCGGTGAGCGTGACCGTTGGCGGCGTGCTCGACTCGATCATCGGGCGGACGCGTGACCAGTTGTATAAGGAAGACGCCGAACGCCGCGAGGCGTGGCTCGAGGAAGAAGCCTCGTCCGAAGAGCGCGCACGCGTGGAGACGGCGCGCGGCGTCGATCGCGGCCGCTACCTCGAGGGTGACCACGTCGGCAACTCCGGCGTCGAGGCGCGTATGGAGCACGTGCTCCGCGGCCTCCGCGGCGTGCGCGTCCGCCGCCTGGACACGGGCGCCCAGGAAGTCATCGAGGCGGACCACGGCCGCGACGTCACGCTCACCATCGATGCCCAGCTCCAAGCGCGCATCGCCGCGGCGATGTCGCCCGAGGTCGGCCTCGCCGTCTCGCGGGAGTGGCACGGCAGCTTCGACACGCGACGCGACACGGGCCAGCCGCTCAGCGGCGCCGCGGTCGTCATCGACATCGAGACCGGCGAGGTGCTGGCGCTGGTATCGACGCCGACGATCGACCCCAGCGATCCCACGCAGAGCCTGACCGAGCCCGAAGGCGTCGCCTCGCACGACTGGGCCAGCCCGCACGTGAACCGCGCGACGTCGGCGATCTACCCGCCGGGCAGCATCGCCAAGGCCATGACGCTGACGTGGGCCGCCAGCCGCGGCGAGCAGCAACTGGGCGAACGCATCGCGTGCAATGGGCACTTCCTTCCCGAGCGGCAGGACATCCTGCGGTGCTGGATCTGGCGGCCTCGGTTCGGCATGGCGACGCACAGCATGCAGTGGGAGGTCGATCCCGACGAGGCCCAAGCCCTCACCTGCTCGTGCAACATCTACTTTTACGAACTTGGCCGCCGCCTGGGTGCGGAGCGCATGCTCGAGGCATACCGAGCGTTCGGGGCCGGCGAAGCGCCGCTGAGCGCCGTGCCGAGCACGCCGGGCATCATCGGCTCGAGCAGTCCGACGGCGCGACTGACGAGCACCGATGCCGCCATGCTGGGCATCGGTCAGGGCCCCGTCGCCTGGAGTCCGCTGCACGCCGCGGACGCGTACGCCACGCTCGCGCGCGGCGGCGTTCGTCTTGGTCCGGTTGTGGTGCGAGAGGACACGCCGCCGCGATCTGAAGACATCGGGCTCGACCCCGCGGCCGTTGAGCGTGCCTTGGAAGGCCTGCGAGGCAGCGTGAACGATCGTCGCTTCGGCACCGGCAACCACACGGTCATCAACGGCGTGTTCGAGCCGTACTTCGATGTCCAGGGCGTCGACATCTGGGGCAAGACCGGCACCGCCCAGCAGAGTGCCACGCTCACGAAGGAACTCAAGGTTGCACCACCCGGATCCGAGCTGATCCCAGGACAGCCCGATCCGCCAGGCACGACGAGCGAGCTCACGCAAGTCACGACCCGCTACACGCACGCGTGGTTCGTCGGGCTTGTCGGGCCAGAAGGGCAGCAACCGAGGTACGCCATCAGCGTGATGATGGAATTCGCCGGCAGCGGTGGTCGCGTGAGCGCGCCGATCGCCAACCAGATCATCCACGCGTTGCAGCGAGAGGGATACCTCACGGATGGCGCGGGTGGGGGCCTCTAACGCATGCTCGACCGCATCAGCGGCATCATGCTCGCCGAGGGCGCCGGGGCCCGCGCCAAGTGGGCGGTGGCGAACTTCGGCTGGCTCAGCTTTGCCGCCGCGTTCGCGCTCTCGCTGCTGGGTGTCTACGCGATCGACATCGCCACGCAGCCCGAGCCCGGAGCCACCGGCCTCAGCGGCACGGCGCACCGGCAGTTGCTGTTCCTTGGCATCGGCCTGTGCGTGTCGTGCGTCGTGTGCGTGCCGCACTACCGCTGGCTCGGCATCCTGCGTTGGCCGATGGCCGCGGTAACGATCGGCCTGCTGGTCTTCTTGCTCATCCCGGCCGTGCCATCGTCGATCGTGACACCGCGCAACGGCACGCGTGGGTGGATCGATCTCGGCGTGACCGACTTCCAGCCGTCGGAGGTCGCCAAGGTCGTGTTCGTGATCGTGCTGGCATGGCACATGCGATACAAGCGCAGCCATCGCCGCTTCCTCGGGCTGTTCGGCCCCGCGATGATCGCCTTCGTGCCCATCGCGCTGATCATGCTGCAGCCCGACTTTGGGACCGCCATGACGTTCGTGCCAGCCTTGGCGGCCATCGTCATCGCCGCGGGCGCCAAGCTGCGGCATCTTGCGATCATCGCGCTCATCGCCGCGATGGCGGCGCCCGCGACGTATCCCTTCCTCAAGGACTACCAGAAGGAGCGTGTCGTCGGGCTCGTCCGCCAGATCCAGGGCAGCCGCGAGGGCGCCGACGATATCAACTACCAGAGCTTTACCGCGCAGAAGGTCATGGGTGCCGGGCTCGCAACCGGTACCGCCGACGACCACGCCCGGGCCCTCATCCGTTACAACCGCCTGCCCGAGGCGCACAACGACATGGTCTACAGCGTGCTCGTCACCCGCTTCGGCTTCTGGGGCGGCGTGGGCATCCTGGGGCTCTACCTTGCGTGGCTGCTGGGCGCGCTGGGCGTCGCGGCGGTGTGTACCGACCCCTTCGGCCGGCTGCTCGCGGTTGGCCTCGCGGCGGTCATCGCCGGCCAGACCATCGTGAACGTGGGCATGAACGTGGGCTTGGTGCCGATCGTGGGGATCACGCTGCCCTTCTTGTCGGCCGGCGGCTCCAGCATGGTCATGGTGTGGCTGACGACCGCGCTGGTGCTCAGCGTGGGGCTTCGCCGATCCAGCCAGCCGTACCGCCCCTCGTTTGAATACGCTCAAGGTGATGCGCAACCGGTCCTCGGCAACGTCCGCACACGTCCCAGCCCCTGAAACCGCGAGCGGCGATGCGCCCCCCGAGCGCGACATCGCCGCGTTCATCGCCGAGGTGATCGCGGAGGCTCCCGCCGAGCCGCTCGAACCCCCGCCCGATTTCCTGGCAGCCGCGGCCGAGCTCGGCATCGCCTTCGAGCCCGGTGAGGTGGAGAAGCTGGGTCGGTTCCTCGCGCTGCTGCTGCACGCCAACACGCGCATGAATCTCACGGCCATCAAGGATGCGCCGTCCGCCTGGCAGCGTCACATCCTCGATGCGCTCACGCTCATGGCCCCGCTCGCCGAGCTACCTGAGGGCGCCACGGTGATCGACATCGGCACCGGCGGCGGCGTGCCGGGCATCCCGTTGGCGATCGTGCGGCCAGATCTGCGCTTCACCCTGCTCGATGCGACCGCCAAGAAGACCGCGTTTGTGCGCGCGGCGATGGATGTGTTGGGCGTGGAACACGCCACCGTGGTGACGGCACGGGCCGAGGCCGCCGGTCGGGATCCCAACCATCGCGACACGTACGACGTGGCCATCGCCCGCGCCGTCGGCCCCATGGCCACCATCGCCGAGCTCGCGACACCGTTCGTCAAGCCCGGCGGCGTCGCGCTGCTCATCAAGGGCGAGCGGGCCGCGGACGAACTCGCCGACGCGAAGGCCGCCCTGCACCTGCTGCTGAGCGCACACGCCGGCACGCTCGATACCCCGACCGGTAAGATCGTCATCCTCGAGAAGATGAGGCCGACCCCTAAGGCCTACCCGCGCGGCAACGGCGAACCGAAGCGGAAGCCGCTAGGAGTGTCGTGAGATGGACTGGCGGCTCGTTCGGCTCGGAAAGCGCGCACTGATCGTGCTCGCGCTTGGTGCTACGGCGTTCTTGATACAGTGGCTTCGGTCGCCCTGGGGCGGGTTTACGGGCTGGTTCGGAACGGCACTCCAGCTTTCTGTCGCGATTTCGGCGACAACCCTCGTGCTCATCGCGGTACGCGCGATCATCCTTATCGCATTCCGGCCAATGCGGCGTCGGACGGAACGCTCAACCTGGCCCAGCCATATCGCTGGGTACGTTTGTGGATGGGTAGGTATCCTGGCCGGCGTGGCGTGCTTGTTGCTGGTCAACGCCATCGGCTCCATGATGGAAGGTGTAGACATCGAGTTCGGTCATGTGCCCGTGCTCTTTGGCATGCTGCTCATCGGTGTGCTGGGCATTCTGCTGATAAGCGTGGGTTGGGCCTTTGGCGGTCTCGGGCCCACGCCTGTACAGAAGACCGAGAAGCGTCCCCCCGATGCCTGACGCGCGCGAGTTGCTGGAAGCCGACGGTCCGGTCGCCAACGCGCTCGAGGGCCGCTACGAGCCCCGGCCCGAACAGCTCGGGATGGCCGACGCCGTGCAGCGCACGATGGAGAATCGCGCCCACCTGCTCGCCGAGGCCGGCACGGGCGTGGGCAAGAGTTTCGCGTACCTCGTGCCCGCAATGGTTCGCGCGATCTGCGCCGGCGAGCGCGTGGTCATCTCGACGCACACGATCGCGCTGCAAGAGCAGCTCATCGAACGTGATATCCCACTTCTCCAACGCGTGCTCCAGCCGGTGCTGCTCGCCCAGCCGGGCAGCCGGAGCGAATTGCACGCCTCGCTCGTGAAGGGCCGCGGCAATTACCTTTCGATCCGCAGGTTGGAGTTGGCTAGCAAACGCCGGCTCAAGCTCTTCGGCGACGAGCCAAGCCGGCGTTCGCTTGGCACCATCGAGGAGTGGGCCTACGAGACGCACGATGGCACGCTCAGCACGCTTCCCGCGCTCGAACGGCCAGGCGTGTGGGATCGCGTGCAGAGCGACAGCGGCAACTGCATGGGCCGCAAATGCCCGCGGCACAGCCAATGCTTCTATCAGAACGCCCGCCGCGACATGGAGCGGGCCAATCTGTTGGTGACCAACCACGCCTTGTTCTTCAGTGATCTCGCGTTGCGATCACGAGGCACGGGCTTCTTGCCGCGCTACGACCACGTCGTGCTCGACGAAGCGCACACCGTCGAGGAGGTAGCCGCCGACCACTTCGGGCTGTCGCTGACCGAGGGTCGCGTGATGCACCTGCTGGGCGTGCTGCTCAACAGCCGGACGAACAAGGGCTATCTGGTGAATCTCGAGCTTCCTGAGGATCGCCCGGTGCTGGCGGCGGCGAACGCGGTGCACGAGGCCGAGCTGGCGGCGCGCGAGTTTTTTGGGTCGCTGGGCGTCGTGGCGTCGGATGGTGCAGGTGGCCAGAGCGCCACACTCCGCGTGCGGGAGCCAGAGGTTGTTGGCAACAGCGTCACGCCTGCCTTTGATGAACTCGCCGGGCGGCTCAAGCGTCTCAAGGAAGCACTGCCCGACGAGCCGCAGTTCGAGCCCGACAAGTTCGAGCTGAATAGCTACACGATGCGTGCCGCCGAGATCGCTCGCACCTGCGAGGCTCTGGTGAGCCAGAAGGAGTCAGGTTTCGTCTACTGGATCGATTCGAGTCGCGGCAGCACGGGTCGTCCGCGTGTGAGCATCGCGTGCGCTCCCGTCGATGTGGGGCCGATCCTCGGCGAAGAGCTCTTCTCTCGCGACTTCTCCGTGTCGCTCACAAGCGCAACGCTCGCGACCAACTCTCGCGAAGAGGGCTCGGGCTTCGAGCACGCGATCGAGCGGCTTGGTGCGGTGGGGGCGTCGACGCTCCGCCTCGGCTCGCCATTTGACTACGCGAGCCAGGCAAAGCTGATCATCGACGAGCGTGTGGGCACACCAACTCGCGGTCACGGCGCTGAGTACGAGCAGCGGCTGGCGGACGCGATCGTGGAGCACGTTGGTTCGACGCGCGGCGGAGCGTTCGTGCTGTTCACGAGCCACAGGCGCTTGCGTGCAATGGCGCGTGCGTGCCGCGATCCGCTTGGCCGGCTTGGAATCGACATCTATGCCCAGGAAGCGGACGGCTCTCGCGCGCAGATCCTGGAGCGATTCCGTGATGACCCGAGCGCGGCCCTGTTCGGCGCGGCCAGCTTCTGGCAGGGAGTGGATGTCCCCGGCGACACCTTGCGCAACGTCATCATCACGCGGCTGCCGTTCGATCCCCCGGATCGTCCGCTGGCCGAGGCCCGGGCGGAGCGGCTGAAGGAGATGGGCAAGGACCCGTTCCGAGAGGACAGCCTCCCGCGCGCAGTGATTCGCTTCAAGCAAGGCTTCGGCCGGCTCGTGCGCAGCGCGAGCGACTCGGGCCGCGTGGTCGTGCTGGACCCACGCCTCGTGACGGCTCGTTACGGCGCGAAGTTCCTGGCGGCGATGCCAGAGGGCGTACCCGTCGAGCGCTACGAGGGTGAGCCGCTCGGCGAGTCGGCGTGGTAGTCGGGCGCTTGCTTACGAGCGTTTGATCGTGCGCAGGATCATGATGACCGTGCGCCAGATGATCTTGAGGTCGAGAAGCAGGCTCATGTTCTCGACGTACTCGATGTCGTAGCGGATCCACTCCTGGAAGTCGCTGCCGGCGGCGCGCGTGCGGCTTACCTGCCAGAGCCCCGTTACGCCGGGTCGCACGCTCAGCCGCGCTTCACGCCAGCCGGGGCAGTACTGGTTCTCTTTGTACGGGCTGGGTCGCGGCCCGACAACCGACATGTGTCCGAGCAGCACGTTGATGAACTGCGGAAGTTCGTCGATTTGGAGTGTGCGGATGAACCGCCCAACCTTGGTCAGTCTTGGGTCGTTCTTGATGTAGAACTGCGGCCCGTCGACCTGGTTCATCGCGGCGATCTCGGCCTTCATCTTCTCCGCGTCCTTGCGCATGGAGCGGAACTTCAGGCACGGGAACTCCTTGGCGTTCAGCGATTCGCGCGTGTGGGCGAAGAAGAACGGCCGTCCGTCCTCGATCAGGATCGCGAGCATCACGAACGGGTAGATTGGCAGCGTGAGCAGCAACGCCACGACGGCGAACGCGATGTCGAAGCCGCGCTTGATGACGCGTTCGAGTGGTGGTCGATATCGCGGCCGCAGCGGTTCGGTGCGTTCGGTGGGTTCGAGGTCGAGCCACTGGACATCGCCGGGATCGGGCGCGCGTTCCGGGTCGTCCCAGACGATGTCCGGCCCGACGATCAGCGTGTCGGCGTCGACCTTCTGGCCTGCCCCGACCCACACTCGGCCGACGCACTGTGCGCCGGGATCTATGCTGGCTGAGGGATCGCTCCAAAGACCATCACGCCCGGGCGTCGCGCGATTCACGGTGCTTCCCGGCTTCTGCCAGTGGTCGACGAGCGTGCGTGCGCTGCGTAGTAACTCGGTGGGATCCTCAGCGTCGAATACCCTCGCGGAGGTCTGCATCGGCCAGCGCTGCCCGGGCCGAACGGCCTGCCGGAGCTTGCGCCACCCATCGCGCGGCGATTCGGCCTCTTGCCAGAGCTTGGCGACGGTGGGGCGGTTCGTGATCGCCGCACGCGCGAATCGCGAGTCGTGGCTGCCGTAGATGCGCTCGAAGCGCTCGAAGTCACCGGCGGGTCCGGTCACGATGCGTTCGCGGTACGCGTGGTCGTCCTGGTCTTGGAGCCGGAGCATCACGAGATCGGCATCGTCCCACACGATGCGATCGACCACGGGGCCGATGTCGAACAGGCACAGCACCCGCTGCTGCAGCAGCAAGAAGAGATGGGCGTGAGGCACCAGCGGCGTCGGCATCGCGCGTCGGACCACCTGCACGCCGCGCGACGCCCAGTAGCGATCGTGGATCGCGATGGGCGAGAGCCCAAACACCGTGGGCATCGCGTCCGGCTGCTCGGCGGGGTTCGCTTTGGGCTCGGCGATCATGGGGCCCGCTCCGGGGCCATCGCCGCGGCAAGTTCGGCGGCCGTGTCCCTGACCATCTGGCGGAGCGCGCCCGGATCTTCGGCTGGGGACGTCGTGAGTAGTTGGACGACCGCACCCGGGCCGGGCCAGCCTGGGCCGTCGGGCTGGGCATCATCGATGACGCCGCGCGATGCCCCCCATTCGCCGGGTGCGACGTAGGCGGTCTCGATCGTCAGCATCTCCCGTAGCGGGCCCTCGCGACGGGCATGCCGGCTGACCGTCAGCCCATTCGTGGCCTCGGCTCCCTCGGGGGTCCAGCCCCCGATGCGCATCGCGTATGACGGCTCGTACGCGAGCAGATCGCGTCGATCCTGGGCGATGATGACGCGCACGAACGCGGCATCCGCGGTTTCAACGCCCTGTGGCCTGTAGACCGTGACGCGCTCCCAGACCTCGTTGTGCGGCGGGTAGGCGTGGGGTAGTTCTTCGTTTGAGTTGGATCGCAGCCACGCTCCAACCCGATCTGGCATCGCACTGGGCGCGATGTCGCTGGGCTCGATCATCGAGCCGCGTTGGCGCGCAGGATCGACGAGCAAGATCACGACCGAGCAGCACAGGGTCAGGATGGTCGGGAGAACGAGCTTCACTGCCGTATCAAGCTCCTTCTTACTGGTACGCAAGCGCGTACCGACGCACGGGGATCTGGGCGTACCGCAGCACGCGGATGCCAAGGTAGAGCAGCGCGAACGCCAGCAGCAGCGTGAGCCACCCGCTGATCTGGGCCATGACGCCCGCCGATGCCGGCCACACGCTTGCGACCGCTGAAAACGGGACGAGCCGGACGATGTTGGCGACCAATGCGACGAGTGGGCTGGCGAGCACGAGGCCGATGCGCACGCTCTGCCGCAGCGGCGTGCCGTACGCGAACGCGTACGTCACCAGGCCGATGGCCGCGATCATGCGAGTTCCCGAGTTGTCGCCCAGGCTCTGCTGCGATGAGCCCACGATCAGCTCGCCGCCGTTCGCCGACGCCGCGACGCCGAATGTCTCCAGCACGCCGGCTGTGAACGCGAGCGTCCACGCACCCAGCACGTCTGCGATGGGCAGCAGCCAAGGCATGGGCGCTGGCGCCAGGAACAGGAGCGCGACGACCGCCGGCAGCATCCGCATGATGACGCTCAGTCCGACGACCGACCAGATCGCCCCGATGACTACGCCGATGGCGCCGAGGTGCAGCGCGAGCGTGTGTCCGTTCGCGCCACCGAGCAGATACAAGAGGCCGGCCAGCGCCGCGACGATCGGCCCGATCCAAAGGCCCTGCCGACCCGCGCCACGCAAGCGTCCTCGCCGGCACAAGGCCAGCCAACCGGCTACGGCGGGTACGAGCACGATGTACCCGTTGTCTGGGTCGGCCGTGGCGCTGAGGTAGATATCGCGCCACGCGGGCCAGCACGCCGCGACGGCCAGGCCGATCGCGACCACGGCTTGCACCAGCGTCCAACGCGTCCATGTCCGGGAAGCCGCGGTCATGCGGTGGCACCCGTCGATCGGTCGGTGAGCACTTGGCCCTTGGTCACCACGCTGCCGGGCCCGAGCACGCAACGGGCGACGACCGCCCCCGCGCCCACGCGCGCCCCGCGTAGCACAACAGCCTCGCGCATGCGCGCCGATGCGTTGACCTCGGCCCCGCGCTCCACGATCGCAAAGGGCGCCCCCCCGTGAACCACGCCGAGCGCTTCGAGATACTGCTCGCGATCTCGCATCGGCAGTGACGCACGTTGGCCACGGCTCGCGTACGCGACACGCACGCGGTGCGTCTGAGCGATCTTCGGCAGGCACTGCTCCTTGAAGTCGAGGTAGCCGCTGCCAGGGATTGCACGCATGGCCTCGGCCGAGACGAGCATGATGCCGGTGGGGGTACCGTCGTGCTCGGCGAGCAGCGCGACGTCGGCGTCGAGGCCCAGCAACAGGTCAACCACCTCGGTAAGCGGTTGCCTGAGCACGCAGCCGCCCGTGGCGACAAGCATGAGCCCCTGACGCTCGCTCGCCGCGGCCCGCAGCACGCCGCCGGTGCCGAGGAACGCGACATCATCGGGCTCCACGCTCGATCGATCGGATGGCATCGACGCGGGCTTGGAGCTGTGGCGGTCGATGAGGACGCCCAGGTCCGGGGCGGATCCGAGGTGCTCGCCGAGCCGCTCGTGGGCTGCGATCCATCGCTGGCCGACGGTCTCGTCAGCGGTCAGCGGCAGGTCGAGCACGTTGCGGCCCGCGGCCTTGAGCAACGGGGTCGCGCGCACGGCGCCGGCAAACAGCAGCATCTGCCGGATGGCGTTCGCGCCGCTCATGCCTCGCCCTTCGCTCGAGGGCTTGTGGAATGTTGCGGCCTCGCCCGAAGGTCCCATAGCACAGCGCCCGTCCCTATCTCAACGGACCGCGCCGGACGGCCCCTGCACCGCTTCATCGGCACATCGGGGCCGCGAGTGGCGGCCGAGCCACGATGGTATTTCGCGTCTCGGTGCCAGCCCACCGCCTCTGAAGGCCGGGTCTTCGATGTCCCAACGCCTAGCCCTGGACCATGCTGTACGTCAGCGGTCCGTTCGGGCCTAGATCGATGCCCAGGGCCATCCAGAGCAAGAGCATGATCGTCCACGCGATGGCGAACACGATGGTGTACGGCATCATCATCGAGATGAGCGTGCCCATGCCCGAACGGGGTGCGAACCTCTGCATGAAGACGAGGATGATGACCAGGTACGCGTTCAGCGGCGTGATGATGTTCGTGGTGCTGTCGCCAATGCGATAGGCCGCCTGGGTGAGCTCGGGGCTGATGCCCACGAACATGAGCATGGGCACGAAGATCGGCGCGAACAGCGTGTACTTGGCGCTCATGGACCCGATAAACAGGTTGAACACCATGGTGAGCACGATGAAGGCGATCACGAGCCCGTAGTTGCTCAGCCCGCTGGTCGCGAGGTACTGGCCGCCCGCGTGTGCCATCATGACGTCAAGGCCGCTGTAGGCCATGTACTCGATGAACTGCGCGGCGAAGAACGCCAGCACGATGATGGGCGCCATTAGCTCGATGGCCTTGATCATCACGGCGCCGGCGTCCTTTGTGCTCTTCACGTTACCGACGACGATGCCGTACACGATGCCGGGGATGATCGACCCGATGAAGATCAACGGCGTGATGACGAGCACCCATCGTTCGAACTGCGGCGAGCGCCTCTGGAGTACAACGCCGTCAACGGTCACGAATCGGGTCAGCGTCGCGTCGGTGTAGTACCCCTCGCCCTCGACCACGACGGCGCCTTCGGGCATCGCCGCCGGCGGATCGATCGGCTTGCCCTCGAAACGCACGACATCGGCGATGAATGAGTCGGGTTCGGGCTGCTCGACCGTCGCGACCCCTGGGATGCTGTAGTCGTGGAGCGGCAAGTCCTTGACCAGCACCGAAGCGAAGATGAGGCCGATCACGATCGCGCCGGCGATGGCCGCGGCGATGAGGCCCTTGGTCTCGGTCGGCGAGAGGTTGTGCGCGTCGACATCGCCGGGGTCGACTGGCGCCGGTCCACCGTCAGCGACGCTCTTGCGATTCAATCGCCGCTCGACGAACCACGAGGTGGTCGCCCATCCGACGCCCGTAATGACGAACGTCGAGGCGATCATGAACCACCAGTTGCATGTCGCGGCGACCTCGTACTCGGGATCGAGTACCTGGGCGCCCTCGGTGCTCAGCGCCGCGAGCATGGGGTCAAGACCGGTGACGACGAGGTTGGCGTTAAAGCCGGCCGCGACGCCGGCGAACACCGCGGCGATGCCGGCGAGTGGCGATCGACCGACGGCCTTGTACAGCAGCGCGGCCAACGGCGGGAGCACGACGTACCCGGCGTCGAGGCCGAAGCTGCTCATGATGCCCAGGAACAGCATCGCCGGCGTCAGGAATCGAGCCGGTACGACCTTCATGAACGCCTTGAGCCCGGCTCCGATCAGCCCGGTCTTCTCCGCGACGCCGATGCCGAGCATGCCGGTGAGCACGACGCCGAGGGGCGCGAATCCCATGAAGTTCGCGACCATGGTGCTCAGCGCCCAGTAGAGGCCCTCGCCCGTGAGCAGGCTTTGGGCCTTGAGGATCTCCCCCGTGGGCACGAGCTCGGTCGTCGCGCTACCGGTCTCGGGGTCGACGGCCTCCTGCAGCGACTTCACCTCGACCGACCAGCCCTGCGAAAAGGCGATGTGGCTCATGATCATCACCACGATCGCGCCGAGCAGGAACAGCGTGGCCGCGTCGGGCAACTTGTTGCCCAGCCACTCGATGCCGTCGAGCAGGCCCTTGCGGCCCTTGAGCAACTCGGGCTCGCTCATGGGCGCACCGACCGGCGGGTCATTCGGCTGATCGTTCGATTTCGGCGGCGTGCTGCTGGGGTCCATGGCGTCTCCCACGGGTCTGTGAACCGCCAGCAACCTACCCCCGCCCGCCGAGCGAAGCAACCCCTAGGCTCGGCTGGACTTGGGGGTAGAGCTTGAGCCAGCCACCGTTTCTCAACCTGGAAATCGACCGTGCCAATGCCGGCGTGGTGCTCTTGGGCGTGCCGTTCGACGCGACAACCAGCTATCGCCCCGGAACGGCGATGGGGCCGGCCGCGATTCTGGAAGCCTCTGCCCAGATCGATCTGGAGGACACGAGGCTCGGCCGCATCAGCGACCGCGGCATCTTGATGGAGCCGATCGAGCCCTGGATAGCGGAACTCTCGGCGGCCGTGCGGCCCGATGCCGAGCCGATGATCGAGACCGAGGGAGAGCCGCCCTTTGACGAGTCTGCACGCGATCGGGTGGATGCCGCGTGCGAGCGTGTCCGCGATCACGTGCGACAGAAGGTCGCCGATGTCCTGGCCGAGGGTCGCACGCCGGGTGTCGTCGGCGGTGAGCACGGCGTCAGCCAAGGTTCGATCGAGGCGAGCGCGGCCCACGCGGGTGAGATCGGCATCCTCCAGATCGACGCGCATATGGACTTGCGCGAGGCGTACTGCGGCCTGCGCCACAGCCACGCCTCGGTCATGCGCAACGCGCTGACTTTGGTCCCCGGCGTGACGGCGCTGGCTCAGGTCGGTATCCGTGACTACTGCCGCGAAGAACGCGAGTTTGCTCAAGCGAGCCAGGCATCGCTCGGCAAGCCGGTCACAACGATCTTCGGAGAGGACATCGCCGACGCGGGCGGCGAGCCGGGCCGATTCCTCGATCTCGTCGAGCGGGCCTTGCACGCGTTGCCGCCGACGATCTACGTGAGCTTCGACATCGATGCGCTCGAGGTGTACCTCTGCCCAAACACGGGAACGCCGGTGCCCGGCGGGCTGAGCTTTCAGCAAGCCGGTGCGATCATCAGGGCGATCATCGACTGCGGCAAGCAGGTAATTGGCTTCGATCTCGTCGAGGTCGCACCGGATCCTGATCGGAATGTGCGTTCGATCGATGCGATCGTGGGTGCGAGGGTGTTGTACAAGCTCTGCGCGCTGGGCGCGTAAAAGAGGCCGCTCTTCCGAACGGCCTCGTCGGATCGGGTTTGTTCAGCCGCGGTCGCGCTCGCGGATCATCTTGAGCTGGAGCGTGGCCCGTTCCATCTGGCGGGTGATGCGCTCCTGCTCGGCGACGGGGTCGGGGTGGTCCTTGGGCACGCGGCGGGCCTCGGCCTCGGCCAGCTCGGCCTTGGCGTCCTGCTCGCTCAGCTCGGCCGGAGTCTTCGCGCTGCTGGCCAGCACGCGGATGGTGTTGTTCGAGACCTGCACGAAGCCGTCCTCGACGAGGTAGATCTCTTCGTTGCGTTCGTTGGTCTTTAGGCTCAGCACACCGAGGCCCAGCTTGGCGACGATCGGCGCTCGGCCGGGCAGCACACCGAACTGGCCGTCGTGTGCCGGCACCGAGGCGTACTTCACGGGCTTGTCGGCCAGGATGCCGTCGGGGGTGATCAGCTTGCACGTGAGTGTGGCGGTGTCGCTCATGGGGCTCGCGGGCTCCAGATAGTGGCAAAAAGCGTGCGGTCGCCGGCTTCAGAAACACATCCATGCCGGGGCCGCCATGGTAGCGCCATACGCTGGGCCATGCCCGCCCGGATCGGCCTGGTGCTATTGCTCGTGCTGATGCTGCTGGGCCTGATCCTGCGGCTGGTGATCGAGCCGGGAGGCCGCCTGGGCCTTCCCGGGGACGGCGTGATCTGGGGCATCCGGCTGGATCGGGCGATCGCGGCCATCATCGTTGGCGTGGCGCTCGGGGCCGCTGGCGTGGCCCTCCAGGCGATGCTGCGGAACCCGCTGGCCTCGCCGGATCTCCTGGGCATGTCGGCCGGGGCGGTTCTCGCTGTCACGTTGGGGCGTGCGCTTGGGATTGGCGTTCCCGACGGCGCGGCGGCTCTGGTTGGTGCGATCGGGGCCCTTGGGCTGGTGTTGCTGCTGGGCCGCCGTCGAGGTCAGATTGAGCCGGTGACGCTCATCCTGGTGGGTGTGGCGCTCGCGATCGGGCTGGGCTCGCTCGCGAGTGCTGTGCGCGCGTTGCTGCCGCCGAGCGCGCGGCCCGAGGGCGCTTGGATGTTCGGCACGCTCTCCGATGGACTGACCACGCCCCGCCTTGCGCTTGCGGGTGCGGTGGCGATTGCCGGTGTGGTCTGGATCGCCGCGCGCGGTCGCGGACTTGATGCCGCTGCGATGGGTGAAGACGAGGCTCTGAGCACCGGCGTGCCGTTGCGCCGCTTGCGGCTCGAGATGCTGCTCGTGGCGGGCGGACTGACGGCGGTCGCCGTCGTGCTCGCGGGGCCGATCGCGTTCCTCGGCTTGGTGTGCCCGCACCTCGTGCGACTGGTCATCGGGCCGCGCCACGGCACGCTGGTCATCGGCGCCGCAATGGCGGGGGCGACGCTCATGCTGCTGAGCGACAGCGTGGTTCGCGTCGTTCCGCTCGAGACGGGACGTTTGCCCACTGGAGTTGTGGTGGCCGTCCTGGCCGCGCCGGCGCTCATCGTCATCCTGCGTTCGCAGGTCAGCCGGCCGATCTAGTCAAGCGAGCAGGTCGAGGCTCGGCGCGGCGGCGGTCATCTCGTCGGCCCGGCGATCCTGGCGCAGCATCTCGGAATTCGCCAGATCGCTGACGATCGACCACACCTCCGCCCCCAGATCTCCGGGCGACAGCACGCTGATCACGGAGCCGCGGTCGCTGCTGGTGTCGGGATCAACCTGCCCGGTCGCCGGGCCGGCCTCCCCGACGGGAACGGTCTCCGCCTTCGGGCGCTCGCTGGTCGACCTGAGGCTCTTCTCGGCGATCGCCTGGCGAGCCGCGGCCTCCATGCGAGAGGCCTTGGCGGCTACCGATCGATCCGTGCTGCTGGGGTCGGCGGGCGCGAGCGCCGCACGACGGATGGCCTGCGCCTTTTGTACCGTTTCCTCGGGCGTGCGGCCCGGGGAGCTATCGATCTGCACCGATCCCGCGACCGCGTAGCGCTTGCCGTCCGGGCCGGTCTCGTACGTGTAGTTGGGGCCCCCGCGGAACAGCGGACCTGCGGCTGCCTTATGGGCTTCCTCGTGCCGCTTGACGCGTGCGTCGGTCTGCTTCAGCTCGTCCAGCTTGCGCTGTTCTGAGTCGCTGAGCTGGCTCTCGCTCGAGGCGGAGCGAGCGACACCAGTGACGCTCGGACGTTCGAACGCGTTCGGTCGGCTGCTCGTGCTGGGTTCCGTTGCGGGAATCATGGAGCTACCCGCACTGAAGATCGGCTGATTCGTCCCGGCAATAGATGGCTTGAGCGAATTCCTGGGGGTGTTCTGTGGATAGCCGGCCCCCGCGACGGTCTGTGCGGGCGCATCGGGTCCGAGTAGAACGTCGGCTAAGACCGAAAACAAAAACCGCGTGGATGCGATCCACGCGGCTGAGACGTATTCCGGATGGCGAAAGGCCTTAGCCCTTCTTCTTGTCCTTGGCGAAGTAGTTGCCGCCGAACTTCCGCTGGAACTTCTCGACGCGGCCGGCCGCATCGACGAAGGCCTGCTTACCCGTAAAGAACGGGTGCGAGCCCGACCAGACTTCCACGTGCATCTCGGGCACGGTCGCGCCGACGGTCATCACGACCTCGCCGTTGTGGTAGACCTTGCAGTTTGGGTAGTACTTGGGGTGCGTGTCCTGCTTCATGGCCGGCTCCGGTGCGACTCGGGTCAAAAGTCGGGCTGGGAGTATACGCGGCGGATCGCCTCCGGCCAAGGGTGGCCAAGACAGCGGTTTGGGCTGAGATCTGGGCGCTTGAATTCCGCCTCAGGCCGCGTCGCTGGCCGAATCGATGTTGGCCCGGTTGAGCAGCCACCGCATGACGTCCCGGGTCGTCACGATGCCGATCAGGCGGCCCGACTGCTCGACCACAGGAAGGGCCGAGACCCGCTGGTTGAGCATAAGGATGGCGGCCCGCTCGGCCTTTTCGGCGGGCGAGGCGGTCTGGGGGGTCCGGGTCATGATCTGGTGGGCCCGGCGCCTCAGGCTGTTTGCGTCGGCCGTGCGCTCGTTGATGGTCCCCGCGAACGGGCTGACGTTGGCCAGGACGTCTCGATCGGAGATGATGCCCACGAGTTCGCCCTCATCGCCGATGATCGGGATGTGCCGGAAGCGAAACCTCGTGAACAGACCGCGCACATGCTCGAGGTCGTCGTCCATGGTCGCGGTGATGAGCTCACTGGTCATGATGTCTTCGATGCGCATCGGCGTGCCTCCGAGGGACGTCTGACACCCTCGCCTGGGATATCGGCTGTTGTGGGGCCCGAGCGCAGCTTCGCTACAGTGGCCGATGCCCGATGTTCCTGCTGATCAGCCCGGAGTGGGCCCCGATAACCGGCCCGCCGGCCCCGAGAGCATCCACGCGCCTTGGCGATTCCAGTACCTCGAGTCTCTCGGCGAAGACGGCCCGCCGGCCAAGACCGCCCACGGCAGCGCGGCCACGTTCCTGGCGGCATACTGGGCAAGCCCCGATAAGGACGAGGCCAACCACGTCATTGCGCGCACGGCCAAGGGCATGATCATGCTCAACGCGTTTCCGTACTCCAACGGGCACCTGCTCGTGGCGCTGGGTGAAGGGCGTCCGAGGCTGCTCGACTACGAGCCCGAGGACCGCGCGCACCTTTGGATGCTGGTCGAACTGGCCTGCGACCTGGCCGAGCGGACGCTCGAGTGCCAGGGCATGAACGTCGGGATTAATCAAGGGCGCGCGGCGGGTGCCGGCGTGCCGAGCCACCTGCACGTGCACGTGGTGCCGCGCTGGACCGGCGACACCAATTTCATTACGACGGTTGGGCAGGTGCGCGTTGTGCCGCAGGCGCTGGACGACATGGCCCGGCGCTACCGCGACGCGTGGAGCTCGATGAAAGCGGGGATTGGCTAGAACGTTGGCGGGCAGGTCAGGCCGAGGTCGAATTGGCCGTCCTCGCGCTCACCGCACCGGGCCACCACGCCCTTGATGAACGTTGCACGGCGGCCCTCGTCGTAGAGCGTGATGCGGTCGCCGGCGGTCAGCGGCTGGCGGGATACGAGGCCGATGCCGCTCGAGCTGGAGTCGCGGATCTCCAGGGGTAGAAGCCATCGCCCGCCGTCGGTTCCGAAAACCACGGCGAGCCGCTGGCCCTCGGCGGCCATGCGGGGCGCCCGCCGGCGTTCGAAGCGGTATGGCCCGTGGTCCGAAGCCGCGGGCTCCTGCTTGAGTTCGATGTTTCGTGCCGCATCCATGACGTGTTCACCACCCGGTGGTCGGATCCGTCTCGCCCGTGGCTCACCACCTCGGCCTTGGGCGTGTTCTCGCCAGGTCTGGCGATCCCTCCGCCCAAGCCATCGGTCTGGCAGGGGTGGGTGGTTTATTCGGGTTGACGCACTCCGGACAGATTTCCGGCTTCGGCCGATCCTGCGCCCCCGAGCTGTCGGCCGAGCGGCCCCAAGTAGTGGCATGGGGCCGACTTCCGCTGTAGCGATAGAGGGGCTCGGCGCATAACCTGCCGCAGGAGGGGATTCGATGTTGAGCACGCCGATGAATCGCGGCCGATTGGCCGTTGCTGTTACCGCTCTATTTGGGTGTGTGGCCGGCTCCGCGGCCGGACAGGACCTCCTGGCGGGCAACGGCCCGCTGTCGTCCATGCCCGCGGCCCACGAGACCGGAGCCGACCTTATCTGGGCCGTGCCCGAGGGTGCGTCGGCTGGAGTGAGCGCGTACTCAACGCTCGAGTATCGCTTGGCCGAGCGTGTCGAGGTGTCCGCCTCGACGATCGAGTCGGTCGTCGTGTACGGCTACCAGCAGGGCGCCATCGCGGGGCCGACGATCGACTTCCTGGGCGTCGAGCTCTGGGCCGGCCAGCCCGGCCAGCCCGGCAGCACCCGTGTGGCGGGTGACATCTCGGCGAACGCCCTTTCGTCCGCGGAGTTCGCCGACGCGTATGTCGCGCTGCATGGCGTGTCGTTCACGACCGACCGCCCGGTCTATGCGCTCACGGCTGGCGACCTCGATTGGTCGGTGCAGGCCGGCGAGTACTGGCTCGTGTGGTCGATGGGCGGTTCACTCGATGGCGGCCCGTACAGCCCGTACCTAGGCGACGAGACGGCGCCGGCCGATGGCAGCGCGCTGCAGCGTGTGCTCGGCTCGTGGCGGCAGGCACGCAACCGCACCGAGGGCGGCTTGCAGGTATCGCTGCCGTTCGAGGTGTACGGCTCGACCGCCTGCGTGGCCGATTGCGACGGCGACGGCGCGCTGACCATCTTCGATTTCCTGTGCTTCCAGAACGCCTATTCGGAGGGCGAGGCCTCGGCCGACTGCGACGGCGACGGCTCGGTCACGGCAGCCGACTTCAACTGCTTCCAGGCCTCATTCATGGCCGGTTGCGGCTGAGTAGGACACACGCGTTGCGGCTTGGTGCTTAACCCGATTGACGCTGTACCAATCTGTCGATCGCCAGCGTCTCGACCGAGGGCGTATCGATGCCGGTGACGACCTCCCAGAAGGGCTCGTCGAATCCGTCGGGCATCCAGATGTTGAACTGGCTGGATGGGTCGTCGGCGTAGGTCTTCAGCGACGCATTGCCGGTAAACAGGGCCCGCTGGATGAGCAGCAGGTCGTCGCTCACGTACTCGGACTCGGCCGACACTCCCACGATGGCGTCGACCAACTCGCCGAAGAGCTGGCGGTCACGCTCGAGCAGGACATGGGCGTCATCCCAGAGCAGGAATCGGTGGCGGCTGGCCGGGCCGCAGTGGGCCGGGTCTCGGCCGCGGAGCAGCGAAACCACGCCCCGCGGCCCGTGCACCCTTCGAGCGAGCGAGGGTCCTGGGATGCCGTGCTCGAGCTGGGCGCAGAAGCTCTCCAGGTCCTCGATGTGGCGTCCCTGGAAGCGGAAGACCTCGGTGTGGCGCTGGGCCTGGATAAATTGCCCGAGCGAGGCCATGAAGTCCAGCTGCCGGCGCGGCGACGGCGACCACGCGACGAGGTGCGACTCGTCCATTAGGGCGAGCACATCGGCCTGCCACCGTCCCCCTAAGAGGGGGTTGTTCGATTGGCTGGTTAGCACACCCATTGAGACACCCAGACCTTCCCGTACACAGCACAAGCAGGAGGTCACCACGAACCCCATCGCGGCTGCAAAGCGGGGGCAGCCGCTCTCCTCTTTTGACAATGTGCGCCAGGATTGCGGCTCGGCCAGCATTCGCCGGAATACGCGTTACAACCGACAGAATCGGGCAGGATTCCCGTACGGGAAGAACGTCCGAATGCCGTTATTGTGTGGGTTATCCGGGATGTCGGCGGGCTTCGGCGGGTGGGCCGAGCGTTGCACCGAGTTCAGATTCGGGCACATCGGCGGATGGATGCACGGCCGGGAGAACAGAACCGGCGGCCGCCGCCTCACGCTGAAGCCGCTTCTCGCCCGAGCCGGCAACCGTCGGCCGGTCGTGCCCGGCGGCCTTGCGGCCGTCCTCGGTCACGCGGTAGACGATGCCGATCGTGTGCTCGGGCTGGCCTTGCAGTAGGCGATCGACGACCTCGACGCCCTGCATCAGCGTGTGGTCGGTGTTGGCGACCTCGTACTTCCACATGCCGAAGCGGCCTCGGCTGTAGATCTGGTGGCTCTCGAGCCAGGGGATGGCGACCGACAGCCGCTCGTCGCGATCGACCGAGGGCGTGGGGTAGCTGTACTCCACGGCGTGGTGCCAGGTGCTGACGATGTCGTCACGCTCGCCCGGCTCGAGAAGGCCGGCGTTCTCCAGGCCCGCGATCGTGTCCTGGACGACCTCGGAGGCATCCACGGGCTTGTGCCCGCTGGCGCTGATCTCGCAGAGCAGCGAGTAGTGGGTGTCGTTGGCCCCGGTCTGATTGGGGGTCATGTGGGGCGAGTAGTTGCTGAGGTAGGTGACGCGATAGAAAGGGCAGTCGTCGCCGGGGAAGTACATCCAGCTCTTGGTGCTCGGGCACGGGCGTTTGAGGCCGACACCGACCATGTGGCCGGCCGAGTGCAGCAGCCCGCCCGCGGCCTCGCGGACGTCCGAGGGCGCGTCGGAGACGATCTCCGTGCACAGGACGTCCAAGGGCATCGCCGAGATGATCGCGTCGTAGGGTCGCTCTTGGGTGGTGCCATCGGGCGTGCGCACGATGGCGACCTTGCGAGCCGCGTCGATTCGGACGACGGCGGTGGAGAGCTCGATGCGATCGGTCAGCCGCTCGGCGATCCTTCGGTAGAACTCGCCGGTGCCGCCTTTGAGGGGGAACTTGAAGCGGTTGTTGGGGCCCCAGCCGAAGTCGTCGCGCTTTTCCACGACGTTGCGCACGGCCCGCTCGACGTCGATGACCGCGACGCGCTCGCCGATCCAGTGCTTGTTCATCATTTCTGGGGGGTGGGCCCAGACCTTGAAGTTGTACGGCCGCATGAAGATCCGGGCAATGCCCTCGCCGAAGACGCGGTCGATGAACTCGCCGAAGTTGGCCGCGTCCTTCGAGCTTGGCGCATCGGCGGCCTGGGCGCGGATGAGGCCGACGAGGCAGTCCGCGGCGTCTGTTTCGGGCAGGTAGCGGATGTTGTTCTGGAACGGGTACGGCACCCAGCGATCGCTGACTCGGACCCAGCTCTCGCGGTCGTTGAGCACGAAGTCGTCGCCCATGACCTCGTCGAAGATGCGGTCGTAGTACTCGTAGTGGCTGAACATGACGTGGCCGCCGATGTCCCACGTGAAGCCGATGTCGTCCTGGAAGGAGTGGGCGAGCCCCCCCGCGTAGGGGAGCGACTCGAGTACGGTGAAGTTCTCGTGGCCGAGCTCGCGCAGCCGCCACGCGGCGCCGAGGCCCGTCGGGCCGGCTCCGATGATGAGCACGCGGCTCTCGGGGCCGAGGATGCCTTCGTTCGAAGCCTGATGTTCGGCTTGATTAGGGAAATTCGACCCCATCGGCTGGTCTTCTCTCTTCCGTGATCGTTGGCTGCTCTGGAAGTTCTTGCACACGGTTTTGTGTGCTGTTCATTGGAACGTCGCCGCGACGGCACAGGTCTGTGTGTGCGCGCGTCTGGCGCGCATCTCGGCCCTGCAACACCGCCAATCTTCGCCCGATACCTCATCCCACAGAAAGGGGGTGTCGCGTGATCGCAGGACATGACTATAAGCGGGCGGCGGGCATGGTCGAGACACGTGGAGTGCCAGCAGCCGCCGCGAGCGCCGCGAACGCCGATGGAATCCTGCGGCTGGCATGGTCCTTGTCTCGCGTCGCGGCCGTGCCGACCCCAGACCTTGCCGAGCAGCTCGCGCACTCGCTGCTGGAGCTCTGCGGTGCATCGGGCATCGCCACGCTGCAGATCGGGCGCGTCCATCGTTCGAGAGACTGGCGATGCGAGGTGAGCGCCGCGATTGTGCGGCCGGCACGAGACATGCCACCCGCTCGCCGTGTGCTATCGCTTCCGTGGCATCGGCCCTTGCACGAGGACGATGGCCCGCTGTGCATCGTTCGGAGCCCGTCGCCGGGCGAGCCCGAACTGGCACCGCTCGAACCGTTTTACAGGGCGGCCGGGTCGAGCATCCAGCTGTCGGGGATCGTGCGGCTTGGGCATGCCAATGGCCTCGTGGTGGCCGTGCAATTGGGACAGCCTCGGGGCGACGCGGGGCGGATGTCGGCGTCGATGCTCTCGCTGGTCTTGCCATGGGTACACGCGATCGCATGCCACGCTGTGGGTGAGGGCGACGGGCTGCAGCCGCGGGCGTGGCTGACGCCCCGCGAGGCGGAGGTTCTCCAGCGGCTCACCGAGGGGCTCTCGGTGAATCAGATTGCCGAAGAAATCGAGCGGAGCCCCTTCACTGTGCACGACCACGTGAAGTCACTGCATCGCAAGCTCGGTGTCTCCCGCCGCGCCGCGCTGGTGCGTTGCGCGACCAGTGGAGTCGCCCCGCCCTGAGGATTCGGCGAGTCGATTCTGGATCGACCGCGCGACCTGGGCCGCGGCTCGCTCGTCGAGGTCCTTGGGCGCATCGAAGCGCGTGCCGAGCCCTCGGCGTGAGAGCGCGGGGTTGGTGGAGTCGACGCTGTAGCGGATGCCCGAAGAATCGAGCCGACGGTTGGGCGAGACGCGGCGGAGGATGAGCACGCGGACGCTGACGAGCACGGTCTCGGCGGCTTGGCCGGGCGGGAGCGTCGGCTGGGGGTCGGCGAGCGGGGCTCGCACGCCACGCGGTGCCTGGATCGCTGCTTCGGCTGCCTCGAAGCGCACCTCGATGACCCTGCTTTGTGCGTTGAGTGTGTCCTCGGCGATGCGAGCTCCCGGGGCGAGCGTCCACGGCGCGAGCAGGCCCGCGCCGGTCTTGGGCTCGGTGACGATCACGCCCGAGCGGGCATCGACGCGCTCGATCTCGAAGCGGCGGCGGGTGAGCTCGTCGCGGGCGGCCTGGAAGACGCCGGCGTAGTCCTCGACCGGGACGGCGAACGTCGCGGCGGCAGGTGGGGCGGGCGATCGGCCTGTCTGGGCACAGCCTGCGAGCAGTACGACGAGGGCCAAGAGCAACGCGAGGCGGGCAAGCATCGTGCAGCGTACGCCGGTCGGGCTAGGTTGCATCAGAGGTCGCGGCGTCGGCGAGTTCGGTGAGCAGCTGCCAGAGGGCTTGCACGCTCTCGAAGGTGTTGCCCATGCCGCCGATGGCCACGCGGATGGTCGAGCGTTCCCGGCCGTCGGCATCGGGCAGCGTCGTGTGGGTGAGCAGGACGCGGCCGGTGGCGTTGGCGGCTTCGAGGAGGGCTTTCGTCTCGTGGTCGCGATCACCCGTCAGCCGCAGGCATAGCAGAGAGAGCGACCGCGGGGCGGCCAGCTCGAAGCGATCGTCGGCCAGGACCTGTCGCTCGAGCCACTCGGTCCAGGCGACGTGCTGGCGGATGTGGGCCCGGAGCCCCTCGGCTCCATAGTGACGCATGACGAACCAGAGCTTGAGCGCCCGGAAGCGGCGGCCGAGCGGAACCTGCCAGTCGCGGTAGTCGATGACCTCGCCCGAGTCGGTCGCGCTGTTGCGGAGGTACTCGGGCGTGACGCTCATGGCGTCGATGAGGTTGGCCCGGTCGGCGATGTAGAACAGGTCGCAGTCGAAGTTGGTCAGCAGCCACTTGTGCGGGTTGGTGCAATAGCTGTCGGCGTGCTCGACACCCTCGAGGAACCAGCGGTGCTCGGGGCACACGGTGGCCGAGCCGGCCCAGGCCGCGTCGACGTGGACCCAGGCGTCCGGGCAGTGCTCGGCTCGCACGGCTGCGATGCGATCGATGGGGTCGAACGCACCGCTGCTGGTCGAGCCGGCGGTGGCGCAGATGTAGAACGGGGTGAGGCCGGCGTTGAGATCCTCGTTGATCTTGGTGCGGAGCGCCTCGGTATCCATCGCGTGGTTGGCGTCGGTCGCGATGAGGCGGAGGTGCTCGATGCCGGCGATGCGTGTGGCCTTCAGGACGGAGCTGTGGGCTTGGTTTGAGGTGTACGCGACGAGGGTGCCGGGATTGGTGTGCGGGTGTGCTTTGCGGAAGCGATGGCGGGCGGCGACCATGGCGACTAGCGTGGCCTCGCTGGCGGTGCCCTGGATGACGCCGCCGCCGGCGCCCGTGCTCAGGAAGCGATCGGGCAGGCCGCCGAGGTGGGCCATCCAGTCGAGCATGCGGGTCTCGACCTCGGTGATTGCCGGGCCGGTCTGCCAGAGCATGCCCTGGACGCCCAGGCCGGTGGAGATCAGGTCTCCGAGCACGGCCGGCCAGGAGCCGTTGGCCGGGAAGTAGCCGAAGAAGCCGGGCGACTGCCAGTGCGTGAGCGCGGGCAGCACGATCGAGCGGACGTCCTCGAGGATGTCGGGCCATTGGGTGTGATCGATGCCGGCTTGTGGCGGCTTGTCCGGCATGGCGCGGAGCACGTCGCCGGGCTTGACGGCCGAGCGGACCGGGCGCTCGCCGATGGTCTCGTGGTAGTCGAGGATCAGGTCGACGGCGTCGTGGGCGAGGCGGCGAAACTCGTCGGACGAGAGGTGGCGAGGGGCGTCTGTGTGCTGGGTTTGGTCTGGAGCGTCGGGCATGAGGCAACGTAGCGTGGCACGGCGGGCACGGGCTTTCCGAGGCGCAGGCGCATGAGGGCCTTCCAGCCCTCGGGGCTGGATGAACTGGTTGGCGGTGGGGTCTTGGTGATGCCCTCGAAAACGCCGCGGATCACGGCGAGGACTGCGGCCGGGCGCGGGCCCGCGAGGCGGAAGGCCTGGGCGACGCCGAGCCAGGCAAGGGCGCGTCTGGAACCCTGGCCGTGGCGGCGCGACATCCAGAGCCAGTTGCGTGTGGCCAGGTGGCACCAGCGGGGGCTCTTGTTCGTGGCGGCGGGGCTGTCGTGCCAGACGACCCAGCACGGATCGAACCAGACTCTGCCTTGCGTGTGCAGCGCGAGCGCGAGATCGGTGTCGTTGCGGTAAAGGAAGTAGGGCTCGCAGTATCCGCCCACGCGGTGCCAGGCTTCCTTGCGGACGAGGTTGCCGCAGCCCATGACTGGCCAGGTTTCGCAGGCCTGGTACACGCGGCGGGCGAAGGGCCACTCGCTGCGTCCGCCGTCGGGGTGGCGCGGGTGCAGCGCGACGGCGGCGACGTCGGGACGATCGTTGAGAAGTTGCAATGCGAGGGCGAGTGCGTCGGCGTCTGGCCAGGAGTCGTCGTCGAGGATCAGCACGGTCTTGCCGGTGGCGGCGTCAACACCGCGGTTGAAGGCGGCAACGCCCGTGTTGGTTTCTTGGCGGATGAGCTTGGTGCGGGGGAACTCTCGTCGAACCGCCGCCCCTGTGCCATCGGTCGAGGCGTTGTCGACGACGATGGTCTGGGCGCTGGCCATGGGCTCGTCATCGGCGAGGTGCGCGAGCGTGCGCAGCAGCGCGTCCTTGCGGTTGTAGGCGACGATGACGATGCTCAAGCCCTGCTCATCGCCGCGGACCTCCCGGCTTGGCGGCGCGGGTGGCGCGTGGCCGAAGACACCGCCGGCGCGTTGCATCTTCAGGGCGAGTCGGACGCCTTGCAGTGCTGCCCCGATGGCGCGTCGTGCCTGGGTGGCGGGCGTGGTGGTGATGGTCCAACCGCCCTGGATCTCGTGGGCGATGGAGCCAACGGGGTTGAGCAGGTGCGAGAGGTTGCCGCGGCGGACGCGGGCGTCGAAGACGCGGGCGGGCGGCTTGGCCTCGGCTCGGGCTTGGTCTTCGGTGAGGCCGGGGCGGTCTGGGTTGCCGGTGTCGAGGCCCTTGGGGAGCGCGCCGGTGACACGCCCTCGCGCGGCGTCGCGCAGGCCGGCGATGTGGAGGTCGCCCACGGCGTGGAGGCCGGCGGCGTGCAGGGCCGTGGCACGCATGGTCTCCTTGGTGGCTCGGCCGATGACGGGCAGGCCGCCCTCGGTGAGCGCGACCATGGCGCCGCGGGCGGCGAAGTACCGCGGGACGGTGCGCATCCGGCCCGGGCCGGGGTGCTCGACCTGGCTAGCGGGGATGCCCAGCAGGCGGCCTCGGGTGGCCAGGCGGACGCGGCAGCCCCAGCCGACGTCATCGCCGTTGAGGAACGTATCGGGGAAGAGGCCGGCCTTGCGCACAGCGGCGGCGGTGGTCAGGATGCTGCACGCGGCCAAGTAGTCGCACACGATCGGCTGGTCGCTCTCAGGAGGAGATTGCAGGTACTCGCCGCTGAGGGGGGCGATGTGGCCGCCGCACTCGAAGGGCTTGCCGGTCTCGGGATCGATGAGCGTGGAGCCGACCATGGCAGCGTTGGGCAGCGCGAGGCCGGCGATCAGGTGTTCGAGGGCGTCGGGCTGCGGGACGGCGTCGCTGTCGAGCAGCCACACGAGGTCACGATTGCGGGCAATCCCTAATGTGTATCGCATCCCGGCGTTGAAGCCGCCGCTGCCGCCGGAGTTGGTGGGCTGGCGGTGGTCGATGAAGTTCCACGGCTCGGGCAGCGGATCTCGCGGGAGCCCTTGGGCGATGGGCGGATTGCTGGCGTTGTCGACCAGGACGAGGGTTGGCTCGAGGTTTCGAGGAATCTGGAGCGCGCGGAGCGCTTGGCAAAGGTTTTGGACATCGGTGGGCCGATTGAAGCAAGGGCTGATAACCCACAGGTTGGTGGGCGCGGCCTGTAGTGGTTCGACGGCACCGCCTCGTAGTGGATTGTCGCCCTCGGCAAACCGCTCCATGGTGTTTAGCGTACGGCAGTATGGTTCGGGGGGGACATGGGGTAACCTGCGCCGGCTAGGGCCGGCCGCTAATATGGGTTCCCTGGAGCCGCCACCCCCTGGCGGCGAGCAGCCCCGCCACTGGGCCGACCCGGCCCCCCGCCCGGCGGGCGATCACAGAAGACGGAGAGTACACCATGTCTATGTATGGACGCGCATTGGGTTGGTTGGATCGCCTCGCGGGACGGGACCAGAACCGGACCGATCTGGCGATGATGGAGACGCTCGAGCCGCGGGTGCTGCTCGATGCGAGCTTCCCGGACATCACGGATCTGGTCGATCCGACGAACACCGTGGTGAGGATCAAGACCACGCTGGGCGAGATCGACTTCGAACTGTTCGACAACGCGGGACCTGGCGGCGCTAGTGCGGCCCCGGTCACGGTCGAGAACTTCCTGAGTTATGTCAACTCGGGTCGGTACCTGGACAGCTTCTTCCATCGCTCCGTCCAGGTGAGCTCGACCAACCCCGACATCGACGGCGATCCGTTCGTGATCCAGGGCGGTGGCTTCATCTTCACGGATGAGGACGGCCTGAGCCGCGTCGATACGTTCGACGCGATCGAGAACGAGGCCGATCCGGACCGCTCGAATGTTGAGCGTTCGCTCGCGATGGCGCTGACGCAGAGCATCGGCATCGACACCGCGACGAGCCAGTTCTTCATCAACCTTCGGGATAACAACGGCAGCCTCGGCGACGGTGACATCGATCTCGACGCCCAGGACTTCACGGTATTTGGCCGCGTGGCGAACGATCGCTCGTGGGGCGTCGTCGAGGCGATCCAGAACCTGGAGACCTTCGTCTTTGCGGACATCCTTGTCGACACCGATGGCAACCCGGTGTTGGACGCGTCCGGGCGAACGCAGTTCCTTGACAACCCGGACGCCAACGTGGTGAGCTTCGCGCTCAGCGACGTCCCGGTGCGGAGCACTCCCGCACCGATTCCGCCGGAAGAGGTTCGCAGCACGGCGCTCGAAGAGCAGTTCCTGGTGTCGGTCACGAGCGCGCTGGTGATCAAGCCGGCCGAGGCGGAGACGTTCTTCACGTTCCTGGTCGGGCACCCCGAGGGCTACGCGAACGAGACCAGCCGGACGTATGTCGAGCTGACGTCGAACACGGCGGGCTCGACGCCATCCTTCTACCAGGTGGTCCTTCGCTATGAGACGGGCGTGCGAGACCAGGTCATCTCGAGCGGCACGCTGCAGCCCGGGCAGCGCACCAGCATCGCCATCAGCGATCCCGACCTCACGCCCGAGGATCAGGCGCGGCGGTTCGCACCGTTTGCGATCGAGATCCAGAGCACGCGCGGCCTGAGCGCGTCCCTGACGCACTCGGACTTTGGCGCGACGCTGAGCGAGTCGTTCGTGAACTTCACCGACCTCGATGCTCGGGGTACTGATGCGTTCAACACGTGGGCGTTCGGCGGCACCGCGTCGACGTTGGTCCCGCCGGATTCCGATGCGGACGGACGCATCGACAACGTGGACTTCCGTGAGTCGTACGTCGTGTGGCAGAACCTCGACGACATCGATGGAACGGTGACGCTCACGCTCTACACCGATGCGAGCACGTTCAATCGGATCAGCTTCCCACTCGAAGGGAACCGGCGTGGTGGGGCCGAGCTCCACAACCTCTTCGCTTCGATGACGCAGACGGCGCAGGCCGTGCTGCTCGAGTCGGACGTGCCCATTATCGCGGCGCTGAGCACGTACGACGTGCTGCTCAACTCCGGCGGCACCGCCACGGTCGCGACGAGCGCGTACAACGCGATCGGGTCGATCAACGGCGGCGACCGCGAGGGTGTGCTCGCCGGCGTGCGGTACTCCGCCGGCGATGGCGAGGAAGCGTACCTGAGCTTCCTGAACACGGCCCGCAGCGGCGCGGTGGTCCAGCTGATCTTCACCGACACCGACGGCAATGAGGCCACGACCGGCGTCGTCTTGGGCGCTCGCGATCTTGGGTTCTTCAACCTGTCGCTGATCCCTGGCGGGGCGTTCGATCCTGATGAGTTCCTGACGGTCCGCTACTCGTCGTCGGTGCCGATCGCGGGGCAGTATGTTGCCGTGATCGACAACGAGATCATGTCGACCTCGTTCCAGACGCAGCTCTCGGACTTCGTGATCCTTTCGGGCGGGTTCGATGCGGGTGATCGCTCCGGCACGACCGGCGACGTGATTTCGCTATATAACCCGTATGACGATGACGCCGAGGTGACGCTGAACTTCACGATCCAGTTCTTCTTCTTCGATCGCGACATCTTCGTGCAGTTTGGGTTCTTGCCGATGCTGGCACCGGGTGAGCGCGCCGACATCACGGCCCGAGACTTCACGGATGTTCTCGCGACGCTCGAGCTGGGCGAGGACTGGGGCCGATATGGCATCGCGATCGCGGGTATCGCGTTGCCCTCGGGCGGTGGCGTGACCCCGCAGGCCGGTCAGTTTGCCGCTTCGCTGTCGCGATTTGGGTCGGACCCGTTTGGGCCGGGCAACTCGAGCACGATCAGCACGGGCACGTTCGCGGAGGGCACGGTCCGCGATCTTTCCGATGCGATCTTCGTGACGCCTCCCGGTACAACGACCTGATACAGATCTTGCGTACGTTCACGGGCCGTTCGACTCTGTCGGACGGCCCTTTTTGGTGCGCTCCGGTTCAGTGGCTGGGTGCGTGACGAGATCGGGCTTGGCGTCGCCCGAGAGCTTGCGCAGCGCGGCGCGAGCGGGCCGCGGGAGGCGCGAGAGCATGGGGCCCAGTCGGCGTGCGATCGCGACCTCGTCCGAGTTGTGGTACGCGTCTCGGACGGCGTGGAGGTATTGCAGCTCGATGGGTGTGTGCGTCTCGTCGATCCAGTGGCACTCGGCTTGACGCAGGATCGTGTTGGCTCGGACGGCGACCTCGGCCGCGTGATTCGCGAAAAAGTCCTGGTGGTTGGCGATCAGGCGGCGATACAACGCCTCGTGCCGTGCCGTGGCGTCGTCGATCATGGTCTGCTGGCTGTGGCGTCGCCAGTTGAACAGCGGCTCACGCACGCGGACGCCGTGCCAGCCGTGGGCGGCGAACTTCAGCCAGAGGTCCCAGTCCTCATAGCCGTCGTTCATCGATTCATCGAATCCCTCGGCGGCCTCGAAGCGATCGCGTCTGATGAGGCACGTGACGGGGTGGAGGTTCGTGACGAGGAGCAGGATGGAATCCCACTCGGGCACGCGCCAGATCACGCCCTTGCCGAGGTCGGTCAGGCGTTCCTGGCAGTACGCGTGGCTTGCGTCGGGATCTGCGGCGAGTTTGGTGTGGAGCACGCGAAGGAAGCTCGGCTCGATCCAGTCATCGGCGTCGAGGAAGGCGAGGTAGTCGCCCGTGGCGATCCTGGCCCCGGCATTTCTGGCAGCGGGCAGCCCGGCGTTGGGCTGGTGGATCACGCGCACGCCGAGCGGTTCGAGGGCGTCGCAGGCGGCTGGCGTGGTGCCGTCATCCGAACCATCGTTGACGACGATGACCTCGGCCTTGGCGTCGCGCTGGTCGAGGCAAGAGCGGGCCGCCTCGGCGACCCACGCCCCGTGGTTGAAGCACGGAATCACGAAGCTTGTCAGCGGCGTAGCGGGGTCGCTGGGCATCTTGGGGTTGTAGCCCGATCGTGGGCGGCATGTGGGCCGGTGGTGCGGCTGGGCCCTATCGTCCTGGCGTGCGTGTGTCCTGGACCCTGCTCTGGCACATTACCTTCGAGCTCTGGCGGCATGTGCTGCTCATCACCGCCGTACTGGTGCTGGTGACGGCGTTTGGTGCGACCGTACAGCATTACGCCAAGGGCCAGCTCTCGGCCGTCGACACGCTCAAGTTCATGGGGCTTGCGGCGATCCCGATGCTGGCGTATGCCGTCCCGTTCTCGGGAGCGTTGGCGGCGACGCTGACGTACCACCGCCTGGGCCAGGATCGGGAGCTGATGGCGGCGCAGGCCGGGGGCATGAGCTTCGTCGCGTTGCTCGGGCCGGCGATCGTGACTGGCGTCGTGCTGACCTCGACGATGGGCGTCCTCAGCGAGCAGGTGATCCCCAGGTTCTTGCAGCGGATGAGCGAGGTGGCCTCGGGGCAGGCGGCGGGGCTCATCAGCCGGGCCATCGAGCGCGGTGAGGCGGTGCAGGTCGAGGGCTATCTGCTCTTCGCGGATCGCGTGTTCATGCCCGAGGTCGGGCAGCCGGACGTTCAGGCGCATCTGGTGCTGCTGGGCGCTCACCTCGTCAATCTCGATGAGACGGGCGAGATGGAGAGCTGGGGTGCCGCGGAGCGGGCTGATCTCTGGGTCATGCAGCCACGTGAGGTGACCGAGGCGGACCTCGTGAACCCGGACGAAGCGCCGGGTGCGCCGGGTGAGCGAGTCAGCGAGATCATCTATCGGGTGCGCGAGGCGGTCGGCGACGCCGGCGTGCTCGCCGACGGAACGGTGGGCGAGTTCACCGACACGTGGTACATGCCCAGCGGTGGGGGAGATAGCCCGAAGTTCCTGACTTGGGGCGAGATGCGTGCCATGTATCACGATCCGGACCCGATGGGGCCGATCGATGCGCAGCGGCGCGATCTGGCGTTCCATCTCGCGCTTCGGACGGTCATCGAGCGCACCGTGGGCGAGCTTCGTGCCGGCAGCACGGTGCAGATGCGCGACTCGGAAGATTCGACGCTCGTGCTTCGTGCCGGCGGCATCGAGTGGGTCGAGGACGAGAAGGCCTGGCGGCTCTCGCCTCGGGGTAACCAGGTGATCACGGTCGAGCGGTATCGTTCGAGGTCGGACGGCTCTCGATCGGTCGACCGCTTCGAGCTGGGTGCTGCGACCATCGTGGCTTCGCTGACCGGCGACCCGACCAATCGCGGCATGTCGCTGGAGCTCGTGGGTGAGGACGTGCGCACGGCGCTGGCCGAGCGACCGGGGGCCGATGCTCGGGTCGGCGGCGTTCGGGATTCGATGACGTTTGGCCCGCTCATCGTCGAGGACGATCCGATCGCGGCGAACCTCGCGATGCACAGCGAGCAACTGCTCGCGGCGGTGGAAGCCCACAACGGCCGATGGGGCAGCGAGGACCCGTTCCTGGCGCCGCCGACGAAGGACCTGCGGGATCGCATTGCCAAAGCGAGAAAGCAGATCCTGGGCACGCACCACGAGCGTTTGGCGCTCAGTGCGGCGGCGATCCTGCTGGTCATTGCTGGCGCCGTGGTCGCGATCCGTTTCCAGGAGGCGTCGCCTTTGACCGCGTACCTCGCCGCCTTCGTGCCGGCACTCGGTATGGTGCTCGCAATCTCGACCGGCCAGGAGATGGTGGACGATTACGGACCGATCGGCCTGCCGGTGCTGTGGGGCGGCCTGGTTGTGCTGGCGGCGTTGATTGCCTGGGTGTTGCAGCGCGTTTCGCAGCGCTAGGAAGGGAGCGAGCTCGTGCGATTGCTCGACCGTTCGATCGGCATCCAGTACTTCCTGAATGTTGTGCTGCTGCTGCTCATCCTGGCCAGCTTCATCGTCGTGGTCGATGCGTCGCTGAACATGCACCGCTATCTGCGGTACGCGGGCGAGCACGATGAATTCCTGCCCAAGGCGATGAGCACGATCTCGATCATCTGGAGTCTGTGGTGGCCGAGGCTGGTGCAGCTGTTCAACTACACGCTTGGGTTTGTGCTGGTCTCGGCGCTGGGCTTCACGATGGCGCAGCTCGTGGCTCGTCGAGAGCTGGTGGCCATCCTCGCGAGCGGCATTAGCCTGTGGCGTGCGATCGCGCCGGTGTTCGTCGTGGCGTTCGGCTTCCTGCTCATCGGCGTGGCGAACCAGGAGTTGGTGATCCCACGGATCGTGGGCATCCTGCTTGCAGACGATCCGCGGGTGAGCAACCAGGATGGGCGCATTGGCGTGACGAACCTGCCGACGACTGCCGATGCCAGCGGGCGGCTCTTCTTCGCGACCACGTTCGACCCTGGTGAGGGCGTGATGGAAGGGGTTAAGGTCTGGGAGCGCAACCAGGTGGGCGTGCCCACGCGGTTGATTTCTGCAGACGCGGCTCGGTGGGATGGTTCGGCCTGGGTGCTCGAGGGCGGGCGGGCCTCGCTCGTCGGGCAGGCGGGCGAGATCACCGCGATCGACCGCATCGAGACGGAGATGGACCCCAACGCGTTTGCGGTCCGCCGATTCGCGGGGCTGGGTCAGCATCTGAGCTTTGCCACGCTGGGCGACCTGCTCGGCCAGGACGAGAGCCTGACGCCTGAGCTTCGCCGGAGGCTGCAGCGCGATCGCTGGGGTCGGGTGGGGTCGTGGCTTGCCATGAGCCTCTCGATCGTGATCGCGGTTCCGTTCTTCGTGACCCGTGAGCCCAGGAACATGGCGTTGCAAGCTGCGAAGTGTGCGCCGATCGTGCTCGCGGCGTTGGTTTTGTCGGCGCTGGGGGTCTCGGCGCCGATCGCCGGAATGCCGGGCTGGCTGAGCGTGTTCCTCCCGGCGATGCTGCTTGCGCCCGCGGCCGCGGCCGCGGCAACCAGCGTCCAGACCTGAGCGTCGGGTCGGCGAGGGTTCGGCCTGTCGTTTCCGGGGGATGCCTCCCCGATCGCGAGGCGAACGCACCGAAGTGGACCGATTCGCAAGGATCTGTGAAACTCCCGGCTCGGCTTGGGTATAGAAGCGGTGCGTGGCGGGGCCTCTCGCGATTCTCTCGCCACTCGATCGATCGGCTAGGATCTGACCTGCATGCGAGTGCCTTCGCGAAACCCCCAGAGCACCGAGAGTCGTCGGCGGACCCACCGAGGGTTCTCGTTGATCGAGTTGCTCGTGGTGATGGGCATCGTGACGGTTCTGCTTGGGTTGTTGATCCCGTCGTTGCGGTACGTCCGGTATGCCGCGAACGGGGCCGTGTGCGCGACAAACCTCCGGCAGATCGGCATCGGCTGGCGGCAGTACGTTGACGACCACCAGGCCATGCCGTTTCGTGAGGATGCCGACTGGAAGTATGGCGGCGCTTCGTTCGTCTACGGGGGCGGGGGCGCCGACAAGCGGGCCGTGCTCTCGAGCGATCGGCCGGTGAACGCGTACATCGTGAACGATGGAGAACAGGAGAGCGGTGGCCTCGCGTATCTGTTCCGCTCGCCGCTGGACCGCGGATATCGGTGGACAGAGCGGTCGGGCCGACCGGTCGATCAGGACGTCTTCCCGCAGCGCACGGCGTTCGAGCGATTTGGAACGAGCTATCGCGCTAACCCGCTCTTGCTCGACCAGCGTCGCTGGAACCCTGAATTGCCCAGCGGGCCGATGGCCGAGCACGAGATCCAGACGATGCCTTCTCGATTGTTGTTGATCTCCGTACCGCAGTGGCAGATCTCGGTCGACAGCGAGTGGCGCATCGACGCGTCGTGGCACCCGGAGCCAAATTCGGGCAACGTGCTGTTCCTCGATGGCTCGGTCCGGTTTGTCGAGTATGCAACCGGCTTGGGTAAGACCTTCGAGTACGTGCCCGGCCCGGTCGAGGGGATGAGGCCTTTCATCGGTTCGCCACCGATCCCGCCGATGCCCCGCTAGCGACGCCTAGCTCCCCAGCAGTTCGAGCAGCCTTTCACGGATGGCCTTGGGGTCGCCCGAGCCCTTGGCTTCCTTCATTGCGTGGCCGATGAGCCGGCCGATGGCCTGCTGCTTTCCGGCTCGCACCTCGTCGGCCGCTTGGGCGTTGGCCTCGATGGCTGACTGGCACCAGGTGTCGATCGCGGCATCGTCCTTCACGACCAGCAGGCCGCGCTCTTTGGCGAGATCGTGTGCGTTGCTCTCCCGTCGTTCCATCGCGAACGCCTCGAGCAGCTCGTCCAACCCGTTGCTACTGAGCTCGCCGTCGAGCCGCATGGCGATGAGATCGGCGAGTTGGGCCTCGGTGATGGCGAGTTCGCCGGGGGTGCATCCGCGTTCGTTAGCGAGGCTCGCGAGCTTTTGCGCGAACGCGTTGGCCAGCGGGCGGGCCGAAGTGGATCCTTCGTGCCCACGCTCCTGCAACAGCTGTAGCGTGGATGCGAACGAACGCGCTGTCGATCGATCGTTGAGGATGAGCGTCGCGTCTGGCAGCGGGATCGCCAACTCGCGAGTGAGGCGTTCGAGCTGGCCCAGCCAAGGCATATCGGCCAGCGCGTGCGCGCGCTCGAGCATCTCCGTCGTGATGCGCACCGGCGGGAGATCGGGGTCGGGGAAGTAGCGATAGTCGTGCGCGTCTTCTTTTTCGCGCTGTGGGATGGTGCGCAGGTTGGCGTCGTCCCAGCCGAAGGTGCGTTTCGCGCCGGCGCCCATCTCGCGGCCGTCTTCACGCCAGCGCACGGGCTGGGTGCGATGCTCGTACTCGATGGCGCCAACGACCGCGCGGAAGCTGTTGAGGTTCTTGACCTCGATGATTGGCGTCCGGACGGTGCTGCCGTCGGCGAGCGAGAGCTCGCAGTTGATGTTGGGCTCGAACCGCATGTGTCCTTCTTGGAGTACGCCCAGACTCGCGCCCATGAGGCGGACGGTGTGGCGCAGCCAGCGGCAGAACGCCTCTGCCTGTGCGGCGGACGTGAAGTCGGGCTCGGTCACGATCTCGAGTAACGGCGTGCCAGCGCGGTTCAGGTCGACGATCGAGTGGTCGATCGGCCGGCCGCCGGGGGCCTCGTGCAGCAGCTTGCCGGCGTCTTCTTCGAGGTGCGCCCGGGTGATGCCAATGCGTGTGCGCGGGGCGTCGAGATCGGCCTCACCGCGATCATTGAATGCCGGCAGCTCGACCTCGCCCCTGGCGCAAAGCGGCGCGTCGTATTGGCTGATCTGGTATGCCTTGGGCAGGTCGGGGTAGAAGTAGCTCTTGCGGTCGAATCGTGTCACGTCCGCGATCGAGCAGCCCAGGGCGAGGCCGACGGCTATGGAGAGTTCGATGGCCTTGGCGTTGGGCATGGGCAGGGCACCGGGCAGCGCGAGCACGACGGGGTCGATCAGCGAGTTGGGCTCAACGGCACCGGTGCTTGGGTGGGCGGGGTTGCGGGCGCGGGTGAACATCTTGCTGTGGGTCGCCAGCTCGATGTGGACCTCCATGCCGACGATCAGCCGAACATCGCGGATCTCGATGTCGGCTCGTTCGTGCTCGCTGAGCGATGGCGCGTCGGTCGTGGTCATGGTGCGATGCTATCTGGCCGAGACGCCCTCCGGCCGAAGCGCATCGCTTCTCGTGTCGCTTCGCGCACTCTCCGGGCGACCCATGGGCGGTGGATGCCGAAGCGCTCAGCCAGGGCGTCGAGTGTCCGAGGACGCTCGCCGAGTCCGAAGCGTGCCTCGAGTAGTGCCCGTTGCTCTGGTGCGAGTGCCGGCAGCCCGGCACGCAGCGCGTGGGGGGTGTCCAGGAACGACTGCCACGGGCTTACACGGTGGGTCCAATCCTCGATCCGCGCCTGAGCGAACGTGCGGCGGGCGGTCGTGGAACGGGACGCGGGCGCGTGGGTGTCGGCCATAGCGTGATCGACCGCAAGCGTGACGGCGGCGCTCAGTCGACCGCCACGGGCGGGGTCGTAGCGGTGGGCGGCTTCGGCGGCGGCAGCAATAGCCAACTGCAGCTTGGTGGCTGCCGCACGCGAGGGCAGGGTTTCGATCTCGCCGCCGAGTCGTGCTTCGATGCTTCGGAGCACGATGCTGAGCAGCGGGCGGAGGGCCTCGACGCGGAGGCGGGCGGCCCAGAGCAGATCGGTCTCGACTGCGTCGATGGGCTCGGATCGCAGGTGCGCGGCGCTGGTTTGCGCGATGGTGCGCGCGGCTCGGACCGTGAGCGTGCGCGCGGAGGCGGTGATCGCTCGCTCCAAGGCGCGATCGGGCGTGGTCGAATCTCGCATCTCGGCGACGAGGTCGGCGAGGAGTGTCGGGCCCGGAGCGCCCACTGGGATTTCGATGATGTCGTTGTGTTCGGGCTCGGTTTCGGGTAGGTCGAGGCCGCGCAGTCGCGCGAGCCGTTGCGCATCGATCATGCGGCGTGTTGCGGTTGTGTTCCGGCCGAGGCGGCTGGCGATCGCCGCGGGCTCGATGCATCGGTCGTGGGCCTTCAGGGCGAGCCGGCGCTGCTTCGTCGACCAGCCGGCATTGCTGCCAGAGCGCTTCAGGAGGAGCTGTCGTATCGACTCGTGGCTGCGGCCGAGCTCGGCGGCGATCGTTCGGGCGGCGGAGCTGATGGAAGATCCACCGGACTGGAGCTCGCTGGCGCGCAGGATTGCGCGCTCGCGTTCTTCGTCGCTGAGTCGTGTGAATGACCTTGCCTTACCGATGGTGGCGCCGGCGCTGGTCTCGAAGGCCGCGATCGCGTCGGGGGTGAACATGAGGCGTTGCGTGCGACCCGATCGGACGCTACGAGCGGGCAGCCCGCGTGCGCGGTAGCGGAGCACGGTGCGTTCGGCGACACCCCACTTGGCGGCGAGCTGGGCGAGGTCGAGCGAGCCCGCGGGGAGTTCCTTGGGCGTGACCTTGGCGTGGGCGCTCAGTCGCTCGACCAGGATGCCCGCATCGGCGATCGCCGTGGCACCGTCGATTCGGCCGCGCGAATCGATGGCGTAGCCCGAGGCGGTGCTCAGGAACCATCCGGCGGGCAGCGAGGCATCGGCTTCGATCGTGAACATCCCGGCTTCGAGCCGATCGATCGCGCGGAGCAGAACGTGGTGCGGGGCGCGCAGGAGCTCGGCGAGCGCGTCGGCCGCGGCCTGGCTGGAGGGCCTGCGTGAGGCCACCGCTCACTCGCTCTCGGGGGCCGCGACCGGTTGGGCCGAGGGGGATGCAAGATCGGCCACACGGGGCGACTGGACATCGATGATGTCGTGCCTTGCGCACAAGCCGTAGAAGCGATCGATCGCTTCGCGCTCCCGAGGTCCGACCTCGTAGCGGAGCAGTTCGGCGATGTAGTGCTGGGCAAGATCGACCGGCCATCGTGCCTTCGGGGCCCATTGCTGCACGAGCCAATCGAGGCGCGTTGCGTTGTGGCGCCGCTGGCGGTCGAGCATGGCGGCCGCGAGGGCGATGCGGCGGCGGCCCTCGTCGTTGTTGAGCACTTCGGTCCGGCACATCCACGAGGCGTACACAAACGGCAAGCCAGTGAGCTCTTTCCAGGCCTCCCCGAGGTCGAGCTGGTGTGCGTACTTGACGGCGGGCGGGCTGTGCGTGACGACCTTATCACCGATGAGCAGCAGCGTCTCGGGCCAGCCCTCGTCGTCCTGGTTTGGTTTGGCACCGCCCAGGGCGATGCGCTCGAGCGCGTTGAACTCGAATACATCTGGTCGTGCGCCGAACCGCTCGGCCAGGAGCACGCGTGCGAGCGCGACCGAGGTGTGGCTGTCGGCGTCGACGCACAACTGCGTGACGGTCTCAAGAGGCACGCTCGAGAACAACCGAACGGTGAGCGTCGGCCCGTCGCACCCGATCATGCCGGCCGGAACGACCGACAACGGGGTCTCCGAGCCGGCGGCATCGATGATCGAGGCCAAGCCCATATCGGCCTCGCCGGTGCGCACCATCGGGGCGATGTCCGCGGGCACGGCCGGGATGATCTTCAGGCCTTCGAGCTTGTCGAGGCCTTCGACCAATGGGGCCGTGTTGAGGTACTGCACGCAAGCGATGCGGATGGGATCCACTGCTCAGCCTCCCGACCCGGGTTCGGCGTCCGGTCCAGAAGCGTCATCCAGCAGCGGTGGCTCCTGCGTCGTCTCGGAGGCGAGGAACTCAAGCTTATCGAAGGGCCCAGAGCGATCGCCGTTGGTTTCCATGTTGCCGGCGCCGCCTAAACCGTCGGTCGCTTGGTCGTAGGGGATGGTGCCGCCTTCGGTGTACGCGGAACGAATCTGCGGAAGCCAAGTCTCGAGCATCGGCCGCAGATAAGGGTTGTCGTCGTGGTCGTACACGTGCGTCTCGTTGTACGCCCGGTCGACATCCCAGCCGTCGTTGATCGTGCGTTGGAGGGCGATGAGGCAGCCGGTGCGCTCGCTGCCGGCCGCGCAGTGCACCCACACGGGCTGGTGGGCGGGGTCGTTCATGATGCGCAGGGCCATGACGTAGTCGTTGGGGTCGCCCGTGGCGTCGCCGATCAGGGTGAAGCGGTAGCGCGTGACGCCGAGTTCCTCGGCGACGGCCTGCGCGGTGCGTTCTTCGTCGGATCCCTGCGTGTGGGCGCCCAGATCGATGATGGTCTTAATGCCCATCGAGCGGACGACGCGCCGGGTTGCGTTGGGCGTTGGCTCGCCGCTGCGGTAGATCGCGCCCTCCTGGACGACGCCCCAGCGCTTGGGCCAGAAGATCTCGTGGCCCTCGTCGACGTACCAGATCAGGCCGGCCGCGAACGCGAGCAGGATCACCACGGCGATGATCCTGCCCTTCTTGGACGGTCGAGTGGGAGCGGCCTTTTCCGTTGCGGTGTCTTGTGGGGCGTCGGTCATGGGCGATCGTAGGAATACGATCGTGGGATGCCGAATGGATCGTCCAGCCGGAGGGGGAGCCAGCGCACGGCCGCGCCCACGCCGTACCCGCAGAGCGTGCAGCGGGCGATCGATGAGCTTGCGGCCATGCCGGGCATCGGTCGGCGGACGGCGGAGCGGCTGGCGTTTTACCTGCTGAAGGGCAAGCCGGAGGTGGCCCAATCGCTGGCGAGCGCCATCGGCGAGATGCGCACCAAGGCGTCACCGTGCACGATCTGTGGAAACTTGGCCGACGAGCCCTTGTGCCGGGTGTGTCGCGCCGCGGTGCCGCTGCCCGGCGGCGAGGCGCCGGCGCGGGATGCGTCGGTGGTCCTGGTGGTCGAGCAGCCGCGGGACTTGTTTGCGATCGAGGCCAGCGGCGCGTTCAAGGGCGTGTACCACGTGCTCATGGGCCGGCTGAGCCCGCTCGAGGGTGTCGGGCCGGGCGACATCAACATCGCCGATCTGCTTGCACGCGTGGACGATCCGAAGCGCAACGCTGGCGGGCTGCCCGTGCGCGAGGTGATCCTCGGATTGAACCCTACGCTCGAGGGCGACGCGACCGGGCTGTACCTCGCCGAGGAGTTGGGCAAGCGTGGGGTGAGCGTCAGCCGGCTGGCGCGCGGCCTGCCCAGCGGCGGCCAGATCGATTGGGCGAGTAAGGCCGTGCTCGAGGACGCGATCGAGGGGCGGCGGGGCTTCTAACGCTCCGGGGCGTTCGCGGCGAGTTCGTCGAGCAGGCCGGCGCAGGCGGCCATGAGCATGTCGAAGACCCGATCGAAGCCGTCGTCGCCGCCGTAGTAAGGGTCGGGCACGTCGGGGGCGGATTGGATCGAGTGGCTTGGGTCGTAGCTGCGCATGAGGCGCAGTCGCTCAGCCGGTGCGCCCATCGACAGCAGGTTCTCGTGGTTGCTGGCGTCCATGGCGATGATGTGCGTGAAGCGTTCGAAGTCGGCGCGTTCGATCTGGCGCGCGATGCTGGGGAGGTGGACGCCGCGCGTGGTCGCGACGGCCGATGCGCGCCGGTCCGGGCCCTCGCCGGCGTGCCAGCCGCCGGTGCCGGCCGAGTCGACGATCATGCCATCGATGCCGCGCTCGGCGGCTAGGTGCAAGAAGATGCCCTCGGCCAGTGGGCTCCGGCAGATGTTGCCCAGGCAGACGAAGAGGACGCTCGGAGGGGCGGACGGCTCGGTCATTCTCGACGCTAGGCCCTTGTTGCGGCGGGCCAACGAAAACGCCGCCCAGTGGGGCGGCGCGAAGCAATCACGAGCTCGGGTGTTGTACGCAGATCAGCCCTCGGCCTTGTCGGCGTCGTCGGCCTGCTCGAGTACGGGCGGCTCGATGCCCATCTCGGTGAGCAGCTGGTCGATCTTGCTTGTCTTCTCAGGCATCGGGGCGGCGGGGTGCAGGTTGTGGAAGCGCACCTTGCCGTCGGCATCGATGATGGCGACGTGTGGGATGCCGGCGACGCCGAAGTCCGGGTTGAAGACGTCCTGCTCGGTGAAGACGACGGGCCAGGTGACGCTGTGGCCTTCCATCACGGCGGGCATCAGGTCGTACTCCTTCTGCGCGTTACCCTCGGTATCAACCGGGCCTTCCTCGCCGGGCACGCCGTAGACGGCACCCTGCAGGCTGGTCACGCCGACGATGGTGACGGGCATGCCGGCGTAGTGGTCCTTGAGTTCTTGGACCTTGGGGAAGCTGGCGATGCACGGCCCACACCAGGTGGCCCAGAAGTCGATGACCACGACCTGGCCCTTGAGGTCCTCGAAGCTGGTGATTGAGGCATCGCTGGACCAGTTGATGGTCATCTCGGGCATGGCGTAGCCGATGAGCTTGCCACGAGCGGCGGCGCCGTCCATGCGTGCCAGGCTGTTCTTGACGTAATCGAGCGAGGTGCCGAGCACGGGTTCGCCGGCGTCGTCTGTGGCGGTGACTGCGCTATTCATCATGGCCACGAGGCCGAGGCGGATGGCCTCGAGTTGCTCGGCCTCGACGCCGTCCATGCGGCTGATGCCGCTCCAATACATGGCGCCCTCGGTGGCCATGCTCGGCGGCGCGTCGGCGAGCATCACGCCCAGAGAGATGAATTGGTCCTTGTACTCGTCCGCGCCATCACGCAGGCCGCGCATGAGTCCGCCGATGCCGGCGACCTTGCCCTGCTTGATGGCGTCGTGCAGCTTGGGGTGCTCGAGCACGTTCTTGACGAGCGTGGCCTGGAGTTCCGGCTCGGGCGTGCTGGTGCGCGTGGGCATGCCGCGGAGCATGAGATCGAGCGTGGCCATCTCGACCGCGTCGACCGACTTGGCATCGATGTTGGCCATGAGCTCGCCGACGCGGGCCGCGGCCATCGCGCGAGCGTCGTCGCCGTTGAAGAGCCCGGCGCGGTTGAGCTTGTTGATGCCCTCGGCGGAGATCTGGCTCATGTCGAGCGTCTTGAGGGCCTCCATCTGGGTGGCGATCCAGCTGTCGTAGGTGGCCTGTTTCGCGGCGCGGACCTCGGCCCAATTGGCCTGGTACATCTCGATGGCGGCATCGACCTTCGGGGTCGTGCTTTCGGCTTCGCCGCTGTTCTGAGCGAGGGCGACGCCCGCGCTCAGCACGAGGGCGAGGGCCGGGGCGATCATGTGGGTTGCGGTGCGACGCATGGTGGAACTCCAATCGGTGTGCGGCCTGGGCTCCGCCAGGCGTGGTTCATAGACGGTATGGGGCGGACCCTGCGATCGTGACGCGGGTCTCGCCCATTGGTGCGAAGGCGTTATACCTCGGTTTGGTGCTGGCCTGGGTGTGAGGACCCGGCTTGGCCGTTCTCGACATACGCCTTGATGTCCGAGAGGTCCTTCTCCATCGCTTTTCGCATGCTTCCTTTCATAAGGGGAGTCATGATCGCGCCGACAACGCGGGCGAAGAGCGTGGTTGGCACTCCGAGGATGTCATAGCCCAGCCGGCAGCCCTGGCCGTCAGGGATCACCTCAACCTTGCTGTCGAACTTGACGCCGCAGGACAGCGCGCTCAGCGTGTAGGAATGGGGCGGATCGAAGGTGGAGACCTCCATCTCCTCGGTCGCCTGCTTGCCCATCATCGTGCGTGTCTCGCGGAATCGGGTGCCCACGCCGATGGGCGAGCCGTCGTTCGCTGGGCTGAGCATCTCGACGGCGTTGATGCCCTCGACCATGGCCGTCGCGTTCGGAAAGTCGCTCGCGGCCGCGAAGACCGCCTCCGCCGGTGCGTCGATGTGCGTGCTGAGTTGCATGCGCATGGGTGGTCCTCTCGCCCGGGCGAGTGGCCCCGGGATTCCAGTGCCAGAGTACAGGGATGTCAGTATAGTTGCCGCCCGCCGATCATGGAGCGGCTCGTGCCTCCTGGCGGTCAGCACGCCGGATATGCTCCGAGCGAACCCGCCCCAATCGGGGCCTAGACGCCCGAAACCGTGATCGCCGCCTTGGGAGCCGTGCCTTGCCCGACGCCACCGCCGAACCGACCCAGACGCCCGCAACGCTCCGCGAGGCCAACGAGCGCTCCCTTGTCCTCGAGGCGAACATCCGTATGGGCGGCGGGGCCAAGGCCATCGACCGGCAGCACAAGAAGGGGCGTCTCACCGCGCGCGAGCGAGTCGCGAGGTTGGTGGATGGGGCCGTGCCCGAAGACGCCCATGCGACCGAGATCCCAGGCTTCATGGAGCTCGGGCTGTGGGCGGCCGAGGGCATGTACCGCGAGCACGGAGGCGCGCCCGGGGCCGGCGTGGTCACGGGTATCGGCGAGGTGCAGGGACGCCGGCACATGATCATCGCCAACGACGCGACGGTGAAGGCCGGTGCGTTCTTCCCGATGACGTGCAAAAAGATCATCCGAGCGCAGCACGTGGCTCGCATGGCTCGGTTGCCGCTGATTTACCTCGTCGATAGCGCGGGCGTGTACCTGCCCTTGCAAGAAGACGTGTTCCCCGATACGGACGATTTCGGGCGCATCTTTTACCTCAACAGCGTGATGAGCGCCGAGGGCATCCAGCAGACTGCGGCCATCATGGGGTTCTGTGTTGCGGGCGGGGGGTACCTACCCGTGCTGTGTGACACGCTGCTGATGACCGAGGGCAGCGGGCTGTATCTCGCTGGGCCGGCGCTCGTGAAGGCGGCCATCGGTCAGGAAGTCAGTGACGAGGAACTGGGGGGTGCGTCGATGCACGCGGCCATCAGCGGCACGATCGACTTCAAGGAGGCGGATGATGAGGCGTGCCTGACGCGCGTGCGCGAGGTGGTTGGGAAGGGAAGAGACGGAGAGACGGAGAGACGAAGAGACGGCGTTGGGGAAGGGATTGGTTCTCTCCGGTCGGGTGAGGACGTGTACGACATCTTCACCGACAAGGCCGGGCAGCAGTACGACGTGCGCGACATCCTGGCGTGCGTGGTCGATGCCCGGGCGTTGCCCAACGCTGAGGGGCACGAGAGCCTCGAGCCGGACTTTGATGAGTACAAGGCCGAGTATGGGCAGTCGCTGGTGTGCGGCTATGCGCGCATCGGTGGGCATGCCTGCGGCATCGTGGCCAACCAGTGCGAGATGACGCAGCGCACGCAGCCGGGTGGCAAGGCCGGGCCGAGCAAGGCGGCGGGCATGCCGCGTGTGATCTACGACGACAGCGCCGATAAGGCCGCGCGGTTCATCATGGATTGCAACCAGCGGAAGATCCCGCTCGTGTTCATCCACGACACGACGGGGTTCATGGTCGGCCGCGATAGCGAGCAGGCGGGCATTATCCGCAGTGGCGCGAAGCTCGTGAACGCGATGAGCAACTGCGTGGTGCCCAAGATCGTGCTGATTACCGGTTCGAGTTATGGCGCGGGCAACTATGCGATGTGCGGGCGTGCTTTCGAGCCCTTCCTGAGCCTCGCGTGGCCGGCGGGCAAGTGCGCGGTGATGGGGGCGGCCCAGTCTTCCGGCGTGCTGGCGACCATCGAGGAACGCAGCCGCGAGCGCAAGGGCGAGGTCATCGACGAGGAGACGCATAAGCAGATCCTCGAAGCCGTGCGCGCGAGCTACAACGAGCAGCAAGACATCCATTACGGCGCGGCTCGCGGCTGGGTCGATCGGATCATCCAGCCGCACCGCACGCGCGAGGAATTGATCGACGCGCTCGCGAGCGCGAACCAGGGTTGGGACTACTCGCGCGAGTTCAAGACGGGCATCTTGCAGACCTAAGGGAGGGCGTGATGGTGCGCATGGGTTTGGCGATCGGTGTGATTCTGCTTGCGGTGTTCGCCTCGGCGTGCGCCGGTGGTGGGGGCCGCTCCGACACGGCGATGACGCTCACGCCCGTTGGCGAGTGGCAGTTGGTCGCCATCGAGGGCGAGGCGTTCGAGTTGCCGCAAGGGGCGAGGCTGCCCACGCTGACCGTGCGCGAGGATGGGTCCGTCGGTGGTTTGGCGGGCATCAACCGCTTCTCGGGATCCGTGGATGCCGACGCGTGGGACGATAACGGCTGGATGATGGGGCCCGCCGCGATGACACGCATGGCCGGCACGCCTGCGGCGATGGATTTCGAGAGTCGGTACATCGAGCTTCTGGGGTCGGCGGACCTTGTCTACCCGTGGCCGAAGACGATGGATCTGCTGCAGGATGGCCGGTTCCTCCTGCGGTTCGAGCGGGTCGGCGAGTGAGCGAGACCCCGCCAAGACACGTGCCATCGATCGCGCTGCTGACGTGCCGGCACCACGACCACATCGACCACGCGTCCGAGGGTGCGCTGATGCAGGCGCTGGTTCGTCGCGGGGCGATCGTGAGCTACGTGGCGTGGGATGACGTGCTCGGTCCGGTCAAGCGAGCGGATGGTCCGCCGGTGGGTCTGGCTGTCGATGCCGACGCGTACGTCCTGCGGACGACGTGGGACTACTGGGATCGACTCGACCAGTTCAGGGCGTTCATCGATGCCATGGCGGACCCGGTGCTCTTGAACCCGCCGAAGACGGTGCTCGCCAACCTACACAAGTCCTACCTGCGCGAGCTCGAGGCCAGCGGGGTGGGCATCGTGCCGACGATCTTCGTCCAGCGAGGTGAGGAACGGTCGGCGGCCGACGAGGCGCAGTCGCGCGGCTGGTCGGTGGTCGTCGCCAAGCCCAGTGTGGGCGCGGCCGGGAGCGGTCTTCAGAGGTTCGATCGAGTCGAGGACGGCCTCGTCGAATACTTGCAAGAGTTGACCGCCGAAGGTATGGCCCTCGTGCAGCGGTTCCTGCCGCGCGTGGCGAGCGAGGGTGAGACGTCGCTGGTGTACTTCGATGGCGCGTTGTCGCACGCGGTGACCAAGGTGCCCGCCGCGGGCGATTACCGATCGCAGGTCGACTTTGGCGGCGTGTACACGCTGGTCGAGGCGACGGCGGATCAGCGCGGTGCCGCCGAGCGGACGCTGCGCGCCTGGGAAGAACACTACGGCGAGCGACCCCTCTACGCTCGTGTCGATCTGGTGCCGGACATGGACGGCGAGCCGCTGCTCGGGGAGCTGGAACTCATCGAGCCCGAGCTGTTCCTGGATTTACACGAGGACGCGGCCGCAACGTTCGCCGACGCGATCATGGCCCGCGTCTAGGAACACGCCCTCCCGCTTCGCGCTTTCTTTGGCGCTCCCTCACAAGCACTTCGTGCATCGCACACGCGTTCTTCGCGCACCGCTCGCGTCGTGGCAACACGAGACGCGCGTGTGCCCGGTATTGATTTGTTCCAGTTTTTGGGCGAATCAACACCCCACGCAAAGAGGATGAGCTGAAGATGAACACCCATGGCCTCACCGCTTCGATCCTGCTGGCCCTGGCCGCCGGCACCGCCTCGGCCCAGTCGGCCGACTTCTACCTGCACGTGCTGCACCACAACGACGCCGAGAGCCAGCTGCTCAACGCCGGTGCCGGCGCGCTCGAGGACTTCGGCGGTGTCGACCGCTTCGCGACGGTCGTCGCCAACCTGCGGGCCGAGGCCCAGGTCTTCCCGGCTGGCTTCGACAGCGGCTCGGTGCTCATCACCAGCGGTGACAACTTCCTGGCCGGCCCCGAGTTCAGCGCCAGCCTCGACGCGGGCGTGCCGTTCTTCGACACCATCGCCCTCGACCTGATCGGCTACGACGCCTTCGCGATCGGCAACCACGAGTTCGACTTCGGCCCCGACGTGCTCGAGGACTTCATCGCCGGCTTTACGACCAACCCGGCCCCCTTCGTCTCGGCCAACCTGGACTTCTCGGGCGAGGCCGGCCTGCAGGCGCTGGTTGACAGCGGCCGCATCGCCTCGAGCACGGTTATCGACGTTGCCACCAGCATGGGCGGCACCGTCCAGGTCGGCATCGTCGGCGCGACGACCACCAGCCTGCCCTTCATCTCCAGCCCGCGCGGCGTGGTCGTCAGCGACATCCTGCCGGCCGTGCAGGCCGAGGTCGATGCGCTGACCGCCGATGGCGTGGACATCATCCTGCTGACCAGCCACCTGCAGGGCGTGACCACCGAGCTCGACCTCATCGGCAGCCTGCGCAACGTCGACGCCGTGATCGGCGGCGGCGGCGACGAGCTGCTGGCCAACCCCGATGATCTGCTGATCCCCGGCGACGAGCCCGCGGTGGTTCTGGGCGAGAGCGGCTACCCGCTGACACGGACCGACGCCGACGGCGCGACCGTGCCCGTCGTGACCACCGCCGGCGCGTACAAATACGTCGGCCGCCTGATCCTGGGCTTCGACACCGAGGGCAACCTGGTCGAGGTGCTCGACGAGTCCGGCCCGGTGCGCGTCTCGGGCATCGGCGATGACGCCGTGCTGGGCGATCCGCTCATCCGCAGGCTCGTTGTGAACCCAGTCCAGGACGCCGTCGATGCGCTGGCCGCCAACGTGATCGGCACCAGCGAGGTCGACCTCGACGGCCGCCGCTCGAGCGTCCGCAACATCGAGACGAACCTGGGCAACCTCATCGCTGACAGCTTCCTGGCCACGGCCACCGAGCTGGCCCCGACTTTCGGCACGCCCGTGCCCGACGTCGCGCTGGCCAACGGCGGGGGCATCCGCAACGACAGCATCATCCCCGCCGGCGACATCACCGAGCTGGACACCTTCGACATCCTGCCCTTCACCAACTTCGTGACCGTCGTCGAGGCGATCCCCGCGACGCAGTTCAAGGAGATCCTCGAGAACGCCGTGAGCCGCCAGGGCCAGTCCAACGGCCGCTTCGCGCAGGTCGCCGGCTTCACCTTCGAGTACGACTTCCGCGGCACGGCCCAGGTGATCGAGGACGACGTCGTCACCGTGGCGGGCGAGCGCGTCCGCCGCGTGACGCTTGCCGATGGCACCGCCATCGTCGAGGACTTCGCCGTTGTCCCCGGCGCACCCGAGGTCGACGTCGCGATCGTCGACTTCCTGGCCCGCGGCGGCGACCAGTACCCGTTCCGAGGCGCCCCCTTCACCAGCCTGGGCGTGACCTACCAGCGCAGCCTGTTCGACCAGATCTCGGTTCGCCTGGGTGGCCTCGTCGCCGAGTCGGCCTACCCCGAGGGCGGCGAGGGCCGCATCGTGCCCAGCTGCTACGCCGACTTCAACCTGGACGGCGGCGTCGACCTGTTCGACTTCCTGGCTTTCCAGAACGCCTTCAACGACGGCGACCTCTCGGCCGACTGCGACCGCGATGGCGAGCTGGATCTGTTCGACTTCCTGTGCTTCCAGAACGCGTTCGACCAAGGCTGCTCGTAAGACCAGCACGCTTGTGAACCCACACACCGGCGGCCCGGGCGCGCACACAGGATGTGCTTGAGCCCGGGCCGCCTTGTCGTGCGCCGCGCACGCGAAAGGCGGATCGACGGGCCAGAACGGCGCCCGCGGATCCGCCCTCCGGGATGTGTGTGGTCCGCTTACGCCGCTTCGGTCTGCGCGCTCTGCTGGGCGTTTCCAACACCCAGGCGCACGACCGTGATCGGCCCCTGCGTCACCTTGTCGGTCTGCTGCGCGTTGATCTGGTAGCGCACCTCATCGATACCAAAGGGAAGGCCGCTGTCGGTGAACGCCTTGTCGGTCACCGTCGCGATCACCGAGTACGCCGTCTCGGTCGCCAGCTGCCGGCTGACGATGTAGAACGTGCCCTGCGGCCCCCTGCCCTTCCACTTGAGCTCGAGCGCGCCATTGGGCAGCAGCGTGGTGCCCACGTCGCTGGGCGCATCGGGCGCGGGCGTCTCGCCGGGGGGCGCCTTGGGGCTCAGGTCGGCGAGCACGTAGACCTGCGGGTCGTCGCTGCTGGCGGCGAAGGCCTTGACGGTCAGGATCAGGTCGCGCGCACCCTCGATCGCGGTATCGGCCTTGTCGTAGTAGTTCTGCGTCGCGCTCTTGCTGGCGGCGCGCGCCGCGCCAGCGGCCGTCCGTGCGGTATCGGCCTGAGCGGTGGCGCTCGCCAGGGCCGCGACGTCGGCGGCATCGACGCCGATGGCGGCGGCGTTTTCCGTCCACGTGGCGAGGCGGTCGGTGATCCAGTCCAGTGCGTTTCCGCGCTGTGTGGGCAAATTGCGTCCCATGTCGGAACTCCTGTCTTGAGCGGGGCCTGGCACGGCGCCCCACGAGGTTGGTGGTGGCCGGGCACCCGCCCGGCCTGCGGAGTTGATCGACGGTCGAGGGACGCGACTTTGGTCCGATGATGATGATCGGCGAAAGAAGTTTGCAAGTCGTTGGGGGAACCAAAGTTAGAACGCTCCTCCGCGGACGGCCATGGCCGGCCGGGGACCGCGACGCGCGCCGGGCGATGCGTGGCGACGGACCAGGCCCACGCGCACACGGGCCAGCGCCATGCGCCGATGGCCCGCGTTCACGCGCCGATGGACCTTGCTCATGCGCCCACGGCCGATCGGCGCGTGCATCCAGCCCATCGGCGCATGCGTACCGTCCGGCAACAGCGATCGGTGGCGGGTGCGCACGCGCCGACGGCCTCCGGGCAGGTTGAGCCAGACCCTATCTCGAGCTCGACCTGAGCCAGGCGGCCCAACCAACGCCTCCCCTGGGTTGCCCGACCGCGACCGCTCGCCCCGCCCTTCATACCGACCGCCCACCCCCCCCCCGCCCGGCTGGCGGGCCCCGATGGCCCCGCACCCACGCCCGGCAAAGAACCCGCCCCCGCAAGGAGGAACCCCGCCATGATCCGACGACACCAGCTCGTCATTGCGCTCGTCCTGTCAGCCGCCATGCCGATGGCGGCGTCGGGACAATCCTGCGACGTGGACGAGATCTTCTCGCTGACCACTTTCTATGACGTCGGCGAAGGGCCGACATCGGTGGCGATCGGGGACCTCGATGGCGATGGCGACAACGACCTCGCCGTCGCCAACGTTAATAGCGATGACGTCAGCGTGCTGCTCAACAACGGGGACGGCACGTTCGCCGGCGACACGCGATATGGCGGCGGCGAGTCACCCGTGTCGCTGGTGATCGCCGATCTGGATGGCGATGGCGACAACGATCTCGCCGTGACGAACCCCCTTGTGGACAGCGTTGGCGTGCTGCTCAATGGCGGCGGTGGAGTGTTCGCACTGCCAGCGGTTGTTGATTCGATCGCATCGCCTCGCTCTCTCGCAGTCGCCGATCTCGATGGTGACGGCGACGCGGACCTGGCCGTCAGCAGCTCCGCGGGCAACGAGGTCGGGCTCCTGCTCAACAATGGCGATGCGACCTTCTCCCTCAACGTCCTTGGCGGTGTCGGCACGGCCGCAGGGGCGCTCTCGGCCGGCGACCTCGATGGGGATGGTGATCCCGACCTGGCCGTGACGGATCTGTTCCGCAACGACGTTGGCATACTGCTGAACAACGGCGACGCCACGTTCGCGCCCG
>CALCCF010000083.1 GCA_937899905.1 uncultured Phycisphaeraceae bacterium
ACGGACGGTTCAGCGGGCCCCACTACTCGGTTGTGTCACGCTTGCCCGGCGACCCGATCTACACCGGCCCCGTCGTTGTTCTCATGGACGAAGGCTGCTTCAGCGCGACCGACATCTTGCTCGGTGCGCTCAAGGGCCTGCCACGCGTGACCCTCATGGGCATGCCCTCGAGCGGCGGCAGCGCGCGATCGAGGGGCCACGACATCGACAGCCTCGGTGCGACCGTCAAGCTCGCCAGCATGGTGTCCTACATGCCCGACGGCCGCCTCTACGACGGCAACGGCATCCAGCCCGACGTTCTGGTTCCGATCGAGCCTTTCGATCTCATTGGAGAGACCGACACGCAACTCGACGCGGCCATCGAACACCTGCTCGCAGCAGCAGGGCAGTAGATCGCGTAGGCGATCACGAATCGTAGAGTCGCGCGAGATCCTGCCAGAATCCGGGATACGTCTTCGCGACGCACCCCGGATCGGCGATGCTCACATTTGGCCTGTGCAGCGCGATGATCGAGAGCGCCATCGCCATGCGGTGGTCGTTGTACGTGTCAAACACCACCGGTTTGGCCGAGGTCGACCGATCGAGCCCGTACTCCGGTGGCTCGATGCGCACCGCCCCGGGCTCACCGTGTACGTCGAGCTCGAGCGTGATGCCAACCTTCGCGAGCTCGGTGGCGAGCGCGTGGAGCCGATCGGTCTCCTTCACGCGCAGGGTGTGCAAGCCGCGGAGCATCGAGCCACCCTCGGCTAGCCCGGCCAAAACAACCAGCGCCAACGCGGCGTCGGGCATGTCACGCATGTCCGCCATGACGGGCTTTAACGAACCACCACCGCGAACGCTCAGGCTAGGCCCCGAAGGGCCTTCTTCAGGTGGCGTTGATCGGGCTGTTGCGCCCATCCTGGCCAACATCGCAGGAAACGCAAGATCGCCCTGCAGCCCGTCCTCATCCACACCGTCAACGGTCACCTCGGCACCGTTGACCGACGCCGCTGCGGCCCAGAACGCGGAAGCGCCGCTGGCGTCGGGCTCGATGTCAAGCTCGAATCCTCCCGCGAGCGCGTCCGAGCCCGACCCGATACGGATCACCGACATGTTGGCCGAGGCCCGGACCGGAACGCCCAGTACGTCGAGCAATCCGAGCGTCATCCGAATGTACGACGAGCTTGTCACCTCGCCGTCGATCTCGATCGCGAGCCCGCCCGGCATGAACGCGCCGAGCAGCATGATCGCCGAAACAAACTGGCTCGATGGCAGCTGCTCGAACAGGACCTCGCCGCACGAGCGCAGCAGCTGTGGCGGATGCACACGCAGTGGCGGGCATCCCGGCGAGCCGAGCGCTTCGACTCGTGCGCCCAGATCGCCGATCGCCGCAACGAGCTGGCCGATCGGTCGCTCGTGCATCCGCTCGCTGCCAAAGAGCTCGACTGGCACCGGAGACAGCACGCTAGCCGCCGTCAGGAACCGCACCGCCGTCCCAGCGTTCTCCAGTTCGAGACGCACGGCCTTGCCATTCGCGCCCGGCGGTCGCCAACGCCCACCAACGCCGTCGATGTTTACCGTCGTCCCATCGATCGTGACGCCAACCCCGAGCGAACGGAGCGCGTCGGACATGACCCGCGTATCGATGGCATCGGTCAGCGCCCCACGGAGCACGCTCCTCCCGCCCGCGAGCGCGGCGATCAGCATCGCGCGGTTGGTGATGCTCTTGCTCCCAGGCGGCCGCAGCGTGAGATCGAAGCGCTCATCATCGCGGACCGACCGGAGCGTTGGCAACGGCAGCGGATCGGGCAGGCCTGCCAAAGGGCCGGCCAGGTGATCGATGTGGTGCTGGGCGATGTCGTCGGCCATAACGGCGTGGCACTCGAGTGGGCTAGCGGCAGCTGCGGCTAGTCATCCGAACCGGGCGTGTCGCCATCGTCGGCGAGTCGAAAGACGGCCACGACATCCGTAATCGGGACCACGAACAACCGATTGTCTCCCTCGAAGTCCACCGGGATGGCCTTGCCGGGGTGGAACAACACCCGCTGGTATCGACGCAGCGGGTAATCCTCGTCGCCCTCGACCTGGGCCGAGATCGCCACGATCCGTCCGGTCAGCGTGGGGATCTCCATCTTGTCGGGCAGGTGCAGGCCGGCCTTGGTCTGCTTCTTGTCCTCGTCCTTGCGGATCAGCACGCGCGTGCCGATCGGCTCGACCGTCTCGATCCGCTTGGCCGAGCTCGCACGCGCCATCCACGTATCCCTTCTCGCCGGCGGGTGTGCACCATCGCATCGCCCGGGATTCCGGTCCTCGTAAGTGCCGCTATCCTAGCTCGAATCGCGGAGTTGACCGCAAACCACAGAGATGCCCCCAATGCACGAGCAGCTTCTGGACTTCATCCGAGACGTTCCCGACTTTCCAAAGCCGGGCATCGTCTTCAAGGACTTCACGCCGCTGCTCTCGGACCCAGGGGCCCTCGCCCTCGCCGTAGAACTCATGGTCAACCCATTCCGAGGCAACCGGGTCGACCTCGTGCTCGGTGCCGAGTCCCGCGGCTTCATCTTCGGCACGGCCATCGCCCAGGCCCTCTCTGCCGGCTTCGTACCGATCCGCAAGGCCGGAAAGCTGCCCAGAGCCGTGCACCATGTGGAGTACGAGCTCGAGTACGGCGTGGATCGGCTGGAGATCCACGCCGACGACATTCCGAAGCAGTCCAGGGTTCTCATCGTTGACGATCTGCTGGCCACCGGGGGAACGCTGGACGCATCCATGCAACTCGCCGGCATGGCCGGTGCTCAGGTTATTGGAGCCACCGTGCTCATCGAGCTCACCGCGTTGGCCGGCCGGGCCAAGCTCGAGTCGATCGACCCGCTGCACGCGGTGCTCGAATTCTGAGCGATTGCCGGCCACGCTCGGAACGCGGCCGAGATAGAACACCACCCCGCGGTCTCGTGCTCGCAAAACGAAACACGCCCGACCTTCCGGCCGAGCGTGTCGAGTTCGGGTTCGAGACGGCTCTCGCTAGCCGAGCTGCCTCGGTCGACGTAGACGTCGAAGCGACTCGTGCTGGTGCTCAAGTTGACGACGGTGATGCCGCTCACATCCGCAGGAGCGGTGTACATCGCGCTCCAGAAGGCAATCGGGTTGCTGTCGTCGGCGTAGATGCCAGCAGGCGGGAAGTTCAGCTGGCCGGCGAGGATGCCGTCAACGCCCGTGCCCGAGGGCGTGCCAGCGCTGGTGCCAGGGCCGTCCATCGGCGACACGAGTGCCACGTCGCTCCAGCCGGCCGAGCCCACCGAGCTAATGAAGTCGGTGGCGATGCCGGCCACGGCGTAGTCGCCGGCGCCGTAGCTGGCGGTCAGCGTGACCATGGTGCTCTCACCCGGACCGAGGGTCGGATTTGCGATGTTGATGTCGATGGACTGGGCGGCAGCAGCAGCAGCGACACCAGCGACGGCGAGAATGGCGGCAGTCTTCATATTCGTCTCTCCCTTTCGGTACGGTCTGGCGAGATTCCGCTGGATCGATCGATCTGCCGTTGGGGCATCAAGCCCGCTGTCGGCTGATGGGACCGGCTTCGCGAAACCAAACGTCGGACATCACAGTTTACTGGAAAGAACCGAAATCCACCACAATTTTCTGCGAGCCAGCGATCAGCGACGGCGTCAGAGTCGATCGCAGGCAAACTGCTAAAGGAGCAGGTTTGGTTCGGGGCTTATAGGGCCTTTCGAACTTCCGGGGAATCCAGCCTCGGTGGTGTGACTCGTGTGGGGAGAGACATCAAAAAAACACGCCCGACCTCTCGGTCGGGCGTGTCGCAGTCAATTGCAGTCCGTCAGGCCAAATTAGCGGCGGCGACGGGCGGCGGCCAGACCACCGAGGCCCAGGAGGGCCAGGCTGGCGGGGGCCGGGACGACGTTGATGGCGCCAGCACCCTCGCGGAGGCTGCTGAGGCGGCTCTCGCTGGCCGAGCTGCCACGGTCGACGTAGACGTCGAAGCGGCTGGTCTCGGTGCTCAGGTCGACCGTGAAGGCGTCCGGAACGTCGGCCGGAGCGGTGTAGGTGGCGGTCCAGAACGCGATCGGGTTGCTGTCGTCGGCGTAGATGCCGGCGGGCGGGAAGTTCAGCTGGCCGGCGAGGATGCCGTCAACGCCGGTGCCCGAGGGGGCGCCAGCGCTGGTGCCGGGGCCGTCCATCGGGGAGATGAGGGCCACGTCGCTCCAGCCGGTCGAGCCGACCGAGCTGATGAAGTCGGTGGCGATACCAGCGACGGCGTAGTCGCCAGCGCCGTAACCGGCCGATAGGGTGACGACAGAGCTCTCACCGGGACCGATCGTGGTCGCGGAAACAGCGATGTCAACGGACTGGGCGGCAGCGGCAGCGGCGACACCAGCAACGGCGAGAATAGCAGCAGTCTTCATCTTGGTCTCTCCTCTTGAGCTCAAGAAACCTTGGTTGATTGATTCACACGAAAACACTGTGTCGACCCAAGACTTGCTGACCCGTGGGTCGACGCCAGAGTGTAACCGAAACCAGAGAGGCCGACAAGCCCATTTCATGGCGAAACATCGCGAATTGCGCTGAAATTAACGACCGACAGTCCAATAAGAGCGAGTTTGTTCGGTTTATGAAAGGATCAAAGAACCCTTAGGTGGTCTCCGGCACGCTTCCGTGCTGGATCACGTGCTTGGGCCCGGATCGCCGGCTTGTCTTTGTTTTTGTTCCAGAAAGAAAAAGACGCCCGGCCTTTCGACCGGGCGTGTCGCAGTCAATTGCAGTCCGTCAAGCCGGATTAGCGGCGGCGACGGGCGGCGGCCAGACCACCGAGGCCCAGGAGGGCCAGGCTGGCGGGGGCCGGGACGACGTTGATGGCGCCAGCACCCTCGCGGAGGCTGCTGAGGCGGCTCTCGCTGGCCGAGCTGCCACGGTCGACGTAGACGTCGAAGCGGCTGGTCTCGGTGCTCAGGTCGACCGTGAAGGCGTCCGGAACGTCGGCCGGAGCGGTGTAGGTGGCGGTCCAGAACGCGATCGGGTTGCTGTCGTCGGCGTAGATGCCGGCGGGCGGGAAGTTCAGCTGGCCGGCGAGGATGCCGTCAACGCCGGTGCCCGAGGGGGCGCCAGCGCTGGTGCCGGGGCCGTCCATCGGGGCGATGAGAGCCACGTCGCTCCAGCCGTCGGAACCGACCGAGCTGATGAAGTTGGTCTCGATACCAGCGACGGCGTAGTCGCCAGCGCCGTAACCGGCCGACAGGGTGACGACGGTGCTCTCGCCGGGACCGATGGTGGTCTCGGAAACAGCAATGTCAACGGACTGAGCGCTGGCGGCAGCGGCGACACCGGCGACGGCAACGAGGGCGAAAGCCTTCTTCATTTCTACATCTCCTCACGCGACTGGGGCCCTGTGCCCCGAATGCCTTTGGTTCACTTAGTCGTCTGCTTTACGACCTATCACGAACACCCTACCACGGATCGCAAGAGCCGCCAGAAAACGGACATTTTTTTTTCCTCTACCGAACCCGCGGACCCCTCGTTCGAGCCGCATTCTCAAGAGCGAGAGGGGCCCGCGGCACCCATAGTGGCCCCCAAGGGGTTCCACCCGGCACAATCGAAACAATCCGATCAGACCTCGACGATCTCGCACCCAACGGCTTCGACATCGATCCCGTAGGTCGCCGCGATCGCCTTGCGATAGAGATCAATCTGAGCCTCCGCCTGCTCCCCCGGGCTTCCGGTCTTGAAGTCCACGATCAGGCATCGGCGGACCGTTCCACCCGAACGGCCCACAACCAGTCGGTCGATCCGACCGCGTACCAGCACTGGGCGGCCGTCAAGCTCAACGGTGGCGGCGACCTCATGCTCACGCAAGGCCTCGAACTCCAGTCCGACTTCCCAGCGAGCGGCGATCTGCTCTCGCGACAAAACCGCCCCCAGCACGCCCCGCCCCAATGCCGATGCGATTCGCTCGATCGCGGCCATCTCAAGCGGACGCTGGCTTTGGTCCCAGCCCGCTGGGTCATCCCCAGAAGTCTCGAGCCACTCGACGGACTCGAGCAGCCGATGCACCGCGATCCCGAGCTCGGCGTGCGGCGATTGCGTCCCAAGGAGCGATCGAATAGTGGGCACGCGCCCAACCGCCGAGGGGCTCACGAGCGCGACCCGCCAATGGGCGTCCCGCTCGAAGCCCGGCTGGATGTCCCCCGTCGCCTCCGCCCATGATGGCAGGACCGCGGGCGAATCCGACGCCGGCCTCGCAGCACCCGCAGCACCCGCGGCGGCCGGCGATTGGGCGTGCCGCTCGTCCGAAATCTCGAACACATCGCCCGACGCGCCAAGCCCCGCCCACGCGACAGCACCCAGGCCCTTCTTCGACGGCCGGACAAACACCTCCAGCCGGGTCTTTGCCCGAGTCATCCCGACGTACAGCAGACACAGTTCCTCGTAGACCGCCCGCTCGCGCCACCGAGCCCCAAGCTCGCGCAGCACGGGGCTGTGCTCGCGAATCGCCGACGTCCCCGCCAGGCTCAGACGCGTCGGGTCCGCCGTCGGGTCGTCGGCGTGTCCGTGGTATTCGGTGCTCGAGAAGATCGGCGGCACACGCGTTGCCAACGACCCGTCGATGTCCGCCAGGAACACCGCATCGAACTGCAGCCCCTTGGCCCCGTGGAGCGTGAGCACGCGCACGACGCCCGCGCCGCGCGGCCGCACCCGAGCGGCCCTGGCGCAGCGGATGAAGTCGTCGATACCGGCGTGCTCCGGCGGTTCAGCCTCATACGCCTCGGCCTGCGCGATCAGGTCTCCTAGGCGGTCTCGGCCACGTTCGTTCGCGTGTTCGGCCGCAGCCATCGCGAGGAACTCGACCGTCCGGGCGATGCCGTCCTCGAACGCGCGGCGGGCGAATTCACCGGCAAGCTGCGCGACACCGCGCCGGTCCGAGGCCTCGCGCAGCCCGAGCGTGTGGCCTAGCGGGCTCGTGGCCACCGCGTACCTGGCGGCCCCGTCCTCGGGGTGTGCGGCCAGTTGCAGCGCACCCAGCACGGCTTCCACCACCGGGTGGTCGCACGGGCTCGACGCCGCATCGGCTACGGCTTGGATGCCGCGCCGTTGGAGCGCGGCCACGATCCTCGCGATCGGTTGCTGGCGTCGCACAAGCACCGCGATGTCCGATCTCGGTTGTGCCTCGTGCACGCGCGCCACGCGGTCGGCGATCACATCGATGGCGGTTGTGCCATCCCGGTCGTTCTCATCATCGCTTTCTTGATCCTCGAGCGCCGAATCCAAGTCGATAAGCCGAACAGTTGAATCCGATTCCACCGCTGACGCATGCGGCTCGAACACGTCCGCGAAGCGCTGGGCTGCCGAGGCATGAGCTGCGAGCGCCACGTTCGTACGCAACGAGCCAAACAGCGTGTTGACCGCATCGACGATTGCCGGCGCACAGCGGTACGTGACCGAGAGCGTGCTGGTGCTCATCTGCGGCCATCGGCGCGCGACATAGGGGAGCAGTTCCGCCTCCGCCTGTCGCCAGCCGTAGAGAGACTGCTTGACGTCGCCCACGACGAACACCGAGCGCGCCCGATCCCCGCCCGCGACGGCCTCGTCGATCAATGGCTCTAGCACACGCCACTGATCGATGGACGTATCCTGGAACTCATCGAGGAGCACGTGGTCGAACTCGGTGTCCAGCCGATACGCGACCTGCTGCGTTTGCACATCCGAATCAGCCAGCGCCCGCCACAGGTCGTCGAGCCCGTAGCTCCGCCGCTCGTGACGCACCTGGGTATCGAGCGCCATAGCCCGCCCGAGCAATCGGCCGGCCGCAAGGTTCCGCTCGTGCAGGTCCGAGATCGCCGCCCGGATCGCGCCGCGCTTGATCACCTGCAGCTCGGCGATCCATGCCTCGGGCACGGGGACCTTGTAATACGCCGGGTTCGCCTCATCACTGGCCGCGACGAGGGAGCGCTTCAGAACACCGGCGAAGTTTCCCGCGAGGACGTCATCGAGCACGGCCGCCGCTGCCTTGGTGAATCGTGCATCGGGTGCGCGTTTGCTCTTGGTGAGCGGCGCAGGAATCTCCGCGAGGCTCCGGGCCGCGGCGTGCGTGGCATCCAGGTCCGGTCCCGCACTCGCTTCGTGCACAAGGCACGACCATGCATCGGCATCGGCACGCCGGATCTGAGACCCAGACGAAGCCAGCAAATCTCCGAGCCTGCGGTCGCCACGGGCGCTCGCCGCAGCTCCTGAGAGCGTGTGGAGCAGATGCTGATCTTCGGAGTCGAGCTCGCCCAGCACACGATCGACAACCTCACTTCGAAGCCCGTCGGCGGCGTGGTCCATCGCGGGCGTCCACGGCGTCGCGGGTCCGAGCTCGAGCGAGAGCGAACGAGCCAGGCTCTGGGCGACGCTATCGAGCGTGCCGATGCGGACGCGATGGATGCCGCGCGCCAGCCGTCGGAGCACGTCGAGCCATCCGAATCGGTCCAGATCGCATCTGGCGTGTCGCGACAAGTCCGCCGCGGCCGCGTCATCGATGGCGGCGCGTGCGATGCGCTCGAGCAGCCGCTCGCGGATCTCGCCCGCGGCCTTTCGCGTGAACGTCGCCGCAAGAATGCGATCGACCGGCGCGCCGCCGGCCAACAGCCCGGCCAAGCGATTCGTCAGCGCGAACGTTTTGCCCGTACCGGCCGAAGCCATCACGACCTCGAACGGGCTGTTCGTAGGCAGGATCGCGCTCATGGAGCAGCCCCGGTGAACGCTTCCGGGCGGTGCTCGTCATCAAGCAAGAGGCCAACGCCGGCGAGTCTGGTCAGGGCGCTCTCGTATTGCGGTTCGCCGATCTCGGCAAGCTCCGCCAAGCCGGCTCGAACACGCTCTCCAATCCGCTCCGCGCACTCGTGGGCGTCGGCGAGGTCGCTCTCATCCCAATTCGTCTCCAGCACACTCGCGTCGCTGGCCGAAACGGCGATGTAGCCCATCGATGGAACGCGCTCCAGACCGCGCTCGATGGCGATCGGCCTCGAGAGCACCTCGTACAACGGCAACTGGAGATCGATCCATGACCCATCGCGCCGTCGATGCGTGCGACATGGGTCGCGCACGTCCTCGGCGGTCTTGTAATCCAGCAGCGCGAGCTTCCGATCGCCCTCGTGCCAGTCGATGCGGTCGATACTGCCCGAGAGCGCGATACCGCTTCGCACAAGCGTCGGGAGTTCCTCCGGCCGCCACTCCACCGCCAGCGTCCGCCACCCGGCCTGGCGCCACGCCGACTCGAACGCCGCCAGACGATCCAGCCGCCGCTCGGCCGCGTCAACCTGCGCGAGCAGGGTCGCTGACCGCGACGTCCCCGCGAACCGCTCGACCGTGTCCCACAGCGACGCCTTCATGAGCTGGCGCAACTGGGATTCATCGATGACGGTGCGCAGCTCGTCGTCGCTCGCAAACGAACGCAACGCCTCGTGCACGATCGTGCCGAACGCATTGGGCTCCATGCGGACGATCTCTGGCGATGCATCAACCTCATCCAGTCCAAGCACGTGTCGCAGATAGAACAGATACGGACTGTGGATGAAGGTCTTGAAGCTCGTGACGGCCATGCGCTCAACTGTCGGCATGGTGTCAAGCACACCAACCCGGTAGCGGCAGTGGGGCGGGGGCACCTCGGTGGGAGGCACCGGGAACGCGTTCGCCACGCGTTCGAGCACGCGAGCCGGGCCATCCCCCGAGCCGCGCATGAGCAGCGTGCTCGGGAGCGTCGGATCTCCCGCGGTGTTGGAAGTGCCGAGCACGAACCGCACGTCGCGGCCGCCGTCAACCAGCGTGGCCATGGCCGCCGCATCGCGCGCTAAGGCTCGGCCCTCCCCCGGCAGCCCGAGCGCCCGACGCAAGCCCTCGGCGATGAGCGGTGAGATCGACCTGGCAGACGGCAGCGTCGAGTCATGCGCGCCCATCACAACCATCGACGGCGACGGATCGAGTGGCAACTCCAGCCACCCGAGAACATCGAACGCTTCCGCCCCGGGCTGGGGGCTCGTCGATTGGCTCGCCAGCTGCGCGATCAAGAATGACAAGGCCTCGTGCCCACGCAAGTCTCGGTAGTCGAGCGATGGCAGGAGCGCCGCAAACGTGCGCAAGTGCCCACCAATGGCCTCGAGGGCGGCGAGGGAATCTTCGCCGAGTTGATCCTGCCCGGGATCCAGCAGGGTGACAAGCATGCCCTCGATCTCACCCGCCCAATCAGACAGGCGCCGCGGCCGGCCCGCAAGTGGACGGATCGCATCGACCACCCGCCGACGTGCCCGGCGTACCAAGCTGCGCGCAGGCCGCACACGATCGGCACCCTTGGGCAGCGGCCGAAACGCCTGCGATGGCAGTGCCGAGCCGAGATAGCGATCGAGCGCTTGCGGCAAGCTCGCAAATCGAGGGTCTTGGGTAGCCAGTGACGCGATCACCGCCGGGCAGCGCAGCACACGTTGCATCGGCGCGAAGCTGCTCTCGCGGAGCAACCACGATAGATCCCGCAACAACTCCGCCGGACCGGTCGTTGCGAGCGGTCGGCCCCACGCCACGTGCGCATCCATGTCGTACGCGTTGGCCGCTCGTCGGATCGAACCGGCCAGCGCCTCATCAACGGTGCCGATCGCGCTGGTGCGCAAGTCCACCGCTGCGCGCACGGCAAGCGTGCTCTGCGCATCGGGACCGTGCGTAACGAACACACGTGCGGGGTCGATCTCGATCGTTGCCTTGTCCCAGTATGCATCATCAACAACACCATCATCGTGCAGGCCTGCGTCGACGGTCGTAAGCACGTGTATTGGAGACCCGACGCGGCGAACCACCGCTCGCGCACAATTACTGAGGTCCGTGCATCCCAACAAGACGAGCTCGTTCAGACCGGCGCCCACTTCATTGGTGTCGTTGGCATGCAACACGGGGTCGACCAGCCCGGCCGATGCGAGCGCCGCCTCGTAGCGCTTCTGCAACTCGGCCATCGCGTGCCAGCGCTCCGGGCCTTCCATCGGCGGCAGTTCCGCGTGCGCGACATCCGCACAGCGCAGGCCGCCGTGCGCTAACTCGTCCGTTGCCGTGCGCAGCTCGTCGGCCCAACCGACCGCATCGGTCGCCCCCGGCAGCACGGCCTCGATCAGTTCCGGCTCGGCTCGATCCAGCACCGCCCGCCAGGCGAGCGCGCGATGGGCCTCGGCGGCGGGCCGATCGGCGGGTGCCAGAGACTCCGCCAGCCCGCCACCGGTCGTGGTCCGCGGCGGAGTGAAGAGGATGCCACGCGACTGGCAGGCCTGGGCGAGCAGCGTAATCAGGATCCGCCCCGCACGGGCTCCCGGTGTGGCGACCAGCGAGCCCGAGAGGTCGAGGGTGCCCGGCTCGGCCCGCCCGAGGAACCACGCGACCGCGGCCTGCATCGGGACCATCGACGGATCGAGCCGGTGGGTTGGCATGGGTCACCCTCCCCGCCGGCCGGTGTCACGACCACTCGCGACCAGCGGGCATAGTGTAGACAGAGGCGATGTCCAAAACCCAAACAAAATCGATAGCCCAACCCACCCTGGAGCGTCTCCGGGGCTGGTTCGCCGATCGCGGCTGGTCGCCCCACGGATTCCAGGAGGAGGCCTGGTCGCTCCATGCCCAGGGTCGCAGCGGCCTGATCCTCGTTCCGACGGGATCGGGCAAGACATACGCCGCATATCTCGGCCCGCTCGCCGAGCTCGCGGACGGCATGGGCGAGGCCGGTGCCCGGCGCGGCCTCTCCATCGTATATATAAGCCCGCTTCGCGCTCTCTCCCGGGACATCGAATTGGCCCTACGGGCGCCGGTGGACGCTCTGGATCTGCCGCTGACGGTGGAAAGCCGGACCGGCGACACGTCCAGCACCGTCCGCAACCGCCAGCGACGGACCCTGCCCAACGTGCTGGTGACCACGCCAGAGTCGCTGTGCCTGCTTCTGACCAACGCCGACGCCGAGAAGAAGTTCTCGGACCTAAAAGTGGTCATCGTCGACGAGTGGCATGAGCTGCTGAGCAGCAAGCGAGGGAGCCAGATCGAGCTGGCGCTGGCGCGTCTGCGCAGGTTCGCCCCGGGGCTTCGTACGTGGGGTCTGAGCGCCACGATCGCCAACGCCCCCGAGGCCGCGGCGACGCTCACTGGTTCTGACTCGAACCCCGCGATCGTCCGGGCGCCGATCGATCGCCCGGTGGTGGTGCGTTCGATCAAGCCGCGCGACATCCGCCGCTTCCCGTGGGCCGGGCACATGGGGCTGGCGATGCTGGAGGAAGTTCTCGACGACCTCGACCCGAGCGTGCCGACGCTGGTGTTCACGAACACGAGGTCCCAGGCCGAGAAGTGGTTCAACGCCATCTCGGTGAGCCGGCCGCAGTGGGAGGGCCGGATCGCCCTGCACCACGGCTCGATCGATCGCGAGGAGCGCGAGCGCGTCGAGCAGGGCGTAAAGGCCGGCGGCATCGGCATCGTGGTGTGCACGAGTTCCCTCGACCTTGGCGTCGACTTCGCGCCCGTCGAGCGCGTGATCCAGATCGGCTCGCCCAAGGGCGTTGCGCGATTGATGCAACGTGCGGGCCGCGCGCGCCATCGGCCGAACGAACCGTGCGAGGTCTCGTGCGTCCCGACGAATGCGCTCGAGCTGCGCGAGGGCGCCGCCGTGCGCGAGGCCAGCGACGCCGGGGCGGTCGAGCCG
>CALCCF010000084.1 GCA_937899905.1 uncultured Phycisphaeraceae bacterium
TCTTCGGTTTCGTCGGTCTCTTCGGTTTCGTCTTCGTCCTCTTCCCAGGTTTCCTCATCGGGCTCGATGAGGCGCGGGTTCTCGATCTCGTCGGTCAGAGGCACGGCGATGATGCGCCCGGTGTTGGAGTAGATGAAGCTCGCACCAACGGTCTCGTACTCGGGCGAGGTGAATTCGCGGTTCGAGGTGTAGAAGAGGTATTCGCCGTCGCGACCAAAGGTGGGCGAAGCGTCGCCGAAGAAGCCGCTGGTGACCTGGCGGATGACGCCCTCTTCGGTGTCATAGATGAAGATGGCGCTCGTCAGCGGGTTGTCGCCGCCCTTGGCATACGTGAGGTAGCGGCTGTCGGGGCTCCAGCTGGGCTGGATCGGATTGGACCACGGCTCCTTGTCGAACTGGTTGGCCTCGCCGGACTCGACGTCGATGAGGTACATCTCGCCGGACTTGTCCATGGCGAGCAGCGTGTCGCTATCGGGCGACCAGGACATGGACATCCAGTACTTGCCGTCCATGTCGGTGAGCTGGCGCGGCTCGGTGCCGCCGTCGCTCTGCACTACGTGGATGTTGTACTCGCCGCTCTCGTCGCTGGCGTAGGCGATCCAGCGGCCGCTGGGGCTCCACGACGGGTTGCGCTCGGCCCAGCGGCTCGAGTCGGTGAGCTGGCGCGGCGGGCCGTTCTCTGCGGGGATGGTCCAGATGTCGCCGCGGGCCTCGACCACGACACGCTTGCCGGTCGAGCTGATGCCGCCGGCCTGGATCAGGCTGGAGGCGTCGACGGTGCGGGGGCGCACCAATGGACGGGCGCCGGGGATGGTGACCTGGACCTCGGTGACCTCGTTGGCATCAAGGTTGAGGATGTGCAGCTTTTCGCCGAGGCTGAACACGATGGCGGGGTTCTCGCCGCTGTTGATCGACGGGAACTTGATGTCGTTGTCGGCAAACGTCGTAATCTGGGAACGCTCGCCGCTGGCGACGTCGTAGCTCCAGATGTTCAGGCGGCTCTCCGGGCCGGCGTCCGACACGTAGTACACGGTACCGCCGTGCCACATCGGGAGGCTGTCGGTGCCCTCCCAGTCGGTGATCTGGCGGCTCTCCATCGTGTCGATGTTGAACAGCCAGACGTCGCTGGCCATGCCGCCGCGGTAGCGCTTCCACGTGCGGGCGTCGCGCTGGACTGGCGTGTACGCGAGCCATTCGCCGGTCTCATTCAGCACGCCATTGGCGCCGTAGGGCACCGGCATGAGCTCGGGCATGCCACCCTCGTGCGAGACGCGGTAGACCTCTTGCTGTCGGCCGAGGCCGGCGGCGCCACCCATGTGGAAGAGCACGCCGGTTTGGTGCCATTGGTTGGGCTGCTCGTTGGCCGGATGGTGCGTCACGCGCTCGGGCACACCGCCGGCAAGTGGCATCGTGTAGAGGTCGCGATCGCCGTCGTAGTTGCCCTGGAAGACGATGTGGTCGCCGTCGGGGCTGAAGCGTGGAGAAATCTCTTGGCCACGGGGGCTGGCAAGCGGCGTGGCCATGCCGCCCTCGCGCGGGACGAGCCACAGGTCATTGCCATACGAGAACACGACGTGCTCATCGCTGACGGCCGGGAAGCGGAGCATGCCGGCGTAGTCGCCGCCGTCCAATTGGGCAGGCTGGGTCGACACGGGAAGGCCCGAAGCGGCCACGATGCGGGCCGGCTCGGATCCCACCTCGGCCGACCCGGCGCACGAGACGAGCATGGCCTGCGCGGCCACGAAAGGAACGACGGACAAACGCATATCCATAAGCGGGGTACCTCCTGAGCGGGCAGTGTACGGGCCCGGAGCCGGGCTCGGCTTCCAGCGTGTTTGGAAGGTGCACGCCGGGATTGCGAGGCGATGCGCGGCGGGGGCCCTCCCGTCACGGAACGGGAGCCGAACGTGCCGCCCTCGGGAGACCCCGCTAGGCTCGTGCTATGAAGTCCATCGCGACCCAGTTGCTGATCCTGACCAGCCAGCGGCGGACCCAGCGCAACCTCAAGGTGCTGGGTTGGTTCATGCTGATCCTGTTCGCGCTGATGTCCATCCACTTCGTGCTCTTCCACGTCATCATGGAGTACGAGGGCCAAGAGCACTCGCTCATGACCGGCTTGTACTGGGTCATCATGACGATGAGCACGACCGGCTTCGGCGAGATCCGGTTTAGCTCGGACCTGGGACGGATCTTCACGATCTTCGTGATCATCAGCGGCACGATCTTCCTACTCGCGTTGCTGCCGTTCATGTTCATCCAGTTCTTCTATGCGCCGTGGATGGAGGCGCAGACAGCGGCGCGTACGCCGCGGTCGCTGCCCGAAGACACCACGGATCACATCGTGCTCACGAGGCTCGATCCGGTGACCGAGGCATTGATCGCCAAGCTGAAGCAGGTAGGGCAGTCGTACGTGATGATCGTGCCCGATGTTGAGCAAGCGCGCAAGCTGCACGACATGGACGTCCGCGTGATGGTTGGAGAGTTGGACGACCCCGCGACATTCGAGGCGGCGCGTGTGCGAAAGTCAGCAATGGTGGTGACGACGCGCAGCGATGCGCAGGACACAACGGTGGCGTTCACCGTGCGTGCGGTGTGCGAGAGGGTCCCGGTCGTTGCGACGGCGGACCTCGGCGCGTCGGTGCCGATCCTGGAGCTGGCGGGCGCGACGAGCGTGGTGAGATTGGACCAGGTGATGGGCCAGGCGCTCGCGCGTTGCATCGCGGGCGGGGATGCGCTCACGCACGTGGTGGCGCGGTTCGATAATCTCCTCATCGCCGAGGCCAGCGCAGCGCGTACGCCGCTCATCGGAAAGAGCCTGCGCGAGAACCAGCTCCGCGAGCTCGGCGTGAGTGTCGTGGGGCTTTGGGACCGCGGCGCCTTTCGGCCGGCCCGGCCCGATACCGTGGTTGATGAGCGATCGGTCATGCTCTTGGCGGGGTCGGCGAGCCAACTGGAGAGATACGACGAGCACTTTGCGATCTACAACGTGAGCGGCGAGCCGGTCATCGTCATCGGCAATGGTCGCATCGGGCAAGCGACCGCCAAGGCGCTGCAGTTGCGCGGCATCGATTTCCGGATCATCGAGAAGAGCGAGCGGCGCGTCACGATGCCCGAGAAGACGATTGTTGGTGATGCGGCCGAGCCCAGGATCCTGGAGGAAGCCGGCCTCTCGAAGGCCCCCACGGTGGTCATCACGACCAATGCCGACGACACGAACCTGTACCTCACCCTTTTGTGCCGCAAGCTGAGACCCGACATCGAGGTCATCGCCCGATGCACGCTGGACAAACACGTGCCGGCGTTGCACCGCGCGGGGGCGGACTTCGTGCAGAGTTTCGCGACGATCGGGGCGAGCTCGATCTACAACCTGTTGCAGCACGGGCGGCTCGTGACCGTCGCACAGGGGCTCGAGGTCTTCGACACGAAGGTGCCGTCCTCGCTCGCGGGCAAGCGGATCATCGACAGCGGGCTGCGCGAGGCGACGGGCTGCACGATCGTGGGCTATCGCGACCAAGGCGGGCTGACGGCTAATCCGCCCGCGACAACGGTGCTGGAGCCGGGTCACGAGCTCGTGCTCATCGGGGATCTGGAAGCGCGTGAGGCTTTCCTCGCGAAGTACGCCGAGCAGGCGTAGGCCGTCACGATCCAAGAAGTGACTGGACGCGCGGCACTATGAACCAATACGCCGCGACGACGGAAACGGCAATAGCCAGCGTGAGCGCGATGTTCGAAGTCCAGCGGTTCGCGAGCGAAGAACCGATCCACGACCGCCGATTCATAAGCAGCAAGAGCGTGACGGCGAGGAGCGGGATGAAGCAGGCACCGATGATCGTGTAGAGCTTCTGGATCGTCGCGAACTGGATGAACAGGAGCCCGCACGGCAGCGTGGCAAGCGCGACGAGATAGCCTCGATAGGCGAGCGATGTTGTCGATACGCTGGTCATTGGTCTGCCGGCTTTGGAGCTCCCGGGCCGCATTCGCCACCAGTCTGCGAAGACGTAGGGCACCGCCTGCCACACGCCGAGCACGCTTGAAAACACAGCACCAAACGAGCCGACAAGGAAGGCCCATCGCATAGCGGGGTGCGTCTCCATGGCGATGTAGATCGAGACCTGGACGATGACCGAGGAGCCGCGTCCTTCGAGCACGCCGTCGCCCGCGACGCCCGCCGCAAGCACGATCATGGCCAAGCCGAAGATCGCGGTGATCGAGTATCCCACGGCGAGGTCGATGCGGCAGGTCTTGAGATCCTCGGGCTTGCCTCGCCCGGCCTCACGCATCCAGTAGCTGTAGCAGATTATGGTGAGCGTCCCGCCCACGCCGCCGATGAGCGCGATGGTCCAATCCAGTGCCTGCTGATCGGCCGGCACCCGGGGGATGAAGCCGTTCAGGACCTCGAGCGGCGCGGGCATTGATGCCGCGGCGCTCGCGAGCACGACGACGACCATCACGGCGATGCACACGGCCATCACGCGCTGGAAGAGCTTAAAGCCGCCGATCCAGACCATAGCTAGGCCGACGAACGAGCAGGCGACCGCGCCGGCCCACGTTGGGATGCCAGGGACCATTGCGCCAAGCACGGCACCGCACGCCTTCATGAGCGCCGCCGCAACGAACGGGGACCAGAACAGCAGATATGCGCCAAAGACCGCCCACACCACGGGGCCGAGCTTACTGAGGGCTCCCTCAAGGATGGTGGTGCCTGTGGCAAGCTGCCAGCGCGCGAGCTGCTCGTTGAGCACGAGCTTCACCAGCGCCCCCACCAAAACGGCCCAGAGAACCGTAAGCCCGATCTTACTACCGGCAAACGCGGCGGTAGCGAGGTCGCCCGCCCCAACGCCCGTAGCGGCAACGAGGACACCTGGACCGATGAGGAGGAGGAGTCCTTTGGGCGAGCGCGTCATGTGCGAGCATACGTCGCGGCCGCGATGGGTGGGCTATTCGCAGCCGTCCTGGTAGGCATTGATGTAGGCCAGGAGGTCGAAGTGCGTGACCTCTCCGTCATCATCGAAGTCGGCGGCGAGGTCTCCGTCGACGAGCGCCCTGTAAAAGGCGACGTAGTCTCCAATACTCGCGAAGCAGTCGCCATCCCAATCGAGCTTGCAAGGCTCGCCGGGCTGCCAGCGGGCGAGGTATGGAGGAGCGGCGAACGACTCACTGAACTCGCCGCCGACGAGCAGCTGTGACTCCACGCCGTCGTCGTAGGCGAAGACTGTATAAGCCGCGTCCCCATTGAGACCAAAGAGCGGGCGAACGACACCATCGCGTAGTACGCCCGCGTTCCAGTTGCTTTGGATCTCGTCTCCCACTAAAAACAGGCCATGCCCTCCACCGTCGTCGAAGTCCTCGAAATCGGTGATCAGGTGAGCGTAAAAGCCCTCGTCGGGTTCCGCGGAGACCCAACGCTCGCCATCCCAATACGCCAGATTGCTCGCGATGCGCGTGCCGTCTTCCCAGATCCCGAACCTACCGCTGGCCAGCAGCACCTCTTGCCCATCGATCTGCGTCGGACGCAACTTCCAGAACTGACTAGGGAACTCGGCGATCCGCTGGTTCTCGCCGACCGGCGTCGACCACTGGTGACCATCGAACCGCGCGATCGCGGGTATGGTCTCGCCGTCGCGTCCCATCCTGGTACCACCCACGAACAGATCGCCGCCGAAGCTTGCGAGGTCGGCACCGGTTGTGCTCCCCGGCAGACTGGCGCCCGGGCCTATCCACGCGCCGCTTTCCCACTGCAGAACCGCGGGTGTGGTACGGGCTTCAAGATTGTACAAGACGCCGCAAACGAACAGCGATGGACCACCACCAAAGTCATGGAAGTGGATGCCGGTGATCTTGCTCAACGAATCGGGGCCGCCAGGGCCATTGAACGCGCTCCAGGTCGTGCCGTCCCACTTGGCGATGAAGGGCGCATCGAGCCCCGCCGCCAAGGTGAACTCACCGCCGATGTATAACGCCGGACCCGTGCCGTCGTTCAAGACCTCGAGCGTGATGACCCGGCCATCCAGCTCGAGCCCGGCACCGTCGAGGCCTGGCACGGCCGACCAGCGTTCGCCGTTCCACCGAGCGAGGCCCGGGGCCCGGACCTCGCCGAAGCGCGAGTCGATCACCGACTCGAAGTTGCCGGCCATGTACAGCTTTGGGCCGTCGCCCGCGTCGAACACGATCAGGTCCGAGACTCGTGTCCCAACTCCCGGTCTCATCTCGCCGACGAGGTCGTCGAACAACGGCTCCCAGTGGCCGCAGATGGTTTGGGCGTGCGCGCTCGGGGTGGCTGCGGCCACGGCAATGCCGAGGATCACGATCGCGAGTCGTCCGAGGGGGCTGGGCATGATGACCTCCTTGCCCCTTCGTACCGATCGTGATCAACACGGGTTGCGTTGATGTACAGCTACGGGCACCCCGCATCAAAGGCGTTCTGGAAGGCCAGGAAGTCGAAGATCGTCAGCTGGCCATCGAAATCGAAGTCGGCCCATGTGCTGCCGCTATCGAACAGGTTCTGGAATTCGAGGAAGTCGAAGATCGTCAGCGCACCGTCGAGGTCGAGGTCGGCGAGGCAGTCTTCCTCGCCCACTCCGGGCACCGGCGGCAGGCGGTTGATGTCGTCGAGTTCGGGCGTGTGGTTCGTGCGCCCGCGGCCGATGCGGAAGATCGGCCCGCTGGGCTCACCATCCAGCGGCGTGTCGGCGGCAACCCATCCGCCACGCACCCCAGGCTGGAAAGCGCGGACCACGCCGTCGTCGACAACGTGTAGTAAGCCGAAGTCGTCGAACTGCACGGCTGTGGGCTCGTCAACGCCGGGCAGCGTGGGCTGCGCGTCGATAGACGGGCGTCCCACGCCGTCGCGCGTGAGCTTGGTCAGTGTGGCCGAGCCGGTCGACGCGAGCCACTCGCTGCCGTCGATGGGATTCACGGTGACCGAGCCGTCGCCCATCAGGGGCGCTCCGATCGGTACCTGGTCGTTGCGGCGGATCGTGAGGTCCTGATCCAGGAGGATGAGCCGGCGATCGGCGACGCTCAGGACCAACAGTTGGTCGGTGTCATCGTTGTAGACCATCGAGTCGGGCGTGGCGGGCAGATCGACCGAGTCGGTGAGCCCGAACGCACCATCGTCGGTGAGCTCGTAGCGCCGGATGCTCGAAGGTGTCGCGACGTAGGCGCTGCCGTCGCGGCCAACGACCAAATCAACCGCGAAGGGGATCGAGTCGATGGTCTCGTACTCGTCGTCGAGGAAGTGGACCTTCAACAACGACACCAAGCCGCGGTCGGGCTGCGACAGCACGAATCCCTCGGTGGGCAGCACGCCCTGGGCCATGGCGATCAGCCTGTGGCCCACCGGCCATGGGCTGGAGTCGTATCGCATTCCTTCGGGCTCATCGGTGGTCGCCTGGGGAATGTAGAAGCTAACGTCCTGCGTGACCGCAGCGGTCGACAGCCCATGCACCGGAAGGATCACGGCCATGCCATCCAGGAACCCGTCGCTCGAGCCATAGGCGTCGACCTTGTACAACTCGCGAGGGCGGAAGGCGCTCTCGCTGCCACTCTTGAAAAACCACTTGGGCGAGCGGCTGAACTGGCTGAAGGTCGTGGCGAACGGGCTCTGCTGGGACAGCGAATCGCTGCTGCTCGGGTCGCGGAAGCCCAGCACCATGTCGCGCGGATCGCCGCAGGTACCGAAGGCCGCCCACATGGTGACCATGTGCCCGCCGTCTCGGGACCAGAATTCCGTGCCAGAATCCTCGTACCAGCCGATGACCGGCATGACGATTCCGCCGATACGCATCTGGTCGGCCAGTTGGGTCGGGCTGAGACCGGAGAAGCCGCCGGCGGTGTAGCTCATGGCGAGGAACCCGCCCTGGCCGCTCAGAACGTTCAGTGTTCCCGATCGCCAGTTCGACATCGTGGTGCCATCGCTGGGACTCGTGAACATCGCCACGCCGAGCAGCCCCAGCACGTCGCTGACGTCGCTGTAGTGGGTCTGGCTCTGCCAGTTCCGCGGGCCGTCGAGCAGGCCGGGATAGCCGTGGTTGGTTATGTATGCCAGGGCGTTGGCCGTGGCCGTTGGGAAGCAGTACATGCGGCCGTCGTTGGGCAACGCGCTGCGTCGCTGGTCGAAGTCGGGCATGCCCAGGCGGTAGACCGTGCATTGGGCCGAGGCGCCGGCGGCGGCGAGGCCGAGGCAGGCCCCGGCCGAGGCGGCAAGGACGACCGGGAACGACACGGACGCATGGCGGACAGAACTCTTCATCTCGGCAATCCTCCCACGAGCGCGCCGGGATGACGGGCCCTGTTTGTCATTGAAGCGGCAACGCGGCTGATTGGTCACGGCCATTTTGATTCTGACTTTCCCTTACATCCCAAGAGCCAAAGGGCCTTACGGGCACCCCGCGTCGAAGAGGTTTTGGAAGGCGAGGAAGTCGAAGACGGTAAGCTCGCCGTCGCCGTTCAAATCGGCGCGCGGGTCCATGAGGTCGAATAGGTTCTGGAATTCGAGGAAGTCGAAGAGTGTGAGGCGGCCGTCGCTGTCGAGGTCGGCCGTGCAGCCCGCGCCGCACTGATTGAGCAGCACGACGGCGCTGTCGCGGGCGGACAGGCTCGTGACCGCAAGATCGGCATTACCGTTGCCGTCCAGGTCGCCGATCGTCACAGACTGGGGTGAGTTGATCGCGCCGTAGAGCACATCGGGCGAGAAGGTGCCATCGCCATTGTTCAACAACACGCTCACGTTGTCGCTGAACTGATTCGCCACGGCCAGGTCGGCGTCGCCGTCGCC
>CALCCF010000085.1 GCA_937899905.1 uncultured Phycisphaeraceae bacterium
CTGTCGACGAGTTCGCCATACGCGTCCTCCGTGGAGCTGCGCATGTTGAAGTCGCCCAGCAGCATGATGCTCGTGCCGTCCGGCAGCCCCTCGGCGTCGGCGCGGATCGCCACGGCCTCGGCTTCACGCCGGTCGCGGTCGGTGCCCGAAGTGCCCGCCTTCATGTGGGTGCTGTAGAGCGTGAGCACCGGCGTGTCATAGCCAGCGATCGCCATGTCGTACCGCATCGTGTTCCGCGGAGGTCGCGGAGAAGTCCCGCCGGCGGAGGCCACAACGACGGCCCTGACGGACGCGCGAGACGTCCGGTACACGACAGCACTGTCGGTGGTCGGCCCGTCGATGAAGTCGGCCAGAGCCCAGTCCTCTCCGCCACGAGGGTCGGCGTTGAGGATCGACGGCAGCCGGTTGGCGGCTGCGGTGCCATTGACCTCTTGCAGCACCAGGATGTCCGGCCGGAGCGATCGTCCCTCGAACTCATCGAAGAGCGAGGTGCGCACGGCGTCGTTTCGCGCCGAATCCGTGCCATTGAAGTTGGTCAGGTTCCACGTGGCGACGCGGAGCTGGGCCATCGCCGGCGCCGAGAGGGCTGCGGAAACGACGAGGGCGGGGAGCAGGGTGGAGTGTCTGGCGTGACGCATCGAGTGGCGGCCTCCTGGGAACACCGATTCTACGATCGCGGAGGGTTGGCTCCGTGACCGAATCGCGAATCTCGATGAGAATCGCGGGAAAACACGCGGCCAACGTCCGCGAACGGCAGTTTGATCCCATGCTCCAGAGGAGTCCACGATGGCACGGTTTCGGCTTCGTTGGTTGATCGTCGCCGCCGGCGTCGCGTTTGCCGGCAGCCCCTCTCCCGGCCAGGAGACGGCTGCCGAGCGGCAGTCGATGCCGGCTGCCGCTCGGCCGTGGCACCATGTCGAGCCGGAGCGCGCGATGGCACTGCTCGAACTGCTCCCGGCCCAACGAGCGGGGTACCGGTCCGATGAGGACGTCGCGGGGCTCCAGCGGACCGAGGAGATCGTGATCGAGCGGCTCCAAGCCCTCGGCTACGAGCCCCAGACCCAGGACGTCCCGAGACCCCAACGGATCGCGATGCTCACGCCCGAGGAGGCCCCAACGCCACGCAACGTCTGGGTGGACCTGCCTGGGGAAGGCGAGCGAGCCGGCGAGCTGCTCGTGATGATGGCCCACATCGACGCGGTGCCAGGCAGCCCCGGGGCCGACGACAACGCCACCGGGGTTGCCGCACTGTTCGAGATGGCACGCCTGCTGAAGGACAGGCCGCGAGAGCGCACGGTGCGCCTGCTCTTCACGAACCTCGAGGAGACCGGCTTGCACGGCGCTCGGCGGCACGCCACGGAGACCGTCACGCCTGAAGTCGATGCGGGCGAGTTCACGGTCGTCGGCGCCGTCTCGATCGACATGATCGGCTACTACAGCGACGAGCCTGGCAGCCAGACCTCGCCTCTGCCGGCTGGCGTGACCGAACAGCCACTGGACCGGGGCAACTTCCTCGCGCTCCTTGGGATCAGAAGGCACCAGGAATTCACCCAGGATCTCACGCGGGCGATGCTCGAAGCCGAGCCTGAGGCAGGCGTGGTCACGCTAGATATGTTCGTTGTGCCCCCTCCGGACATCATGCGGTCGGACCACGCCGAGTTCCTGATCCGTGGTTGGCCGGCGGCGATGCTGACCGACACCGCCAACTTCCGCAACCCCCACTACCACAAGGCCACCGACACGATCGAGACCATCGATCAGGCCCGCTTCGCGCGGGCGATCTCGCAGCTCGTGGGAGCCACCGATCTGCTCGCGAACCCGACAACGTGGGAGGCACAACAGAACGACGCCGCAGCCCCGTGAGGCGCTGCGGCGTCGCGATCTCTTCTCTCCGCAAACCAGCCGTGGATCATGGCCCGAAGCGATGCCCGATACTCGTTCTACTGATCCTGGGAACGGGCTAAGCGGTCGATCATGGCATCAGCGGCGGCCTCAAACCGTTCGGGCGTGTCGTACACACCACGGACGATCTCCTCGCGAACCCGAACGACGACCTCGGCACGGATTTCACCCTCGAGCCTTGCCTGGGCGGCGGGCGAGAGCTCGACTCGGTCTGGCTCTCGCTTGGGGGCCTGGGCATCTCGGCCTGGGGCTCTTCCAGACTCCGCGGCCGGACGGCCTGCAGGACGCGGATCGATGTCTCTGGCACCGAGGCTCGAGTTGATGTGACCGATGTCTGCCATGGGGCGTCGTCTCCGATCTTGGCTCTTCCAACGCAATACGACTCTTCCTCTCGCTCCCTCGGCGGCTCAGGACAGGCAACAGCCCACCCCCACACCGAGGCAGCGCTACAACCTTCCCTGGATCTCGTCGGTGACCGATCCCTCGATCACTCCCACCACCTGATTCTCTCTAACCACCGTCCCATTGCTGGAACAGGCAAAATATCGTCCCGAGCCGCACGACCGCTACAAACTTCGCCGCACCCGAACAGTTCGGCTCAAGTCGCGTCGAAAACCGCCGTAACTCGCTGCAAGACAGGAACTACCGACATGCCAGCAACACCCCAGTCGCCGACGCCACAGAAAAAAATCTTGACCAAGGTCCGAAAAAAGAATGCTCTTTGTTCGGAAAGTAGAAGCCCCAGGATGGTACAGGGTTATCCAGCACTTGTTTTTGGGGCTGGGTTCTTATGTATTGTGCAGGCAGCCGGTTGCGCCGCCACAAGCAGCGAGGACAGTGGTGCGATCTCCGCCGAAGAAGGCCAAGTTCTCTTTGGGGGCACCGCTGGGGGCCCATCGGCAAATGACGCCTGGACCATCGTGCTCGCGGCGTTCCGCGGCGAGGAAGCCGCTCAGGCTGCCCAGTTCGCTTTGGCACGGGTCGTGGACGAGGGCGGTCTTCAGTCGGCTCGCATCCAGCGTCGCGGCGAGGCGTTCCTGCTCACGATCGGCGCGTTCGATGGGCCGGGCGATCCGAGGGCGGCCGCGGAACTCGAGCGTGTCCAGACCCTGCAGATGCGCGGGGGCACGCCATTCGAACGCGCGCTGCTCACGCCACCAGAACCAACCGGCGGCAAGGTCGCGGAGTACGACCTCAGGCAAGTCGACGCGTTTTATGGCCCCGGATACGTCTACACGCTCCAGATCGGGGCCTACGGCCGCGCCGACGGTCGAGACCCAAGCGATGCCGACCGTACGGAGGCACGCCGAGCCGCCGAGGAGGCCGTCGCCGTGCTCCGAGCCGAGGGGGAGCCCGCGTTCTACTACCACGGCCCCAACATGAGCAGTGTGACGGTCGGCCTGTTCCGTGCGGATGAGATTGACGCGCAGACAGGGATGCGCAGCCCTGCCTTTTACGACCTGCAGGCAAAGTTCCCGTACAACCTGCTCAACGGTGCGCAACGCACCGTGCGTGTGGGAGGCGCGCGCGCCCAGGCGCAGCGCAGCGCTCTGGTGGCGATTCCGTAGTCTGCCCCGAATTCAGGTTCCTGGCGCGGCAGATCCCACGAATTGCACCCACCGCGGCTCGATCTCGAAGCACCGCCACTCGCCGTCCGAGCCGAGCTCCCAGTGGAGCCTCCACCACGAATAGTGCGTGCGGCTGAAGTTGGATCCGTCGACACCCACTCGGACGAGCGTGCGCCCCGTGTTCGGACCGTCAAGCGTGGCCTGGCGATCGGCGATAACCCAGCGGTCGATGACGAATTCACGACTCAGGGCCTGATCCACTCGGCTGAGAATGGACGGGACGTTGTCGATCGATGGTATCGTGCGTGCAAGATCTCCCGACGAGTTCAGCGACGCGTCGTCGGTCAGGATGCGGGCTAGTGCCGCGGTGTCGGCCGAGGCGGTGGACCCAATGAGCTCCGCAGTGCGTTCGAGCAGGGTCTCTCGCGTCGTCGTGACGAGGGTTGCAGTCAGGTACACGGCCCCGGCGGCCAGTACCAGGCCTGCGGCAACCGCAAACCCGACCTTCCGCTTGCCGCTGTTGGAAAACGCGATGAACGCCACCGCGGCGAGCAGGCCGAGGATGATCGCCGGCAGAAACGGCTGCTCGAGCAGGAATCGCTCGAGAAGCGGCACCGAGGGCAGTGGTTCGATCGGGGGCGGCTGGAGGAGGTCGTTCATGCGTATTCCTGGGGAAATGAAGCGATTCTCGCCTCCAGCGTATTCCCGCCAACTGCCGATGCAGGCACGTGGCGAAAGCCAAACAATGGACCGGGAGGGCACGCGATGACATGGCCGGCCGATGAGCACTTGCTGGAGCGGAACATCCGGGCGCTGGCCAGGATGTCGCCTAAGGCGGCCCAGGCGGTCGCGGAGGCCGCGCCTCGAGTCGATGCGCGATTCGCTTCGACCGAAGACGGCGTGCCGACCTGCCGCATCACGATCGATGGTACCGAACGCGCCCTTGCCTCCGGGCGGCGGCCGCTGCGCGAGGCCAATCGCCTGGCGGAGCAGGCCGACCCCTCGGACGCGGCCATCTTCGCGGTCATTGGGTTCGGACTTGGGTACCACGTCGACGCGATGGCGGGCCGCCTCGCGGGCGCTGGACTCGTGCTGTGCTATGAGCCCGACGTGGGCCTCCTCCGAGCCGTGCTCGAACGAGTAGATTGCACGGCCTGCTTCGAGAGCGAGCGCGTCATCATCCTCCACGAGGTCGCCAGCAGCGACGACATTTCTGCGCGGCTGAAGGGCCTGGAGGGCGTCCTCGCCCTTGGGTTACGCTTCGTCTCTCACCCACCGAGCGCAACCCGCATCGGACGTGCCGCCGATGAGTTCGGCAAGCATCTGGTTGATGTGATCGCGGCCGCGAAGACGTCGATCGTGACCATCTTGATGCAGACCGAGAAGACCTTCGAGAACACCCTGGCCAATGCCGTGGCGTACGACCGGAATCCAGGCGTGAACGACCTGCAAGGCGTGCTATCAGGCGTGCCCGGCATCGTCGTGAGCGCTGGTCCCAGCTTGGTCGAATGCATGCCGGTGCTTGAGCGGCCCGAGACGCGCGAGCGAGCGTGCATCGTCGCCGCACAGACCGTGCTCAAGCCGCTGCTCGAGCGTGGCATCAAGCCACACTTCGTGACCGCCCTCGACTACCACGACATCAGCGCAAGGTTCTATGAGGGCCTGACCGCCGAGATGGTTGAGGGCGTCACGCTCGTTGCCGAGCCCAAGGCAAACCCGGCCATCCTCGCGGCCTGGCCCGGCCGCCTCCGCTTGGTCGGAGATCAGGTGCTCGATCGGCTCCTCGGCACGGCATCGCATGCGCCGATGCGCGGCGGCACAACGGTTGCCCACTTGTCGTACTACCTGGCGCGATACCTCGGCTGCGATCCAGTCCTGCTCGTCGGCCAAGACCTGGCGTACACCGACGGCCTGTACTACGGAGCCGGCGCCGCGATCCATAACGTCTGGGCGGCCGAGCTCGGCGAGTTCCGCTCGCTGGAGATGATGGAGCTCGAACGCATCGGCCGGGCCAAGCGCATACTGCGCACAACCGAGGATGCGCAAGGGCGTGCGGTGTTCACCGACGAGCAACTCCACACCTACCGACTCCAGTTCGAGCGCGACTTTGCAGAAGACGACCTGCAGGGACTTCGAACGATCGATGCCGGGCGTGGCGCCTCGAAGGCACACACAACGCCGATGGATCTATCAGCGGCTCTGGAGCAGTACGGCTCGCCGTTCACACTCCCAGAAACCCCGAGTCCGTCCCACGACAGCACGCGTGCGCTCGAGGCACTGGCCCACACAGCTGCCCAGGCCAAAGAGCTTGCCGGGGTAACCCGGGAGACCGAAGGCTTCGTCAGGGATCTTGATGCCTTCGGCGATACCGCCGCAATGAACGAACGTGTCCGACAGATCCACGAGCTTCGCGATCGAGCCGAGGCGCTCGACCCCGCGTACTTCCTGACCCAGCACTTGAACCAGACCGGTAGCTTGCGTCGCGCTAAGCGTGATCGCGCGATCGCCATCGCATCAGACGAGGCCAGCGAACGCGAGATCCAGGCTAAGCGGATCGAACGCGACGCCGACAATCTGGCGTGGATCGGTGATGCCGCCGATCAACTCGCCGAACTGATGGAGCGCTCTACGCCAGCGGCGAATCGGGGCGAAGATCAAGCATCGGCACCTCCTCAGGTGCGTGTGGAGCCAGGGAAGAAGCTGCCCGCCGTCATCTGGTTGGATCCGCAGGTCGGCGGACTGAATCAGCGGCGTGACGTCATGTCACCGGCCATCGAAGGCTTGTCGCTGGCAGAAGTGACAGTCCGCGCTGTCGCTCAATGCGAGCGGGTCTCCGACATCGTCTTGATTTGCACCGATACCGACGCTGGCAAGGCCGTCGCGGCGCGGCTGCCGGATTCGCTGGCGGCGCGTGTCGAACCGGCAAGCAAAGGACTGAACTTCCGTCGAAGGGCGATCGGAGCCGCGCGCGCGCTCTCGCCAGCGAGCTTCCGCGGCGGGTTGGCCTCGCTCACGGCGTTCGATGAGGTCTTCGATCCAGCGGCTTCTCTAGCCCTCATAGATGACCTCGCCGCACCGGGGCTGCTCGTACTCGGGGCGGACTGGTGCCTGGTAGATCCCGCATTGACAGATCGCGTCGCGGAACGACTCCTCGTCGATCCAGAGGCCCGGCACGTGGCGTTTGCTCAGGCCCCCGCGGGCATCGCCGCGTGCGCACTCGCCCGCCCGGCGATCGCCGAGGTCGCGAACAACCTCGAGGCCGGGCCTCTGGCCAGCATCGGTGGCCTCCTGGCCTATGCGCCGCACGTGCCACGCCCGGACCCGATCGCACGAGAGATCTGTGTCTCGGTTGATCCGGAGCTTCGTGATCTTGGTCGCCGCCTCGTGATCGATAGCGACGATCGACGATTCGCGTTCCACCCAGCGATTCTCGAAGCAGCGCGAGGAAACAGCGTGCTCCCGATGCTGAAGGATCTCGCGGAGCAATCGCCCCAACGCCCCACCCATCTTCGGGCCATCCTCGCCGACGAACCCGATGAGGAGCTGCGGTCGCGGGTGCTCGCGTTTGCGCGAGGGGCAGGCGATTCTGCGATCACGCTCGATTGTGAAGCGTGCGGGTTCACGCACTCCGCGGCGAGCCTCGCCCAAGAACTGCGATCGAGCAGCACGGCTTGCGTGCATATCCGCACCCCGCTCGCGTGGGGCCAAGACGAGATCGATCGACTGCAGTCCAGCGAGGTCGACATCATCAGCATCGATGTCACCGATCCGGATTTCCCGCCAGCGCTGGAGGAGTTTCCGGAGGTGCCGGGCCGGGGGATGGGCACGCCGTGGATCGTCCCGCGTTTGCGCCGCAACGAGGCGATGCTGCCGACACTGCTTGAGCAGTATGACACGGCGATCATGTCGTTTGGCAGCGCAGTGATCGACGCAGACACGGATGAGGAAGCCTCACGCCTTTCCGCCCTACCACTCCCCGAGCGCGCCCGATACCGGCTCGATCGCGAGGATCGCCGCACCGAAGCAAGCGGGGTCACGCAGCCGGCGGCCCCGGCCTGACCGGCGATGGCTTCGTCCACCCATGCCATCGCGGTCATTCTCGCTCGCGCGGGAAGCCAAGGGCTTCCAGGCAAGAACCGGGCTCCGGTCGCCGGACGGCCGTGCGTCGCGTGGACGATCGATCACGCCAGGACCTGCTCCGGTATCACGCGTATCGGCGTATCAACGGATGATAAGGAAGTTGCTCGCCTCGCCATCGACGCCGGCATCGAGCACTGGCCGCGAGAACCGGAACTTGCCACGGCAACCGCGCGCGTCGATGACGCTGCCCGGGCGGCCGTAGCACAGGCAGACCAGCACGCGGCTATTCCACATGATGCAGCGGTGGTTTTGCTTTACGGCAATGTGCCGGTTCGTCCCACAGACCTGCTGGCTCGTGCCATCGAGTTGTTTCGCGACAGCGGGTGCGACAGCGTGCAGAGTTATTCCGAAGTTGGCAAGCACCATCCGATGTGGACGGCTCGTTTGTCAGGCGACGGTACCGTCCAGCCATGGGAAGGCGACACGCTCTTCGGCGGCGTCTATCGACGCCAGGAGTTGCCTCCCGCGTACGTCCCGGATGGCGGGGTGATCGTCGTGCGTCGGTCGTGCCTGGATGCAGCGGTCGAACGGCCGGACAACCCGCACGCGTTTCTGGGCCGGGACCATCGCGGAATCGCAACGAAGCCGGGGGACGTCATCGATATCGACGACGCAATCGACCTCGCGGTCGCCGATGCCGTCTTACGACACCGGCAAAGCAATGGCTGAGAACCCCTGCATGCGAAGCGGACGGCCTACAACTCGGCGATGCGCGTCTTCTGGATCTTCTCGCTGCCGCGGAGCGGCTCTTCCGTCACGGCCTACGCCGCGGCCCACGCGTTGGACTGCCCGGTAGCCGACGAGCCGCTCGGGCCCTGGGACCGAACCGGCGAGCCATACAACTACCCCCCGAGCCAAGCGGAGCTCGTGACGGCCCACCTCGCCGGCCAGTGCATGCTGGAAGATCCAAGCACGATCGCGCTCGCCGATCGCGTTCTTCGTGAGATCGCCGATGGGAGCGACACGCTCGTCGTCAAGCACCCCCACCTCCGACCTCCACCCGCGCAGTTCGTTCGAGCGTTCCCCGAGCACCGGGCCGTGTGGTTGGCGCGCAATCCGTTGACCCGCCTCAATAGCTTGTACGCCCGCGGCTGGACCGACGCCCTTCGCCCCAATTTCGAACTCGACCACTACAAGGCGTTCGCCGAAAACTGGAACGCTTCGAAGCAACCGATGACGTTCGAGCTCTTTCGTAGCAAACCCAGGCGGTTCTTCACGAGGCTGTTCAAGGCTTGGGGCATTCGGGCCGAACGTGCGCAGATCGAGGCCGCCGTTCAGTATACCGAAGGGCACTACCACGGATCATCCAAGGAACTCGAGGAGCGCAGCACGACATCAGCACCGAGCGAGCAGCAACGATCGCTGCCCGAGGACGCGGTACGCATGTACCTCGCGGATCCTCAGATCAATCGGATGATGAAACAAAACAGGTGGCCGCGGAAGAGCACCGCATACCTCCCCGAGCGATAGCTGCTCGGTTCACTCGGCGACGGGCTAACGCTGTTCGATGAACCGCACCGGGATCGCCGTCCAGGGCTCCCACGAAGCCGGGTCGGCATCCCACCACAGCAACACATCCGAGTTCAAGGGCGGGGGCATCGAGCCCGCCGTGGGCATCGACGCATCGGTGACGAACACGCGCGCTTCGGTGCCCAGCAAGTCGAGCACATCGAGCAGCCCGAGCAGCGCCTCTGGTGAGTTCGACACTTGGGCAACATGAACGGTTGGCGTCGCGGCCAGGATCACCTCGAGCCGACCGAGCGGTCCGTCGCGATCGGCAACCAGCGGTCCAGATCGATCGCTGTAGATCCCGCTGTGACGCAACATGGCGGGCTCGGTGAGAGCCGCCACGAGTTCAACAGCCGGGGCCTCCAGTCGCCAGGTCGACTCGATGGGCATCCTCGAAAGCGTCGTGATGGCGTCCTGCACGGGCTCGAGACGGTCGACACCGACCACCACCATCAAGCGGCCGCTTCGTGCCATCTCGAGCGCGCGCTCGGTCGGCATCTCCAAGCGTGCGGCCAACACGTCCGCAGGGCGTGGCTCAGGAACGCTGGCGATCGTTGGCACCGTGGCCAGAGGTTCGGCAGCCAGAACCGGGGCCTGCTCGATGGGCTCGATCGTGAATGGAGCCGGCTCGACGGTTCCGCCGTCTCCGCTCGCGTCGGCGAGATCGCTTGGGACGCCCGTCGTCGGTGCGGGCAGCCCAGGGCCCGATCGCGGCAGTGCCAGCGGGATCAACTGCCATGCGGCAATCGCGAGCGCGAGAACGGCCGCGCTCGCGAGCGCGGGCTTGAACCATGAGGGAAACGAGGCGAACGACAACGGCTCATCGATGTCGACCTGCTGCTCCAATGCACGCGGCCCCATCGCGGCCATATCGGACAACGCGAGCAACGCCTGCCGCTCGTGCTCCTCGAGCACGCTCTGCGCCAGTGTCATCGGCGGCGCGGGTGTTTCGAGCGAACCAAGGGCCGCACGATCCACCCGCATCGATTCGAGCTGCGCACCCAAACCCGGATCTGCCTCGATTGCGCGCGAGACACGATCGAGCGATGAGCCGGGGGCGTGCTCGGCACGCGCGCGAGCGTCCGCCTCAACCCACGCGAGCAGGTCGGCCTCGCTCAGGCCGTTGGGCAGGGCATCGAAATCGAACGTTCCGCCGATCACCGCGTTCCTCGTTTAGGCTGCTGGTCCGTGTGCTGAGATGAAGACTCGAGCCGCTCGATGGCCTCACGCAGGGCCGCACGGGCCCGGAAGAGCCGGCTCTTGATGGTGCCCACGGGCACGCCCAGGACCTCGGAAAGCTGCTCGTACTCCATCCCTTGGACATCCCTCAGCACGAGCACCACCCTGTGCTCGGCGTTGATCCGATCGAGCGCCACCGCGACCGTCTGGCGGCGACGCCGCGCATCAAGCGCGTCCTCACCACCTTGGACGCGGCTGGGGACCGGAAGTTCCCCGCTTTCGGGCCAAGGCACGCGGGATTTGGCCCGGACACGATCCGAACGCATCCGGGAGTAGCAAGCGTTAGTCGCGATGCGGTGCAGCCAGGTGGAGAGGCTTGCCCGGCCGTCGAACTTCTCCAAACCGGTCAACGCCTTGATCAGCGTCTCCTGGGTCAGCTCCTCGGCCGCGTCGACGTCGCCCAGCACGCGGACGCACAGCGTGTAGATCCGCCGCTGGTACCGCTCGACGACCTCGGCCGCCGCCGACCCATCGCCTGCCTTGGCTCGCTCGATGAGTTGGGGTTCGTCGTCGTGCACGCGGTAGGGGTACTCCGTGATGCGGACTCGGCGCAGTGTAGCCGGAGGCCTGTTCGACTCCGATTTGCTCCCAGTTTCTATCGGTTAGCGGCGAGACTTCGCCCGGACATCCGACGAGGCTCACTCGGGCCAGATGTCCGCGTCCAGGAGCTCAACGGAGTTCCCGGCCGGATCTCGAAAGTAGATCGATCGCCCCGCCCTGAAGAACCCAGTCGGCCACCTGACCCGCTGCTCGATCTCGACGCCGTGCTTCGCCAGTCGCTCGGGCCACGCGTCGAGGTCGTCCACGCGGAACGCGACGTGTCCAGGCCCAGTCGCGCCGTGGCTGGGCACATCACGCCCCGGCCGGCCGGACCACTCCGGCTCGAACAGCAGCAACACCGACGCCTCGCTCACCCGAAGCGCCGCCATACGCTCGCTGGGCTCTTCGAGGAGCCGCAAGCCGATGACGTCCGCGTAGAAGCGGGCGGTGGCGATGGGGTCGGGGGTGTAGAGGATGGTCTCAAGCAGGGCGGTCATTTCTGACCATTCTCGGTCCGCGCCACGATGCAACTCCGATACTGGCGCTGCAGTTCCTTGAGACGACCGTGTGGATCGGCAAGAGGCTCGAGCTCAAAACGCCGTCGCAATTCGCCGAGCAATCTCAGTTCCTCCGGATACTGATGCGACGATTCGGGATCGTTGATCCACTCGATCGTGCCTGTCCAGTCGTACACGAGCTGCTCAAGCCCAAAGTACCCGCACTCGCATCCGAGGCACAAAAACTCGCGCAAGCTCTCGCCTACCACGATGTGTGGTCGATCGAAAGCCATTGGCACGACCATGACGATTGGTTCGCCCGGAGTGTCGAGGGCGGCAAAGTGAGTGCCGTTGCCTCCAGTCGTCGCGAACACCCTGCAGTTGAGGGGTGTCGCGTCATACGGCGGAAAGTCCGCATCGTGGAGCAAGCCGATCGCGTCAAGGGCCCCTTCCCACTCCGAGCCTTTGTCTTTAACACTCTCTCTTGCGAAATCCCACAGATCGGCAGTAGTGATGGGCTCGGGCAAGTTGACTAATCCTCACTCGTATCCAACACCGCCATGAACGCGGTCTGCGGGATGCTCACGCTACCGACGCTTTTCATCCGCTCCTTGCCCTTCTTCTGGGCTTCGAGCAGCTTGCGCTTGCGGCTGACGTCGCCGCCGTAGCACTTGGCGGTCACGTCCTTGCGGAAGCCCTTGATGGTCTCGCGGGCGATGATCTTGCCGCCGATGGCGGCCTGGAGCGGGATCTCGAACTGGTGGCGTGGGATCTGCTTGCGGAGCTTCACGAGCAATTGCCTCCCCCGCTGCTCGCTGCGCTCCTTGTGGGCGATCAAGGCGAGGGCCTCGACCGGATCGCCGTTGATGAGGATGTCGACCTTGACGAGGCGGTCCTCCTCGTACCGGTCGATCTCGTAGTCCATGGTGGCGTAGCCGCTGGTCATGCTCTTGAGCTTGTCGTAGAAGTCGTAGATGATCTCGGCCAGCGGGATCTCGAAGGTCAGCAGTTCGCGCGTCTCGCTGATGAACTGCTGGTTCTTGTAGAGCCCGCGGCGGCCCAGGCAAAGCGTCATGATGTCGCCGATGTATTCCTTGGGCGTCATGATCTCGACCTTACAGATCGGCTCGCGGATCGCCAGGATCATCGAAGGGTCGGGAAGGTCGGCCGGGTTGTGCACCTCGACGGTGTCGCGCTCGCCGCCCTTGGTGCGGATGTCGACCAGGTAGCTCACGGTCGGCGCCGTCTGCACGACCTCGACGCCGCCCTCGCGCTCGAGGCGTTCCTGAATGATGTCCATGTGCAACAGGCCCAGGAAGCCGCAGCGGTAGCCGAAGCCCAGCGCCTCGCTGTGCACGGGCTGGAAGGTGAACGCCGCGTCGTTGAGGCTCAGCTTCTCGATCGCCTCGCGCAGGCTCTCGAAGTCGTTGCCTTTCTTCTCGCTGGTCGCCGGATAGAAGTCGCAGAAGACCATCTGGCGCGGCGGCTCGTAGCCCTCGAGCGGTTCCTCGGCCGGGTCGATGTCCAGCGTGATGGTGTCGCCGACGCGGACGTCTCCGAGCGTCTTGATCGCGGCGATGAGGTAGCCCGTCTCGCCCGCGCGCAGCTCCTTGCACTTGGTGGGCTTGGGCGTGTACTTGCCCAGCTCGGTGACGGCGAACGTTCGTCCGAGGCCCATCATGCGGATCTTGTCGCCCACCTTGAGCGTGCCGTCGAAGAGGCGGATGTAGACGATGACGCCGCGGTAGTCGTCGTACACGGCATCGAAGATGAGCGCCCGCGTCTGCTTCATCTCGCTCTCGCGCGGGGCGGGCAAACGCTCGCAGATCGCGTCGAGCAGATCGGGGATGCCGATGCCGGACTTGGCCGAGACACGCAGGCACTCTTCGGCCGGGAACCCGAGCGCCTGCTCGACCTCCATGGCGATCTCGTCGGGCCGAGCGCCGGGAAGGTCGATCTTGTTGAGGACGGGCACGATCTCAAGATCCTGGGCGACCGCGAGGTACGCGTTGACGATGGTCTGGGCCTCGACGCCCTGGCTGGCATCGACCACGAGGATCGCGCCCTCGCACGCCTTGAGTGCGCGGCTGACCTCGTACCCGAAGTCGACGTGGCCCGGCGTGTCGATGAAGTTGAGCATGTAGGGCGTGCCCTCGTGCTCGTGCATGACGGTGACCGACGATGCCTTGATGGTGATGCCCCGCTCGCGCTCGAGCTCCATGTTGTCGAGCGTCTGCTCGCGGCGCTCGCGCTCACTCACGGCATTCGTGGCCTGCAGCAGCCGATCGGCCAGCGTGCTCTTGCCGTGGTCGATGTGGGCGATGATGGAGAAGTTGCGGATCTGTGGCGTCATAAGGAGCGTGGCGTCCGTGGCGGGCCGAGAGGGCCCATGGTTGGGGCGCGAAATGGCATGTTCGGCCCCCGATCGAAGGCCAAGCGTCATTGTAGAAGGCAACAGCCCCTAGTTGTTCATCGGCACACGTTCGTGGGGTCCGCCCGTATGGGCTTGCCTTGGATGGAATCCGGGCCACAATGATTGGTGAGCCCCCCACCAGCGTCCGCGACCCCATCGATACAAACCGAGCCGTCAGCACCCTCTCGTGCGTCGCGCTCGATGGCGATGCGGGTGCTGTGGAGCTTCCTGCCCGAGTCGGTGCCGCAGATGGCCCGGGCGAATTACCGGCGCGAGGCGCTGGCCGCCGTCTTCCTGCCCTTCGCGCTGGCGGCTACCGAGGGGGCGATCGTCAGCGTGCTGGTGCGTGTGGCCTACGAGGGTCGCGTGCCGGCGATCTGGCTGAACCTAGCCGTCGGTGTGCTCGCCGCGGCTCCGGCGATGGCCAACATCACGAGCTTCATGTGGGTCAAGCTCAGCCACGGCGTACGCAAGATCCCGTTCATGAACGGCCTGCAGATCGGACTGCTCGCGATGGTGCTCGTCATTGCCGCGAGCCCGAGAACCAGCCTCGGCCTCGTATTGACCACGCTGGCCGTCGTCGCCGGTCGGATGGCGTGGGCCGGGCTGGTCACGATCCGGTCGACCGTGTGGCGGTACAACTACCGCCGCGACGTGCGCGCGCAGATCACGGGCAAGTTCGCAACGATCCAGGTGATGTCGCTCGCCTTGCTCGGCCTGGGGCTGGGTCAGGCGATGGACGCCGACGAGCGCGCATTCCGCATCATGCTGCCGATCGGAGCCGTGCTCGCGGGCATCGGGATCTGGCACTATTCAAAAATCCGTGTCCGCCACGAGACGGCGCTACTGGCCGGCGAGCGCAAGGGCGATGTCGCGAGGACCGTGTCGCTGAATCCGTGGTCCGTGGTGCGCACGCTGCACGACGACCGCCCATTTGCGCGCTTTATGGCGGCCCAGTTCCTGCTTGGCATGGGCAACATGATGGCGATGGCGCCGCTCGTGCTGGTTCTCCGGGAGCAATTCGAGCTGGGCTACCTCGCGGGCATCTTGATTGCGAGCTCGATCCCGTTGGGTCTCATGCCGGTGTTCATCCCGATCTGGGCGCGACTGCTCGACCACACACACATCGTCCGGTTCCGCACGATCCACAGCTGGGTGTTCCTGATCAATCTCTCGCTGATGGTCGTCGGCGTGTACTGGGACATGCTGTGGCTCGGCGGCGTGGCGGCGGTGGCCAAGGGCATCGCCTTCGCGGGCGGGGTTCTGGCCTGGAATCTCGGGCACCTGGACTTCGCGCCGACCGGCCGTGAGTCGCAGTACATGGGCGTGCACGTCACGCTTACCGGCGTCCGTGGCGCCCTCGCACCGATGATCGGCGTTTCTGTATACACGATTGCGAGCAGCTCGGGCTTCGGGTACCACGCCGGCGCGTGGACCTATGCGCTCTGCTTCTTCATTGCTGCCTGCGGTACGGCTGCGTTCTTCGTGCTCGCGGGCGACCCAACGATTCGTGACCGCATCCGCGAGGAGCCGCTCGAGACCGCCCCACCCACTCGCGACGGCGCGTAGTCCAGGACCCTGGAGACCAATCGATGGCCCAATCTCACGAACCGAGAATCGACCTCCGCAGCGACACGGTCACCAAGCCGACAGAGGCGATGCGCAGGGCGATGGCCGAGGCCGAGGTCGGCGACGACGTCCAGGAGGGGGATCCAACGGTTCGCGCTCTCGAGGCTCGAGTCGCGGAGATGCTCGGCAAAGCGGCTGCCATTTTTGTGCCCAGCGGCACGATGGCCAACCTGCTGGCGATCAAGACCCAGACATCTCCCGGCGACGAGATCGTCGCCCACGAGCAGGCCCACATCTTCCACTGGGAGACCGGCGGCTACGCGGCCGTGGCGGGCTGCTCAATCCGTCTCGTGCCAGGAGACTCCGGCGAGTTCACGCCCCTCACGCTGCGCCGGGCCATCCGCTTCGAGGACCAGCATTGCCCTCCCACGCGATTGGTCAGCATCGAAAACACGCATAACAAGGGCGGCGGCCATGTCTGGCCATTGGATGCGATCGACGACATCGGCAGCACCGCCAAGGAACTCGATCTCCGATTCCACATCGATGGCGCACGCCTTTGGAACGCGGGAGTGGCCAGCGGCGAGCCGCTCTCGAGGATCGTCCAGCCGGCCAACACCGTGAGCGTTTGCTTCTCGAAAGGCCTCGGCGCACCGGTGGGCTCAGCTCTTGTTGGCGATAGGACCACCATCGGCCTGGCCCGCCGTTGGCGCAAGCTGCTCGGCGGCTCGATGCGGCAGGCCGGCGTGCTGGCGGCCGCGGCCCTGCACGCGCTCGATCATCACATCGATCGGCTGGCCGAAGACCACGAGCACGCACGGATGCTGGCCGAGGTAGTCCGCGAGTCACCGGGTATGGTGCTCGATCCGCAGGCGGTCCAGACGAACATCGTCTTTGCCCGAATGCTACCAGACGAATCCCTTGAAACACAGATGCGGGCCGCGGACGCGTTCGCCCAAAGCCTCGAATCTCGCGGTACTGGCGTGCTCTCTGAGGGTGATGGCCGCGTCCGCGCTGTCTTCCACCTGGGCGTTTCGCGTGATCAGGTCATGGACGCGTGCGCAGCCTGGCGAGCCTGCGCCCAGGATCTGGCGGCTAGCCTGCTCGATGCCACTCGGTGATCTCGCCACTCGCGGCGAGCATCGATGCTTTGGAGAGCGCCTGCTTGTGCGCGGGCGTCAGGTTCTCGAAGCTCACACCCGCGACCCAGCCGAAGAGCGCGCGGCGCTCGAGCCGCATGACCCTTCCCTGGAATACCATCGAGCCGAGGCCCCAGTCGAGCTTGAACGCGATCGCGTCGCCTTCGTCTCCCGGCTTCGGCCCACGACCCGAGATCCGCAGGCCGCCCGCCGAAAGATCGAGTACCTTGCCCAGATCGCACTTGAATCCCTCGGGCGCAATGCGACCGGTCCGACGCTTCTGGTCAGGATCGGGGGCGCTGGGTTCTGGACGCATCTGTGGCCACCGCTGCATGGCAGGTTCTCCCGGCGAGCGTGCGCACTCACACCATCCAAGGTGCGAACAGCTCCTCGTGGGTCATCGGCATCTCGGCGAACGTGATTCAGCCGCAGCGGCGATACTGCGGCAAGAACCCTGTCCGGCCGACCACTATGCGGCCGCGCGGACCTCATTAAACAGTGGGTTATCGAGTAGCCGCTCGAGTTCGGCCACATCGACAACACCGCTTGCGGGCACAAGCTTCGCCTTGGTTGATAGCGGGATCACACTGTCGCTGGAGGGCTGCTTCATCACGAGCGTGCCGGACTCATCCAGCGATACCTCGACCGGCCCACGGATCGGCTCGCGGACAACGGCCGACTTGTTCCCAATGACGATCGTGACGCCGGGCATGATGTTCTTGTCAACGGACAGGGTCGCCTTCGACAATCGCTTGTAGGCTTCGGAGATCTGTTGTATCGCCGCATGAATGGCGCTCAGCCTCGTCTGCCCGGTCATGATCTCAAACTGGAGGCTCGTCATCGACTCTGCCTGCGTTGGCGTGAGCTTGGCCGCCATCTTTTTGAGCTGATCGAGCTCGACCGTTGCCTGATTCAGCCGATTCAGTGCGACCGGGAGGATCTCTTCGAGTTCTCTTGCCTGCTCGTCAAGCTTCGGATCCACACCGAGACGGATCAGCGTCTCGGTCTCGGCTTCACCCCCAAGCATGCGTGCCTGGCCACCGAAGCGAATATCCAACTTGCCGCCCACGACGCTGCAAGACTGGGCGTGCATGCATCGCCCGACATATGTCGTGCAGTTCGTTAATTCTCGTTGGACGCGGAGATCGTTCTGTACTGTCACGTTTACTGCATCGAGATACTTTGCTTCCAGATCACCGCCGGCAGAGATCTCTCCCTTCCCGCGACCCGCCATACCGCGTCGCAAGAGGATGCTGCCATTCGCGCTGACGGTCGCGGCTTCAACGAGCTCGACAATCTCGAGGCTACCGCCCGCATGCACCGTGAAGCAGTCGCGCACGCCCTTCTGAACAAGCACATCCTCGGGGAAATCGACGTTGCCGCTGCTGAAGTCGACCGATTCTGGGACGACGAGGACGGGCTGGATGCGGACCCGCTCGGCCGCGACCTCGAGCCGTCCGTTTCGCAGCGCGGTGACGGTGCCGTCCTCATCAACGTCCAGGGATTCGTCAAACTTGACCTTGCACGGCCGGGCAGGCGTTGCCTTGATGGTCTTGCCCCGCACATCGACACCATCCTCTGCATCAGAGTGCGGCACGACCTTGCCAATCCGCTGGCCTTCTTCGACGACGAGGAATGCCGAGCGTCCGTAGTGGTCGGCGTCGGCTTCGCTCTCTTCGCGCTTCTTGGCCTGCTCATCGTCGCAGAGTTCGGGATCGAGGTCAAACCTGCCATCCTTGCCGTGCACGGGCGCGATGCCCTCGGCGATGATGATGTCGATCTCTTCTTCGGGAGCCTCGGCGATCCGACGCTTCAGTTCATCGACCCTGGGATTGATCTCCGCGGGAATGCGTACGCCACGCCCCTCAAGGATGGCACCCACCAGATCCGCAGAGAGCTCTTCAGGGTCGACACCGGCCTGCACGGTGAGTGTTGCCGTGAGGCCGTCCGCACAGACCGAGATCCTGATCAGTTTTTCGAGCTCATCCGTACGCATGGACGCCCAAGACCTTGTTGCTCGTGGCGGTTAGGCCGCGGCGCACTTCTCGAGCGTTTCCTGGATGCGCTGGCTCAGCAGATCAGGCGTGAAGGGCTTCACGACGTAGTTGTTCACGCCGGCCTTGATGGCCTCGATGACCCGGCTCTTCTCGGCCTCGGTGGTCACCATGATGATCGGCGTTGTCTTGTCGTCCTGGCGGTACGCCTTGACGAAGCTGAGGCCGTCCATGTTGGGCATGTTCCAGTCCACGAGCAGGAGATCGGGATCGAAAGCCTTGACCTTGCTCAGCGCGTCCTGTCCGTCGCAGGCCTCTTCGAGCTCGGAGTAACCGAGCTGGCTGAGGACCGACTTCTGGATGTTGCGCATGGTCTTGGAATCATCTACCAGTAGGATCTTCATGGGATCGCTCCTCTACGTCCTGGTTCACGCGGTCGTGGCAGCCGACTGGGAATCGGCGTCCGCCGACTCCACCTGATCCTGGATCGCGATCTCGATCGCGAACCGCCCACAATCTGTCACACACGGCAACACGATTGTGGGAACATCTGTCTGGGTGCTCACCACGTGATTCGACCCAAGAACAACACTGGGCGTCGAAATGGATGCCTTGCGTCCTTCGAAGAGCGCCTTGGCCCCACCACTAATCATGTTCACGAGTTCTCCGACCGCGTCTGCAAAGTCCGGCGAGTCCACGCTCGCTTCGGTGCCCGTAAAGAGCGCCACGATGCGGAGGGCAGACTCCTGTTCGAAGCTCAAGACGACGGAGCCAACGCAGTCGCCGCTCATGCCGATGATCGCCGTGACGTCATACGTGGCCGACTTCCCCTGCTTGATCTGGGGATCTTCGACCTCGACCGGCAGCTGCAGCATGGTCGCGAAGACGTTCTGTACACTCTTGATGAACGGTGTAATGCGCGCGGGGTCCATATCAACTCCTGGCTTTGGGTCCGTGATCGACTCCAGGAATTTCGGACATCCGCGCACCGGGCTTCACCAAATAAAAGACCGCCCCACAATCGGGGGCGGCGGAATCTTGGCAGGATCCGATTATCGGGCCCTTAAGCGGCCCAAAGTCCCGGGCCGTTAGTCGCAGCCATCGCTGAACTGGGTCTGGAACTCCAGGAAGTCAAAGATGGTCAGCGAGCCATCGCCGTCGAAGTCGGCGGCAAGGTCACCATCGCTGAAGAGGGTCTGGAACGCGAGGAAGTCGAACAGCGTCAGTTCGCCGTCGCCGTCAAGATCGACAGCACAACCGCCACCAGCGCCAAGTCCGAGCTCCATGGCGTCCATCTGAACGAAGGCACCACCGAAGAGCGAGCCCTCAACCTCGATGACCGTGACGGCCTCATCAAACTCCCACCCATTCCAGGTCCAGCCACAGTCGGCGGCGAGTTCGATCACGGCATCACCGATGAGGTCGCCGGCGGCGTTGAAGAAGCGAGCGGTGCCATCGGGGCCGGCGGTATCCGCATTGGTCCCAAAATAGCCACCGAACGAACCAACATCCTCGTCGAACTCGAAGCGGACGAAGCCACTCGCCGAGGCAGCCAGGCGGGTGCCCTCGAAGGGGCGGATGGTGCAGCGGAAGCCCCAACCCGTAGTGGTGTGCATGGAACCGCCGGTGCTGATCATCTCACCAGTGCCGTCAAAAACGGGGTGGGACGGCGGGAATCCGCCGGGAAGACCATCGAAGCCCTCCTGCAGATCCCCGGTGAACGGTCCAACCGCCGTCACCTGGGCCAAGGCCACAGCAGGAACGGCCAAGATCGATAGCGCAGCAAACTTCTTCATACCTCGACTCCTCTTTGGATACACATGATGAGGCGAGATGCCTCCCACGAACCCACGTGGGCACCAGGCCACACCCGGCGCCTTCGTCGCGTATACGGGAGAACGCTTGGACTCGTTTCATCCACCCGAGTACACGAGATCAGCATCGCAATACTCTTGAAGGACCTGTTCGATATTTGCTCGGATACAGCATCATTGCTGAACCCTGACGGCGGGTTCCCGGTAGCATGTCTGCCAGAGGCGCTCTGCCGACACCCATCCTGCGAGGAACCCAATCACAACGCCATGAGCCCAGCGCCCCACGTCCATGCCGAGCCGGGAGCGGATTCTCGGACGAGGAGCCGCCGATGCTGACCGTGTGGCCGCTGGGGCTCACGCTCGGGCCCGTGGCGTTCGACCAACCCGGTTGGTTCTGGTTGCTCGCCGCCCTCGTGCCGCTCGCGATCCTCATCGGACGTAAGAGCCTGTCTGGAATGGCGACGGCGAGCCGGCGCGTGGCCCTAATCGTTCGGCTGTTGGTGTTGCTCCTGCTCGTCGCGGCGTTGGCGCGCCCATCAACCAGAGACACCGCCGAGGAAGTCGCCGTCACGGCGGTGGTCGACCTCAGCCGGAGCGTGCCCACAACCGTGCAGCGCGCTGCCCGTCAGTACATCACGGATGCGACAGAGTCGGGTCGCGAGTTCGCCGACCGCGTGGGTGTGATCGCGACCGCGGGCGAGGCGATCATCGAGAGCCTGCCCCGCACGCTGGCGCCCGACGGCGACCGGGCCTTCACCGGCCGCACCGATCAGACAAACCTTGCCGAAGCCCTCCGGCTCGCGTTGGCCGTACGCCCGAACGATGCGGCGTATCGCGTGGTATTGCTGAGCGACGGCAACGAGACCGCGGGCGACCTCCTCGCCGAGGCACGCTCCGCCCGGGCTCAGGGCATCCCAATCGACGTCCTGCCGCTCCGCTATGACTATGACCAGGAGGTCATCGTCGAGCAACTTCTCGCCCCGGCTACCGCGCGCATGGGAGAGAACGCCAACCTGCGTGTGTCCTTGCGCGCCAATGCACCCGCCGATGGCTCGCTCACCATCACAGCCAACGGTTCGGCCATCAACATCGACCCAGCAGGCCCCGGCCCCGGCGTTCCGATTTCGCTCGAGGCCGGGCTGAACACGTTTGTCGTGCCGATCCGAGTGCCCTCGACCGAGGTCTTGCGATTCGAGGCGGTGTTCGAGCCAAACACGGCAGTCGCCAGCGACACGATCCTGGAGAACAACCGCGCACTTGCGACGACCTTTGTTGCCGGCGAGGGCAAGGTGCTCGTGCTTGTCGAGGATCCGCCCTCGGCGCAGCCATTCGTACGGGCGTTACGCGACGCCGGCGTACTTGTCGAGGCGCGACCAGCGGCCGCCATTCCCGACACACTCGTGGGCCTCAGCGCGTACGACGCGGTTGTCCTCATGAACCAGCCGGCGGCGAACTTCAGCCGCATGGGCATGGACCAACTCCGGCAGTACGTGCACGATGTCGGGGGTGGCCTGGTGATGCTGGGCGGGCCGAACAGCTTCGGAGCCGGCGGATGGATCAACAGCCCGCTCGAAGACGCGTTGCCCATCCGGCTCGACCCTCCACAAAAGCGTCAGTTGCCCCGGGGCGCCATCGCGATCGTCATCGATACCTCGGGCTCGATGGGCGGCACGGTCGGCGGGCTTGGCCTGAGCCAGCTCGACATCGCCAAAGAGGGCGCGATGGCGGGCATCAACACCTTGTCGTCGCGTGATCTGGCCACGGTCATCCGATTCGATTCCTCCGCCGGGCTTGTTGTACCACTGGCCGAGGTTAGCGATCGGAGCGGCTTCGCCTCGGCCATCCGGCGGATGCGAATCGGTGGCGGCACGAACATGATACCTGGGCTCGTCATGGCGCTTGAGCAGTTGCAGGATGCCTCTGCGGCCGTGAAGCACATCATCGTGCTCAGCGACGGCCAGACCATGTGGGACGAACGCGATCGCGCGAGCATCGTTCGAAACGCGCTGCGTAGCAACATTTCGATCTCTACGGTGACGATCGGCGATTTCAGCAACGATGCGCTCATGCAGGATCTCGCAAACGCCACCCGCGGGAGGTACTACCCAGTCAGCATCGCCAATAGCCGCGCACAGCTACCGGAGATCTTCGTTCGAGAGGCCCAGACCATCAGCCGGCCGCTCGTGTGGGAGGGCACGCCGTTCGTCCCCGGTTACACCCCGGGCCTCACCGAGGCTTCGCGCGGCATCCGAGGCGTGCCACCGCTCAGCGGATACGTTGTCGCGGGCGATCGCGAAGGGATGGCGCTCGTCACGATGCGTGGCCAAGAGAACGACCCCATCATGGCCCAGTGGCAGCACGGCCTTGGGCGCGTCATCACATATACGAGCGATGCACTCAGCCGCTGGAACCCGATGTGGCTCGCCTGGGGCGACTACAAGCAGTTTTGGGAGCAACACGTCCGGTGGACGATGCGCGCGAGCGGCGACGCCAACGTCCGCGTGGTCACCACCCGCGAGGGCGACCGGACCCGTATCGTCGTCGAGGCAACCGATGCCGCGGGCCAGCGCATGAACTTCGCGAGCTTCAACGGCCGGCTGGCAGCTCCCGATGGGACCGGCATCGACGTCTCACTGCAGCAGACCGGGCCGGGCATCTACGAGGGTGTGTACGACACCGAGCAATCTGGCTCATACCTCCTGAGCCTCAACTACGACGCGCCGGGCAACGACGGCCAGCGGCTGCGCGGGACGGCCAGGGCCGCGATCGATCGCCCGTTCGCCGACGAGTTCCGCGCGACACGTACGAATGAGGCGCTGCTGCGCCGTGTTGCCGAACTGACCGGCGGTCGCGTCCTCAGCACCGACGCTACCGATGAAGAAAACAACCCCTGGCGGCGCGACGGCCTGGACATGCCCGTCGCGTTAACCAGCGTATGGCTGCCAACCGCGATGATCGCGATTGGTCTGTTCTTGCTCGATGTCGGCGTGCGGCGCGTCCGCATCGATGTACGCGGCATCGGCCGCTCTGTGCAGCGCGCGCTCAGCGGAACCAAGCAGACACAGTCCCAGCAGATCGATGCGCTCCGTGCGGCACGGGCCAAGGCCAAGGAACGGCTCACTCGTCCCGACGACGGACCCAGCGAGAAGGTTCGGGCCGCCATGCGTGCCCAGGAGCAACGCGCCAACGCCAAGGCCCGCTTCGAGGTCAGCGAAGAGGAGCTCCGTCGTTCGCACGGAAGTGTGGTCGAGGGCTCTGGCAACGGCCAACCCCAGCAAGCAAAGAAGACGAAGCACCCAGAAGCCTCGACCGCGGGCGAAGAAGAACAGGGCATGTCGCGCCTGCTCAAGGCCAAGCGACGCACGCAGGATGAAATCGAAGATCGATAGTCTCGAGAGTCTCGGTAGTCGGCGCACGGGCCGAAGGGAGCAGTGACAATGGCAGCACAGGAAGACATGCAGACCCCCGAGGCCGTAAAGGAAGCATGCCAACGCTTCGGCGAGCAGTTCAAGCGGCTGCGCGAGGAGGTCGGCAAGGCCGTCGTCGGTCACACCGATGTCGTCGATGCCGTGCTCATCTCGCTGTTCGCCGGTGGCAATGTGCTGCTGGAGGGCGTACCCGGGCTAGGCAAGACGCTACTGGTTCGATCGCTGAGCGAGGCATTGCACCTGCAGTTCAGCCGCATCCAGTTCACGCCCGACTTGATGCCCGCCGCCGTCGTGGGTACGACCATCGTGAGCGAGGATCCCG
>CALCCF010000086.1 GCA_937899905.1 uncultured Phycisphaeraceae bacterium
CAGCGACAACTTGTTCGCAAAGGGGACGGTATCGGAACTCAGGCCTGTCGGCTGCCCGCACCTGGCCGTGTTGGATTCCTCACGTCCGAATACAAAAACCGCCCTGGCGCCCCCTAGAAGAGTTTCCGCCGCACCGAAAACAGTTTTCGGCACGCCAAGAACCGTTCTCGTCGCGACAAGAACGCCTCCCGTCGCGACGAGAACGGCTCCCGGGGCGACGAGAATCACTCCCGTCGCGACGAGAGCCGCTCCCGTGACGTCGAGAATCCCTCGCGTCGCGAAGTGAGCCACACCCGGGACGCCCAGAACGCCGCCCGGCGTGGCGCGCACGCCTCCCCGGGCCCGCGGCGCCGCGTGCGGCTCAGCCGGAGATGCCGGCGTGGGTCGGGCCTTCGGTGAGGCTGCCGCCGACATCGATGGCGTGCCCCCAGAAGAGGTCGCCATCGTCGTACGAGAACTCGAACGAGCCGTCCGCCTCGACCGTCACCGACTCGAGGACCATGCGTTCCTTGAACTCCTCGGGCGTGATCGGCGACTCCCCCTCGTCGAGCCATGACCCGTTCTTGATCTCCAGCAGCTCGGCGGCCGCGTGGTCGGTGATCCTCGCAGTCCACGCAGGCTGCGCGTCCCAGAGGGCCCGCGCCACCTCGAGGCACGCCTCCGCCCCGGCCGGCTCGCCGGCCGACAAGTGCAGCTCGACCGGCGCGCCGGCCCACGTGGCCTCGCCGCTGAACCAGCTGATCGAGCGATCGAGCGTGAATTCGCCCAGCACGGGATCGTTGATCACGACGGGCTCCTGCAGCTTCGCGGCGATCTCGGACAGCTCGTCGTCGCGCACGCCGATCGTTGGGAGCGCCGGGCCGTACGCCTGCGTGCGGCCGCTCGGATGCTCGGCCACGCGCGTTCGCAGCGACACGATCGAGTACTTCCCGATTGCGGCCATCTGGCGGGACAGCTCTTCCTTCGAGACTGGGACCTCCACGCGCAGCGTGTCCTGGTGGAGCGTGCCGGCGGCGTCCCTCCACGCCGCAAGATGGAACACGAGGCACCACGGGCCCGACCCGAGACTGCTTCCACCGGCCCCGCTGGCGCTGACCAGCCCGGTGATCTCCTGTTCGGGAGCCTCGCCGATGTTGCGCAGGAACGCCTCGTCTTCGCGTTGCTCCTTGGCGAGGAAGTCGTCGGTCATGGGTGGGTCTCGGGGTTTGTGGGGCGCATCGAAGCCTGCCCGACGTGTCTGAGTGGTTGGGCCCAGGACGGTGGTTTGCGCGAGCGTTCATGCTCCATTCGTGTAAAACCATATCTTGCCACTGGCGAGGACCGCGCCGGGACCGTCCGCCTCGGAACGGATCACCACGCCCTCATCGTCGAACAGGAAGTTCATCCAGTTGCGGCACAGCACGTTGTGCACCGTTCGCGCCGCGACCGGACGCATCCAGAGGACGAAGACCGTGCTCTCCGGTGGCAGGAGTCCGGCAAGCAACCGCTGCATGGCCGGAACGCGGTCGGCGTTCCAGTCGTCGTGGTACTCATAGAGGGATGGGCCTGCGACAATGGTCCGCCGTGGCCACGAGTCCTTGGGCAGACGCCACAGGTGGCCGCCCCTGGGATCGACCAGGCTGTCCCATCGTTCCTTCGCGTCGCCCTCATCCGGCACGTGGATCCGGGCGAGGTCCTCGGCCGGCATGGGTGGGTCGTTCAGCAGCCTTCCCGAGATGATGTGCTCGACGTTGGACACGTGCCGATTCTCCGAGCAACAACGGTAGCGGTCTGATGCCCGGCCGCGTGGTATGAGCTTGCGCCGCCCACCAGGACCGCGTTCTAATGTACCAGCACGGCGAGCACGAACACGACGACAACGCCCACGCCCGTCACCACCGCGGCCAGCATCATGACTTGCAAGCAGCCCATCAGGCCGATCTTGTCGTCGGGGTTGGGGGCGCGGTGGAAGCGCATGGGCGATGGTACCGGGCGTGCAACACTCGTGCGTGCCGCTCGCCCCACGCGAGACCACCAACGCCCGCACCACCCCCTCGGCATAGCCTCGGAGTATGAACAGATCACCCATGGCGTGCGCCGCGGCGCTCCTTCGCATTGCGGTCTTGGCCGCGCTCGCCGCCACGCTTGGTGGCTGTGTTGCCGGTGATCACCAACGCAATGCCGGCGAATCGTTAGCCACGCCGTTCGAGGTCGTGCTCGCCTCGAATGCCGACTGGGGCGCGCTGAACCCGGCACGTGGCGCCGCGGGGCCGCGGGCGGCCGACCTCTGGGGCGATCGCACGCTCGCGGGCGCGACCGGCTTCCTCGTGAAGTTCGCCGAGGGGTTCTCGTCGCCGCCGCACATCCACAACGTGACGTACCGCGGCTTGGTCATCGAGGGGCTGATCCACAACGACGACCCGGGGGCCGCGAACTCGTGGATGGCTCCCGGCTCGTACTGGACGCAGCCCGCGGGCGAGGTGCACATCACCTCGGCGCGATCGGGCGTGCCTATTCGAGAACGCATGGGAGGTGGTGGGGATGGAGAACGGATCGCCTACATCGAGATCCAGAGCGGTCCATACCTCGTGCGGCCGGCCGCGGAGGCGATCGACACCGGCGAGCGCGCGATCAACGTGCACGCGGCGAATCTGGTGTGGCTCGACGCGTCGACGACCAGCCGGATCCGGTTGGCCCGTGGGGTCTCGCCCGTCGATGGCCCGCGCGTGTCGTATCTCTGGGGCGATCCACAGGACGATCGGCCCGGTGGCGCGCTGGTCGAAGTGCCGCCTCGTATGCGCGTCTCCGTTGCGAGCGGCGATCCGATGATGCGTTTGGTTGTGATCACTGGCCGGCCGCTACTGCATCGCGGGGGAGAGTCGCCCGAACTCGAGCCGGGCAGCTATGTCGGGCCGCGTTTGACAGGCGAAGGGCGTCGTGATGCGGGGGAGGGCGGATCGAGCGTGGTATTGTCGATCGTGGAGGGTGGCCAGGCGGCGTGGGTCTATGTGCGTTGTGCAGGCCCATTCATGGTGTCTGCTATGCCCGCCGAGCAATGAGGTCGTGGCACGTTCGTCTACTTGAGGCTCGTGCCCCTTCGATCTCCCGCGTTCTTGACGAGCAACACGATGCCCGTGATCGGCGCGAAGAACAGGCCAAGAAAGAACCACAGCCACGCGTTCCGATTGGTCTGCTGGGCCCAGTAGGCGCAGAAGATGCCGAAGAGGAAGAAGACCATGCCATCGGTCGCGTACTGGTCCAGGTCTATGGTCGCCTGCTCATCGATGCTCATGGTTGCATGCTGATCCATGATCAGATGTTAGTCGTGCATGAGTCCCGGGCCTGCAAGCATCACACGGCCTTACGCGGCCCGTAGACCACGTTGGCCAGCAGAAGCCCGGCAACCAGCGAGACGCCCACAAGCAACATCGTAAAGAACGTCTCGACGCCGGTCATGGTGTCGTCGGTCAGCATCGCGTTCAGGCCGGTGAAGCCGATGCTCCCGGGGACGAGCGGGAGCAGGGCCGGGATCGTCGTGATCGCCGCGGGCTGGCGACGAAGGCGCGACCACGCGTTGGAGAACAGGCCGAGCACGAAGGCGCCGATCGCCGGACCGAGCTCGGGGCTCAGGATGCTCGCGCCGAACCGTGCGCCGTAGACACCGAGGCTCACCGCCAGCACGACGGGCACGATGTCCCTCGGGCGTGCGCGAAAGACGATCGCGAGCATGACGCCGAGGAGGCCGATGGCGATCGCCTGGCCCAGCTCGCCCTGCGCCGTAACGCCCGGGCCGGTCTCGGCCATGGGCGGCAGCACGCGCTCCAGTTGTCGCCCGATGGCGACGCCAAAGCCGAGCGACACAAGCACCATAAGCCCGCCCATGAGCCGCGCCGTGCCCGACACCAGGTGCCGCGTGGCGAGCTCGCTGATGGACAGCGTGAGCGTGAGGCCGGGGATGAGGACGATGATCGCCGCGAGCGTGACCGGGTACTCCGAGATCGGGAACACGAAGCGGTCCCACGCGAGCGCACCGGCCGCGACGACCGCGCCGGCCCCGAAGTCGGTGAGGTACGCCGAGTGCTCGTTGCGTTGCAGGGCCCACGTGAGCGCGGCAATCACGCCGCCGAGCACGCTGGCGGCGACGGCGTCGCCCAGCGAGCCCCCGAAGATGCGCGCGGCGCCCGCGGCGATGACGATCTGGGCCACGATCATGAGCCACCGCGGCCAACGGTTTGGCGCGCGGACGATGGCCCTGAGCTCGGCCCGCCCATCGCGCACCGAGAGCTCGCCCGCGGCCACGCGCTCCGCGACGGCATCGACCATCGCGAGCTTCTCGAGGTGGACCTCGCCGGGAACGACGCGCATCACGGACGTCTGCTGGGAGCCCATCTCGCCGAACGACACTGTGAGGCCGGTGGGCGTCGAGAAGACCTCGGCTTCTAGATCCAGCTCGGCGCTCGCGCCGCGGAGCGCGGTCTCAAGGCGTCCCGCCGAGGCGCCCGACTCATGGAGCAGGCGGCCCAGCTCAAGAACGAAGGCACGCTTCTCGGTCGCTGTTTCCAATGGCCCCGCGCTCCTGGCTGCTCTGCGGGATAGCGATGCTCACTGGCTTCAAATTGAAGAGCCGCTCATCCCGACGTTGATCGACGGGGAGCGTATTCCGGTCTCGTGCGTTCGAGCATTGAGGTGCTCGCGCATGCATCGAGATCGCGGGACCGATCAGGCTCCCGCTTCCTCGAACATCCACTCGGGGAAGGGGTCGGGCCACGCGTCCCACACGGCTGGTCCCATCGCCAGTTCCTCATTGGTGAGGAGGCAGGTGTCCAGCATCGCGCGGATGTGCTGTTCGTCGAGCTTCACGCCGATGATCACGACTTCTTGGCGGCGATCGCCGAAGGGCTCTTCCCATTTCGAGTCGATCCACGCGACCGACTGCGGGTCGTTCGGCCATCGCTCGCGCGGCGCAACGGCCCACCATCGACCGGCGGGCTCAACGCGGAACGAGCCGCCCGCTTGCGACCACATCGCCGCGAAGTCGTGCTTGGTCGCGAGCCAGCAGAAGCCCTTGGACCGAGTCGGCCGGAGCACGCCGGTGGTCATCAGGTCGTACAGACGCTGCGGGTGGAACGGCCGGCGGGCCCGGTACACGAAGCTCGAGATGCCGTACTCCTCGGTCTCGGGCGTGTGCTCCTCGTTCAGTTCCTTGATCCACTGGGCCGAGCCCATCGCCGCTTGCATGTCGAAGCGGTCGGTGCCGATGATCTCGTGGATGTCGATTTCGGAATTGGTCGTGCGGATCATCTTCGCGTCGGCGTTCAGCGAGCGGATGGTCGCCTCGACCTCGCGGAGCTCTTCCTCGCTGACGAGGTCGCACTTGTTGACCAGGATGACGTCGGCGAACTCGACCTGATCGGTCAGCAGGTCGGTGATGGTCCGCTCGTCCTCCTCGCCCAGGCCCATCTCGCGGTCCTTGAGCCCATCGGACTGCTGGAATTCGCCGCGGAACGTCGAGGCATCGACGACCGTGACCATCGTGTCCAGCTTCGACAGCTTGGCCAGCGAGTTGCCGGCCTCGTCCTCGAAGGTGAACGTCTGCGCGACGGGCAGCGGCTCGGAGATGCCGGTCGACTCGATGAGCAGGTAGTCGAACTTGCCCTGCCGAGCGAGTCGGGAGACGGCCTTGAGCAGGTCGTCACGCAGCGTGCAGCAGATGCAACCGTTGGACATCTCGACGAGCTCTTCCTCGACGCGGTCGAGGCTGGCGTCGCCCTGCTTGACCAACTCGGCATCGATGTTGATCTCGCTCATGTCGTTGACGATCACCGCGACGCGCAGGCCCTCGCGGTTGCGCAGCACGTGGTTGAGCAGGGTTGTCTTGCCCGAGCCCAGGAAGCCCGAGAGCACGGTGACGGGCAGGCGTTCGCGCTTGCCGATGAGTCGAGAGATTACGCTGACCATTGCTGGGTTGTCCTTCCGGTGGTTTCTGCTTGCTCCGGTCCAACGGAGCGGTAGTTCTCGTTTTCAGGCCTTCCAGGCGACCTTGTACGTGTCGCCGTTGCGTGTCGTGGGCAACGCGTCCCACGCCAGCTCGTACGAGCGGGCCTCGCGGCGGAAGTAGGTGAACACGTCGGCAAGCTTGCAGCCATTGGGACCTGCCTCGACGTGGTGGATGTTGTCGCGGTCGCGTGACAGCGTGGAGAGCTGGCCGCGTGCGAGCGTCTTGTCAGCGTTCTGACGGATCAGGAAGTCCTGGCCCTCGGGCGGCACCTCGCCACCAGCGATGTCGAGCGCGGGCGCGCCTGGGTCGGTCGCGTCGGTCACGATATCGAAGTTGCGGCAGCGCACCTCGCCCTCGAGGCACTGCAAGACGCCATTGTAGTGGCGGTGGTCGTGCAGGTGGATCGTCGAGCCCGGTCGCATGCGGATATCGAACACGACCACCGGTGGCATCCAGCCCAGGGCGTTGATGCTGAATCCGCCCTGGTCGGGCTCGCGCAGACGGCACGGCTCCTCGGGTTGGTATCGCGCGAGCAGCATCGACACCGCGGCGAGGTACGACGCCTCGTCGGGGCTGTCGGACGCGATCATCTTCTGGGCTCGCGGCCGTAGGTCGGCCATGAGCTGATCGATGGTCAGTGCCGCGGATGGACCGTCGACGCTGGCGTCCTTTGGAGCGGCATCACGAGTGCCGCGATCGCTGCTCGCACAGCCGGCGAGCAAGCTCGCAGAACCCAGCCCTATTGCGCCCGCGATGCCGACCTGAAGGATGCGCCGCCGCGTGATGGTAACGCCCGGGGCGATCTCCTCGCCGACCTCGTGGTCGGCCATACCGGGGTCGAGCATCGCGGTCCGCTCGATCTCATCCAGCGTCCAAAACTGCATCGCGCGCTCCTCCAATGGTCAGTGGTTCGCTGTCGTACGCCTGTGCGGCAATCTCCGCGGCTTGCATCGCTGAACTTTCGAACCTGCGATTCAGTCGCGTGAGCTCGCGGATGATGGTTGCCGCGTCGCTCATGCGTTCTCGGCGCTCGGTGTACGCCGCGAGGATCCGTCCAGCTTCGCGAGCCAACGCGGCGTCCGGCTGGGACTCGACGTGATCGAGCGGGACGGCGTAGGTGAAGCGTCCGGTATCCGAGGCAAACGTCGGGACGTGGACGAACTCGCGGTCCTTGCCAGGACCGACCTCGCGTCCATCTTCAGCTGCAATCCCTGCCTCGACGAAGAAGTCGACGGCGTGCGACGGATAGCCAAACAGGTAGCCGTAGCCGCGCCACCGCTCGGCGCGCGGCATTCGATCGACCACCGCCACGATCTCGGCCGGGTGCGTTTCCGGCGTGATGCCACACGCGCTCCAGAAGCCCGCGTATCGCTCGATCATGCGAGACAGCGCCGCGCGATGCACCACGTACGCGTGGGTCGAGCGGGAGCCGTCGTGGATGTTGTCGAACACTTGTACGTCGGCGTACCACGTGTCATTGCGCAGTGGCGCGAGTGCCGCTCGGGCGTGGCGCAATTCGGCAAGGTTGGGCTCGGCCACTCGGAAGCGGCCGCGCCAGATACCCGTGCTCATGGGCTTCAGGCCGCCGGCGAGGGTGTAGAGCGCTTCGTGGTCCGTCGCCTCGCGGAGGAGGGACCACGTGTCGATAGAGCCTTCGATCGACGCTGCCGAGGGCGAGTCATCGCGCCGCGAGCCATCGGTCGCACAGCCGATGATCGAAAGAGAAAGGATCGCCAGCGCGCAAACGCAGGCGATCCGTGTCGCGACGCCGGGGAGTGGTCGCCGCGATCCAGTCGATGCCGCGAGCATCGGTCTACCTCAGAGCGGGGCGGCGCACGTCGAGCGCGTTGCTGGCGTGCTTCCACATCCAGCGGGCGGCGGTGAAGGCCACGGCCGCCGCGAATACGCCAAGCAGCACGGCCTGGATGCTCACCGAGGCACCGGCCACGGAGGCAGCGCCACAGTGGGTGCAGATCGAGGCGGCTTCGGTGCCGAGCGAGGCGGCGGCGCAGTTGGGGCAGGGTGTCATGGGGAGTGCCTTTCTATCAATGAGAAACCGATCCCAATACTATAGACAGGCTGTTAGGGGATGTCACGGGCGATTGCGTGCAGATGCTCGAACTCGACCGCTTGGGGCGGATCAGCCAGCCCCAGGAAACACCTCCGCCAGATGCGTGCGGTACTTCGCCAGGTCGTTCTCGACGTCGGGGTTCTTCATCACGTCAAAGCACGCGAACGTCGGCAGGGGCTCCATGTCGAAGAAGCGGAAGTTCAGGTGCACCGGCCGGTACAGGTCATCCACCGAGATGCCACCGAAGAACGTCTGGGTGGGATCGTCGAACGAGTCGCGCGGCGCGTTGAGTGTGAGTGACAGCATGTACTTCGTGCCGGTGAGCGTCCCGCCGGTGCCGTATTGCTTGGATGGGTCCGACCGTGTCCGGCCGTCGCCCGCGCACAGGCGGCCGTCCATGCCAAAGGAGTACACGAAGTCCATGTACTTCTTGAAGCTCCACGGCACGCCCATCCAGTTCACCGGTGTTTGGACGAGCACCGCATCGGCCCACTGGTGGTTACCGATCTCGACATCGACGTTCCAGTCGTCCTTCATGGTCGTCAACCGTGTCTCATAACCGGTGCCGTTTAGGTGGTCGATCGCCAGCTGTGTCAGCGTGCGATTGAGCTCGCCCTTGGAGAACTCGTACTCCTCGTGGGCGTTGATGACGAAGACGTTCTTCATGCGGTGTGATCCTTGTTACCAAAAGCAGTTTCGGCAGGGGCGGGTTTAGCCACCCGGCCTCACCCTAGGGCCGTTGAGCATCCGCCCAACCAGCGTATAGCGCACGCACATCTGGTAGCTGATGAGCAGCAGGCCGGCGGTGGCGGTGGTCACGAGTGTGAACTTCGCCCATGTCGGGAGTGGCGTGAAGTACAGCAATGCCTGGAGCACAAACACCAGTGGCAGGTGGGCGAGGTAGAGCCAGTAGCTCGCGTCGCTCAGGTATCGCACCCACCGGCGCTCGCGAGACAAGAGGAGCTCGCCAATGCCGATCAGGGCGAAGCACATTGTCCACACGAACACGCCCTGTGCCAGGCCGGCGAGCCACAGCTGTGCGCTTCGCTCGGGCACCGACTGCACGAGCGCCAATTCGGCGACGCCAGGTTCGTCAGCGTACAGCATCACAATCGCCGGCAGGTACGCCAGCAGGGCTAGCGGCAGCATCCACCACCAACCGCGACCGAGTCGCACGGGCCCTGCGTGCGGCTCGCTGTTCGCGCCGCATCGCACGAGGTACAGCATCGCGCCGAATCCAAAGAAGATCGCGTTGTACCCGAGCACGAGGGGCATCGGCAATACACCACCGCTCGTGGCGGGGCCCATGACCGGCCCCTCTTGCGCGCCGAGCACGGTGGGCCACGGCGATGCGAGATCGAGCCCGCCATCCATCACGAACTCGAACGCGGCAACCAGCGGCACGAGCCACAGCAAGCACAGCGGCGTCGCGATCAACCAGCGGATCGGTGTCACGTGAGCGAGCGCGGGCGCGATCGGCCGCAGCAGCGTGGCGACGACTACGAAGCCCGCGACCAGCCAGCACAGGTGCCACAGGAACCACAGGTGGAAGAACAGTGGGAACGTGAATGAGATGTCGGCCACGAGTTGCGGAACGCCGCCAGCTACTACCGATCGCTCATCGTCGCCGTCTCCCTCGGCGATCGCCTCCAGCAACTCGGGCCCGATCTCCTCGCGTCCCGCCCGCACGGCCTCGAAGTCGACCTCGATCCCAAGCAAGCCGGCGATAATGTCGACCGTGCGCTCGCCGTGCCGCATCGCATCTTGCGGCGTTTCGCCCGTGTCGCTGCGTATCAGTGGGTCGGCGCCGGCGCTCAGCAGCTCAAGCGCGACTTCGGAGCGCCCGAGGAAGCACGCCGAGTGCAGCGGCACGTTGCCATCGCGGTAGCGCGCGTCCGGATCGGCCCCGGCCTCGAGCAACTGGATCGTGATCTCGGGCTGGCCGGTGATCGCCGTCCAGCCGAGCGGCGTGATGCCGAATCGCGGGTCCTGGGCGTCGAGGTCGATCGGGTCGGCACCATCGGCCGTCTCGCGCGCGTCTTCGGCGAGGCCGATCCAGTACGCGACGCGCGCCGGGTCGCCAGTGGCCGCGGCCGTCCACAGGTCCGCGTCGCTCGTGCTCGTCTCCGAGGCTCGGGCGGGCCCGCCCGCCGAGACGCTGCCGGTGACGATGGTCACGCCGATCGCCAGCGCCCACGACAGCGGCACGATGGTCACCAAGCCGATGAGCAGCGGCAGGGCGATGCGCTTGGCCCGATGGCCGATGAGCCCGCGTGTGCCGCGACGCCGCCAGAGCATGGCCGTAAAGAACCCGCTGAGCAAGAAGAACAGCGGCATGCGAACGCCGTGGATGAACGAGAAGAAGTGGAAGTACGCCTCGCCGTCGCCGGGCGCATCGTTCACCGGCCAGGGCATGCCCGAGTACGCCAGGCACGCATGCAGCGCGATGCCCAGCAGCATGGCGAAGGCGCGCAGGGCGTCCAGGTCGTGGCGGCGCGGGCTCGATGGGCCGTCTTGGCCGAGCGGGCCGGGGTTCGTCGGCGGGGGCATCCGCAACGGTACGGCGTCGGTCCCCGTGTCGCGTTGGCCCCGGGAGGCGTGGCCAGATCGTGGGCCGGGTAAACTAAGAACCCGCAAGATCGCGCGGAGACGAGAGACACCCTGTGGCAGATTTCGAGCTCGATCCGAAGACCATCGACTACGACGCGCTGCCGCCGCTGGTGCGTAAGGGCGAGGGCGCGGCCGAGGTGATCGATGGGATCGTCGACGCATGGGCAACACAGCTCGACGAGGACACCGAGTACGACGAGTGCCCGGGCGTCACGCTCGATCGCGTCGCGCTCGTCGACGGCAACACCGGCGAGCCGATCGACCTCGGCAACCTGCTCACGCGGGTGGCCGAGCGTGTCGCCGGCCTCGCTCCAGCGGTCGAGGTGGCCTCCGGCGTGACCGTGGCGCTGCGCGGGTGCCGAATCCCGGAGACCAACGCTCAAGAGGCCACCCTCCCGTTCGGAGTGCGCACGATGGCGTGCCAGTTCGCCGAGGTCGACTTACACTCGGCGAAATTCGGCGGGTACGCGTGGTTCGATTCTGCGATCTTCGGCGGGGTCTCGGGCTTCGAGTCGGCGATCTTCGGCGGGGCCGTGAG
>CALCCF010000087.1 GCA_937899905.1 uncultured Phycisphaeraceae bacterium
CTGCATCAGGTCGGTCGCGTCTCGGCCGTACGCCTGCTGGCTGCCCCCAGCCTCGTCGAGGGTCTGGGCCACACCACGCTTCCAGCCGGCTGCGATCTGCTCGCGCAGAATGTCGCGGCCGTCCGCGTTGAGGAATCGCATGGCGCCGGAAAGGGCCGAGACCTCAGCCCCCCGCTGTCCGAAGACGCGCCGCTTGCCAGCGTCCAGCGTGTCCAGCATCTTGATGACATCTTTCTGCGCGTCACCGTTCTTCATCAAACCCTGGGCCGCCACACGCATCGGGACAAACAACGAGGCTCCCAGAGCACCCTGGCCTAGCCCGAGCTGCTGACGAGCAACCTCACTGAGCACTCGGTCCTCGGACTTCAGGAACGCTGCGACGGAGCCCTCCATGGCGTTTGCCAAGTTGAATGCTGACGTGAAATTGGCCTGGGCCGCATCTGCCATTCGCAGGGCATTCGCTGCGTCCAACTCGCTCATGTTGACTAGCGACTCACCTGTCTTGGACACCGCGCTGTCCCACTCGTCGAGCAAATCGCGGGCACCGCGGAACCCCTCTCCACCTCGCAAGAACTCGGCCTGAGTAATTTCTCCAGCTTCAAGTCGGTCCTGGAGCCGCAGGATGTCGTCGCCGACTTCGCCCCAGCGGGAGTCGACTAGGTGCCGTCGAATCGTGTTGTGGAGGTTTCGGAACTCCTGGTTTCGCTCGAGGTCGAGCTGGAGCACGAGTTCACGCTGAGCACGGAGTCGCTGGCCAAGCGCAGACAAGGTGGCCGCGTCAGCTCCGGCTAGCTGAGCAACCTCAAACTGATTGATGAAGATTTCCGAGTTCTCAGCCGCTTGACGGGCCGATCCGACTAGGTCATCAAACTCGCCCTGCATCTGTGTGAGAGCAGCCACACGCCCATCCACAATGCCGCCTGCGTCACGGGCGACCTCGATCGCGCGTTCGGTCTTCTCAATCCTCTGGGCAATCTGTCGAGCCGCCTGAACGGACCTAGCTGCCTGAGAGGCATTGCGGAGTGGGTCGAGCTCGCCTGCGGCCCCCGCGGCGTCCAACGCACTGCGCACGATGCTTTCGGCTTGAGAGGCCCCCACCGTGCCCGCGCCGGCGATCGCTGCGATTCCCTGCTGCGTCTGGGAGGTCCGCGTGAATGCCGGGACCCGGGCGCCAATGTCGGTGAACGGGATCCTGGCAACCGTCGTACCGCCCGCAGGACCAATGCCGCGCGTGTTGGACCCGACGCCGAACTCAGACACGAACCGCTTGGCCGCCTGGAACTGCTCGGCCTCGCGAGAAGATCGAGCAACGACATCCTCAAGCGAACGAGACAGGAGGCCGTCGCCGGCCTGAGACGGTAGTGCGAGGTCCCGCAGACGCTGCCCTGTCGTCGGGCTTCCGAGCAGTCGATTGGTCAGGGCAGCGCGGATCCGGTCCGTGCCAAAACGCTGCGTGCCACGTTCAAGCACTCGCGGCGACGCCACGCTCGAGATCAGCTCGCGAACGACCGGGCTCGCTGCCTGGCCGCCCTTGGCCGTTGCCTGGATCCCCCGCCGGAGCTGGCGCCCGCCCGTCAGCCCGATACGCGCGACGTTGCCGCCCTTGCCGGCGACCTGAAGGCCGATGCCCGCCCCCCCTAAATAGGTGAGTGGGTCGACCGCCAAGTCTCCGACGAAGCCCACGACGCCGCGTACCAGTCGATTCTCGACGCCCATCTCACGCAGGAAGTCCGAGAAGTTGATGCGAGCGAGTCCGGCAGCGCCTCGAGCATCAGCCTGCTTCAGCTCCGGCGCCGTGAACGAGGCGATCGCGTTCGCTACCGAGTTCCGCGGCAGGTCGACCAGATCGAGAAACTTCACGAACGGCGTGCGCGTATCAGCCTTGGAACGGACAAATCGCTCGCGAACCTGATCCAGATCCAGGTCGTTAAGCTCAGCGATCGAGAGCCGCGGCACTTCTCGCTGGGCTAGGGTCTGCGGGTCCGCGAGTTGCCGAGTCTGCTGTATCTGCGAATCAACCGCCAGCCGCCGCACAGTGGGAGACGCGAGCTGTGCGATGGAAGAGAGGTCAGACATGAGTGAATTTCAATACAAAGACCGCTATGAGTTTTGGCGGTACATGGGCCTAATCGCAGTACTCTAGATTGCACTACTCATCGTCGTGTACTTTGTTGCTGCAAACGACGACCGGGACCCGCCTGCACTGTCCGATCCGCAGCAATTCCATCCGCAAGCGCCCTAGCAGCTATTGATCGGAAATGGCCTGGAGACGAGCAAACGCATCTTGGGCTGCCTTCCTCATGCGCTGATTTGCATCAATCCGAAGATCCATGTTGCCAATCGGGTCTTCATCAAATGGGTTGAACAGGCTGGCCGCGCCTGGTAGAAGCCGAAGGAAGTCGCCAACACTACCTTCTGGACTTCGCGTCCTGGCGGCCGACAACTGTGCAAGGATGTTGTCTGCGGCCAGTTTCTGAGACTCGCCGCGCAGACTTTCAACGCGCGCCATCGCTCGATCTAGATCTTGAAGTACTGTCTGCGCTTCACGTTCAGTAAAACCTCCTTGAGTCGCCCGCTCCAAAGCACTAATTGCGTTAGACTCGAACGCTGGTTGCACCTGACCTACTGGGCCTGCCTGCTCGTCGACCAACTGCTCAATTGCTGACCTCGCCCTAGCAGACTGGCTCTGTCGCAGCAATCGTCGTTCGGCCTCGTTGCTCAGTCCTGCTTCGGTCACTTGCTCTTGCAACAGGTCAAGCTCAAGCGCCTCGCGCGGCGACGGAGGCGGCGGAACACCCACACTGTCCAATGCTCGCCTCTCGGCTAGAAGGGCCGCGATCTGCCGTTGCTCAGTTGCCTCCTGAACGGCCCGGCGCGTCTGCTCGAGCCGAGCCTCCTCGGCGTCCTCGTCAGCGAAGAGCCGCGCCAAGTCGGTTCTCGCATCCGCCCGCTCCGTGTTGCGACGGGCAGCCGCAGCGTTGGCCTCGGTGGCTTGGGCGGCGGCCTGTTCCGGTGTCAGACCGAAGCCCTCAAACGCGTCGAGTCGTCGCGTCGCGTCGCCGATCGCGGCGCCCTGCCGGCGGAGCAGGTCGCTCGCCGCGGCACGATTCAGGTTGCTGGGCAAGAGGTCGTTGGCGGGTACGTTGGCCCCGGGAGCACGCGCGGCGATCGCGGCTTGCACTGAACGCGCCTCGGTCGCACGCCGGATGCTCTCGATGACCTCGGGGCTGGGAGGGGCCGAGGCGCGATCCAAGTCGGCTTGTGCCTGCGCGACGCCCTGTCGCTGGAGATCCTCCCGTCGCTCGAGGACTTGCCCCGCGGTGGTTTGCTGGCGCTCGGGCCGCAGAGCCGTGCTGATCCGGAGAAGGTCGTCACCGATCTGATCTCGACGAAGCAGGTCGTCGGTGAAGTCAGTCGTCGTGCCTTCCCGGCGGTCTCGGGCCCTCTGAGACCGGATCCGCTGGTCAAGCTGCCGCAGTTGGGTTTCCCGGCGACGACGCTCTCTCTGAGCACGCGCAGCGTCAAACTCAGGCGGTGGCGCGGCGGGCGACTGCGGGCGACGCAGGAGTCCACCTTCCAGGGGTAGGGCGAGTTGGCTCATCGCGGCCTCCTTGGCTGCTCTATGTTAGCGTTCGCTATCTTCTGGGTATAGGCGGGCCAGTCAGACGATCACCAGCAATTTGACCACTACGCCCACCAGCGCGGCAAACATGATCCAGAAGATCCGCTCTCCTGTCTTCGCTCGATCGGTGACAGTGTCCATCTTCCGGACGAGTCCAATGTTGCCGTTGTTGTCCCCGATCACGACCAACTGCAGATTCTGTACCTGCTTCTGGGTCCGCTCGGCCGTCTCGCGCGTGCTTCTGACGTCGGCCGTGATGATGTCCATCATCTCTCGGAGTCGCGGGACCTCGTCCGACGGGCAGTCTTGCCTGTGGCATTCATGCGAAGCGTGGTCGTGGGTCTCAGTCATCAGGACTCTCCTTCAACTGTCAGTGACACGCGCTCGACGGCGCGGAATCTGCCGGACGGACACTGCTTGCTCGCAACCATGAGCCGTGGACCCGGGTGCTCCACTCGGACCTGCTTGATGGCGTCGGGGCTCTCGGCGGTCCCAATGGGACATCCACACCGTCCGCGCGACTCATCTGCCTCGAACGGCTCGCCGCAGTAGAACTTGACTCGACCAAGCCCCAGGACGCGGAACCCTCGAGGTGTCAGGTTCGGGCAGGTCGAGCACGTCGACGCCCGCGCGTCCTGGTCTTCCTCACTAGCTACATCGCCGCTGGCGATTGCTTCGTGGTACTCGGACGCACCCTCGATCGCCAAGCCCAGATGGCGACCGCGCAGCTTACCGGTCGCCGCCATCGCAGCAAGCTGGGGCATGCCGAGCCTTGCGAGCCTCATGGTCTCTGTTGCGGCGTTCATAGGCCACCATCCCCGCCGCAGCTTGAACAGCCGCTTGAGTTCTCTGAGAAATCGGCGCCCGCGTCGAATTGGACCACAACGCGACCAGAAGGGATGCCGTTAGGCACCGATCCAGCTCCTTCTGGGAACGGGATGGGCGGAGGAGGCGTGGGAGGGAGAATGACATCGTCGCCGCAACCTCCACGGCACAACGTCGGCAATGGCCAGCGAACCGACACGCCCCTGAGATTCTCTCGCTCAAAGCAGCCAGGTGTCGGCAGGGTCACCGGCTCGCTGCGAGACGTGTTCCATGTGGTCAAAATACCCTGCCGCATGTATCCCGTGTTTGATTCACACTCGCCGCAGAGGGGGCTTCCCGTCGTGGGCAACGAGAACGCAGGCGGTCGAATAACTTGATCAGGCCCCCTTGGATCCCACATCTTGAACTCGTCACGGCAAGCGTGGCCTCTGGGGTCGACTAGTGTGCTGGTGTCGTCCACAATCAGTCGGCACGGGGTGCCGGGAACACCAGAGTTCCACCTCCTGTCGCGAAACACCACGGCGCAGCCAAACTCACCGCACGACGTCCACGATTCCGCAAAGCGCTCTAAAGGGAATCCGTCTTGGAAGCACTTGGTTGTCGGCCCCCAGAAGTCCCGGTATGCCACGTAGCTGAATGAGTTGGTGTTCTGCCCAGACTCGCAGCACACTTCGGGAAAGCTGTCTACCCGGTCGGTGCAGTGTGGATCAATCGTGATGTACTCAAGGCGCGTCGTAGAGCAGTCGGGGCAACAGACGCAGCACCCGCCCACCCTTGATGGCATTAACTGCTGGTCGAAAGGCGGATCCGTAGGACGCGTGGCAGCGTCAGGCAGGAATTCCCAGCACGATCCGTCCGTGAGCCTTCCGGTAGGACAAGGGCCCTCTCGACGCAGTCCAAGGTAATCGCTGGTGCGCATCCACGCACGATCTTGGTCGCTGTCTGAACACTCGCACAGTGCTCCCTCGAGCCACGGCTCCCCTGGGATAGGGTCGCAGCAATCGGCGCACTCGACAGTTGCCGCTGAACCAAACAGCTTGGCAGCCCGCCCGTTTTGCTTCAGTGGTCTGGGCAAGCGTCATCCTGCGGCAGCGAACTCGCTGGTCGTGGTTGGGTTGAGAGAGATGCCGCGGGCATTGCGCTGGACGTTGGCCGTGCCGCGGATGAACAGATTGGTGACCGCCGGGTCCTGCGTCGCGTTCATGATCAGGAGCTGAGAGCCTGAGTTCATGTCGACCGCGGCCATCGTTCCCGTGGTGCGGATGTCCAAGATCCCGCCCTGCCATCCAAACACGGTCGTCCACGCGCTCGTCCCTTGCACGATCAACCGGCCGTTGACCACATGGGCGGTCGTAGCGCCGCGTAAAGTTTCGACCTGGGCGCCATTGACGCCGAGGAACGTGAACACGGTTCCGGCCAAGGCCGTCACCGAGCCACCGTTGGCATACAGGTTGGTCACCGTCGCCGCGGCCTCGATCTGGAGATTGCCGCTTACGAGGTCCGCGTCGGCGGTCGTACCACCCGACAGGTAGCACGTCGCGCTCTCGGGGAGCTGCACTACAAGATCAGCGATGGTGCCGTTGATCTTGTAGGTCGAGCCCCGCCCCGCGATCGTGCAGACTCCGCTGACGTTGATCTCAAGCGAAGCGGCAGCGGTCCCGATGTCCTGGGCGAATGTGACCGTCAATGAGTCCAGTGTCACCGCAGACTGCCCGAGGTTGGTGGTGATTGCCTCAGCGCCTTCAGGGATGAATACGTCATCGCCGTTGACCGGAACACCGCCGCTCCAGTTTCCCGCGTCGGTCCAGTCGCCGTTGGAGGCTCCGCCGGTCCAAATTTTTGTTGCCATTGTCGTCTCCTAAGACAGCGTCTGAATGCCCACCGAACACGCGTCAGTAATCAGGTTGCACGTACTGCCGTCCCGCAGCGCTTGCACGCGGATGGTCATGCCAGTCGAAAGCGTCAGGTAGTGATGACCCTGGACGCCACCCGTGTTCTGGGTGCCATTGCGAGCCGTGTAGTTGCTGCTTGTCTTTACCGCGCTGTAGCCGCCGCCGGTGTCCACCTGGAGTTCCGATCGCACCTCGACTCGGTTTGTGGCCCCGCTGCCCCCAACAGCCCAGTCGACACGCGCCGTCTTGCCATTGAGCTCGCTGCCAATCGTGATGATGCCGCCCAACTGGCTGTAGCCCGTATCGGAGATGGTGGCCGATGCGAGTGCAAGCGTGCTGAGGCTCGTGCCCAGGTTGGCCGTGCTGCTTCCGATCGCGTAGAACACTGCGGGTGTGACGCCAGAGCCGCCTCCCGAGGCGGGCTCAAGATCGCCAACTCGCCATCGACCACCGCTTTGATCCTCGTCGTAGACCGCATCGATCGCTTCTCCGACACGCACCTCAATGTCGGCGTTGCTGGGAGTCGTTAGCCTGTTCTGCGATAGACTGCGGCCATCGTTGTCCCTAAGCGTGATCGGCCACGCGCCAGTGTTGACCAGCGTCACCCTTCGGCCAGGGCGAGGATTGGCAATGCCGGTCATGTCGACGGCGACACTCACACTCAAGCGGTGGACGTTGTAGTTGTAGCTGGCGGGCAAGTCGTTGATAACAGACGAGAACTGGTCGTGCGTCTGCGTGCCCTGCCCCAACTGCTCTGGAGTCATGAGCGTGCCGTTAGACATTGGTTGCCTCCTCAAGCTGTGCGTTCGACCCTGTGCCCTCGCCGTAGATGATCAGTGTGCCCTCAGACGCTGAGCCCTGGGCATCGGCCACATACGCGCGCACTTGGGCGTAGCGGCTGATGTCTAGATTCCGATCCGTGATGCCTGCGCCACCTGTGATGGCGACGTTGCTGTCGAGCTCGTACCAATCGACACCAGGACGTCCATCTCCGCCAGCATCGGTGCGGTCGTCGCGGTATTCGAGCCGCCCCTCGATCTTGATTGTGACGTTGGTGGCATCGGACCCGGCGTTCACGTCAAGCTGGACGCCGCACACCTGGAGTCCACGAGCATCGAGGTACACCTGTTGCGAACCATCGCTGTTGTTTAGGTCAACCCGCTCTCGCTCGCTCCTCCAAGGCATCACACCACCCCCGTGGCGCACTCGCCAAAGTCGACGTACTCGGTCGGGCACCAGACAATGTGTCGACCGTCGTCACCCTCGTAGACGACCACCGGATCGCCCTCAGACGCGGCAGTCACGGTCACGTTGCGCCACGGCCGAGTCGGAGTAGCCGCCCGCAACTCGATCGACCCATCACCACTAGCGGCGTACGCCATGATGTCGTACGTGAGCGTGCCGATCGTGATGTCGACCTCGGCCGCGCCCTGCCTTGCCGTGATGAGACCTTCGTACTTCTTCATAGCGGCAGCCCCGGAAGGACATCGATGGTCGATTCCTCAATGTAGAGCTCGGATCTCGGGCGAACCACCGTCTGGGGAAACGTGCCCGGAGTCGCTTCGACCACGCCGTACTCGTCAAGAGGCTGCAAGGCGGGCAGCGGACGAAGCACTCGGCCAGCTCCAAGGTCGTTTTCGGGAATAGGAGGGACCGCGCCGCTCGTCCTGAATCGATGCGTGGCGAGGACGCGACCACTGGACAGCGACCGAGCCGACACGCCGCGGTAGATCCACCAGGTCGAGGCGATCGGGAACGCCCGGTTCTGAAACGGCGCCGACAGGGCCTGTACCTGCAACGCGGTCAGCCCAGTGATCTCAACCGTGAACGACTGCGTCGCAAACACACGCTCGAGCGACTCGCCCTGGAGCGAGAATCGCAGGCCCGACGACGCCCCGATCAGGCGCCCGTCAACGCCGCGCCCGCGGTCA
>CALCCF010000088.1 GCA_937899905.1 uncultured Phycisphaeraceae bacterium
GAGTGCGGGGACCCGCCCAATCTGGCGGACCGAAGCCCCTAAGGCACTGTCGCAGCGTTGCTTGCCGTGCTGGTGTGAAGTTTCGATGAACGAAGACTCTTGTTCTCCGGCGGCCTTGGCCAACAGAAGATACTGTTTAAAGCAACTTCGAATCCACGAGCAGCGAGGAGGCGCGCCAAGGCCGCAGGACAGGAGTGCTGGATGGCCGAGGAGCGGGGCGTCTGACACGATTCGTGGAGCGCACTTTTGGATCGGGCGTTCGAGACTGGCCGCTTGGCCGCATTCCGTTTAGGGCACGGCTCACTAGCCGTCCCGCTCGCCCCCACGGAGCTTCACAACAGTCTGATTGACGAGGCCCAATAGCATCACTAAGACGAAGAGAGCGCCGATCAGGGCGAAGCTGCGGACTAGGACTGGCCCGAACTGGATCGCTGAGGGCAACACGAACAGCAACAAGAGGACGACGAACAAGGCTCCCAGGGCGATCGTCTTGCCCCACTCCACCGATCCCTGCCCCATCTACCGCCCTCCGAGAGCCGATTCAGTCGCAACCCCCAGACTGGGGCTGGGCACTGAACTAAGACACCCCCACAAATTTTTGCCCTGGCAGATCATAACGCGTGGTGCTAAAACACACCGTGTTTAGTCAGGAAGAATCGCAGAAGCCGCGGCCACTGAACTTGGCGGTCGCCGACCTTGAGCGTGAACGCTGCGCCGCGTTGAGAGCCTTTCAGCGCTCCGTGCGTGAAGCCGGCGAGGGTGATGCTGGGCGACGGTTGGTATTGGAGCGTGTGCTCAGCGGACTGCTAGAGGGCATACCAAGCGATTCGGACGATTATTGAAACCGTCTCGGCTGGTCATTCCGCTTGGACTGGATGTCATCACGCTCAATCGGAAGCAACACGAGACTGTAGTAGCGGACCGGGAGTAGTCGTGCCCACTCAGCTGGCTGAGCTTTTGCACAACTCGTCCACAGCGCGGTACGGATTTCCATCCTCGCTAGATGTCAGATAGAGATACTGAGTTGCCACGCAATAGTCCGCATATCTGTTCGTCCATCGACCGTAGTCACGCCCCAATTGAGCCCAACGACCCCCACGGGTCTTCCATGCGTGTTCTGCACCAACGCTTGCGTTAATCTCCGTACCCGTCAGTAGCAAAAGCGGCCTCGCTCCCTTCAGTTTGCGTGACTGTCGAAGCTTCGGCAGCAGCCCCCTCAACAACGCGTACTCCTGATCATCCAACCCCGTTCGAAGGGTTGCGAAGCACTGTATCACGTTCGGAAACCTGTGATGCAGCCACTCAGCACGCTCGATGTCTCTCTCTGTGAAAGGCGCATTGTGTTTACACTCAAGAAAGACCACACGCGTCGCACACAAGCGATCATCCACTTGCTGAAACAGAACAGCGTCTATGTCGAACAACGACGCTTCCGCTCCGTGTTCACCTATCTCCGCCCCAGCCATGAATGCCACTGGGTGGTGGTTCATCTTGACGAGGTGAGCCAGAGCACACGCTACTGCGTATCCACCCTGCGCACGTCGTGGGACAGCAAATGGCCCTTGGGGCCGAAATCTCCAAGGCTTTGCATCGACTTCTAGGAGTGGAAGGTCAAAACGGGTCAGGCAAGTGCTGCAGGTGAGAGATTCATCCAGCTCCTTCGGTCGGTAGAAGTTTCGGGTGCCGCACGCCGTACAAGGGACTTCAACTCCGCCGGCTAGAGCGCCTGAGGCAAGCAACCGTCCAAATGCTGTCTCAGCAGACTTCAGTCCATGAGGCAATTCATCAGCGTGCTTGCTCAAGATACCCTTTATTTGATCTTTTGTCTTCCACCTTGGCTCGTGATAACCGGCATGCATGGGGCCATCAACCATTGAGTTGTAGACCGCCAGCGCAGGCGGGTGGCACACCCCGGGCACCCCCCAAGGTCCAGAGGACATAGCCAGAATTCGCTCCGCTATGCGTCCGGCCACGGTCTGCTTACACGACAGCCCATGCTTTTGAAACCACCACTCGACCAGATCGGTGCCGGCGGGAATCCGTAGGGTCAATTCACGATCGTTTGGCTTAACAGAGCAAGACCATCCCACTGCCGACCGCGTCACAGTTTCTGAAATCGCACCTAGCAAGTAGCTTGCCGCGAGAACGTCTTCCGGCAAGACAAGCGAGCAGAAGTCACCATCATAGTTGGATGAGAGTTCGACATGCACGCACACACTGCCCCACTCAAAATCCGATTGCGCTATCAGAGCAGCTTCAGGAAAGGTGATTCGAAAATAGCGTTGGTCGATATTGGCAGGCCTACTGCCACCTGTGCGAATCTCCATGGCACAATTCTGGTAGTCCAGTTCGTCGGAATACCTGGGGTCCTGCGGCAGTGAAGCAGGCATCACCATAAAGACCGCTTTGCTAAGCGCATGGGATTCGAACAACGGAAGAGCTTTGTCATAGGCAGACCCCACACAATCTACCCGGATGTGCCGCCCTGCGTGTTCTGGATCGACACCAGCTAACCATCTTTCTGCTGACTCTACAAGATCAGAGTGAACCTTGTCAAGAAACCGCAAGGGTATTGCCACTATCGGCGGCCCATGCTGAGCTCGAAAATTCCATGCTTGAATTAGCTCATTCAGATCGTCATCCCTGTACACCAACACATAGCCGCGCCGCTGCCGCAAGCGGCTTTCGAGTGTGACTGTGGCAAGCAGAGGAGTAAGACACTGGCCACCAATTTCTTGTGCAATTAGAGTCTGGTCGAGTGAGCGACGCGTTCCTCCGGTGAGTTGCAAGTAACCGTCCGTTGTAAAGCCGCTGGCGTGCTCAGGAAGTACGCCGAACCAGAACATGTCGCTTAATGACTTGCTTGCCGCGGCGTGTGAAGTCCATGCACCAAGATCTCCAGACACCTCTCGCAACGTTCTCTTCGCGCGACGCAGTAACGGAAAATTGAAATGCCCTCGTAGGGCTCGCCCCGTACGCACTGCGTGTGGAACGGCGTGAGTCCATGAAAGTGAACGTCGTCATAGTGCTCCTTTAGTGGCGCAGCTGCATCACCCGCGACCATGAAAGTGTCAGGACGGTGTGCATTAAGGAACCGCTGGAGCCGCAGCGGATCTGACTTCAGAGCATCATCCATCACGATTACAGGGTTTAACATCCCTCCCCAGAGAAGAGAGTTGCATTCAATGGCCATGCTGAACTGATCCTGTCTGCCAGGTTCAATTACAAATGCGATCTTGGTGGGCTGAATGCTCGTTGAGCAGTACCAGGATGAGTCGGCCATGATTTGGAGACCTGTGAGTCTAAGGTGTTTCCGTCACCGTGTGCGTAAAGCACTATTGGCACGCTGTGCTGAATTCTGTCTGGAACTCAAGGAAGTCGAACACGGTTAGCTCGCCATCGCCATCAAAATCAGCACGCAAGTCACCGAGACCGAAGTATCCCTGGAACACGAAGAAATCGAAGATTGTGAGCTCGCCGTAACCGTAAAGGTCAGCGCGGCATGGTTTGATCAGGGGCAGGAAGTCATCAGGACTCAACGCGCCGGCTGAGATGCGGGCCTCGTCGATGACGCCCTCGACTCCCTCGTCCGCCGTGAACCGCGAGTTGCCGATGGCGACGCCAGGAGCCTGCGAGGGCACGAGATCGCCAGCAGGTGGAGGAACCCCACCAAGCTGGGCGATGAGCTCGTGGTTCAGGTAGAGCCGCAGGGCACCCGCGTCAGCGTCGAACACGCCCGCGACGTGCGTCCATTCCCCAAGCTGAATCTCCTCATCGGCGTCCAGCCTGATCTCCTCCGCACCATCCCACACCTGAACCGCCAGCGACCCGTCGTCATTGACGGCGAGGTACCACGGATCACGGCCCGCTCGACGATCTCCCCGGAACAGGAGGTACCGCTTGTTGCAGCAGCTCGTCCCCACCGACTCCAGCCAGAGATAGCACTCAAGCGTGAACCCGCCACGGAGATGGAAGTCGGCCGAGTCAGGAATCCGCACGCGCCCACCGTCGCCGCGGAAGTCGAGGGCAACGGGCGTCGCGCGACCGTCGGCGTACACCAACTCGCCAGCGCCACTCCCGTTGTGGCCGTTGCCGCTCACGTCGAGGATGCTGGGCCCCACCACAGGAACCTGGCCGGGCGTGCCCTCCTCGAACGTCCACCACCCAACGACCTGTGCCACCGCCACCTGGGCCGCCCAAAAGGCTCCCAGCGCCGTTAACCACTTCAACATGTCGATCCCCCCTGTGTTGCTGCCTCAGCCTAGGCGGACCTGATCAGCCCGTGCAAGTGCCAGATCCACCGTGTGGTGGGTCCGTAACCACACGGCTGAACCCCAAATCTGTGGTGGTCTTGTGTGGTCAGCCATGGTACATGGTGGTTTTCTATGGACAAATTTCGAACCCGTACCACACGGATGCAAAACCGCCAAAATCCCGGGCCCCCACGACTCCGCCGAAAACGCATGCGGACGGGCCCGATGTCCCTGTCACCCACCCTCACGGGGTCACCAGGGGTGGTGATAGGGACAGTGACAAGGGGGATGGAGGCGGCTGAGGGTGGCGCAAGGCCTGGCCAGCAGGAGCTCGTCCATACGGTAAATTTCCAGGAAACGCGTTATTGGTTGGCGTGGAGAAGGGGGAGGCGAAGACCGGCACCGACAATTTACAGATCGACTTTCAGCAGGCACCCGGCGAGGATGTTGGATCACCGAATGTTGGTTCGATAGTCCGGTCATCTGGGAGTGGAACGGGTATGAACGGCATGGAGTTGGCAACCGCCTTTGAGACGTACTCCGACCACGTCCTCGACCTTGAGAGACGGCTGCATGAAGTCAGCGTCATTGCCACCGACCTCTCTGCGCGGCTGCAGATCGGCGCAGAGCTTCCCAGTGCAGAAGCGACACTTGGTGCGTTGGATGTCTTGCTCGGGGTGAGTGAATCCGTATCCGAGCCAGGCCTGAAGGCGGAAGCCCGTTGCGAGATTCAAAGCCGCCTGAAGAGCCTTCGTGACTCTGGCATAAGGGGGGGCGGGTGCTTCGCGTCAAGTGGCCATCAGCTTGTCGAGGTCGTCTACCGCCGGAGGGCTGAGATGTATGCGGTTCGAGTGCGACCAGAATATCGCGATGCCGTTCTTGGCGTCACAAGCGACGAGGATCGGAACGAGGCCTTGCACAAGTGTGGGGATGTTCCTGAGAAGGTCGATTGGCTACGAGCCCAGTTCGAACGTGAAGACCGAGAGAAGGAGCGCGTGCTTGACTTGGCTGAAGGACCAACCATGCGCGACCTCCTCAACGCCGTGCTCGAAGCGGAGAGAGCCGTCCGGTTGAGGCCGCGATATCCCCGTCCCTACAAGCGTCCGGCTGGAAACGCCAAGCCTTCGGAGTCCAGCAAGGAGAAGCAGCAGGAGTACACGACCTGGCTCAACGAGGGAGGCCTCCGCTACCACAACCAGCTCGATCCACTCAATGAACAACCGAACGACGATGTAGACCCTGACGTTGCGAAGGCACGGCGTCGTTTCTCTTCGTTGCAGGCGCTTGAGCCGCTGCTCCAGGAGTTGCAAGAGCCCACTGCCAGGCTAGATGTGACTGTCGGGGAAGCCGATGACGACGATGTCCACCGGCTCTGGGCCGGACTCGACGACGCGATTGACAGGAAGAGCGTGGTCGAGGTGGTTAGCAAGCGGAGCCAGGATCGAGGACTACGGGAGCTTCTGTTGGATGAGCGGCGATTGCTACTCGGGGCTGGCCCGAGTTTGGCACAGTCGCCAGAGAGCCAGGACTTCTCCTTCACCGAAGATCACCTAGCACTGCTTGCAGAACTTGCCGTTCGCAATCGCCTGGTTAGAGCCTCGGAGCTTGATGGCCTCTCTGGAATGCCACCGCTAGACCGGATGCGGGACTTGTTGAAGTCGATGGAGGGCGTGTTCGTGCATCGACCTCGCGGGCCAAGAAGCGGGTGGGGGATACTGCCCGCCGGACGCGATGCGCTTGCTCTCCGCGACAGGTGTCCTGGCCAACAAACTTGCTAAAGCCGGCTTACCGCCTGTTAAGCGATCCTGATGCCTGATTTGCTTCGGGCATGAACACGCGACAGCAAGAACCACCGACCACTGTGCCGCTGGCCGTCATGGCTCGTCGGCTTCGCGTTCCGCAGAAATGGCTTCGCGCCGAGTGTGAGGCCGGACGTCTGCCCCACTTGCGCGCCGGGTCCAGCATGCTCTTCGATCCTCTGACGATCGAAGCAGCGATCTCAGATCGAGCCAAGAGAGAGGGGGTGGCAAGTGCGTAGCCACAAAACGCTCGGCGAATCCGACGCGCAATCCACGAGCCCCGACTCGATGCTGGTCCCCGCTCCGGACGTAGTGCGGATGACGAGCCTTTCAAAGTCGAAGGTCGCAACGCTGACAATCACCGGTGCCTTGCCGAGTCACAAGATCGGCAAGTCACGACGCTACTGCGTGGACGAGATTCGGGAGTGGATTGCTTCGGGATGCCCGACCCGCCCCGGTGCAGGCCAAGCTGTACGGGCGCGACTGCGCCGGGCGGTGCCCGCATGATCGCTGCCGACAACTTGTGGTTGAAAGGCGAGCGGGACGCGCTGACCCCCGCGCTCGCACCTGCAGTTGACATAGATGTTAGCCAGTTCGACTGCGGCCCAGCCGAGCTTGTTGCGGCACTCGCGGATAGGGCGAGGGAGCTTGCTCTATCCGGCGATCCAAGTGGCGCGATCTGGTACACGCTGATCGCGATGACCGTGGCCGAGGCAGAGGGGGTGCCCGTTGAGTGCTCCTGACTCTGGCATCCTGAAGTTGTTTGGCGGTCGCTGGGAGCTCGGCAATTGCTGGCGGCTGCCGGAGCGTCGCGTAGACGGGCAGGTTGCCGGTTGGGTGAGTTGGGCTCCAGGACGCGAACCCGAGTCTGAGCATGGTCGCACTCGTGGTTTTGTATACAGCCCCCAAGCGGTTGCCGAAGCTGGTGGTGAGAGCTCGCCGCTCTTCCTCGTCGAGACCATCGACGACCTGGGGGCTGTTCACGGTGCCGGCCACGTAGGGATTGCACGGCCGTACCGAAGCCAGGGCTACGAAGCCCTCGCCGAGTTGGTCGGCGACCGCCGCTGTGCGGGCGTGGCCGCCCCCAACGCGTTATCCGCGTTGTCTTCGAGTGCGCTGTGTCGCCACCTTGAGAAGACCGCTCAGGCAGTGCTGTTCGTGCCCGTGTCGCCTCCGCATCCGTCGCTCTCGGTGTGGCTCGCGAGATCTACGGATCCAGAGGCCACGTTGGCACTCGCTCTGGCCCGAGCCGTCGGGGCACCTCGTCTGGCGGGGGGTGCAAAGTGAGCAGCATCTATCCCCCAGTTGCCTACATCCCATCCTCAAGTGAGCTCCAAGCCTTGCTCCGGCAGGCAATCGCGGCCATGAAGGCCTGGAACGGCAAAGCGGACTTGCCGTCAGACCCCCTCGCGCTGCTGCTTCACGACCAAGCGAATCTGTCGGCGATTGCTGCAGCACCAGAACTCGCGAGGCTCATAGCCGGCCGAATCTACGACGGCCATCTCGGAGTCCAGGTCGTCCGTGTTGCCGCTCGGCGTCATTGGGGTCGGGACGGGAACTACCTGCTCGGGCTCCATCCGAAACTCCACCCGCCGACCACTACCCAGGCCCAACTCGTGCGCCACCTTATCGCTCGCTTCCTGGACGAAGCCATGGAGGTGGTGTGATGGCTGCTGTGGATCTTCGAGCGAATGTACACGCCCCTCAGGCAGTGCCTACGGACGTTGGTAAAGCAGATCAGGCTGATATTGGCCTTGACGACCAAGCCCGACCCGTTCTGCTCAACATGGCCGAAGTTGAGTCGAAGCCAATTTCCTGGGTGTGGCGTTCGCGAATTGCCCGGGGACGACTCACTCTGCTTGCTGGCCATCCTGGCGGCGGAAAGTCCATGTTTACCTGTGATGCCGCAGCACGCATTACCACAGGTACTCCGTGGCCAGATGGCACATCGTGCGACCTCGGTCGTGTGCTGATGATGAACGCGGAGGATGACCCGTCCGACACCATCAAGCCCCGGCTCGTGGCAGCTGGTGCCGACTGCGGCCGTGTGAGTGTGCTGACCGCATCGACATTTCGAGACAAGGAACGCGTGGTCACCCTAGCCGACGTGGACGTCATAGAGGACGCTCTGCGGGAGCACGACGACTACGAGCTCTTGGTAATTGATCCGGTCGGTTCCTACCTGGGAAGCGGCGTTGACTCGTACAAGGACAATGAGACGCGCGCGGTCTTGGCACCCCTGGCCA
>CALCCF010000089.1 GCA_937899905.1 uncultured Phycisphaeraceae bacterium
GTCGCCCTGTACGAGGCCGACCTTCAGCGAGGCGGGGCCGTCGGTGCGGCCGCCCGTCGACTGGGCGGCGTTGGCGTCAGAGTTGTTGCCGCCCGGAACGCTCACCGGGTTGCCCAGGATGTCCTGACCTTGGCCGTCGATGAGGTTGTCCACGGCGCTCAGCGGTCCGCCGAGGAAGTCGCTGAAGTTCAGGCTGCCGATGATCGAGAAGTCGACGCCGAACGCGTTGTTCTCGGTCAGGGCCGCCTGCAGGATGGTCGCCTCGACGAGCACCTGGCTGGGCTTGGTGTCGATCTGCACGAGCAGGTCGCGGATGGCCTCGACGTTCTCCTCGAAGTCGACGACCACGATGAAGCTCTCGGCGGCCATGTCATCGGCGCCGACGGGCGCGTTGTCCTGGATCTGGAACGGGGCGGTCTTGCCCGGGGCCTTGATCTGCCCGTTCTCGCTGAGCAGTGCCTGGGCGAACTCGGCGGCGTCGCTCGAGTTGATGTAATCCAGAGGGATCACCGCCGTCGTGCGCTGGCGGCTGCTCTCGATAAGGCGTTGGATCTCCTCGGCGGTGTACACATAGATGAAGTTGCCTTCCTCGATGTAGCCGAAGCCGTTGACGTGCAGGATGGCGTCGAGCGCCTCGTAGAACGTCACGCCGTAGAGCGTTGCGGTAACGGTCGCGGCCACGTTCCGGCTGGCGACGATGTTGCGCTGGCTCTGGATCGAGAGCATCTGCAGGACGTCGGCGAGTTCCTCGTCAACGACGTGCAGGTCGACGATCAGATGCTCGTCAACGGTGATCTCGCCCTCGACCGGAACGTCCTTGATGTCGCCGACGGGCTTGGCGTCCGGCGAGATGAGCTCGGGTGTCTTCTCCAGCGAGAAGGCGTCGCCGGCCTGGCCGAGTGCTGCGGGAGTGCCGGCCAAGGCGCCAAGCGCCGCGGCCGAGGCGGTGGTCAGCGTGACGTTGGTGGTCGACGCGTTGTGCTTGTTGCTTTGAGCCGTCATAGTGGGTGTTCCCTCGATCCGCGGTTCATCCGTCCATGCCATCCGGCCGCAACCCCTGCGGTGCGTCCATGGGCCAAAACATCCGTTCTTTCCTCGACGGTCGCCAATGCCGACTTGTCGTTTCGAGCCCACAAAACAGAACAACCGGCCAGCCTGCACCAAGTGGGCAAGGCCTGCCGGTCGCACGGGTTGTGTTGTTGGGATCAGCCCTCGGAGAGTGGCGTACGGCCGTCGGGGCCGAGAACGGGCTCGGTTTCAGCGTCGCGTTGCTGCTGGCCCTGCGGCTTGGGCTCGGCGTAGGCCTGGCGGGGCACGTCGGTTACCAGACGCAACCGAAGCCAGATGAGGGCGGTGAACAACAGCAGAGCCACGCAGATGGTTGTTCCCGAACGGCCGAAGACCGTTGCGAACGCGCTGCGACGGGGAGCAAACGAAGCCCTGTTGGTTGTGGTCATCACCGCAAGCCTCCGAAGCGGTACTTCGGGCGTTGCGACCTCACGATTGAGTAGAAGTGCGAGGGTGCGAGAACTCGGGCGGGCGGCCCTACTCGCGCTCGACAACGACGCGGCCGGTGTAGGCCTCCACATCGATGCGGAAGGTCTGGCCGATCGCGTCGCGGATCCGAATGAACCCGCCGGTGCTCGGGCGTTCGCCGTCGAGGGTCTCGACAGGACCACCCAGCTCATCGAAGATCAGGATGTTATCGCCATCAAAGTCGACCTCGATGATGGCGGCGCCAGCGGTGCGCTCCTCGTCCCAGATGACCTCGTAGCGGTTGCCGTCTCGGGTCCGATCGAAGAGCGCGTCAACGTCGGGATCGATGACCGAGCCGCGAACCTCGCACAGCACATAGCGCCCCTCGTCCTCATAGAAAATGATGGCTCGGCGGGCCTGATACGCCACGGCATCGGACTGCGCGTACGTGATGTCCGCCACGAGCTCGCGGACGGCCGTCTGGACACGCAGGTTGCCGGCCGAACTCATCGACGGCACCACGATCGCCGCCGCCGTTCCCAGGATGGTCACGACGACGAGGACTTCCAAGAGCGTGTACGCGCGGGCAAGCATGGAAACTCCTTGGCGCAGTTGCGCGTGCACCATTCCGTCAGGGCGTGCGTGGGAAGGGGACGTCATCGCCCGAGAATCCACCAGCCCAGAGGTTGCCGGTGTCGGGATCGAAGATCCACGCGTGATCGGTCTGATACTCGCTGTCGGGCGAGTCGCGATGGATGATCGCCAGGCGGTTCTCACCACCGACGTACGCGTTCACCGGCGCGGACATGAGGTAGTTCGTCGTGTCACCGACGATCTCGCCCCACGTGCCATCGCCCTCCTCGATCGTCGGGAACGAGTCGTTCCGCGCCCGGTAGACGACCACGTGTCGGCGAACCTTGCCCAAGTCGTAGAGCGTCGCGTTGACCTGCGACTCCTCCTGGGCGCCGACCATCTGCGGCACCACGATCGAGGCGAGGATCGCGAGGATCACCACAACGATGAGGATCTCAACGAGCGTAAACGCGGCACGTACGCGTGGCATGCCCAAACCTCCGTCGATACCCCTGCAGCCTCGCAAATGCCCGCCGTGGGCTCTCGCCCACGGCGGACCTAGATCAAACCATCAACACTGGATTACGGGGCGATCCAGCCACCGGCGGCCTCATCGAAGCCGTTCATCCAGATGCGGCCGGTGTCCTCGTCGTACACCCAACCATCATCGCCAGCCTCGACCGCATCGGTCGGAGCATCGGTACCAGCAGTGACGGTGCTGGTGCCGGTACGGGGGTTAACCGGAGCCACCCGCAGGTAGTCGCCGTTGACGATACTGGTCCAGCCGCCGACGGGCTCGGTGAGCCCCTCGTCGGTGAACAGATCATCGGCGGCCGGAGCGATGCCGTTGTTGCGAACGCGGTACAGCTCGATCTGGTTACGAACCGTCTGGAGCTGGCTCTCCGCGCTGCTCACCTGGGCGTCCTCACTGGCGCTTGTGAACTGCGGGATAACGATCGCGGCCAGGATGCCGAGGATCACCACGACGATCAGAATTTCAACAAGCGTAAATGCCTTACGAACCTGTGCGCGCATGATGCGTGCCCTCCTAGGTACCCGCCGCCCGAGCTCTCACCGAACCATTCGGCGTCGCGTCGTCACGCTCGCGCGGGCGAGCTCTGTCTTGGCCCGTGGTTGGCACCATGCCAATCACGGCCATAGGGAGCATCGGATTCACGCTGCGGTGTGTCCGCCGCTTCAGCGGTCTGGCGGAAGATACAGGTCGGTTTGTGCGGCCTGGGAACGTGGGATCACGTGACGACGGGCGTACTCGACTTATCACACCAGTCGCGCAACAAAAACCCGGGCGTCGGCCCGGGTGCAGGAGTCTCTGGAGTGTTCTCGGTCCTTTACGACCCGCGGGCGTCGAGGATCAAGCCGGCAAGGTCATCACTGGGCACGCCAAGCGAGCCGAGCAGGCCGGCGGCCGCGATGGCCTCGGCGTCGTTGCCGTCGCGGGCGATCTGCAGCAGGCGCTGGATCTGACGCTCGAGCAGTTGGTTGCCGTGGCGGCGGGCCGAGTTGGCCGTGTGGCCAAGCAAGGCCACACGCTGGGCCCCCTGGCCCTGGATCGCACGATCGAACACGGCCTGCTGCGCGCTGGGCGCGTCGATCCAGCTGAGCAATTCGGCGAGGCGGAGCTCGAACAGCCCCTCGTCTTCCCCGAGCGCCTGAACGAGCTGGGTGGTGGCGTCGGAGGCGATGATCACGCGGTTATCGGATACCGCAAGCTCGACCAAGGCATCGATCGCCAACGCGGCGTAGATCGTGGCCTCTTCCTCAGAGATGGGCCCACCGAGTGTGCGCTCCACGAGGTCGTCGATGGTCGCCTGCATCTGGTCGCTGCGAAGGCCCGCGGTGCGGATCGCGATCGAGCGGTCCTCGCCATAGCGGCGACGCAGCTCGATCTCATCGGCGCCTCCCGAGAGCATCAGCAGCGGCGCGGCCAGCAGGCGGCTCGTGGCACCCATCTGGGCGACCAAGCCAACCGACTGATCCAGCGGCAGGCTCGCCACCACAAGGTCGACGCTCGCAGCGGTCTCGTACTCCTCACGCAGGGAGTCGAGCGACTCGCCGGCGGGGCTCACGCGGAATCCCATGCCCTCGAGCATGCGCTGCAGGCCGCGACCAACCTCGGGGTCGCTGGCGACCACCAAAGCGTAGCGATCGGTGGCGCCGCGAATCGACGAGGCGAGGATCGGCGCGATCAGGTCGCTGCGGTCGAACGGCTGGTCGGGCTGCGCGCTCGCGAAGGCCAGGGCGGCCTCGTACTGCACGCGGCGGTTCGGGTAGGTCAATGACTCGACGAGCGGCTGGGCGGTGCCGGTCGAGGCAACCCAGAGGTCCTGGCCGCCGGCGGTCTGGCCGATGGCCTCGATCGCCTTGCGCGCCAACTGCGTGTTGCTCGTCGCGAGCGCCCGAGCCAGCACGTTCTGTGCTATGGTCGAGCCCGACGCGACGGCGTAGTACATCGGCTCGCGAAGGCCAAGGTCGAGGTTGGCGTCCTCGGGACGCTCGATGTCCAAGCGAAGGTACGACGCGACCCACAGAGCCGCAGCCGCGGCGTTGGGGCGGCGGACCAGCCGGAGCGAGTCCTCGCTCAGACGCATGGCCATCATCTCGTGGAACACCGGGGTCGGCACCGAATCGAAGATGAGACCACCCGCGGTCGGCTGGTAGCTCCAAACAGGTTGGTTGCCCTCGCCGGGGAAGCTCGTCACGCTGGCGACCTCGGCCGAGAAGTTCTCAGCGATTGTCACGTACAGCTCGTGGGCGCTCGCACCGTCGGCATCCATCACGGACGACAGTGCTCGTTGGGCGGCGTCGCGCACGGGGGCGTTCATTGACGATTGCGCAACCTCGGCAAGGAACGGGGCCGACGTGTCGTAGCCAATCTGACCGAGCAGGTCGGCGATCGCGCGCTGGGTCTGCGGGGCGGCCTCACGCAGTGCGACGCTCAGGGGCATGACGGCCTGCTGGCCAAGCTGCACCAGGACGGCGCGCACTTCGCGAACGAGCGACGGGTCGGCGCCCTCGTCGATCACGCGAAGCAGCTGCGGCACGGCGTACTCGCCGGCGGCGACAAGGCGCTCCTTGGCGAGCAAGCGGCCGCGCAACGGGCCGGTGAGCATCGCGATGTTCTCGGCGATCTCCTGCGGGTCGCGCGAGCGCTGCAGCCGGCCTTCTCTGTACAACTGCTGGAGCGACGCGGCCTGGCTCTCGGCAAGGCCCGAGCGGATGGCCTCGTTCACCGCACGATCGAAGCGGTCCTGAAGGCCCGCGCCCTCGATCAGCTCGACGAACTCGCGGGGCTCGAGGCCACGACCGACGAGCTGCGCGGCGTAATCGGCGGCGACATCATCGCGATCGATGAACACGAAGTGGATGAACTCATCCAGCAGCTGGCGATCGGTCAGCCGATCCGGGCCGTCCTGGGCCATCGCCGGTGCGGCGAGATGGGTGGAGACGGCCAGTGCGAGGCAGCCGGCGAAGGTGGGCAGGGTCGATCGCGAAAACATGGGCACGAGCTGCACTCCTCTAAAGAGATCGGTCGTCGTATGGCCGCCTGTGGGACGCCACACTCACCCCGTCAGGGACTCCAGGGTCCCAGCCGGGGGGTCGGGAGGATAGACCACCGCCGCCGACAAGGCAGCCTCCCCAGGCCGAAGGGCCCGTGGTTGGGGACGGTACGGGGCGGTGGCCAAACAGGATCCAGCGACGCTTACAGCGGTGACCAAATGCGTGTTTCTTCGGCCCATGTGAAGATTGGCTGCTCGCTGCTCAGAACTAGCCGGCCTTGAGCTTCGGCACCGAACGCTCATGGGGCTCGTCGGCGGGCGGCTGGAGTCGCTCGCGTGCCGCAATGAACGCATCCTGACAGGCCTCGAACGCGTCGACCACCGCCGGGTCGAACTGGCGGCCTCGCTCCTCCACGATGATACCTGCGGCCTTCTCGTGGCTCATCGCGTCCTTGTACGCCCGCTTGCTCGTCAGGGCGTCGTACACATCGGCGAGGGCGACGATCCGAGCCGCGAGCTGGATGTCCTCACCCGCGAGGCCGGTCGGGTAGCCCGAGCCGTCCCACCGCTCGTGGTGCTCCAGCGTCACGACGATGGCCATGTCGACGAGCTCGTCGCGGCCCATCGTCCGGCGGATCGCCAACAGCGTGTCGGCGCCGATGACCGGGTGTCGTTCCATCCGCGAGCGCTCGGTGTCGGTCAGTCGCCCAGGTTTCAGGAGTACCGAATCGGAGATGCCGACCTTGCCGATGTCGTGCATCATCGAGGCGACGCGGAGGCGATTGATGTACCGCTCGTCGATATCGGGGTGCGTCTTGGCGAGCTCGAGCGCCAGAATCTCGCAATACTCAGCGATGCGTTCGAGGTGCGTGCCCGTGTCGGTGTCTCGATAGTCGGCGAGCTTGGCCAGGCCTTGGATGAGCGCATCTCTGGTGCTCATCGCTTGCTGCAAGCGGCGCTCGACCTCGTCCTCGAGCCCGGCGTTGATCGCCTCGAGCTCGCGGTCGTGCTTGCGCATGAGTGAGGCGGTCGTGATCCCAGTCGCGAGCAGCACGATGGATCCGATGCCAACCGAGATCCAGAGCATGCCGCTAGTCGCGGCTTCGCCAGCGGTGAGAAGGCCTTCTTCCGGTTGGTGTACCAGCAGGCGAGCCCCCAGCTCGGGCATCTCCTTGATCGAGATGAAGTGCGTCTGGAAGCCGTTGAAGCTGACCTTGCCGGAGGCGATTTGCTCGCCACTGACGTCACCAATCGTGCCCAGCTGCCCATCGTCGCGCCGGAGCTCCTTTTGCCCGAGGTTTACATCGAGCAGCGACTTGTCCTTCCGCATGTCGGGGTGGCAGAGCAGGTTGCCGTCTTCATCGATGAGGCATGCAAATCCGCCGGCGGGCAGGGCGAAGGACTCGATCACGGCCTGAGAGATCTGCCACGCCTCGTTGCCGTACTCGACGCTGCCACCGACCGTCTCCGCGAGCTTGGCCCCCACCGCTTGTGTGGTTGAGATGTTGCTCTGGACGATCTCGTCCGCGAACTTTTGGGCGACTTGGCTGCGGACTTCGCGAAACGTGACTGCCCAGCCGACGGCCATCAAGACCGCCTGCGCCGCGATGGTGACGAGTACGACTCGACGACGAGAACCGCTCGTCGAGCGAGCGCTCGCACCGATCACCCGATGCGGCGAATCCAACGGATCACGCGGCCCCTGTGTCGTGACGGTCGTGCTTGGCATCGGAGCAGAATCGGCCTGTTCGCAGATCGTCATCATGGCGCAGCAGATCACGTCGGACGATCCCGAATGCGCTTGCCGACATCCTGAATAGTTACGTGGACTTGCGGATCTCCGGGGTTCTCCTCGGAGTCGCTACCGATAGCCAACTTGGGCGTCCTAAAACGGGACGGAATGCTCGGCTATGTCCGCCTAACCCACAAAAAACACACAACTTACGGCGTATCCATCGCGTCCTGCGTCAAGCGAACGAACGGTGCCGCCGATTTCACTGGCGTCCGCAGCAGGCCGTAGCGCTCGGAGCGCCGGGAAGGGATGTGAGGTGTGTGCCATGCCGTTCGAGAAGGACGTGCTGACTACGGGAGAAGTCGCGGAGATCTGCAAGGTCGCCCCGCGCACGGTGAGCAAGTGGTTCGACTCAGGGGAACTTGAGGGTTATCGGATTCCGGGGTCCAAGGACCGCCGGATCCCGTTGCCCGCCCTGGTCAAGTTCATGAAGAAGCACCGCATGCCGCTGGACGGTCTGAAGACCACCGGCACCCGCGTGCTTCTCGTCGATAGCGACTCGGCAGTCACCGAGGGCCTGGGCAGCATCATCGCCGAGCAGACCGAGTACGAGGTGTATACCGCCTCGACCAGCTTCCAGGCCGGAATGATGTGCGAGAAGCTCCGCCCGCATGTGCTTCTACTGGACATGCACCTCGGCGAGAACGAGACCCAGCAGGTCGTGCAGATGGTCCGCTCCAACGACGCGCTGGCCATGACCCGCATCGTCGCGCTGAGCAACCGCCTGACCGACGGCCAGGCCCAGGGCCTGAAGAGCCAGGGCTTCGACGGCTTCCTCCGCAAGCCGTTCCCGGCCCGCGAGGCGCTCCGCGTCATCGAATCGATGACCACCATGGTCTGATAGAACAAGCACACACCAAAGCCGAAACACACAAGCCCACGCGCTCGCGCGTGGGCTTGCTTGGTTATGGGTTGCTGGAATGCGCTGCTACTACAGCACGGCGAGCGACGCCGCGACGATATCGCGTGCGGCGCCGAGATCCCGGCGATCGATCATCTCGGTGACCGTGTGGATGTACCGCGTGCCGCAGACGATGCCGATGGCCTTCGCGCCGGCGGCCGCCTGCTGCGCGGCGGCACCGTCCTGGCCACCGCGCGCCAAGATGGTGCGCTGGTAGGCGATGCGCTTCTTCTTGGCGATCGCCTCCACCTGGTCGACCAGTTCATGGTGGGCGATGAAGCTCGCATCCTGGATGTGCAGGCCGAAGCCCTTGCCGTGCTGCGTCACCGACTCAGCCTCGGGCACGCCCGGGGTATCGCACGCGAGCGAGACATCGATGCCAAGACCGACATCGGGCTGGACGGCGAAGCTCGCGGTCTTCGCACCGCGGAGGCCGACCTCTTCCTGCGTGGTGAACGCAACCACGACCTCGCAGTTGTGGCCGGAGCCGCTCTTGTGCAGCTTTCGGATGCTCTCGATGCCAAGCCAGCAGGCGAAGCGGTTGTCGAGCGCCTTGCTGACGACCTTGGTACCGATCTCGATGAGTGGCTCGTCCATAACGACGTAGTCGCCGATGCGGACCTTCTCCTTCACCTCGTCGGCGGGCATGCCGGTGTCGACGAAGAACTCCTTGACCTCCGGGACCTTGTTTCGTTCTTCAGGCCCGGAGATATGTACGGGCCGGCCGCCGGGGTTCATGACGGCCTTGAGATCGCCGCCGCTGGTGCACACGAGCACGCGTCGGCTGAAGAGGTTCCGGGTGTCGAAGCCGCCGGCGGGGTTGAGGCGGATGAAGCCCTTGTCGTCGATGTGGCTCACGTAGAAGCCGATCTCGTCCATGTGGCTGAGGATCATGACCTTGGTCGGGTCGGCCTTGCTCGCGGAAACCTTCTTCGTGGTCTTCTTGCTCGTCTTCTTCGAGCCGCCCTTGGGGCGCGGGTGCCGCGTGCAGATCAGCGAGCCCATGGCGTCGGTGTACGTCTCGTCGAAGAGGCCCTGAACCTCTTCCTCGATGAGCGCGCGGACGCGCTCCTCGCGGCCGGGCACGCCGGGGGTCTCGCACAGGCGCTTGAGCAGGTCGATGTTGAGGTCGTCTTTCACGGATTACGCTCCTTCTCATGGACTCGCGGGCGGGTTTTCGGCCGCCGGCGGGCCCGCACTGTACCGCAGCCAGAGCCGCATCGCTTATTATCGAGGCATGGCGACCAAGAGCCCCATGCTGGACCTCTACCAAGAACTCGAGGCCGCGCTGCACCCGTACGGCGATCCCGAACGCGGGCTGTTCGTCCCGATGGCCTTCGAGCACGTCGAGCTCGAGTACGCTGCGATCCGAAAGGGCTGTGCGCTCGTCGACCTGCCGCAGGCGGGCACGGTTGAGGTTGGCGGTGCCGATCGCCTGGACTTCCTGAACAACCTGGTCACCCAGGAGCTCAAGGGTCTCGAATCCATGCGCAGTGTGCGCAGCTTCTGGCTGAACCGCAAGGGCCGCATCGACGCCGACCTGCGGATCGTTGACACCGGCGAACGCACGCTCATGGCCGCCGATGCGCTCGTTGCCGCCGCCACGGCCGAGTCGCTGGCGGAATACGTGTTCGCCGAGGACGTGACGCTTGAGGACGCGAGCGAGCGAACACACGTACTGGCGCTGCACGGCCCGCGCGCCGCGCAGGCTCTTATGGCCGTCGCCGACACCGACGAGAACGTGGATCTCGAACCCGGGCAGGCCATGACCGTGATGGTGACCGGCGAGCAGGTGCTCGTCGAACGCGAGGACAGCGCGGGCGAGTTGGGGTTGGTGCTCACAATGCGCACCGAAGCGGCACGACCGATCTACGTCGCACTAGCGAACGTCGACGTTGTCCGACCCTGCGGCTGGATGGCATACAACATCGCGCGCATCGAGGCTGGTTGGCCGCTCTTCCAGATCGACTTCGACGGCCGGAGCCTACCGGCGGAGACCGGCGTGCTGGACGACCGCGTGTCGTTCACCAAGGGCTGCTATCTCGGGCAAGAGGTCGTCGCGCGCATGTACGCGCTCGGCAAGCCCAAGCAGGTCCTCATCGCGCTCCGGCTGGCCGAGGGCCAAGAGCCGCGTCTGCCCGAAGAGAAGGCCGAGATCTTTGTGGACGATTCGGCCGAGAAATCGGTCGGCACGATCACGAGCTCGACGATCGCGCCCATGCTGAGCGCCACGCCCATCGCGCTCGCCCAGGTGCGCAGCGGACACACGGACCCCGGTACCACGCTGTTCGTCGAGGCCGAGGGTGAGCGCACGCCGTTCGAGGTGCAGCCTCAACTCGCCTCGTGGCCCGCCGTCGAAGCATCATCTACGCCAGACCGGCAGTAGGTCAGCTCGACATCCTCACCAACACGACGGACGCGACCCAGCCGGAGTTTGACGCCCGAGGACAGCGCCGGCGCCACCCGACCCACCGCCACCGAGCGTGCGAGTTCATCGCCGAGCAGCAACGGGGCGATGTACGCGATCGCCGTGTCGACCGCGTCGGCCTCGAAGAGCGAACCAAGCAGCCCCGCGCCACCCTCGACGAGTACGGTCGTGATGCCGAACGTGGAGTACAGCGTCCGCATGGTCTCTTGCAGGTCGAGCCCGCCCGATCCCTCGGGCCCCGCTGGGCAGCCCACGACACGCACGCCGGCTTTGGCCAGCTCGGCACGCTTCGTCTCGCTGATCGCCGCCGACGCGAGTTTCGATTCGCAGCACACGACCGTTGCGACGCCCCGCGCCGTGCGAACGAGTTGGCGATCGAGCGGGATGTCCAGGTCCGGATCGAGCACGACCCGCATCGGCGTTGTGCGCGGCTTGCCATGACGCACGGTGAGCGCCGGGTCGTCGGCCATGACCGTGCCCATACCGGTCAGGATCGCGTCGACCCGGCCGCGCAATGCATGAACGCGGCGGCGCGAGCCGGCGTTGGAGATCCACTGGCTGTCCCCCTCACGCGTGGCGATGCGACCGTCGAGCGTCTGGGCCCACTTGGCGATGACCCACGGGCGGCCGTCCCGCGCGCGCTGGCGGAATGGCGCGCTCACCGCGATCGCCAGCGCGCTCGCGTCCGATCGACGAACCCGGACACCACCGGCCCGCAGCACCTCGGCCCCGCCCTTGGCCACGTCATTGGGATCCTCGACCGCGTACACGACCTCGCCGATGCCCGCCTCGATCAGTGCACTGGAGCACGGTGGCTGCTTGCCCTGGTGAGCGCATGGCTCAAGAGTGACATACGCCGTCGCACCCTTCACGTCGTGCTCGTTGGCCTTCGCGCTGGCGAGAGCGCGCGTCTCGGCGTGTCGGCCACCGAAGCGCCGGTGCGCCCCTACGCCCAGAACATCGCTACCCCGCGCGATGACGCAGCCCACTAGTGCGCCGTCGCCGATGCGGCCGAGGCCCAGCATCGCAAGTCGCGCCGCCGAGTCAAGGTACTGCTTGTCGTGGGTGCTGTCCAAGAGGGGATGATAGATCGAGTCGGCTACGCCAATCGCACGAGCGACCGCCGCTCCTCATCGCTGAGCACGCCTTCCATCTCGGCGAGCCAGCGGCGGGCGTCGGTCACGTAGCCGGCCGTGGGCTTGATCTCCGGCCGCCGCTGGGACCAGTAGGCGTTGAACCGCTCCATGCTCAGCTCGCGGACGAGCTTGGCCAGCATCGACGCCAGAGCGACGGGGAAGTGCTCGTCCTCGGCCTTGGCCTGCACGCGGATGCGGACGTTGGGCAGGTCGGCGATCGCGTAGGTGCTGGCTTCCGTTGCTTCGGCCAGCGTCTCGATCGGCCTGCCGAACACTCGCGAGAGCGCGTTGGCGTATCGCGTGCGGCCGCCCTGGCGATCGAGGACGATCCGCGTGTGCGTGCCCGGGTGCTCGCGGCTCGTGCGCTCGATGAGTTCAAGCATCGCCGGCGCGTGCTCGGCGATCGCGGCGAGCGTCGTGTTGGCCTTCGAGCGTCCGCTGCCGACCATCGCGTTGAAGCGGGCCTCGTCGATGCGTGCCACCCGCAGCAACTCGACTCGAACGCGCGCATCTCGGAGCGTGGATGCCAGGACGTTTGAGGCGATGGACGCCTCGGCAGCATCGGCATGGGCGGGGCAAGGCACGGTATCCCCGACATACCAACCCAAGGAGCCCGACGCGACCCCGAGCGCTTCGAAGAGCGCCCGATCCGTCGATGGCGTCTCACCGGCCATCGCCCGCACGAAGCCCAGCACGCTCCGCTCGGCCTCGGCCAATCGCCCCTTGCCCTGGGCCAAGGGCTTGCACAGCTTCTTGCTGTCGGCGACGGCCAGCCGCTTGTGCGAGTCCCGCGGGGCCAGGCACACGGCGCCCTGGAGGCGGTCCCAGACGTCTGGCACACCGTCGTCGGGCGACCAGCGATCCAGCCGCAGGGCGGCCATTCCCACGCAGAGGGGGCCGAGCATGGGGCCGTAGCCCGCCTCGTCGATGCCGATGTACAGGAGCACGGGTCCATCATTCGCGCGGAGCCGCGCACAGTCACTCGCTCGGATCGAGATGCCTTCGAAGAAACTCGATCGTGCGCACCCAAGCATCGGCTTGAGCGATTGCTTGGCCTTGACGAGTGCCGCCGACACTTGGCGACCAGCTGGTCGGCCGATAGCCCGATGCCATCACCTCATGGCCAACGTCGTCATACGCCAGATGGGTCACCTCGTGCGGGAACTGCAACGCCTTGAGCGTCGCCACGATCGAATCTGACATCTGTGTTGCGGGCCACATTCGATCGTCTCGGCCGGAGACAAGCAAAATCGGTCCACTAATGTCCTCCACGTGGATGCGTGCTGCCTCAACGGCGTCCTCATCCAACAAGCTATCTTCGTACAGGTAGTCGAGTCGGCCGGACGAGCGAAAGCGCGCTGAGGCTACGTATGGAACGAACGCGAGTTCCTTTCCGTCCACACTCCACGAAGATGTCCTGGGCCAGCCTTCGGCTATCGACTGGAACACCACCGAGCTTGGGACTGCGGCAACAACGGCCTTGATATCCTCGCGGCGGCTGGCCAGCAACAGCGCAAGTTCGCCGCCCTTTGATCCACCGAAGACTGCGATGCGATCGGGGTCAACACGCGGGTGGGCCTTGAGCCATGAAATGGCATGGTCGAAGTACTCGAGCGGGACGCGATCGAGCTCCTCGACGGTCTGAGGCTCACCAAAGTACCCCAGGGCAAAGCCGAGGTATCCGTGCGATGCGAGGTGTTCGGCGGTCGGGCCTGGAATCCCGCCTCCAGATCCGGGCAAGATGATCACCGCGGGTCGGCGGTCATCACCATCTTCGACGAACAGCCGCGCCGCAATCGAATCATCGGCCACGGGCTGCTCTCTCACACTCTGTATTCGATACCAACGCATGCGCGACGCCGTCGCGACGGCGCGCCCATCGACGATCGCCGAGATCGCCACTCGCTCGGCGTTTCCATCCTCCGGCGGCACGTGGGCACCGACTTTGGTCTTGCGCTGCGGGGACCACAACGGGCCAAGCGCATCGACCCCTTCCCAAGCACCATTGATGGGTGCTTGCACCCCTGGGTCGACGACGCCATCGGCGTCAGAGAGAAACTCGGCCTGACTCATCCAAAGACGCCCGTACCGATCGACGATCTGCGAGAACAATACGACACGTGTCTCGGGCGGCAAGCCGGTCGCCTTGACACTCAGGGGATCGCCAACAAGTGACGCCTCCGTGGTACGCAACTCGATGGCCGGCTGCGATCGTGCGACGGTACACACGCTCCCGAGCAGGATGACAGCAACGAGCGCGCTATGCCACGCAGGCACGACGGACAGTTTCCGGTAATTGATGGAAAACATGGTCTCCGTACTCCAAAAGCGAACCGTTCAAACACTGATACAACTCTGCGGCCAACTCGCGAGCCGCAGGTGCCGGCCAACGCGCTGGAAGCAGGGGCAGAGGGATGTCTGGGTCTCGCCAGGCCGTCTCCAGATAGGTCAGCACCAGCCTGAACCGCACGGCGACGGCTTGCGTCGGGTCTATTCGGCTCCACTGGCGGCGGCGGGCGAGTGGTCGGAACTCTCGAACGAAAGCGTCGTAGCCTCTACGGAGTGTGTCAAGATCCCAATGACGATAGACGAACTCCGTGTCGGACAAGCCATCTTGACGTTTGGCACGAAACACGTGTACTTGATCGATGAGTGCCTGCTCGGTGAAGACTTGGGTCAGTCTCTGGGCCCGATCTCTTGGGTGGATGTACGTGGCCCGAGCCATGCTGGCAAAGCCCTCAACGCTCAATAGGCCTGAAACGAGATCGCGTAGGCGACGCTGGTCGGTTCGAAATTCGTAGCTCACAACGGTCCACAACCCGTCCCAGTCGGTTGTTGGAAGGGCGTGAAAGCGCGCCGTGCCCGCGTCGGTCGACGCCCGCCCGATCGAAGACAGGCGATACAGCTTGTGGCGGCCGAGGACCACCGTCTCGAGCGAGCCCTCTTGCGACATCCTGTAGAGCGTCTGGCGGATCGACGTCGGGCTGTGCCCAAACGCCGACAGCGCGGCGACGAACCACGAACCTGGGAGAAGCCCACCCCGAGCGGCCCCGTACGACGCGAGCATCGAGTAGACCAGTCGGGCCGGCTTCTGCTTGCCGACATATGTCACATGATCGTCGTTCGACATAGATCTGTCACATTATACCCGCCCGTTCAGCCGCCCGTTTAGCGCGACCGATCCAGCTGCGAACACCCTACGTACAATGGTCCAATGCTCTCCAGACGCCCCACAAAGCCCATCTACCTAGGAAACGAGAAGACCGGCATCGTCCAGGTCGGCGGCGGCTTGCCTGATTCCCAGGGTCGCGAGACCACGCCCGCGCCGGTGTCGGTCCAGACCATGACGGCCGGGTACACGCACGACATCGATAAATGCGTGGCCGAGATCCACAAGCTGCACTCGGCCGGGGCCGACGTGGTCCGCGTTGCCGTGCCCGAAAAGAAGGACACGGCCGCGCTGCCCGAGATCCTCAACCAGACCAACGTGCCGATCGTCGCCGACGTACATTTCCACTTCAAGCGGGCGCTCGAGGCCGTCGAAGCGGGTGTCCACAAGATCCGCCTGAACCCGGGCAACATCAACGATCGCGACCAGGTCATTGACGTGATCAACGCGTGCAAGGACGCCCAGCTGCCCATCCGCGTGGGCGTCAACGAGGGCTCGATCATCGAGCGGCGTGACAAGCAGGCGCGGGCGAAGGAACTCGGTGCGTTCTTCAGCGAGCAGAAGCACGGCTACATGCTCGCCATCATGATCGCCAAGCTCGAAGAATACCTCGACATCTTCTACGAGCAGGACTTCCACGACGTGGCCATCAGCGCGAAATCGATGGACGCGACCATGGTCATCGATGCGTACACCGAGATCAGCAAGCGCTTCGACCACCCGCTGCATCTGGGCGTCACCCACGCAGGCCCGAAGGAGACCGGCTGCATCCGTTCGGTCGTCGCGCTGGGATCGCTGATGGCCAACGGCATCGGCGACACGGTGCGCATCAGCTACGCGAACGATCCGATCTACGAAGTCGAGGACGGGCTTGAATTGCTCTACTCGCTGGGCCTGCGAGAGCGCATCGGGGCCGAGCTGATCGCGTGCCCCACCTGCGGGCGCATCCAGGTCGACCTGTTCACGCTCGTGCAGGACGTGCGCGCGAAGCTTGCCAGCGAGATCCAGGAGCCGATGAAGGTCGCCGTCATGGGCTGCGTGGTCAACGGGCCGGGCGAGGCCGAGGGCGCCGACGTCGCCGTGTTCGCCGGCAACAAGCGCGGCATCATCTACGTGCAGGGTGAGAAGGTTGCCAACATCCCCGAGGAAGACATCCTCGATCGCCTGCTCGCCGAGTGCAAGGACTTCCAGGCCAAGGTCCGCAGCGGCGAGGCCAAGCTCGGCGACAAGAAGGTCGACATCGTCCCGCCCGACCCCGAAGGCGAGCTCGGCAGCGGCTGGGAAAAGATGGCCGCCGAGCGGATCAAGGGCGCCGAGCTGACCGTGGGCGAGTCATAGGACTCACTTCTTTGGCTGCGCCGCGGTGCCTGCCGCCAGCCCGCCATCGACGCCAAATTCCGATCCGGTGATGTACCTCGACTCGTCACCGAGCAGGTACGCGACCAGACAGGCCACTTCCCCAGGCGTGCCCATGCGCTTCAGCGGGACCTCGGCCGCCATCGCGGCGATCGCGGCTTCGCGATCCGGCGCGCCCTCGAGCAACACCTCCCACATCGGCGTGAGGATGGCTCCGGGCAGCACGGCGTTGCAACGGATCGGGTAGCCACGCTCGGCGCAGTAGAGCGCGACCGACTTGGTGTGGTTTATGACCGCCGCCTTGCTGCTCGCGTACGCCACCGCCCCACCCACACCCACGCGGCCGCTGCGCGAGGCGATGTTGACGATCGAGCCGCCGGCCCGCTTCATCGCGGCGATCGCGAATCGGCATCCCAGGAACACGCCGTCCAAGTTCGTCGCGTGCACGGCCCGCCAGTCCTCGAGCGCACATCGCTCAGCGTCCTGCGGCCCGAGCTCGTCCTGGCCGAACCCGGTGATCCCGGCGTTGTTGACCACACCATGCAGATCGCCGATCGAGTTCAGCGCCGCCCGCCAATCGTCCTCGGCGCGCACGTCGAGGTGGACGTACCTGGCCCCAAGCGTCTCCGCAGCCGGCTCACCCTCCGCATCTCGGACGTCGCTCAGGACGACCGACGCCCCGCGCTCGACACACGTCCTCGCGATCGCCAGCCCGATGCCGCGCGCCGCGCCGGTAACCAGGATGGCCTTGCCTTCGAGTTGCGTGACGCTGCCAGGCATCGGGCCCCTCAAACGACTCGCACCGCCGGCGGCTGGTCGGTGGTAAGGCCCGCGGCGGCGAGGCATTCGTGCAGCGCGTCGGCGTCGCGTGTCGTGAACGCCCCGCGGCTGAAGCTATCGAGGTCGAGCACGCCCCAGCAATTCTGGTGCGCGTCGAACACTGGGATCACAACCTCGGCGATGTCGCGCGGATCGCAGGCGATGTAGCCCTCACCGAGAGACGCGATGTCGGGAACCACGAGCGTCACGTGCTGCGTGAACGACTGGCCGCAGGCGCCGTGCAACTCGATAGGCGAGCACGCGGGCTTGTCTCGCCGTGGGCCGAGCAGCATCTGCTGCTCGTTCTCGGAGTCGGGCACGTAGAAGCCCAGCCATGAGACATCCTCATCGGCGAGCGCTTCCCATGCCAGATCGACAAAGCCTGCCATCCGCGCTGCACGATCGCCGGTGAGGCTTCGGCAGGCAGAAAGCAGGCCTGAATAGTCGCGTGTCCGCGACTCGGATTCGCTCATTGCGAGGTCAGAGCGTGGCGGAGGTGTAGGGCAGCAGGCCCATGAAGCGGGCACGCTTGATCGCCTGGGCAATCATGGCCTGCTCCTTCGCGGTGGTGCTCAGGCGCTTGCGGCCGTAGATCTTGCCGTTGGGGCTCATCATGCGGCGCAGGTTGTCCGCGTCCTTCCAGTCGACGTAGACGACGCCGTTACCGGAAGTCTTGATGACGCTCTTCTTGTTGGGTCCGCCGCCGAAGCGAGAGAAACGGCTCATGCTGGCCTCCGTCGTGGGCTCTGGGCGCCCGCCGAGGACATTTTCCGGGCAGGCGCGACGGGTGAGAGTTGTCCAAAAACGATGTCCGAGATCAATCCCAGCGGGGCTTGGAGGGCTTTTCAGCCGAGTCGCCTTCGCCGGGCCCAGATGATAGCGGGGTCGACCGGGGAGGGTCCAGCGGGATCGGGGCCTCGTCGGTCTCGGGCCGTCTCGGCCGCGTCGCTGCCGGGGTCGGGGAACCTCCGAAGCTACCTGCTGTGGCGTCTTCGTCGTCACCCGAGGCCGATGGGGCGATGAGCCGATCGATCGAGAATCGGCCGCCACCGCGGATCAGCAGGAAGAGGCAACCCGCGGCGAGCACGCCGTTGCGGTACATCTGGCACATGCCGATGGTGTGGTCACAGGGAAAGTTGAAGTCGCCGAAGCAGCCGCACTCGACGACCAAGCCGCGCGCGATGACGGTGTAGATGCCGTACATGAAGGCACCCAGAGCGGCCGTCATCGCGAACGCCGCCGCCCTCGTCCATAGGCCCAGCAGCAAAAGCCCGGCGCAGATGGCCTCGGCCCACGGCACGGCGAACGTCGAGAGCGTCACAACATGGTGGTGGTCCGTCTTGCTCAGGACATCAAAGGACTGGATCGACTCGGCGAACGCTTGTGCCGCCTGCTCGTTACGCAGCTTCATGAAGGCCGCAAAGCCGAACACGCCCGCGAGGAACAGGCGGACGAACACGGTGATCACCACGTCGATGCGCTGGCCCGTGGTCATTCAGCCGCCCTCCACCGGTTCGGTCGGGTGGCCGGCGTCGGCCCAGGCGCCGAAGCCCTCGTGCATGATGTAGACCTCTTCGAAGCCCCAGCCGATCAGCCGCTTGGCGACATTTTCGGAAGCATCGCACTCGCCGCCGCCGCAAAAGACGACCACCGGGAACACCGGATCCATCTGGTTGAGGATGGCATCCGCGCTGAAGTCGATGAAATTACGGGTCTCGAGGTGAAACGCGCCTTCGACCGTGCCGACGACACGCTCGTTTTCTGTGCGCGCATCAACGAATGGCATGCCCTCGTCCCACAGCTCGAACGCATCTGCGATCGAGATGTAGTAGTCGGGCAAGTCCTCTTCAACGGCCGCCACAGGAGGCTCAGCCGTTGCGGGCTCGGCTTGCCCCGCATCGGGATCAACGCCATCGTCGGGCACCGATGCCGGATCGCTTTCTTCGGCCGACGGCTCGGACGTGGGCGCGGGCTCGATCGCAGTCGCACCCGTCCGGGCACGGATGTCGGCGATGTCGCGATAGATCGGCCATTGCATGGAATTGACCGTGGCCGCAGCCACGATCACCACGATGAGGATCGCCACACGCCCCACGAACCGCATCGGCTTACTCACCCGACCGCGTGCCGGCGACGCGGCCGACGTACGGCAACATGACCTCTTCCTCGAGGGGCACATCGGTCATGAACACGAGGTTGCCACGGATGCGGCCGACTTCCTCGGCGCCGGGCATAACCAACCGAACGCGGTACCCGTCGGCGGCCTTGCCATCGACCACGGCCTCGTCGAGTGGCTCGATCTCGAACTCGATGGGCATGGGCGGCATGTTGCGTGGCTGCAGAGGGCGCAGCTCGACGCCGGTGATCCTGAACGCCTCGTTGCGGCCATGGCGGATTTCGACGACCTCTTGGAGGTCGCGACCAACGGCAAGCGTGCCCAGCGACATGCGGCTGGGGTTGGTCAGCACATCACCCTGGATGTTCGCGCTGATCGGCAAGGTCACCAGCTTGCGTCGGTCGTCGTTCGTGCGGATCGCGGCCATCGCCTGGAGGCGGCCGGGAGGCGCGGTGTCGAGGAGCGTCACCAGGAGATCGGTGCGGGCGACCATCTCGCCGTCCTGCTCGATTGGGTCGGTCCCCAGGACCTCGACGGAGAAGTGCTCGGCGCCATCGCCGACCAGCGTCGCGTGGAAGGCCTCAAAGTCGCTGCGCATGCCCGTCACGCTGACAAGCGTCTCCTTGCGCGTGTGCTTGATGACGCGACCGAGGGTGACCTGCTGCTGCGACATGGCGATCAGCGGACGCACGTGGGCCCGAACCTTCACCGAGACCGCCGGGTTCGAGCGATCGTTCGTGCGGAAGGTCACCGTCTGCTCATGCGGGCCGGGGTTCTTGCCCCGAGGATCGAACGTAACCGTGAGCTCGACCGATTCGCCGGGATCGAAGTCGTTCTTGGGCAGCTGGGTCACCGTGCACCCGCACGTCGAATTGACGCCGGGGACCGACAGCGTGGCGTTGCCAGCGTTACGGAAGCGGATCGTGCCCGACACCGGCTCGTCGTCGAGGATGCGACCGAAGTCGATCACCGGCGTCTCGAGCTCGAACGAGGGCAGGCCCTGGATCTCGCCGTCCTGGACGGGGCGCGCTTGCTCGTTGCCGGACTGCTGGCCGGAGTTCTGGAAGGCCTGCGCCGGCGTCGCGATGAGGGCCATCGCCAGACCGCACACGGCCACGCTGCTCGCACGATATCCGGTTGTGTTCAACACGTTGATCTTCCTCGACTTATGCATGACTTGGTGCATGGCGTCCTCCTCCGCGATCCGAGCCCGCGGGCTCGGCCACGCTCCATTCTCCCCTCGCCAGCGGCCGCAACGGCTCTCGCGATACCGAGAGCATACCACGGGCCGGCCGATCGGCCCATAGGGAAGCGCACGCGGTCGCAATCTGTCACGCCCCGGGGCTATTCCAATCGGCACCCCAGATACGCACGAAACCCTGACAAACCCTATTGGACCTACTCCATCGCTTCGGCCAAGCGGTTCAGCGCGTGGGCGTAGCAGGCGGTCCGCATGGGAACGCCCTCAGACTCCATCAGGTCGTACACCGAATTGAACGCGCTGGACATGATGTCGCCGAGACGCTCGTGCACGGTCTCGAGGTTCCAGTAGTAGCCGCTGATGTTCTGGCACCACTCGAAATAGCTCACGGTCACGCCGCCGGCGTTGGCCAGGATGTCGGGGACGACCAACGCGTCGGTCTGGGCGAGGATCTCGTCGGCCTCCTTGGTGAGCGGGCCGTTGGCCAGCTCGATGAGGACCTTGGCCTTGACGTCGTGGGCGTTGTCGCGGGTGATGGCGTTCTCGAGGGCCGCGGGGACGAGCACGTCGACGCCGAGCTCGAGCAGTTCCTCGTTGGTCACCGAGCGGCCGACCTCGGGCAAGCGACGCGTGCTGTTCTTGGTATCGATGGTGGCCTTCACGTCCAGGCCGTTCTCGTCGTAGATGCCGCCGCGCGAGTCGCTGACGGCGACGACCTTGTAGCCGACGCTGTCGGCGAGCCTGGCGAAGTGCTGGCCGGCATTGCCGAAGCCCTGGATGGCGACGGTGATCTCCTTGGGGTTCCAGCCGCGCTTGGCCTCGATCTCTTGCAGGCAGACGAATCCACCGCGGGCGGTGGCGTCATCACGGCCGAGTGAGCCGCCGCGCGACACGGGCTTGCCGGTGATAACGCCCGGGTAGCGGCCACGCTTGATCGTGTCGAACTCGTCGCTCATCCAGCCCATGATGGTCGCGTTGGTGTAGACATCGGGGGCGGGAACATCGATGTCCGGGCCCAGCACGTCGGCCATGCCGCGCATGTAGCCGCGGCTCAGACGCTCGAGCTCACGCTCGCTCAGACCGCGTGGGTCGACAATGACGCCGCCCTTGCCGCCGCCCAGCGGGATGCCCACGGTGGCGCACTTGAAGGTCATCCAGAACGCGAGCGCCCGGACCTCGGCCGACGACACGTCGGGGTGGAAACGGATGCCGCCCTTGGCCGGGCCGCGGACCGTGTTGTACCGGCAGCGGAAGCCGGTGAACATCTTGGTCGAGCCATCGTCCATCTGCACGGGGATGCCGCCCTCGGTGAACCGTTCGGCGTGCTTGAGCCGCTCGACGGTCTCGGCCTTGGCCCGGCTGTGCTTGGCGGCCAGATCGAGGCGGGGCAGCGCCTCGTCGCGGAACACGTCGGGGGCGGCCTGCGTCTGGGGGGCGGTCAACACGTCGGGGCTCATGGGCGTCTCCTTGGGTGCGGGGTTCAGGCCGTGCCGGCCGAACCAATCAAGGAGGAATCATTGACCATCCAGGGGCGATAATCACGCCGAAACGGGGGCTTTGAACCCCAATCTCGTGTACGCGAGCGAGAAGCCCAGCCGCATCGCGTTGCGCTCGGTGGCGATGCCCGGCTCGCACTCGATGACAGCCACGGAGCAGCCCTCTTCGATGCCCTGCTGGAGGCGCCTCGCGATCAGTGCGGCCTGGATGCCTCGCCGCCGGAACGGCTCGCCGACCACAGCGCCCCAGAGCGAGGCCAGCCGCACCGGCGGCTCGCCCTGAGCTGGCGCGAGTTCCATGATTTCCATGCCACAAGTGCCAGCAAGTTCACCATCGGCATACGCGATGAAGCCCCTGGATCGCGGGTGTCGCTGGCTGCTTTCGGCGGCCTCGAAATCGCCGTCACTCGGCGCCTCACCCGGCTTGGTAAACCCCTCGACGCGATGTCGCACTAGAGCACGTACAGCATCGTGGTCGTCGACGTCGAGCAGCTCGATTCGTACGCCGGGAGCAGCTTCAGGCTCCTCCAGAGCGCCGAGGTCGCGCGCGAAGACCCGTTCAACTTGCTTGAGGGCTAGCCCGGCCCGGGACAACACGTTGAATGCTTCCTCGCCGGCAAGATCCGTGAGGTCGATGCTGGGCGTCGCACCGCGTGACCGCAAAAAGTGCGCGATGCGGTCGACCCCAGCGTCGGTAATCGAACGGTCCAGGCCACAGCCGATCGCACCGCTGAGCCAGTCGACGCCCTCCTTGAACGCCACAACACCTCCGCCCTGCCCAACGGCGAGAGCTTGGTGCTCATCAGCCAGTTCGGCAAGAACCGCTTGCTGTCTGCGCTCGTTGAGCAGCATGATTGTTCGCGAGTCCATTGGCAAGGCCATGCGCAAGGATAGAACGTGCTGACGCAAACGCACCGCCGGACGCGGCGCCAAGGAGAGAGCGTCCGCGTCCGGCGGTGGCCTGGTTGATGTGCATTCCGCTTAGCAGCCCGCGGAGAAGGCGTTCTGGAAGCACAGGAAGTCGAAGAGCGAGAGGGCTCCGTCGCCGTCGCAGTCGGCCGTGGCATCGCCGGACGCGAACGCGTTCTGGAACTCCAGGAAGTCGAAGACCGTCAGCTGGCCGTCGCCGTCCAAGTCGGCGTAGCACGATGAGCTATCCCCAAACGTGAACGTGCCGATGACCTCGCCGACGCCCGTGAGCGGATCCACGTGCCAGCTGCCGTCGAAGCCGATGTGGTTCGAGCGGTTGCCGCTGATCTCGCCCGTGCCCAGCACCGTGATGACGATCTCATCGTCCTCGATCGGGATATCGATCTCGATGACGATGTCCGCGGTCGGCGGCGCTGGTGGGCTTCCGGGATCGGCCAGCACGGAGTCGATGGCCTTTGAAAGGTTCACGGCACCAGTCGCACCGTCGATGATGCCACCGGCTCCCGATGCGGCGTAGCCCACGAGGCCGCCGGCAATCACCTCAGCCGCGATGACCCACCACTTGGGCTTCAGGCTGCCACCATCGTCGGCAACCTCGCGATACTCCAAGGAGAGAAGCTCGCCGTCAGCGTTGGCGCCCCAGATGCCCTGGATCGAGCTGTTCCACTGCTCGTCGAGGATGGAGCCGAAGCCCTGCGCGTTCGAGTCGTAGCCCTCGCCCGTCGGCGTCAGATCACCGAAGTAGTCGATGGTCATCACGCCGCCGCACACATCACCCTGGCCAAAGGCGCTCCAGGTCTGCGCGTTGAAGCTGCCGGTGATGTTGAGCCTGCCACCCGAACAGGTTTCCCATGCCGAGTCCGGGTCGGAGGTCTGCATGTGCAGGCCGTGCAGCATGCTCTCGATCATCATCTGCACGTTGGCGTGCTGCTCGATTTCGAGACGCTGATCCTGGGCGTTGGCGACGGTCCCGGCGAGCAAGGCCAGACCACAAAACGACTGCATAGCAAGAGCGCGAGCCTTCATGAGACACCTCCACGGAAACAACTGAGCTTGGTGTGTTGCCGGAGCAAACTTCGCTCTCGGCTACGTGTACCAGCGGGTTTTCCGCGTGCTCATCACGCGACCTGCTCACAATTTCTGAACAATGCAAGCGTTCGCTCGAACTGACTTTACCTATCCTGCCAGCATGCTGAAGCACGAGCACCTGGCGCAGCCCATGACCTACACGTGCACCCTGCTTCGCGCGGGTCGATTGCTGCTCGATGCCGGCGGTATGTTCGGCCTGATCCCGCGAGTCGTGTGGGAGTCGAAGGTCACGCCCGATGATCGCCATCGAGTCGAGCTGCACCACAACTGCCTCTGGCTTGTCGGAACCAAAGACGATCCGGCTCTCGGGCGGCCGCGCCAGATCATCATCGAAGCGGGCACGGGCGACAAGCTCGACCCCAAGATGGCCGGCATCTTCGGTCTCGACGGCCGCACGGTAGAGACCGCGCTGACCGAGGCCGGCGGCGACCCGACCAAGATCGACGACGTCGTGATCAGCCACCTGCACTTCGACCACGCCGGCGGGCTGACTCGGCGCGTGCGCCCAGGAGAGACCCCGGACTGGTCGGCCCAGGCGGGGCAAGCCAGCGGCGACGCGAGCCAGGTGAAGCTCACCTTCCCCAACGCCACGGTGCACGTCCAGCAGAAGGAATGGGGTACGGCGCTCGCCGGCGACTCGGTGATGACGCGGACGTACTACGAGGACCACTTGGCCCCGATCAAGGGCAAGCTCCGACTCCACGACTCGCCGCGTCCCTTCGAGCCCGGACGCGTGCCCCACAAGGACGAGCACCCGGCCCTGCACTGGGAGACACGGGCGACCACCATTCTTCCTGGGGTGAAGGTCTTCCTCGTTCCCGGCCACACCTGGGGCCAGCAGGCCACATGGTTCGTTGATGCGGCCGGGCGCGAAGTGGTCTTCACGCCGGATGTCATGCCGACGGCCTGGCACAGCGGCAAGTCGTACAGCCTGGCCTACGACGTCGAGCCCTACACCAGCATGGTGACCAAGGGCTGGCTGTTGCGTGAGGCGGCCGAGCGCGGATGGACGCTGATGCTCGATCACGAGCCGGGCGACCCCTGGCGGGTCGTGAAGCCCAACGATCGCGGCTGGTACGCCCTGGAAGCCTCCCCGAAGGCGTAGAACCGGCCCCCACCTTGGGGTCTACCATGCCCGGTATGCCGCCCGTAGCCAACGAATCGGCATCTTCCAAAACCCGATCAGCGGCGGAGCCCACCGCTGCCACAGAGTCGACTGCGCCGGCGGATGCGGATCCGTCCGAGTCGGGAGATGCTGTGAGCGAGCCGCGCCCCGAGGACCCTAAGCCGAAGCGCAAGCGAACGCTGTGGGAACGCGGCGAGGCCTTCGTCAGCCGCCTGAGCACGAAGAACCACTTCTGGCACAGCGTCTGCTCGCGCATCTGGCTGCCGTATGCGTTCAAGAGCGGCATCAAGATGAAGATGATCGACAGCAAGACGTTCGAGGCTGTCGTGCCGTTCCGTCGGTTCAACCGCAACTGGTACAACGCGATGGCCGGTGCGGCGCTGCTGGGCAACGCCGAGATCGCTGGCGGCTCGTACATCTTCCGCGTGTGCGGTGCCGACTACACGGTCGTGTGCAAGAAGCTGGAGTACCGATTCCTGCGCCCGTGCCTCGGGCCGGCCGTCTACCACGTGGAGCCCGAAGAGGACATCGATGAACTCGTCGCCAGCGGCAAAGAGTTCAATCTGACCGTGAAGATGAACGTCGTCCAGCAGATCCGCCGGCCCAGCGACAAGCAAAAGCGTGTCGGCGTTGCGACGGCGACCTTCCACGTGACCCCCAAGGCCCACCAACGAAGCCGCGGCCGGCTGCGTTGATCGCCCATGGCCGGGCCCGCCGTGAACCAACCACCATCTAAGACCTCGCCGCTGGCCACCCTGGGCTGGGGCTTCTATCTGGCCGTGTCGTGGACGTGGATCATCGGCATGATCCTGCCCGCGCTGCTGCTGCGTGACCTCGGATGGTGGGCGCTTGCCGTCTTTTTAGCCCCAAATGCCATCGGCGCCGCGCTCATGGGCACGGTCCTCCGAGATGCCCAAGCCGCACTCCGGCTGCGCCAGCAGCACGACGCCGCCATCCGCCGCTTCTCGATGGTCACCATCGCGTTCCACCTGTACGTGCTCACGTCGATCGCGCTCGCCGTCGAGGGCTTCCCGTCGATCGGCGGCCAGGCGAGCGTGCTGATCATTGCGTGCGTGCTCGCCGTCGCGATGATGGCCGTGCGCCGCTGGCTGATCACCGCATTGGCGGTATGGGTTGCGAGCATCGGGCTCGCGATCGCGTTCGTTGCCTCCGACGCGTCGGTTGTCATCGCCGATCCTGGCACGTTCGCCAGCGCATTCCCGCAAGACCTCCTGCTGCTCACGCCCGTCGTCGTCTTCGGCTTCGCGTTGTGCCCCTACCTGGACGCGACGTTCCTGCGCGCGCGGGCGTCGACCGGGCCGACCGCCGGCAAAGCCGCGTTCGCGTTTGGGTTCCTCGTGCCGTTCGTCATCATGATCGCGTTCACGGTGATCTACGCCGCCGCAATAGTCTCGGGGCACGCCGTGGGCTGGGTGCTCATCCTGGCGCACCTCGCCGTGCAGGGCGGCTTCACGCTGGCGGTCCACCTGCGCGAGTCCAAACTCACGCTGCCGCAGCGCGGCATCACGCTCGGCCTGACCATCGCCGCATTGGCGACGTCGTGGTCCTTGCCCGCCGGGCGGCTCGATTGGGCGGGCGACATGCTCGCCTGGGAAGTGGTGTACCGCCTCTTCCTCTCGGCCTACGGGCTGTTCTTCCCGGCGTACGTCCTGTTCGCGATGGTGCCATCCGCGCTGGGTATGGGCCCGATGCCAAGCGCCGGTCGCGCCGTGACGGCGATCACCATCGCCGCGGTGTTGCCCCTTTACGGGCTCGGGTTCATCGCGCTCGAAGAGCAGTGGCTGCCGCTCGCCCTGGGGCTCGTGCTCGCAGGCGCGTTCATCACGTTCGCGCTCCGTCGGCGGGCCGCGGAGGCCGGCGATGGCTGAGGCCACGTTCATCGCCGCCGCCGACCTGCACCTCGGCCGCCCCATCGCCAGCCTGCCCGAAGCGCTCCGCACGAGCGAGCGATCACTCGGACCATTCGCCGCGCTCGAACGCATCGTCGATCTTGCCGTGCGCGAGCGGGCCGACGCGGTGCTACTCGCCGGAGATCTCGTCGACGACGACGGCGCGTACTTCGAGGTCTTCTCGGCGATCCAACACGCCGTTGCAACGCTCGATGGCATCCCCATGATCGCGATCGCGGGCAACCACGACGCCAACGTACTCCCAAAACTCGCCGAGTCGATCGAGGGCCTGACCCTGCTCGGCAAGGGCGGGCAATGGCAGGCCCACGCGCTGCCGACCGACGCCGGCGACGTGGAGATACTCGGCTGGAGCTTCCCAGACTCGCACTGCCGCCGATCCCCGTTCGAGGCTCCCCCGCCGCCGCGCGCCGGCCGCCGCATCGCCTTGCTGCACGGCGACCTCGACGCGTCGAACAGCGTGTACGCGCCATTCACGCGCGCCGATCTTCGGCACCACGGCGCCGACGCGTGGTTGCTCGGTCACGTGCATGTCCCATCGTTCGAAGCGCTGACAAACGCGCAGCCGATTGGCTACCTCGGCAGTGCGTGCGGGCTCGATCCGAGTGAAACCGGACCGCACGGGGCATGGGTCGTGCGATGCCGCGATGAGCAGACCACGGTCGAACACAGGCCGATCGCGCCGACGCATTGGGCGCGCACCGCGATCGAATCGAGCGCCATCGATCTCGATCGCCTGGAGTCCGCGCTGCATGAGGCCGCCAACCGTGAGAGCCTCGATAGCGGAGAGGCTCGCGCCGTTGGTGTTCGCGTTGTCGTTGGCGGCGAGCACGAGCGATGGGCCGAGCTCAATGAGCGGATCGCGACCCTCGATCTGGGCGGACCCTGGACATGCGAGGGACGCACGGTGTTCCTCGATCGTGTCGTCGGCCGGTCCGGACCGTCGCTGCAACTGGAGTCGCTCGCGCAAGAGCCGTCGGCGGCGGGCCGCATCGCGAGCCTGATCCTCGAGTTGGAAGCGGGCGGGGCGGACGAGATCGTCGAGCGGGTGGCCGAGTCGTTCGCGGACCTCGCCGGCCTTCGGCACTTCCGCATCCCGCCCATCGGCGAGCGGGCGTACCCAACCCCCGACGCGCGGCGGACGCTCGTTCTCGAGGCCCGGGCCGTTCTGGGCGAGTTGCTCGCCCAGCACCCGAGGAGCGGTTCGTGATGCGCATCCGATCGATCAAGATCCAGCGCAGCCCCGGCATCTCTTCCGAGTTCGAGATCGACGGCTTCGGCGAAGGGCTCACACTGATCTCAGGGCGAAACGAATCGGGTAAGAGCACGCTGGCGATGGCCATCCGCACGCTGCTCTGGCCCGATCGGCACGACGACCTCGAAGCAAGCGGCCGGTTCGCCATAGACGACCGGGAATTCAACGCGTTTGTCGGTTTGCGCGGCGGCGATTGGCAGGGCAGCGCACCGCCGATGCCCGACCGCAGCGCCGCGAGGGGCCTCGTCATTGGCATCGGCGACCTCTGGCACGAGGACGACCACCACGAATCCATCCGGCAATCCATGGCGCGGGAACTGCAAGGCGGGTACGACCTCGCCGCGCTCCAGCGCACCCTGGAGCCCAAATCACCCACGGCGCCGATGCGTGATCTTGCTGGCGCGCGGGACGCGCTCGAGTCCGCTCGGGCCAACGCGAGTGCCCTCCACGCCCAAGAGGCCCGCCTGCCGGCGCTTCGCGAGCGTGTTGCCGCGCTCGGCAAGCAGGCCAACGAGAAGCCACAGATCGAGGCCGCGATTTCGAGGCTCGATCGGCTGGCGTCGCTCGCGGCCGACGAGCAACAACTGGCCCAACTCCCAGAGGGCGCCCTGAAACTCAACGGCGACGAGGGACGCCACGCCGCCTCGTTCCAGCGCGCGATCGATGACTCGGCGGCGAGCGTCGAGAAGGAAGCCGACGCTGCCGATGCCGCACAAGTCTCGCTCGATGCCCTCAGGCTGCCGGACGGCGGCATCGAGCCGGGCGATCTGGAGTTGCTCGCCAGTCTGTCCCAGGACGCCGAATCACTGCGCCAGCAGATCGCCCAGGCCCGGCAGCACTCCGACGGCGCTGCGGCCGCCGCTGAAGCCGTGGCGTCGAACGGCACGCCGATGGATGCCGCGGCGCTCGACCGGCTCGACCACGCCCTACTGAACGTGCAGCACGCGCGCGAGCGGATGTCGCGCGACGTTGCCGCGGCGGAACACACGGACCAGCCCCGGTCGGCCGGCGGTCGCACGCTGGCAAGCGCGCTGCTCGTGGGAACGCTTGCCGCTGCGATCGCCTCGGGCATCGCAGGCGCGTGGCTCGCTCTGGCCGCCTCCGCGATAACGTGCGTGCTCGCCGCGATCGCCGCCAGGCATCTGCTCTCGAATGCGAGCGCCCCCGATCCGCGGCTACGCGAACAGGCCGAACGCAGCTCGCGGGCGCACGAAGAGAGCCTCGCAGACCTCCGGTCCATCGATGGTATGGACAGCGAGCTGACCTCGACGCTGTCGATCGTCGTCGCGGCCAAGCGGGCCGAGCGCGCGGATGACGCGCTCCGACAGCTCCACGCCGCCCGCGCCGCGGAGGAGTCGCTCGAGGATCAACTCTGCAGGACCATCGAGCGTGCCGCTGCGCCGCTCGCGCGTTGCGGCCTTGAGCCATGCGACAATGCCGACGGCCTGATCCGTGCGCTCGCAAACGCGAAAGCAAGGGCCGCCGAGCACGATCGTCTGGTGCGCGAGCGAGATGCGGCCGAGTTGCGTGCGGCCGACGAACGGCGTCGGCTTGCGCAGACCCGACAGGACTACGAGCGTTTCCTCTCACGTCTCGGGCTTACCGAGGATCGGCTCGACGAGCTACGCGTGTGGCTGCAGCATCGCGAGCGAGCCCAGGGGCTGTCCAAGCAGATCCACGAGTCGCGCGCGGTATTGTCGAGCATCGACGGCACGCTCGAAGCGACGCCGCGGTTGCTTGGACTCGATCTCGCGGCGCTGCGGCTCGAACTCCAAGAGTGCGAGCGGTCAGACGCGGAACGCAGCGATATCGATCAAGAGATCGGCAAGATTGAGGGGGCCGTTCGCGAGTCCAAGCAGCAGGCCGATGTGCAGGCCGCCGTCGGTGCGGTGGAAGCTGCGGCGCAGGCCGTCGCCCAGGCCCGCGACCACGAGTGTGCCAAGGCCGCGCGCCGGCTGACCCTCGAGCACGCGGCCTCCGGCCTCCAGCGCAACGACATGCCCGCACTGGTGCGCGAGGCTGATGCAATGCTGGCACGGTTCACCGCGGGAGCGTACGGCCTACGCATCGACGGGTCTGGTCAGCCCGTGTTGTACGACTCACGGGAGGGCGTTGCCAAGACTTCCGAACAATTGTCGACGGGCACACGCGCCCAGATCATGCTCGCGCTCCGGCTGGCCGGCACTCGTGAAGCCGAACGCCGCGCCGGCTCGGGCCCGTTGCCGCTCGTGCTCGACGAGCCGCTGGCAACGACCGACAGGGGCCGTTTCAAGGCCGTCGCCGGTGCGCTGCTCGAGCTCGTACGCGAAGGGCGACAGGTCCTCTACCTCACCTGCGAGCCCGCGCACGTCGCCACGCTGGAGTCCGCCGCCGCTGAGAGTGGCGTTCCCGTCGTCGCGCTTGACCTCAATGCGATCCGTGGTCGGCAAGGCATGGAGCGCACGCCACGTCACGCGATCATGGAGCCAAAGCCCGAGCCGTCGCCGGCGACAATGGCACGCGAGGACTACCTCCGCGCGCGCGGCGTTGCACCGCTGGATCCGTGGGCCCCGGCCGAGGCGATCGACGTGTACCACCTGATCGCCGACGATCTCGGCCTCGTGCACGAGTTGGGGCAGCACGGCATCACTACGGTCGGCCAGGTGCTGGCCCAGCACGAGCGACAGGGCTCGGACTTCCGCTGGCCCGGCGTCGGCGACTTGGCCTCGATGGCTACGAGGCTCCTCGAGACTTGGCGCCGTGGGCGCTCCCGGCCATTCACCGCTCGAGACCTGGACGCATCAGGCGTCGCGGGCGCGTACTTCGATCGCCTGGCCGGACTCATTGAGGACCTCGGCGGCTCGGCTCGATCGCTGATCGAGGCCGTGGAGTCACGGAGCGACGAGCGGGCCAAGGGCTTCCGAGCCGACAAGGCGCGGGCGCTCAGGGCCTACATGGAAACCAACAGCTTCTTGCCGGAATCCGCACCCGTGGACCGTGCCGAGGCGATCTCGATCGCCCTGAGAGGCCCCGGCCTGGGTAGTACTGCCCAGGATCAAGGAGCGGTCACGCTCGCCAATCGGCTCTTGGACCTTTTTGAGGCATCCCAACGCCGCGAACGTGAAGCGCAGGCCGTTTCGGAGGCGTAACCGATACGTCTGCCGCATCTGGGGCCCCTGGCCGCTGGCCCGAGTCACCCCTCGTGGTAGCCTGCACTCATTCACTCTGGACGCGACCACGACGCGCGTCCGGGCCGCTCGATATCGGACGCTGTCGTGTTGGGAGGCGGATCGCATCCGCCGGCGACTCGGCGTCGAAAGGCCGGGACCAGGGAGGTTCGAACACATGCATTCAAAGATGGCACTGATCTTGGCCTGCGGTATGGCCTTTGGGTTGGGTACGCCCGTGGCGATGGCCGATTCGGCCTCGAGAGACGCGAGCGTTTCGGTGATGGCCCAAGACGGCCAGGACTCGGTTCTGACGTTCCGCGGCCAGGTCTTCCATGAGGCCGCCGGCCAGGTCTTCGACCTGGAGCAGGCCCAGACCCCCGGCGGCGAGGCCATCCTCATCGCGTGGCGCGAGGCCACCGATCAGGGCGAGGTCGCGTACTCGGCCATCTCGCTGACCGGCCAGCGCATCGATCGAGTCTCGACCACCGGACACACGATCCGGTTGCGCTACGCCGAGTTCGATCCCGATCGGTTCACGCCGGCTGTCCCCGGCCAGCTTTCCGCGACGCCGGACAACGACGCGTACATCGTGCAGTTCATCGGCCAGCCCGTTGAGGCCGCCGACTTGGCCCTTGAGGCCGCGGGCGCGACCATCCTCCGCACGCTGCACGATCACGCCCGCATCGTGCGGATGGATCCGGCTGCCAAGGCCGAGGTCGAGGCGATGGGCATCGTGCGCTGGGTCGGCTCGTACCACCCGGCCTACAAGCTCGAGGAAGAGATCCTGCAGCCGATCATGCTCGGTGGCACGTTCGCTGGCGGCGGCTCGGTCCGCTACTCGATCGAGCTGCTAACCGACGGCAACGCGGCCATGGACCGCGCAACCGCCATCACACGCGCCCTCGGTGGCGCCATCGACCTCACCGTGCCGCAGGTCGGCCGCTTCGAGGCGACGCTCACCACGGCCCAGCTGCTGCAGCTCGCCTCCGACAGCGATGTTCTGTTTATCGATCGCTGGCAGGCCCCCGAAACGGACATGAACATCGCCCGCGCGATCGGCGGCGCGAACTACATCGAGGGCGTCGCGGGCTACGACGGCGCGGGTGTCCGCGGCGAGGTCATGGACAGCGGCCTGCGCACCAACCACCAGGAGTTTGCATCCAACCCGCCCCTGCTGCACGGTGGTACGGGTGTCGATAGCCATGGCACCGCAACCTACAGCATCAACTTCGCAAGCGGCGTCAGTGGCTCAGCACGCGGCATGGTCCCCGAAGCTCAGGGCATCTTCGCCAGCTACTTCAGTGTTGGTAACCGGTATTCCCACACGCTGCAGCTCGTCAACCCAACGCTGCCATACCGGGCGGTCTATCAGTCCAACAGCTGGGGTAGCGGACTCACCACGAGCTACACGACCTCGTCCAGCGAGATGGATCGCATCATCTTCGACTCGAATCTGCTCATCACGCAGAGCCAGTCGAACCAGGGCAGCACGCAGTCTCGTCCCCAAGCTTGGGCGAAGAACATCGTCTCGGTGGGCGGCATCGTGCACCGCAACACGCTGAGCAAGGCCGATGACTGCTGGTGCAACGGCGCTAGCCGGGGGCCGGCCTCGGACGGTCGCATTAAGCCAGACCTCACGCACTTCTACGACAGCACTTTTGCGGCGACCTCTAGTTCGACGAGTGCCTACACGCAGTTTGGCGGCACGAGCGGCGCCACGCCCATCGTCGCCGGCCACTTCGGCCTGTTCTACCAGATGTGGGCCGACGGCATCTTCGGAAACCCCGTCTCTGGCGGCGATGTCTTCGAGGAGCGCTCGGCATTCACCACCGCCAAGGCGATGATGATCGCGACGGCCGACCCGTACAACTTCAGCGGGACCAGCACGGCCAACGACAAGGCCCGTGTGAAGCAGGGCTGGGGCATGCCTGACCTACAGGAGATGTACGATAACCGCGAGCAGTTCTTCGTCGTCGATGAAGAGGACATCCTTTCGGAGCTCGACACCGCGCTCTACCAGCTCAAGGTGCCCGCGGACACGCCCCAGCTCCGGGCCACGATGACCTGGTCGGACCTCAACGGCACGACCTCGGGCTCGCAGCACCGCATCAATAACCTCGACCTCCGCATCACCTCGCCCAGCGGCGACGTGTACTGGGGCAACTCGGGCTTGAACGGCGGCATCTGGAGCACGGCCGGTGGCGTTGCCGACACCATCAACACCGTCGAGAACGTCTTCATCCAGGACCCTGCCGAGGGCGTCTGGACCGTCGAGGTGATTGCCGCCGACGTCAATGTCGATGGTCACCGCGAGACCCCGGCCCGTGATGTCGACTTCGCGCTTGTTGTCATGGGCGTCGAGGGCGAGGCCGCAGCGTTCGAGCTACCCTTCGCAGACGAGTTCCCCGATGACTCTCTGGACACCAGCAAGTGGATCGGCGCTGACAACGTCGCCGTGACCACGCTTGGTGTCAACCCGCCCAGCGAGCCGTACAGCCTGCTGATGATCGACGATGGTCTGCTGGCGTCGGCGACCATCAACGTGCCCGGAACGCTACTGCCGGACACGCCTGTCGAGGTCGCCTTCGCGAGCCAGCACCGCGGCGTCGAGGCCGGCAAGACGCTCGACGTGGATTACTTCAGCACGTTCTTCGGCGAGTGGCGTGACCTGACCGAGGTCGTGTCCGATGGAGACAACCAGACGACCTTTGCGGCCAGCGCGACCGAACTGCCGCTCGACGCCTACGGCGACGGCTTCCGCATCCGCTTCACGACGCCAGGCGGCGACGTAACCGACCAGTGGTACATCGATGACATCGGCGTTCGCGTGATCGCCGACGATCCGACGTGCCGGGCCGACCTCGACGGCGATGGCGAGTTGACGATCTTCGACTTCCTCGAGTTCCAGAACCTGTTCTCCACCGGCGACCTTCGCGCGGACTTCGACGGCGACGGTGTGCTGAACATCTTCGACTTCCTGGAGTTCCAGAACGAGTTCGCGACCGGCTGCTAAGGCACAGTCCTATCCACATTCATGAGCCCGGGGCGATCACGGCCCGGGCTTTTTTGTTGCGTGCGCAGGGTCGGGCCTGATCATCGGGAGGCAGCGCCCATCGAAGCAAAAGCCCGCCTTCGTGCGTTCGTCCCCTAGCTTGATACTGGCACACCGTAACACATTGGCTACCGACACGCTAGAGTCTCCTGTGCCTAGAACGAGTGCCATCCATGCACGAGCCCGCTTGCCCATCTGGGTCGGCGTCGTGCTATTGGGAGCCGCGATCGTCTTCGGCGAGCAGGCGCTGACGCGGTTTGGCATATGGGCGGCGATGAAGGCCGATCTCGGCACACCCTGCGGCCAGGTCATGTGCTCCTGCCCCAGCACCCAGCTCGCACGCGCCGTTGCGGTCACCCCGTGCGGCGGAACGGACGTGCAGGGCAGCGTTTGCATTGCCTGCGGGCGAGACACCGAGCCAAGGCAGCCCATGCGGCCGGCGCCATCGATGGACTCCGACCATCCTGGGCTGCTGATGATGGCCGCCGTCTCGCCACTCGTACTGGTCATACGTCGGCCCAAGACACGAGCCACGCCGCCCATGCTCGCCGGCCGCACAGATGCCGATCGACGCAGTTCCATCCGCTCACGCTCCCTGGGCGTCGATCCGCAGCCTCCCAAGCAGGCCTGAGCGTTCTCGGCGTTCGCCGTGCGCCGCGCGCACTGCCTTGATCATCCATCCATGATCCAGAGTTGGGAGGCGTGCCCATGCACGCACGACGCGGCGCGTCCGTACGCGCCTTCACGCTCATCGAGCTACTCGTTGTCATCGCCATCGTCACCGTGCTCATCGGCATCCTGCTCCCGGCGCTCGGCCGTGCGCAAGATGTCGCTCGCAGCGCGGCATGCCTCAGCTCCATGCGTTCGCTGGCCCAGGCCACGCACCTCTACGCGCAGGACTACGCGGGGCGGATGCCGGCGAGCACGCACTCGGCCTTCGCCGATCGTCGCCAACCGTGGGCATTCGCATTGGCTCCGTACCTGGGGGACGACGGCCTCAAGGGCCAGAGCGACGCGGCGAGATGGCGGAACTACATGGAGCGCTCCTGCCGCTGCGGATTCGATCCTCGGCGGGGCGAGACTCCGCAAGGCGAGCGCGACGGCTATCTGCTCTTTAACGGCAGCTACGGCCTGAACGTCTACTTCGAGCTCACGAGGGGGGAGGTCGGGAGCACCGGACCCGCACCCGTGCGTGCAATCGGTCTGCTGCCCAACCCATCGAAGACGGTGCTGTTCGGTGAGGTCGGTCCGGGCTCAGAGGGAGAGCCGGCCGGCCTCGCCGACCACGCCGATCACGTGATGGCCCACTTCTGGACCCTGTACTCCGCGCCCTCCGAGGTCGCGACCACGCGGCACGGCTCGACCTGCGGCTACGCGTTCGCAGATGGCCACGCCGCCGACCTGCCATTCCAAGACACGTTCGATCCCGATCGCGGAATCGACCTGTGGAACCCACACACCGCACACTAACACAACTCGACGCGATGCGTCAGGAGAGGATTACCATGAAGACTCACACCACCACCGTGCTCGCCGTCCTCGCCACCGCGGGCAGCGCCTTGGCTCAGGCACCCCAGATGGGCGGTCCGATGCGGCACGTCATGCTCGGCCTTGATGGCGATCGCGTGATGGCCATGAACCCGCACAACGAAGCCATGGAGCTGCGCAACTACGGCGAGACCTACCCGGGCGCTGCCAGCGTGCTCGACGGCACGGCGTACAACGCGCAGTACGGGTGGATGGCCATGGGCGGGCTGAGCCTGCCCGCCGGAGCTTCGATCTGGATCGAGCTCGAAAGCGCGACCGACGGGCTCATGGTCTATCGGGGCGGCACGTTCGAGCCGATCCACGGCACCGATGACAGCGCGATGGCGTTCATGTGGGACGGCCGGATGCTGCACAATTGGTGGGCCGTGACCGAGGTTGGCAGCTACGAGGCCGACATCGTCATCTACTTGGGCGACGCCGCGGGCACGCCGATCTCGGGCTACCAGGCCGGCCGCACGACGCTGCGTTGGATCTACCGCCCCACGTGCGTTGCCGACTTCAACGACGACGGCGCGGTCAACGTCTTCGACTTCCTTGCGTTCCAGAACGCCTTCGACGGCGGCGACGCGATCGCCGACCTCGATGCGGATGGCGATCTCACCCTGTTCGACTTCCTGGCCTTCCAGACCGCGTTCGACGGCGGGTGCTGAGTGCCTCCGAATACCTGGGCTTGCCCAGGAGTTTGACTCAACCGCTTGACTCCCACGAACCGATAGCCATCATTGAACTGATGACGACGTGCGCTCACATCGCGACCTCCCGCAACGGGAAAGCCAAAGCCAAGGGAAGCAAACCCTCCGGCTGCGGTCGCGTGCGCGTCCGTTAGAGTTCCTTGCATAGACATCCGCAAGGCCCGCCGGAGACCATCTCCGGCGGGCCTTTTTCGTTGTTTTTCCAGATGTTTTTCCCAGTTTCCCAGGAGAATCGCCATGTCCCAGATCGCGACCGGCACCACGACAGAGACCCTGACGGCCACCTGCCCCGAGTGCGGCGGCACCATCACGTTCGCCCGAGCTCCCAGGCGGCATGAGATCGTCCGCTGCCCAGACTGCGGAGCTGAGTTGGAAGTCACCAGCGTGTCCCCCATCACCCTCGCGCTTGCGCCCGAGGTCGAAGAGGACTGGGGCGAATGAAGGCCTGGCGGGGACCGATCGCACGACACGAGGAGGCAGACCATGCGACTAACGCTGCTGCACACACGGATCCGAACCGAGGAGCGTCTGCTGCTCGACGAGCTCGAACGTCGCGGCATCGCTGCCGAGCTCGTCCACGCCGATGAGGCCGTGCTCGATCTGACCGAGTCGTTCGACGCTCGAAACGAACCACACGTGCTGCTCGATCGCTGTCTGAGCCACACGAAGGCGCTCGCGATCGTGCGAGCCTTCGAGAGCCGTGGCGCGATCTGCATGAATCCATCAAAGGTCACACGCACGTGTGGCGATAAGCTGCTCACGACGCTCGCCCTGACCGACGCCGATGTACCCACGCCCCGGACCGTCGCGGCGTTTTCGGCCGATGGCGCAATCCAAGCCGCAGATGAACTCGGCTACCCGGTGGTCATCAAGCCGTGCACGGGTTCATGGGGGCGCATGGTCGGCCGTCTGAGTGATCGCGACGCCCTGGAGGCCGTGCTCGAGCACAAGCTCGCGCTCGGTGGACCGCAGCACGGCGTGATCTACCTCCAGGAGATGATCAACAAGCGCGAACGAGACATCAGGGCGTTTGTCGTGGGTGGGCGCACCATCGCGGCCATCGTGCGGCACAGCGAGCATTGGATCACCAACACCGCGCGAGGCGGGCGGGCGGAGGGGCTGCCCGTCTCGGCGGAACTGGACGACATCTGCCGCCGCGCATCGAACGCGGTGGGCGGCGGCGAGCACAGCCTGCTGGCGGTCGATCTGTTCGAGGACCCCGATCGCGGGCTTCTTGTATGCGAGGTGAACTCGACGATGGAATTCCGCAACTCCATCGAAACCACAGGCGTGGACATCCCCGCACGCATCGTCGATCACCTGGTGGAAGCGGCGAACGCCTCGGCGGTGGTCGCATGAGCGTCCGGGTGGGCATCATCGGAGGCGCGGGGTACACGGGCGGGGAGCTCCTTCGCCTGCTCTCGATGCACCCGCACGCCAAAGTCGCCTGGGCGACCTCGCGCGGCCGGGCGGGCTGGCATGTCTCGACCATCCACCCAAACCTGCGCGGCGTGCTCGACCTGGCGTTCATCGACCCCGGTGAGGTCGACCCCGTCGACGTCGTATTCCTGTGCCTGCCACACGGCGAAACGGCGGGGAACATCGAGCGATACGCCGACCTTGCCCACAGGGTGATCGATCTGAGCAGCGACTTCCGGCTGCGTGATCCCGACGACTACGAGCAAACCTATGGCCAGCCGCACGCGGCGCCGCAATGGCTCGATCGCTTCGTCTACGGGCTGCCGGAGGCCCATCGAGACGATCTCGCGGACGCTCGTTACATCAGCGGCGTGGGCTGCAACGCGACGGCGATGAACCTGGCGCTTCTGCCCCTCGCGCGGGCGGGCGCCATCGAGCGAGTGATCGCCGACGTGAAGGTCGGCTCCAGTGAGTCCGGTGCCGAGGCCAGCAGCGCAAGCAACCACGCCGAGCGGACCAACGCCCTGCGAACATTCGCGCCAACGGGCCACCGACACGCCGCCGAAGTAAGGCAGCTCTGCGGTGACTTTCCGCTGCACGTCACGGCGACGACGACCGACCTCGTTCGCGGGGTTCTCGCGACATGCCACGTGCTGATCAACGAGGAACTGACCGATCGCGACGTCTGGCAGATGTTTCGGAGCGCCTACGCCGACGAGCCGTTCGTGCGCATCGTGCGCGAGCGGCGCGGGCTGTACCGGCTGCCCGAGCCGAAGGTCTTGGCGGGGACGAACTACGCCGATGTGGGTTTCGCGGTCGAAACCGGCGCGAGGCGGGTGGTGGCGCTCTGCGCGATCGACAACCTCGGCAAGGGCGCGGCTGGGAGCGCCGTGCAGAGCATGAACGTGGCCTGCGGCTTCGAGGAATCGGTGGGATTGACGTTCCCGGGTCTGCACCCGGTCTAGGAGGAGTGCGCGATGATTGTGGTGAAGATCGGCGGTGCCGAAGGCATCGGCCCCGAACAAGCCTGCGACGATGTCGCCGAGCTCGTACGCAGCGGCGAGCACGTCGTGGTCGTGCATGGCGGCTCGCACGAGACGAACACGCTGAGTGAGCGGCTGGGTGTTCAGCCGCGGTTCATCACGAGCCCAAGCGGCCACACGAGCCGGTACACGGACGAGCAGGCCATCGACATCTTCCAGATGGCGTGCGGGAGGCTCAACGCACGCATCGTTCGTCTGCTGCGCGAACGCGTCGTCGACGCCGTCGGCTTGAGCGGCATGGACGGCGGACTATGGACGGCCAAGCGCAAGGCCGCAATCCGAGCGGTCGAGGATGGCGTCACGACGATCATCCGCGACGACCACAGCGGCACGATAGAGAGCGTTGATGCACGCATGATCGAAGCGCTCATCAATGCCGGGCGGACCCCGGTGCTCTGTCCCCCTGCCATCGGGCGAGACTACGAGCCGATCAACGTCGACGCCGACCGGGCCGCCGCGCAGACCGCCGGCGCGATCGATGCGGATACCCTCGTAATCCTCTCGAACGTGCCGGGTCTGCTGCGATCGTTCCCGGATGAGTCCTCACTGATTCCGAGCCTCGCCCGAGCCGAACTGGACTCGGCCATCGAAGTCGCCCAGGGCCGCATGAAGCGAAAGGTTCTTGCGGCGGGCGAGGCGCTCGATGCCGGTGTGGGTCGTGTCATCCTGGCCGACGCCCGGCGTGAGCACCCGATACGCCACGCGCTCGAAGGACAGGGCACGGTGCTGTCATGACCATCGCCGACCACGACGCCATTGCGGTGCTCGGCGACCTGGTCTCGACGCCCAGCGTGTCTGGTGCCGAGCATGAGGCCGTTCTCTTGCTCGTCCAGCGGATGGAAGCACTCGGCTATCGAACGCGCATCGACGAGGCCGGCAACGCCGTGGGCACGATCGGCAGCGATGAGCCGGATGCCGCCGAGATCATGCTGCTGGGCCACATCGACACCGTGCCCGGGCATATCCCCGTGCGCATCGAGGATGGCGCGCTGTGGGGCCGCGGCTCGGTCGATGCCAAGGGCCCGCTGTGCGCATTCACCGTCGCCGCAGCTTCGGCCGAGTTGCCCAAGCACACTCGGCTCGTCGTCATCGGAGCCGTTGGCGAGGAGACGCCGACCTCACCAGGCGCCTCACTCGTGAGCGATCAATACAGACCGAACGCGTGCCTCATCGGTGAACCCAGCGGCTGGCAGCGTTTCGCCATCGGATACAAGGGACGCCTGCTCGTGCACGCCCGATTCACCCAGGACTGCGGGCACACCGCTGGGCCCATAGGCTCGGTGGCGGAACGCGGCTTGGCGTGGCACCGCAGCCTGACCGCGAACCTGCAGGAATGGAACCTCGGTCACGACGGACAATTCGACACCATCCAGCCCAACCTGCAACGCTTCAACACGACCAGCGACGGCCTCCAAGACTCCGCGATGCTCACCGTTGGGCTCCGGCTCCCGACATGGATCGACCCGCGCGACCTCGAACGCGACATACGTAGCATCTCGCGCGATGGCGAGCTCAAGTTCGAGGGCCACAGCCCAGCGCACCGCGGTTCGCGATCGAGCGAGCCCGCAAACGCGCTCTCGCACGCGATCGGCGTGCTCGATGGCCGCCCTACCCCCACCGTCAAGACTGGGACGAGCGATATGAACACCGTCGCGCACGCGTTCGACTGCCCGATCGTGGCCTACGGCCCGGGCGACAGCACGCTCGACCACACGCCGCACGAGCGGCTTGATCTCTCGGAGTACCTTCGCAGCATCGAGGTCCTGCGCACCGCGATTCCGATGCTCGCGAACGACCTTAGTGGTCGGCCGGAGTTGAGCGCGACTGCACCATCAGTCGTTTCATAGAGGCCACCGCCTCTCGGAAACCCGTGTAGATCGATCGGCTGACGATCGCGTGGCCGATGTGCAGTTCTTCGACCGCAGGCAGAGCCGCGATCGGCCCGACGTTGTGGTAGTTCAGCGCGTGCCCCGCGTTGAAGCGCATCCCGCGTGACACGATCTCGCGCCCGGCATTGGCAACCGACTCCAGCGACGCCGCAAGCTCTGGCCGACGAAAGTCACCGCCGCACTCGCTCCATGCGTGCGCGTACGGGCCCGTGTGCACCTCGCAGACGTCAAACCCCGCGTGGTGCGCCGCCTCGACCTGCGACGCATCGGGATCGATGAACGCGCTCACGATCAAGCCGGCGTCCCGTAGCCGATCTACCACGCCCCTCATGGCGTCGAGCCGACCGGCGATGTCCAGCCCACCCTCGGTGGTAATCTCTTGGCGGCCCTCGGGGACGAGCATAGCCGTGTGCGGCTTGAGCTCCGCCGCGAAGCCGATCATCTCGTCGGTCGCGGCCATCTCGAGATTCAGCCGGACGTTGATCGTGTCGCGCAGCCGGCGAAGGTCGTGGTCCTGCACGTGCCTGCGGTCCTCGCGCAGGTGTGCGGTGATGCCGTCGGCCCCGCCGAGTTCGGCCTCGTGCGCCGCCCGCACCGGATCGGGCTCGGCACCCCGGCGAGCCTGGCGGACCGTGGCGACGTGGTCGATGTTGACACCAAGTTGGATCATGATGAACGGTAGGCCCGAGCGGCTATCGCTCGGCCTCGAAGCTGAGGGTCAGCACGGCGAGCGCGAGCACATGCCGGCGATCCAGCACCGGTTCGCCATCGCCTGCCAAATCGAAGTCGGACTCGAGTTGGAGCTGCATGGCGCTGCCATCGTGCAAGCGGTGCCCCGTCGCCACAAGTCGCCCGCCCCGACGAAACTCCAGACGCTTCCACGGGCCGCTGAGCGCGAGCATGACGCCGATGGGTCCCGATACAAGACCGCCGATGATGGACGCGAGATTCAGGTAGTCGCGCACGACGACCACCGCGACCTCGTCGGACGGCCCCCTTGGCCCGGGCTCACCCATGCTGGCCGCTTCGCTCCACGCGTAGATCTTCCCGGTGATGTTCCCAACCGAGGGCTCGTCGTCCGCTGCCGATTCCTCGGGTTCTTGAGGCTCGAACCCGCGCACACGCCACTTGCCGAGCCGTCGCGAGATCGTGCCGAACGTGCGTCCCTGCTCATCACGAAGGTCGTACCACGACTGACGGCCGGGGCGCTCGCCGAGCGCCATCAGTGGGGTGCGGTCGATGCCACCGGGTAGATCGTCATGGAACCTGTACTCGCGAAGCGGTTGCGCGAATAGCACGGCCACGATACCAATGAGACCGACCGACACGGCCAGCGATACGGCCAAAAGCGGCGGAAGCCCGATACCCACCGGCACCGTGAACGCGAGAGCCACGGTCACCATCACGCCCGCGAGCACGGCGAAGAACTTGACGCGGCTGACCTTGGGCCGAACGACGAGCAGCACACGCACCGCCGCATCACGGATGCCAACGCGCACCCGTTCGCCGAAGCGATCCTGAACTCGCACGAGGATGAACTCGCCACCATCAACGAGCAGATCGAGCCCATCGACCGGGGGGACGAGCTCGACCTCGCCGGGCTTACGCTTCAGTTCGGGCGTTGTGTCGTGGTCAAGCACCGGGATTTCAGGCTCAGGCCGAACTCGTCGCCCTATTCATGCCGATCAGGTCCTCGTTCGTCTCGAATCGCTTGAGGGCGCCCAGCAATTGCTCGATCTGCTGCGGCGGCGGCATCGAGAGCAAGCGGCGGCGCAGCGCGTTCACGGTCTCGAGCTCCTGCTTGGGCATGAGCAGGTCTTCCTTGCGCGTACCGCTGGCCGCGAGGTTCATCGCCGGGAAGAGCCGCCGCTCGGCGACCTTGCGGTCGAGGATGAGCTCCATGTTGCCGCTGCCCTTGAATTCTTCGAAGATCACCTGATCGCCCTGGCCGCCCGTATCGATGAGCGCCGTCGCGATGATGGTGAGCGAGCCAGCTTCCTCGGTCTGCCGGGCCGCGCCGAAGAGCTGACGTGGGACCTCGAGCGCCTTGCTGTCGATGCCGCCGCTCAGCGTGCGACCGCTGCTCGAGTACTCACGCGAACGATTGAACGCACGCCCGAGCCGTGTCAACGAGTCGAGGATGATGACCACGTCCTTGCCCAACTCGACGAGGCGCTTGCACCGCTCCATGGTCACTGTCGCGACCTGGATGTGACGCTCGGCCTCGTGATCGGCGCTTGAGGCGACAACCGTGACCCGATCCGAATCCCACGGGCGATCGGGATCATCGGGCCCATGACCGGTCAGCGAGCGTCGGAAATCCGTCACCTCTTCGGGCCGCTCGTCGACAAGCAGCACGAACAATTCGGTGTGGTCATGGTTCCGCAAGATAGCGGTGGCGATGTCCTTCAGCAGCGTGGTCTTGCCGGCCTTGGGCGGGCTCACCACCATGGCGCGCTGGCCAAAGCCGATCGGGCAGAACAGATCGACCAACCGGCACGACGCAGCGCAGCCGGGATACTCGAGCGTCATCCGCGGGCTCGGATCGACTGTCGTTAACTCGTCAAAGGGTGTGGGCTCCGGCGCGTCGTCCGCGGCGATTCCCTCAATGGTGAGTAGACGCTCGGCGACGGGAGCCTTGACCGAGTTCCCACCCTGGCGTCCGGACTGCCGTCCTCGGCGCCCTCGCCCGTTGCGGCTGTTTCGGCCCTTGCCGTTCTGCTGCACGCCCGCGACCTTGCTCCCGAGCTCGACTTCGACGCTCGTGCCGGGCAACAGCGCAAATCGATCCACGATCGATCGTGGGAGGATCGGGTCGTCTTCGCGGAACTGCACGGTGTCGCCCACGATCGGGCGTAACCGGACGTCACCGCGCCGCGGTTGATCAACCAGGCCGGAAAAGGTCGTCATGTTGTCCATTCGTCCGCAAGACCAACGCGACGCCGGACCAGACGAGGCCCAGCCGCATCGATCGGCTTTCCAGTGGTATCGGCCCGTATGGCTCGCGAACTTGGCGAACCGCGGGAACGAACTCGCTATCAGAGGCAGCACGCCTCGCCGTGTCAAACGCCGTCGGGCATCTGCGGGACTTTCCCCGGATCGCCGAGCATCCTGCCAAAATCCGATACGCGTGGCATCCGGCCTTGGATTCGGCTATCCTCGGCCTCTACGACGTGCAGGGGGTTATCGGTAGCGGAGGCCGCTCCGGCCGAGCCGATCGCCCATGTCATGCTCAGACCACAGGAGCCATAGCCCCGGCATGGAAGTCCTCCGCGGCATTGCGGTATCGCCCGGCCTCGTCATCGGCCGCATGTTCCTCCTCGAAGACGAGGAGCGCCGCGTCGTGCGCCGGTTTACGCCCGCCGCGAACTCCGCCGAAGAAGTCTCGCGCCTCAAGGCCGCGCTGGAGACCTCTGTCGCCGACCTCGTCGCGGTCAAGGAGCGGGCCGAGGACGAGATGGGTGCCGAAGCGGCCAAGATATTCCTCTTCCATATCGGCGTACTCCAAGACGCGGCGCTGCTCGAAGGCATCTTCAATCGCATCGAGAACGATCGCATGGCCGCCGAGCACGCCGTTGAAGCTACATTCGGCGAGTGGGCCGGTCGCTTCGCCAGCATGGGCGATTCCGCGTTCACCACGAAGGTCAACGACCTCGAAGATCTACGCAATCGCGTGCTCGGCCACCTCATGGGCGAACACAACCGGACGCTCGACGAGCTCAAGCACCAAGCCGTCGTCGTCGCCGATGACCTCACGCCCTCGCAAGCCGCAGGTTTCAATCGTGAACTCGTGCAGGCGTTTGTCACCGATCGCGGCGGACGCACGAGCCACACCGCCATCGTCGCGCGGGCGTTGAACATTCCCGCGGTCGTCGGCCTTCGCGGCGTTGCAAAGCTCGCCGAGGAAGACCAGACCATCATCGTCGACGGCCTCGAGGGCGTGGTCATCCTCGATCCGACCGACGAGCAGCTCGACCGCTACCGCGCACGGCAAGCGCGAATGGAGCGGCGAGAAACCGTCTGGAAAGAACAAGCGGCCGAGCCGTGCGTCACCACCGACGGCGTGCACATCCGCCTGATGGGCAACATCGAGTTCCCCGACGAGATCGCCCATGTGCTTGAGGTTGGTGGCGAGGGCGTGGGCCTGTATCGCACCGAGTTCCTCTACCTCACCAGCGACACCGAACCCAGCGAAGAGCAGCACTACGAGGCCTACCGACGCTGCGTGGAGCACATGCAGGGCCGCGAGTTGATCGTTCGCACCGTCGACCTCGGCGCCGACAAGTACACGCAGCACCGCGTCGAGCTTCCAGAACGCAACCCATTCCTGGGCAACCGATCGATCCGCTACTGCCTCAGCGACCTGCCGATGTTCAAGCGGCAACTCCGAGCCATCCTTCGCGCCAGCGCCCACGGCCCGCTCAAGATCATGTTCCCGCTGATCACGACGGTGCATGAGTTGCGCCAGGCCAAGGCCATCGTTCGTGATGTCATGGAGGACCTGGCCGAGGAAGGCGTGCCCTTCGACCGCGACGTGCCCATGGGGATGATGGTCGAGGTGCCCGCCGCCGCTGTCATCGCCTCGAGCTTTGCCCGGGACGCGGACTTCTTTAGCATCGGAACCAACGATCTGGTGCAGTACACCCTCGCGGTCGACCGGACCAACGAGCGTGGCGCCGACCTGTTCACCGCCATGCACCCGGCTGTGCTCCGCCTCGTCAGAGACGTCATGCGGGGGGCGAAGAGCCGACAGATCCCAGTCTCTTGCTGCGGCGAGTCGGCGGCCGAACTCGACTTCGCCGTGTTGCTGATCGGTTTGGGTGTGCGTACGCTCTCTGTGGGGTCGTACTCGATCCCACAGGTCAAGCGGCTGGTTCGCAGCGTCTCCGCCGAGGAGTGTGCCCGGATCGCCAGGCGGGCCCTGTCGCTGGAATCGCCATCGGACGTCTCCGCGTACGTCCGAGAACGAGTCCGCAAGGCCGTGCCCGGTGCGTTCGATTCCGGTGAAGACTGATCCTCAAGTAGCCGATAATTCATCGGCTGGACGCCCAGAATCGCCTCTAGCCGAACCCCTGGGCCTTTACGGGCCGTAGATGTATGAAGGCCAGGGGCCTTGAGAGCGTCTCGAGCAACAGCGGCCCTTGCGATTGTCGCCCCAACGTGTTTCACGATCGGGCCGCGACGACACCGACTGACACAGCGACGCCCGCCCAGAGGCCGCGGATTGGCCAGGCCCGGCCGGCGTCGAACACGGCACGATCGTTCTTTGGTCGATGCCCTCACTCCTTGTGGAGTCCGCCGAAGTGACCCCCCTCCGTACCTTCGCAGGCCCGACCGCCGCCCTTGGGTGTGGCGTCGTTGGCCGCGGCGGCGTGGGCGGCCCGGCACTCCCTGCACGAAAGCCCACGCATCATGGCACGCAAGCCCAGCACCTCCGACAATGGATCAACCAAGGCTGACAACTCCGACAACGGCACGACGAAGAAGAAGACATCACGGTCCCGAAGCTCCGGCGGCCGATCCTCTGGCAGCCGGGGGAAGTTCCAGAGCAACGCCATCGAGTCCAACAGCGGCGTGCCCACCGCCTCGCGGATGATCGTCAACTACATCCCCGGCGACACCTGCCGCATCGCGTTCGTCGATGAGGGCAAGCTTGAGGAATACCACGCCGAGCCAACCACGGCCGTCAGCCGCGTGAACAACATCTACTTCGGCGTCGTGCGGAACAACAACACGGCGGTCCAGGCCGCGTTCGTCGACTTCGGGCTCGACGAGCACGGCTTCTTGCACACGACCGATGTGCACCCCCGCTACTTCCCCAAAAACGAGGACGGCGCCGAGCGCGTGGGCATCAAGACCCCCCGCCGCGATCGCCCGCCGATCCAGAAGTGCTTCAAGCCCGGCGACCGCATCATGGTCCAGGTGCTCAAGGAGGGCGTGGGCACCAAGGGCCCGAGCCTGACGAGCTACATCTCCATCCCCGGGCGTTACCTCGTCATGATGCCCGGCATGGACAACGTGGGCGTGTCCCGCAAGGTCGAGGATGAGGACCAGCGGCGCAAGATGCGCAAGATCCTCGACCAGCTCGACCTGCCAGAGGGCTTCGGGTTCATCCTGCGCACCGCCGGCATGGATCGCACGAAGACCGAGCTCAAGCGCGATCTGTCGTACCTGAAGCGGCTCTGGAGCGACATGGACAAAAAGCAGAAGGGCAAGAAGGCCCCGCTGCCGCTCTACGCCGAGAGCGACCTCTTGCTCCGCGCCCTCCGCGATCTCGCGGGCAACGAGGTCACCGAGATCATCATCGACGATCCCACCGCGCTCGCGCGAGCCGAGCGGTTCCTCAAGATCGCCCACCCGCGTTCTCGGCCGAGCCTCAAGCGATACACGGGCAAGGCCCCGATCTTCGCGGCCTTTGGCATCGAGCAGCAGATCCAGAACATCCACTCGCGCGAGGTGCCGCTGCCCAGCGGCGGACGCCTGATCTTCGACGAGACCGAAGCGCTCGTCGCCATCGACGTCAACAGCGGCCGCTCGCGCAGCGCCAAGGACGCCGAGACCAACGCGTTCAAGACCAACATGGAGGCGGCCGACGAGATCTGCCGCCAGCTCCGCCTGCGCGACATGGGCGGCCTGGTCATCAACGACCTGATCGACATGCGGCACGCCAGCAACCGCAAGGCCATCGAACAGCGCTTCACCGAGCGACTCGGACGCGACCGCGCGAAGAGCACCATCCTGCCCATCAGTGAGTTCGGCCTGCTTGAGATGACCCGCCAGCGCATGCGTGCGAGCCACGAGCGCACGCACTTCGCCGAGTGCCCGATGTGCAAGGGCCGCGGCGTCATCCGCCGGCCCGACAGCGTCGCGGCCGAAGCGTTGCGCGAGCTCGCGCTCATCGCAAGCTACGACAAGATCGCCCGCGTCGAGATGGTCGTCTCGGCCCAGGTCGCCAGCCACTTGCTTAGCGGTCGCCGCAAGCAGCTCAGCCGCATCGAGCGGACGAGCGGCACGATCACCGAGGTCCGCGTCAGCGAGACGATGTCCGCCGAGCGCTTCGTGCTGTACGGTTACGATGGCACCGGCAACGACGTCGAACTGGAGAAGCTGCCCAAGCTGCCCAACCCAGAAGATCTGCTCGAAGACGCCGAAGGATTCGCCGAGGACGCCTCGGTCGAGACGATCGTCGCGCAAGCGGATGAGGAAGACGACTCGGTCCCGGAGGTCGAGGCGCATCCGATCGAGCTCGACGCCGACTTCAACGAGGAAGAAGAGTCGACCGAGCGTTCTAGCCGCAAGCGCCGCAGGCGTCGCCGCCGTCGCCGCGGCTCGGACGCCGAAGCCGAAACCGCCATCGAGGACTCGCGTGACGACGAGGCGGATGAAGACCAGGCCGTTGAAGACGTGGAAGACGATCGCGCGCACCACGACGCCGACGAGGAAGAGGACCGCCCGCGCCGCAAGCGTCGCCGCCGCCGCCGCGGTGGCCGTGGCCGCTCCCGCGCTACCGAAGAGTCGCGCGAAGACCACGACGACGGCGACAGCGGATACGAAGAAGACTCCTTGGCCCGTCGCCTTGCCACCGCTCTGTCGCCCGACAGCGATGAGGACTCGGACGACGACGGCGAGGAAGTTGCCGAAGCCCAAGAAGATGTTCACGACGACGAGCAACCACGCCGCAGGCGGCGCCGTCGTCGGCGTCGTGGCGGCCGTGACGAGGACCGGGCTCGGCAGGACGATCAGGAGTCGGATGACGAACAACTCATCGACACCGAGTCCGAGTCCGAGTCCGACGACGAGACCGAAGACCACGGCGAACGCCCGAAGCGTCGCCGCCGGCGCCATCGTGGATCGCGTCGTGACGACACACCCGAAGTCACGGCCGAAGACGAGTCGGACGACGAAGATCTGGTTGAGGATGTTGACGCGACCGAGTTGATCGACGAGGACGCGGAAGAAGAGGAAGCAACCGAGGAAATCGTCGCGGAGGCTGCGCCTGCCGGGCTCATCGAACCGAGGCCGAAGCGCGGCCGCGGCTCGCGAGGCAGGGGAAAGAGCGAGGCCAAGGAGCCGGCGGCACCGGCCAAGCCCAAGCCTCGATTCCTCTACGCCGCCCATCGCAAGACGAAGCCTTCGGGCCAAGACGGCGGATAACGCATGGCGGCCAACACCCGGCGGCTCATCGTCCTGGGCAGCACCGGCTCGATCGGCCGGCAGACGCTCGACGTCGTCGAGCACCTGTCCACCATCGCGCGCTCGCAAGGCGAGCGGACGCCCATCGAGATTGTCGGCTTGGCGGCCGGGAGCCGTGCCGCCGATCTTTCTGCACAGGCGAGTGCGCACGGCGTCACCCATGTGGCGCTAAGCAACGCCGAATCCGACGCATTGCCAGCGGGGCTCACCGCCTTCACCGGAGACGATGCCGCCGAGCGTTTGGTGCGCGAGGTCGAAGCCGACATCGTGATGGCCGCGGTTGTCGGTGCCGCTGGTCTTCCCGCCACGCTCGCCGCCGTCGAGCTCGGCCGCGACGTGGCGCTGGCCAACAAGGAGACGCTCGTCGCCGCGGGCGGGTTGGTCGTTCCCGCGGCCGAGCGTACCGGCTCCAGGCTGCTTCCCGTCGACAGCGAGCATTCCGCCTTGTGGCAATGCCTACACGCGATCGCCGGCCCTGAACAAGCCCCGCCGATGCGCCCGCCATCGCACGTCTCGCGGCTCGTGCTCACAGCATCCGGCGGCCCGTTCCGCACGGCGACCGCCGACGAGGTCTACAACGCCACACCCGAACAAGCCTTGGCGCACCCTACCTGGAACATGGGGCCAAAGGTCACCATCGATTGTGCTTCGCTCACGAATAAGGCACTCGAGGTCATCGAGGCACACTGGCTCTTTGGCTTTGGGTCGGACCGCCTGGGCGTACTCGTGCATCCGCAGTCGATCGTCCACTCACTCATCGAGACCATCGACGGCTCGGTGCTCGCACAGCTCGGCATCAGCGACATGCGGCTGCCCATCCAGTTCGCGCTCACGCACCCCGACCGCTCGCCGGGTCACACGCCACGGCTGGATCTCGCTTCGCTCGCGAGGCTCGACTTTGAGGAGCCCGACGAACGACGCTTCCCCGCGCTCGCCCTCGCTCGTTGGGTGATCGACCAGGGCGGCACCGCCGGCGCCATCTTCAACGCCGCCAACGAGGCCGCCGTCGAGGCCTTCATCGATGGGCGCATCCCATTCGGCCGCATCGGCGAGCTCACGCGCGATGCCTGCGACGCCATCGCCCCCGCTCCGCTAGCTGCACTCGGCGATGCTCTCGATGCAGACAGGCGTGCCCGGCAGCACGTTCGCGAGGCCATGCTGGCCGCCGGCAGCCGCTAGCCCACGCCTCGCCCGCCGATCATCGCAACCCATGCACGCCCAACCCGTATGCTGGGGCATGCGATACCTCCCCCATGCCCGACGCGGCGGCATCCTGAAGAGCCTGCTGCTCGTCATCGCCGGCATCGTGCTCCTGCTGCTGCTCGTGGTGGGCTTCGAGTTCTATCTCGGCGCGACCGCCAAACCGACGATCACCGTCAACTACACCCAGCGCATCCACGATGCTCGGCTCGAGCGGCAACGCGCGGCGAACGGCCCCGGCCTGAACCAGCACCCCCTGTTTGAAGAGCACATGGTGTTCATCCGCTCGGTAAACGAGCAAGCCGTCGAACGGTGGATCGATGCCAGTAGTGATCCCGCCGATCCCTGGGCTCCGCCCTCGTTCGACCTCATGTACACGGTCCCAGAAAAAGGCACGCGTGAGCAGTTCGCGGCCGCACAGCGGCTCGTGCGAGAGGGCCTCGAGTTCTGGCGCGACCAGGGCGTCTTCGAGCGATCCGCGGAGCTCGCGACACTCGAACGCCTCGCCCGCCCGCCTTTTGATGGCCCGGTGTTCCAGTGGCTCCTCCCACACCTCGGCACCGCGCGCATGCTCGCCCGGGCCCAAGCGGCGCGAGCGCACGTGGCCGCGGAACGCGGCGATGCCGACGAGTGGCTCACCGCGATCGAAGAGATGTTCGTGATCGCCCGGCACATCGAGGGCATGGGCTCGCTCATCGACTACCTCGTCGGCGTCGCCATCCGGTCACTCGCGCGTACGGCCCTCTTGGAAACCATGCTCAAGCACGGCCTGCACGATGCATCGATGCTCGATCGAATCGAGACCGTGGTCCACCGCGAGCTCATCAACAGCGCGGTCCCGTTGGAGCGGGTCCTGAACAACGAACGGGCGTTCGTGGACGACATCATCCAGCGGTCGTTCACCGACAACGGCAACGGCAACGGGCGGTTCATCCCGCTGGCCTTCTCCCGGCTCATGGGCGAGCAGGTGTTCGGGTCGGGGTCCATGATGCTCCCGCTGGGTGACAATGCCGCCTCCAACATCCACGGCCGGCTCTTCTTCGATCGGCGCGAGGCCACCGAATGGGCCGATGCGCAGTGGGCCTTGTACATCGAATCCGCGGCTGCGCAGGGGGCCGACGCGGTTGCACTGGATCGCAAGAGCGAATCGGCAGCCATTGAGCAAGACTGGCGCAACCCGATCACCTCGGTGATCAGCAACTACACCCGCACCATCATGACGAGCCGGGTCGATCGCATCCAGACCCAAGGCCTTCTCGTGTTCCTCGCCATCGAGCGCTACCGGCTCCAGTACGAAGATGCTCTACCCCAGACCCTCGACGACCTCGGCGATCTGCTGCCCGAGCAGCTGCGCACGGACCCATTCACCGGCCAGCCGTGGGACTACCAGCCAAAGCCGCGCACGCTGGACGCCAGCAAACAGCCGCTGCGCGATGGCGCGATGGCATGGCCGTATACGCTCGGCAGCCGAGGGCTGCCCGGCATGGAACCCAATCGCCCCAGCGAACGCAACAACCACGCCTACTACGGCGTGCTCATCACCCAGCCGATCCAGGGGCCGAGTTACGATACATGGTGAGAGCCTTCCACCCTCGACCGCTGCTGTTCCTCGCCCTCGTAAGCCTGGCCCTCGCGGTGGCCTCGTGCGACGACGGACAAGACCAGCCCATCGCGACGATCGACTACGCCCAGCGCCTCCACGACGACACCCTGGCACGTCAACGCGAGGTCATGGGCGAAAACGAGAACCAGTGGCCTCGCTACGAGTCGGTCATGGCCGAGCTCGAGTCGCGCCTTGACATCGTGAAACGGGCCGATAGCAACGCATTCAGCGCAGCCGAAAAGTCCGATCCCGAAAACGTGTGGGCTGGCTTGGGACTCGCGATCTTCGGCATGGTCCCGCATCGCGGCGCGCCCGAAGACTTTGCAGCCGAGCACGCGCGAGCCGTCGCCATGTTCGAGGACCTGCGTGCCCAAGGCATCTTCGACATTACAGCCGAGCTCAGCGATCTCCTGGTGACGATGCCGCCCCCCGAAGACAGGCCGTTCGAGCTCTCGACGCAGCCGTTCAGGTCCACATCGCGACAACTCATTCGGCTGCAGAATGCCCGCATGCATCTCGCTGGCGACGACGAGGCCCAGCTGCTCTCCGGTCTTCAAGAAGGCCTCACCGTGGGGCGCCACATCTCTTGGCACGGTTCGGTCCCCGAGTGGATGACAGGCCAGCTGCTTGTGCGAATCGCTGTGCAAGACTTCCTCCGAGCCCTACTCCGCCAGCCAACGCTCAGCGACGACACCCTCGCTCGGGCCGACGCGCTCATCGTGTTGGAAGGCCAGACGCGTACCGCCGGCATCGAGCACGTGATCCATGCCATCGACCTGACGACCAAAGACCTGATCCAGCGCACGTACTCGGCACGCGGCGATCTCCACATCGAGTCGCACGAGCGGTACTTTCCACCGGGGTTCTTCGACACCCCGCCGCCCGAAGAGCCCATCGACAACGACGACATGTTTGCGATCTTTGGATCGATGTACTTCCCCTCGCCAGAAGAGCCCTACGACAGCCGGAAAGACGTCACCGTTTGGTTCGAGACGCTGCAAGCGATGATCCTCGAGGCCGCTAGGGCCAAGGGCATCGACGTCCTTCCCGCCTACGACGAAACCGCGGCGTTCGCGCAGACGGCCACACCACACGCGCCGCTGGCCGCAGGCCTGGCGCCACCACCGCGGCTCATCTTCTTCCAACGCGGCCTGGACCTCGAACTCACGGGCACCCGTGTCGTCCTCTCCATCGAACGCTTCCGCCTACGCAACGGAGGCACGCTTCCGGCAAGCTTGGATGACCTTGGATCACTGCTGCCCGTCGACACGCGTACCGATCCACTCACGGGCACGCCTTGGGTCTACGAGCCCACACCGATCGAGGCCGATCGCAACGGCGACCCGCTGTTGGAGGGCGCCCTCGCGTGGCCCTACACGGTGCGCAGCGCAGCCTTGCCCGGAGCGGAGCCAAATGCGCGATGGCAGAGTAACCCAAAGGGCGGGATGCTCATCACCGCGCCGATCCAAGGGCCAAAGTACGACGAGATCGAGCAAGACTCGGGCAACGGCTGAAGGAGGAGGAGTTTGGCTGCACAATCAAATCTGGCAACACGCGCTCGCCGCGGCAGCATCCTGCGCAAGCTGGTCATCACCATCGGCGTGGTGCTCGGCCTCGCGCTCATCTTCATCGCCATCGAGGTGACGATCGCGCTCACCGCCAAGCCGGTGCCCGCCATCGACTACGGCGAACGAATCCGCGAGGCCACGCTTGAACGCCAGCGCACGCTGCACGGCGAAGGCCCCGACCAGTGGCCGCAGTTCAACTCGATGCTTGGCCTCGTCCAGACCGGCTCGAACTATCTCGAGCAGCAGACCCAGGCGCTCACGCCCGATCCCGACAACACGTATTCCTACGTCGGCTTCTCCGTCATCCTGCGACCCGAAGAAGATCCCTACCGGCCGCAAGATGCCTCGACGGCGGCGAACTACCTGGACGCCCGCGAACGCGCGATCCGAGCGCTCGAGCACTGGCGCAGCATCGGCATCTTCGAGGCCTCCGCCGAACTGCCCGAGATGCTCCGCGTGGCGTTTCCTCCCGTGCCCGGCCCGATGGGCAGGTCCGTGATTCCGCAGCTCGGACAGGCCCGGCAACTAGTGCGAGCGCTCGCCGCCCGGATGCGGCTGGCCGCCGTGAACGGAGACCAGGTCGAGCGACTCATGGCGTTCGAAGAGGGTCTCGCGTTGGCTCGCGCAACGTCGAGTTCGGGCCCAATCCTCGGCTGGCTGACCGGCGCTGCCATCCAAGGCATGATGCTGGGGGAGCTCAAGCACGGGCTCTACCTCCACCCCGTGGACGACGAGGCGTGGCTGGCCGCTGCGGACGCCATCATCGAGCGCGAGCTCGTGCGGCACATGATCACGCCCGAGCAGATCAGAGACAACAAGCACCTCGAACACCTCGACGAAGTCCAACGCTCGTTCACCGAGGGCGGACGCTTCGTGCCCCGTGAGTACGCCAAGCTCCAGTACGGCTTCAACCTGAACAACGCACCGGACCACCTCATGCCTTTCGGGGACACCGCGTGGTCGAACCTCCACGGCCGAGCCTACCTCGGTCGCGGCACGGTGACCCAGTGGTTCGAGCGCGCCAACGAGCTCGGGATCGAGGCGTACCGAGCTCGCGGGACGGCCATGGCTCTTGCCGACGAGCGACTCGCGAACCATGTTGCGACTGCCGACCGGCGCAATCCAGTGGGCCAGTCGATGACCGATCCGAGCCAATTCATCTGGATCGCTCGTCAGTCCGACATCCAAGTCGCCGGCACTCGCGTACTGCTCGCCATCGAGCGATATCGATTGCGAAACCAGGGACGTTTGCCAAGATCGCTCGATGACCTTGGCGACCTCTTGCCCGAGAGCCGGCGCACGGATCCCATCATGCGGCACACTTGGGCGTACGCCCCAACACCCGGCACCTCAGGCTGGAACGGGGAGCCGTTGGATGCAGACGACGAACCCTGGCCCTACACGCTGCAAAGCCACCCAATGCCTGACCTCTCAACGCCGTTCGGCGATTTTGGAGGCCGTGTGCTCATTACTACGCCGATGTATCTGCCCGACTACGCCGTACGATGAACGCATGACCCAGGCGACAATCGCGCGGCGCGGACGGCACCTACTCGTTCAGGTTCTCGTAACAGCCATCGTGGCGGCTTCCGCGTTTGCCCAGGACGCTCCACCGGCCGGCCAAGACGCGTTCGACGCCTTCGATCGCGCCCGATCGATCGCGCGAGGCGAGCAACCACGGAGCGAAGCGGCTCCCGATGTGTGGGCGGTCGCGATCACGCTCCGCGAGGGCGGACAGCGATCGGTGATCGACGCCGTCGCGTTCGATCGCGCTCGAGCGGGCCTGATCGACGCGGTCGCGCGCGAGCTCCCCGGCCCGATCGGCAACGACACCCGCCTCACTCTCGAGCTGGCCGGCAGGCCCTCACCCATCGATGGCGCGCGTGGTCTTGCAGAAGTCGCGCTCGCGATCCGCCCCGGCCTCGATGCCGTCGCCGTGCAAGCGGGCGACGCCTCGGCCATCGTCTTCCCCGACGCCGCCCTCGCCAACGCGATGCTACCCAGCGATATGGTCATCGAGGCCCTGCGCGACGCCTTGACCGACAACCTTCCCGCCGGCCTCGCCAGCGAACCCGGTGCCTGGGCTCGGTACGCCGACGCCGCGCTGCGCAGCGGCGAGATCACCGCGTTCCGATTGCCCGTGACCTCACTCGCGCAGGTCGGCGATGCGCCCGCCCCGAGGCTGCTGCACCGCGGTGGCCGCATAATCGAGTTCGGCGAGATCACGCCGCAAGCGATGCTCCAGTGGGCCGGCGGCATGGCCGACCACCTGCAAGCGAGGCGATACACCGGCTTGGAGCCCTACGGCCTCCGCGGCACGCTCGACCCGCTTCGTGGCGAGTTCCTCTCGCCCGTCGATGACCCGTTCGCCCAAGCGCTCGCCGCCTACGCGTTGCTGCGATTCGGAAGATCCGGCTGGGCCCCCGCCGCCCAGACTCAACAGGCGCGGACCGCCGGCTTCGTCATCCTCCGCCAGCTCGCGTTCGTCACGCCCATCCGCATCGGCGCTATGGCCGACCTCGGCGATCGCGCACCCCTCGAGCGCGAGGCCTGGGCCGAGCCGGCGTCGGCGGCGATGACGCTCATCGCGATGGAGCCGCTCGAAGCGGAGGCATTCAACCTCTACCCAGAGCTCGACTCAATGCGCGACCGCTGCGCCAAGGTGGTGCGTGATGCCGTGGGCCTCTCCATCACTGGCGACCCCGTCTTCGACGACGAAACCCCGCCAGCATCACACGCCCTGCTCGCGCGTGCGCTCGTCGCCCTCGGTCGATCTTCGGCAGGCGCAGCCGAAGACCTGCAAACCGGCCAAGCGGCCGCACGCGCGGTCATCGAGCGCAGCGGGCCCGCGCTGCTCGTCACGCAGATGCCCTGGGCCCTAGCCGCCTTGGGCCCCGATGACCGCGAGGCTAGCCAAGAAACAATGCTTGAGATGCGCCGGCTCATCCTCGAGCACCAGCTCACCGGCCCCGAGGTCGAGGGCGACGACCGAGACCTCGCCGGCGGCATCGTTTTCACCAAGGGCGGGCCACCCGTGCCAACCTGGCAGACCGCCCGCGCGGCCGTAGCACTGGGTGCCATGCTCAACGATCCGAGCCTGACGCCCGACGCAGACGAGCCCGGCCGATTCCTCGAATTGCTCCGCACGCTGCGATTCCTGCGGCAATTGACCGCCGACGAAAGCCTCGATCACCTCATGGCCGAGCCCACCATCTCGGCCGGCGGCGTGCGGGCCGCCCTGTGGGATCAGAGGCAGCCCTCCATCGCCACCAGCCTCGCCCTCTTGGCCGCCTGCGAGGCCCTCGATGCGGCCTTCAAGACCGACGAAGAAACCGGGCCAGACGAATAAGGCGACCTATAATCCCTCCTTGCCAAAACGCCAGAATGATCGGCGTTTAGATGGCATCAAGCTCATCTTGATGATGGGTGCTGGAGGGCCGCCGCTTGGCCGACGACCGTGATGATGCTGGGGCAACCCAGAACGAAAGCCCGAACGCCGAAGAGTCGCAGGGTCCGGTGATCGAGGGCGGCCACGTGATCGACCTGGAGATCGATCGCGAGCTGCGCGAGAGCTACCTCACCTATGCGATGAGCACGATCATGGACCGGGCCCTGCCCGACGTCCGTGATGGCCTCAAGCCCAGCCAGCGACGCATCCTCGTCGCGATGAACGATAACAACCTCCGCCCCGGCCGCAAGCACCTCAAGTGTGCGAAGATCGCCGGCGACACCAGCGGCAACTACCACCCCCACGGCGAGAGCGTGATCTACCCCACGCTTGTCGGCCTTGCCCAGTCTTGGCGCATGCGCGTGCCGCTCATCGACCCCCAGGGCAACTTTGGTTCGATCGAGGGCGATCCGCCCGCGGCCATGCGATACACCGAAGCGCGCATGCACCACGCCGCCGTCGACATGCTCCAGGACATGGACCTAAGCACCGTCGACATGCAGCCCAACTACGACGAGCGTTTGCTCGAGCCCAAGGTGCTGCCCGGGCGCTTCCCCAATCTGCTCGTGAACGGCTCGCTCGGCATCGCCGTCGGCATGGCGACCAGCATGCCGCCGCATAACCCAAGCGAGATCCTCGACGCCATCACCCGCGTCGTCGACAAGCCCGACATCGACCTTATCGAACTCATGCAGGACGAGCTCGACGCCGAGGGCAACGTCACGCGCCTGGGCGTGAAGGGCCCGGACTTCCCAACCGGCGGCGTAATCGTCGGCCGCCGCGGCATCGGCGAGGCCTACGCGACCGGCCGCGGCAAGGTCTACCTCCGAGGCGTCTGCCACGTCGAGGACCTCAACAAGGACCGCCAGCAGCTCGTCATCGACGAGATCCCCTACAACCTCAGCCAGCGCAACCTGGTCGAGAAGATCGTCGAGGCCGTCCAAGACGAACGCATCAAGGACATCAGCGACATCCGCAACGCGTCTGGCCGCCAGGCCCAGACCCGCGTGGTCATCGAGCTCAAGCGTGGTGCCGACCCGGCCGTGGTCGAGAACCAGCTCTACCAGTTCACGCCGCTGCAGCAGACCTTCAGCATCATCAACATCGCGCTCGTCGGCCGCCGCCCGGTCACGCTGAGCCTCAAGGAGCTCATCGAGCTCTACATCGAGCACCGCGTCGAGGTCATCCGCCGCCGCACCGAGCACCTGCTCCGCGAGGCCCGCCGCAAGGCCCACCTGCTCGAGGGCCAGATCTACGCCGTCATCGACATCGACGAGATCGTCAGGCTCATCCGCGGCAGCAAGACGCGCGAAGAAGCCATCGAGAAGCTGATGGAACGGCGGTACCGCATCCCGCCCGAGCATCCCGCCGCGAAAGAGATCCCCCAGCGTCTGCTCGACCACGTCGCGAAATTCGAGGAGCACGGCGGCGTCATCCTCACGCGCCACCAGGCCGAGCAGATCGGCTCGATGCGCCTCATCCAGCTCGTGGGTCTTGAGATCGAGCGCCTGGTCGACGAGTACCGCAAGCTCATCGCCGAGATCGAGGACTACGAGGACATCCTCGCCAGCCGCGAGCGCGTGATGGGCATCATCCGCGACGACTGTGCGAACATGAAGGCCCGCTACGGCGACGACCGCCGCACCGCGATCGAGGACGCCGTCGGCGAGATCGACATGGAGTCGCTCATCCGCGAGCACGACGTCGTGGTCACCATCAGCCGCGGCGGGTACGCCAAGCGCGTGCCGGCCGAGACGTACCGCGCCCAGGCCCGCGGCGGCAAGGGCATCCGTGCCGGCACCTCTCGCGACGAGGACTTCATCCAGCACCTGTTCGTCGCCAGCACGCACGACCACCTGCTGTGCTTCACGAACACGGGCCGCGTCTTCAAGATGAAAGTCTACGAGCTGCCCGAGATGGCCCGGACGGCCAAGGGTCGCGCCATCGTCAACCTGCTCGACCTCAAGGAGGGCGAGAAGGTCTGGGCGTTCCTGACTATCAAGGACTTCGAGGCCTCCAGCCAATTCCTCACCTTCGCCACGCGCGGCGGCATCGTGAAGCGCACGCCGCTTCGTGCCTACCGCAACGTCAACCGCTCGGGACTTATCGCCGTCGGCCTGAAGGAAGGCGACGAGCTCTTCGACGTCGCGCTCACCAACGGCAACGACGACATCCTGCTCGTCACGAGTAACGGCATGGCCATCCGCTTCCCCGAGGACGACGTCCGCGTCATGGGCCGCTCAGCCGCCGGCGTGAAGGGCATCGACCTCGCCAGCGATGCCCGCATCGTCGGCCTCGTCGCCATCCCCATGGTGCCCGACGAAGACGGCGACATGATGACCGATCCGCAGGCCATCGAGCGGAACCTCTGCCTGCTGACGGTCACCGAAACGGGCTACGGCAAGCGCACGCCCGTCGACGAGTACCGCGTGCAGCCCGAGACTGGCAAGCCGCGCAGCCAGAGCCGCGGCGGCAAGGGACGCCGCGACATCGCCACCGGCGATCGCAACGGCATGGCCATGGCGTCCGTCGGCCTCTTCGACGGCCAGGAGATCATGGTCATCTCGCGCGGCGGCCAGCTCGTCCGCATGGCCGGCGAGACCATCCGCGAGGTCGGCCGCGGCGCGAAGGGTGTTCGCGTGGTTTCGCTCAACAACGGTGACGAGGTGATCGCCGTCGCACCGGTCGCCGAGGAAGCAGCGGACGGCGAGAACGGCTCGGCCGATGCGAGCGGCGAGGAAGCCGCGGGCGGCGAGTCGTGACCACAAACTGGGACGAGGACATCGTGCTGGCCAACCTGGCCGACGAGCCCGCGCTCAGCGATGAACTGGCGACCATCCTCGATCGCCTCGACGCGATGGACCAGAGCGAGCACCACCCCCACGTCGTGCTCGACTTTACCGAGGTCTCCTACGTCAACAGCTCGAACATCGCCCAGCTCCTCCGCCTCCGCCAAGCCACCGAGGAGTCGGGCCGGCAGATGAGGCTCGCCAACGTCGGCGGCGAGGTGCTCGCCGTGCTGCGTACGACCGGGCTCGACCGCGTGCTCGTGCTCTCGCCCGACACGCTCACCGCCCTCGCCAGCGTGCAGATCGACGACGGCACCTAGCGCTCGGGGGACGCCATGGAATTCCTGGCCGAAGGATTCGGACGGGTCGCGGCCATGCTGGGCCTTGTCAGCGTGCTCGGCGCGATTGCCCTGCTCCTACGCCAACCATTGGTGGTAGCGTTCCTCGTTGCGGGAGTCCTCGCGGGCCCCTCCGTGCTCGGCTGGTCCATAGACGCCGAAGAGGTCGAGCTGCTCGGTGAGCTCGGCATCGCCATCCTGCTCTTTCTCGTGGGTCTCAGGCTCGACGTCTCCGTCATCCGCACGATGGGCCCCATCGCGCTGATCTGCGGCTTTACTCAGGTCGTCATCACAACCGTTCTCGGCTTCGCGCTTGGGCCGCTGCTGGGCCTCAACACGACAGCATCGATCTACGTCGGCGTCGCGCTCGCGTTCTCGAGCACAATCATCATCGTGAAGCTGCTCAGCGATCGGCGAGAGCTCAGCTCGCTGCACGGCCAGCTCGCCGTCGGTGTGCTGATCGTGCAAGATATCGTGGTTATCGCCGTGCTCATCGTGCTGGCCACGCTCGGCAACGCCGCGGGCGACGAGGGCGGCTCCATCGCGTGGAGCATGGTGCGGACCGCCGGAGTCGCGATCGTCGCCGCCGCCATCCTCGCCGCCGCCATGCGCTATGCGATCCCATTCGTCACACGACACCTCGCCAAATCGACCGAGCTCCTGCTCCTCGCCGCCATCGCGTGGGCCGTCGGTCTGGCCGCGGGCGCCAAGGCCCTCGGCCTGAGCAACGAGGTCGGCGCCTTCGTCGCGGGCGTCAGCCTCGCGAGTACGCCGTTCCGCGAGGCCATCGGCAACCGGCTCGTGCCGCTGCGCGACTTCATGCTCGTGTTCTTCTTCCTCGACCTTGGCGCGGGCCTGAAGCTCGACAGCCTCGGCGAGCAGATCGTCCCAGCGATCGTGCTATCAGCATTCGTGCTCATCGGCAAGCCATTGACCGTCATGGTCATCGTGGGGCTCGCCGGCTATCGCAAACACACCTCGTTTAGTACCGGCGTGACGCTCGGGCAGATCTCCGAGTTCTCGCTCATCATGGCCGCGCTGGGCGTAACCATCGGCCACATCGAGGAAGGCACGCTCGCGCTCATCACGCTCGTCGCGATCATCACCATCGCCGCCTCGACCTACGGCATCGTCAACATCCGCACCTTGTACGAACCGCTTCGCGGCGTACTCGGCATCTTCGAGCGTCCGAGTTCGATACGCGAGATCGGCTCGGCTACCACAGCACCGATGTCGCCGCAGGTCATCCTGGTTGGGCTCGGCCGATACGGCGGCCGCATCGGCCGACAACTCATCGCACGCGGCTTCGAGGTCTTCGCCGTCGACTTCGACCCCAAGGCACTGCGCGACTGGCTGGATCACGGCCGGGCCGGGCAATACGGCGACATAACCGACCCCGAGTTCTGCTCAACCCTGCCGCTGCACGATGCCAAGGTCGTCGTGTGTTCGGCCCCAGAGCTACGCACAAACATGGCGCTGCTCGATGCCCTAAAGACCGCCGGCTACGAGGGCACGTTCGTCGCCACCGCCCACAACCGCCGAGAAGCCCGCACGCTGCGACGCTCGGGCGCGGGCCTGGTGCTCGAGCCGTTCGCCAACGCCGCCCATGAGGCCGCCGACAAGCTGGAGGCCCTCGCCGGACCACCGCCAGAGGCATCGAGCGACGCGCCCACCGACGCCACATAGCATTGGTATTCCAGGGAGAAGGAACATGAAAAAGCTCGCCAAGATCGCGTCGATCGCGATACTGCCGATCGCCAGTCTGGTCGTGATGGCGGTCATCCTCGCTTGGATCTATATCGACACCGTGGCCCAGAGCGGCGTGGAACGCGGCGCGACCTACGCGCTGGACGTACCCACCACGCTTGTCTCCGCCGACGTCGGCATTCTTTCCGGCGGGGTCACGCTCACGGGTCTGGAAGTCAGCAACCCCAACGGTTTCGATGCCCCCCACTTCCTGAAACTTGGCTCAACCGACCTCGACGTCTCCCTCGGCTCGCTCACCAGCGACACCGTCGAGATCCCCTCGCTCGTGCTCAGCGGCATCGATGTCCGCCTAGAGCGCACGACCGAGGGCTCCAACTACCGGGCAATCCTCGACAACCTATCTCGATTCGAGAAGGGCGAGAAGGCCGAGCCCAAACCCGACGGCAAGACGTTTGTCATCCGCACGCTGGAGATCCGCGATGTGAAGGTCCACGTCGATGCGGTACCCATCGGCGGCGCGCTCGGCGAGCTCGCCTCCGCGGAACTGACCGTTCCAGAGGTCGTGCTCCGAGACGTCGGCTCGGGCGGCAAGCCCATGTCGATCGCCGAGCTGTCGGCGGTGATCCTGAAGACCATCCTCGCGTCGGCCATCGACGTCGGCGGCGATATCCTCTCCGAAGACGTGCTCGGCGAGCTCGGCGGCCAGCTCTCCTCGATGCTCAGGCTCGACGAGATGGGAGTCGGCGACATCGAGGGCCTAGGCCAGCAAGCCGCCGCGTTGCTCGGCGCACCGGTCGAGGACGTGACGGAGCAGGTCCAGGGCGCACTCGACGACGCGAGCTCGGCCGCACAAGGCGCCGTTGAGGATGTGCAGGACTCGATCGCCGAAGAGGCCGAGCGCGCTCGCGATCGCCTCGGCGGCCTGCTCGGGGGTGGCGGGTCGGACGAACCCGCGAAGGAAGACCCGAAAGACCCAGGCTAACCGCCGCCGGTCGTACGCGGCTGGGCCATGAACTCCCGCTGATCGGACAGACGCTCGACGAGCTTGGACGCACCGGCGTGCCCGGCGTCCTTCGCACGACGCGCGTACGCCAAGGCCGTCGGACGGTCCTGGGCGCGATCGAGCCAAACCGCGGTCTCGAACGCCAGATCGGCGTCGTTCGGACGAGCGTCGGACGCGGCCCGGTACAGCTTGGCGGCCTCGGCGGGCTGCTTCAACATGCCGAAGCACTCACCGGCCAAGCGCAGCACAGGCTTCGTGGACCGAGCTTCCTCAGACAGCGAGCCGAGCACGACGACGGCCTTGCCCGCGTCGCCCATGCGATTCAGCGCACGAGCCTGGATGATCTTCCACGCGTCGTTGTCCGGGTCGTGGTGGCGTGCGCGGCCCGCGTGCTGGAGCGCCATCTCGCTCTTGTTCTCGCGCATGGCGATCTCGGCGAGCATGCCCCAGATCCGAGGATCGTCTGGCGCGGCATGGCGAGCACGGGCGAGCGCTGCCGTCGCCGGGGCGTAGTTGCCCGCCTCAAGCTCGGCCTGGCCCAGGAACAGTGCATACTGCGGGTTCGATGGATCTGCCTCATGCGCAACGCGCAGGTGCGCGATCGCCTCGGGCCGCTTGCGCAGCCGCGATGCCAGCGCGCCCGCCGCAAAGTGCAACTGTGGATCGGTCCGACTGCCGAGCGTGATGGCCTGCGAGTACTGGTCATACGCCGCCTGGTAATCATCGATCGCCATGTACGCCTCGCCCAGCGCGACGCGGAGGTCCGGATCGCGATCGGCTCGTGACACGAGCGGCTCGAGGAGCGCAAGCGCCATATCGGGCTCGCCATCGGCGAGATAGGTTCGCGCTTGCTCCAGCCCAGCGGCAATCTCGGCCGTCCTCGGCGTCGCCCCCGCCGAGGCAGCCGCTGCCGAGGCCGGTGGCGGCTTCGAGCCCTGCCAGAAGAACGCGAGCGCAACCACCAGGCCGACCGACAGCAGGCCCACTGCGGCCGTGCCCAAACCCAGGCCGCGGCGCTTGGGCTCCTGCGGCTCATAGGCCGGGAATCGGGATGGAAGCCGGTCCAGGGCGAGCCTGGCCTCGTCGCTCGGTTTCATCACGAAGAACTATCGGCTTCCTACACTCGCTTTTCACCCACAACCGCCCGGATAACTGCCGGCAGACCCACGCGGCGCCGTTCTCACCATGCCCGAACTACCCAAGCAATACGACCCGAAAGCCGCCGAAGCCCACGCCTGGGAGCGTTGGGATTCTGCGGCCGCCTTCTCCGCCGATCCCCGCTCGGTCCTCCGAGGCGATCAGAAGCCATACGCCGTCGTTATACCCCCACCAAACGTCACCGCAAGGCTGCACCTCGGCCACGCCCTGAACAACACCATCCAGGACACCCTTGTCCGGGCAAACCGCATGAAGGGCTTCGAGACGCTGTGGATGCCCGGCACCGACCACGCCGGTATCGCCACGCAAACGGTCGTCGAACGCCGCCTGATGGAGCAAGAAGGCAAGCGCCGGACCGACTACGCCCGCGTGGAATTCGTCGCCCACGTCCAGGCCTTCAAGGACGACTACGAGCAGCAGATCACCGAGCAGCTCAAGGCCATGGGCGCCTCGTGCGACTGGGACCGCCAGCGCTTCACCATGGACGAGACGTGCGCCCGCGCCGTGCGCGAGGCCTTCTTCATCCTCTTCCGCGATGGGCTCATCTACCGCGGCAAGCGACTCGTCAACTGGGACCCGGTCACCGGCACCGCGCTGGCCGACGACGAGGTCGACATGGTCGAGGTCGACGGCACCTTCTCCTACATGCGCTACCCGCTGGTGCACGCGCCGGCCAACCCGGACGACCCGCAAGACACCGAGCCAGTGACCTGGAGCGAACTCGCGGCCCGCGGCTATCCCACCGAGCACATCGAAGGCGAAGACGAACAGCCCGCCTGGGTCACCGTCGCCACCCCCCGGCCCGAGACCTCCCTCGGCGATACCGGCGTCGCCGTGAACCCCCAGGACGCCCGCGCTACCGCACTGCGCGGCTTGCGCGTGCAGCTGCCCGTCGTCGGCCGAGTCATACCCATTGTCGAGGACGACTACGTCGTGCTTCCAGACCCCGAGAGCAGCGACGCGAAGGCCAAGATGGCCACCGGCTTCCTGAAGGTCACGCCCGCCCACGACCCCAATGACTTCGAGATCGGCCGCCGCCACCACCTGGACATCATCAACGTGATGGCACCCGATGCGAGCATCAGCGCCGACTTTGGCTGGGCCGAGGCCGATGCCGACGGCGCACGCGCAGGCCACGTGTTCATGGGCAAGAGCCGCGAAGAAGCACGCAAGCTCGTCCACCGAGAATTCGAGGCCCGCAACCTGCTGCAGGACATCAAGCCCCACCGCCACAGCGTCGGCCACAGCTACCGAAGCCACGCCGCCATCGAGCCCTACTTCACCGACCAGTGGTACGTGCGCGTCACCGACGACAAGCTCCGCGGCAGCGCCCAGCGCGCCCTCCACCGCTCCCAGCGCGAGAGCGAAGGCTACAAGCCGCGCACCGGAGTCAAGAGCGACTCGACCATCCACTTCCACCCCGCCCGCTACGCCAAGACCTACGAGCAGTGGCACGACAATTTGCGCGACTGGTGTATCAGCCGCCAGCTCTGGTGGGGGCACCAGATCCCCGTCTGGAGCAAGCCCTTCGGCACGTTCCGCAACTTCATCGGCGAGGAAGACTCCAAGCAGGACAAACTCGTCAACCTCATGATGAGCTTGCGCGACCACGACGACTCGACGCCCATCGTCTACCGCCTCGTCAGCGCCAGCGACATGAGCGTGCCGCTCCGCGAGCCCTCCGAGATCCAGGAGTGCGAAGACCTGGTCTGCCTCGTCTGCGTGCGGCGCCCCGGCGCGTTCGAGACCGAAAAGTACGGCACCATCGAGTTCGAGACCCTGCTCGAAGAGGCCGGCTTCGAGCGCGACCAGGACGTCCTCGACACTTGGTTCAGCAGCGCGCTGTGGCCCATGTCCACCATGGGCTGGCCCGAGCCCGCCATCGCCGGCGACGAGTTCAACGGCCTGCTCGACGCGTTCAATCCCACGGCCGTGCTCTGCACCGCACGCGAGATCATCACGCTGTGGGTCAGCCGCATGGTGATGTTCAATCGCTACTTCCTGGTCGGCCAGAACGAAGAGGCCGGCACCGGGCCAGTCCCCTTCGACGACGTCTTCATCCATGCGATGATCCAGGACGGCCAGGGCCGCAAGATGAGCAAGAGCCTTGGCAACGGCGTCGACCCGATGGACATCATCGAGAGCCACGGCGCCGACGCCATGCGCTTCACGCTCGCCCAGATGACCACGCACACCCAAGACGTGCGCATGCCCGTCGAGCCCGACGCCAAGACCGGCAAGAACACCAGCCCCAAGTTCGACATCGGCCGCAACGTCTGCAATAAGCTCTGGAACGCGACCCGCCTGGTCATGGGCATCCTCGAGCAGGCCGGCCCGCCCGCCGCGACCGTGAGCACATCAGATCTCGGCGTCGTCGACCGCTGGATGCTCACGCGCCTGAGCGCCGCCATCACCGAGATGGACGCCGCGCTCCAGTCGTACAACTTCCACAACTACGCCGAGGCATTCTACACACTCTTCTGGCGGGACTTCTGCGACTGGTACCTCGAGGCGATCAAGCCCACCGTGCGCGAGAACGCCAACCAGCGCGCCGTCCTCCGCGCCACGCTCGAGGCCATCCTGCGCATCGCCCACCCCGTGATGCCGTTCATCACCGAATCGATCGCCGAGCATCTCGCCGACCACAACCTGCCCCAAGTCGAGGGCCTCACGCTCGAGCCATCCCGCCGGGGCGACGTGCTCGCCACCGCCGGCTGGCCGATCTGCGACGCATCGCTCAGCGACGCAACCACCGCCGACCTCTTCGAGCGCGCCCGCGATCTCGTCGGCGCGATCCGCGAGGTCCGCGCCAAGCACAACGTCAAGCCCCGCCGGGCCATCACCCTGCACGCGCCCAAGGAACTGGCCGACGCGATCGAACCGGTCGCCGACGTCGTGCGCATCCTCGCGGAACTCGAGTCCATCACAACCGACATGCCCGAAGGCGACGCGGCCACCTGCGGCTACGACGGATTCGAACTGCGCCTGACCAATCTCGCCGACGAGGTCGACGCCGGTGCCGAACGCGAACGGCTCGAACGCCAGATCACCGAGCTCGACGGCTCGCGCACCACGCTCGAGACCCGCCTGGCCAACCCCGGCTACACCGAACGCGCACCCGAGAAGCTCGTGCAGCAAACCCGCGACCAGCTCGAACGCGTCAAGCAAGAACTCGCCACCGCGCACCAGGCGTTGGAGCGACTGAGCTGATCCGCCCCCTCCTCATCCTGGTACTCGCGTGCGCGTTGTCGTTTGCCGGCTGCGCTTCGCCGCCCGGCCCCGACGGCGTGATCTCACGCCAGCCGTGGCTCGATCTCGAAGTCCCCGGCGAGCGCATCACGACGCGCCACTACCACATCCTCACCACCGCCCAGGACCAGCGCGTCGTCGCCGAGCTCCCCGCGTTCCTCGAGGCCTCGCTCGAACGCCACCGCCTCTTCGCAGGCACGAACCTGGGCCAGCCCGCGCTCCCCTCACCGCCCGGCCGGATGCAGCTGTTCTTGTTCGCAAATCGGGAGCAATGGGCCCGCTTCACCCGAGCCACCATCGATGCCAGCGCGCACCCCCTACTCGCCATCGAGGTCGGCGGATACGCCGCCGGTGGCCGCGCGGTAATGTTCGCGCTCCCCCCCGCGTTCGATCGCCTGACGCTCAAGATCGCCGCCCACGAGGGCTGGCATCAGTACGTGCAACGCTCGTTCCGCGAGCCTTTGCCGACCTGGGCCGACGAGCTCATCGCCGTGATGGCCGAGGGCTTCCTCGTCGACGCCACCGGCAACTACCGCTTCGAGCCTCTGCTCAACCCGGAGCGCCTCGATCAATTGCAATCCGTTCTCGAAATGGGTCGATGGCAGCCGCTCGAGACGATCCTCGCCGGCGACCCCACCGACCTGCTCGGCACCGAGCCATCGCGAGCCGTCGATTACTACGCCCAGCTCTGGGCGCTCGGGCTCTACCTCGCGGTCGAACAGTCACGGTGGCTGGGCGTGCAACGCCTGCTGCGCGACGCCGCCCGAGGAAGGCTCAACCGAGAAGTCGGTGGGGCGGGCGACGATCTGGGCGAGCGTGCGTTCAGGCGTTACGTCTCGACCGACATCCGCCGCATCGATGAGGGCTACCTCGCGTTCGCCAGAGCGCTCGTCGATGAAGCATCGGCCGCCAACGCATCAGGATCGATGCCCAGATACGGAAGCGTGCCTTCAACGATCCTGCGAACCGCCGGGCCAGCCACGCTTGAGCCGTAGAACTGGTTCCGCCGGATCGTCTCCGGCCCAGGATCCTCGATCGAGACCATCACGACCACACGCGGCTCATTCACCGGCGCGGCCGCGACAAAGCTCGAAACGTACTGACGCTCCAGATACCCGCGCGCCCCCGGTGGGCGACGCTGCCACGACTCCTGGCGCTCCACGGCGACCTGCGCCGTGCCCGACTTTCCGAACATGGAGTACGCGAACGGCTGTTCATTGCGCATCCGATCGTCGAGCTTCTTGACGATGTCAACCATCACGTCGCGCGTCATCATCGCCGCCTCCGGCGACACCGCGCGCTGCGCCACGAACCCGTCGGCCCCGGCTACGCCAACCGCGTTCAGCCGGAGCGCGGGAACCGTACCCGCCTCGCTACCGTTGCGCGCGAACGCGCAGAATCCCCGAGCGATCTGCGCGACGCTCGCGGTCACTTCCTGTCCAAACGCGATCGAAACGTGCGTGTAATCGTTCCATTGGCGGAGCGATCGCAGCGTGCCATGCGCCTCGTCCGGCAGCCCAACACGTGGCGGCTGGCCGATACCAAACCTCGCGAGCGCCGCCCTGAAAGTTTCGGGCGTCACACGCTGGGCCGCCGTCGCCAAACCGATGTTCGAGGAGTTGACGAGCACCTCGGGCCATGTCTGCTCGCCATTGGCACGCACATCGCTGAGCCGTCGACCATTGATGAACGTGACACCGCCCGGCGCCGGCTCGAATACCTCGTCGATAAGCTCCGGGTCCGCATCCGTGAGCGCCGCCCACGTGAACGCCTTGAACGTCGAGCCCGGCTCGTACGCGTCCTCAACCACACGATTGCGCGCGAGAGACGGATCCTGCTCGCGTACTGGGTCGGGCCTCACGAATTGGAAACGCTGGAAGAGATCCGCATCCCGCGGCCACTCCTCCCGCGGCTTGCGGCTATCGACCCACGGGTACGGCACGCTCTCGACCTCGCGCAGTACGTCGACCATCGCGAGGACCTCGCCGGTCGCCGGGTCGAGCACGATGGCCATCCCGCCCGCCGCGTCGGCGTCTTCCACGGCGCGCGTCAGCTGCTCGGTAGCGATGCGCTGGATCTCGAGATCGACCGAAAGATAGAGCGGCGCAGCCGGCTCCGGCGGCGTCGCCGCACCCTGCGCGATCCACAGCGGGCGGCCCTTCGCATCGTGCGTATACCGGATCGCGCCCGGCTCGCCCTCGAGCCGCTCACGCATCATCCGCTCGATGCCCTCGCTGAACTTCGGATCGCTGCCGACCTTGCCCACGATGGGAGCGATGAGCTCACCACCCACACGGTCGCGCACCGCCTCGCGTTCCAGATGGATGCCCGGCAGCTTGTGCGCCCGGACGATCGCCAAGCGATGGTCGTCCAGATGGCCACCGATGCGCACGTAACGAATGAGCGGCTTAGGCTCCTCACCCCCAGGCAGCGGACTTACCCGCGCCGCCACGATGGCCCGCGCACGCTCAGCGTTCTCACCGAGCGCAACCTGGATGCGACGGTCGATATCAAAGTCGTCCTCACCAGTCATCCACGCCATCGCCGCGGCCAGCTCTTCAACAGAGATGCGCTCCTTCTCGACCTGCGCCGCGACCTCAACCGGATCGAAGAACACGCGATGAACATAGCGCGAGATCGCCACAGGCCGACCACGCCGATCGAGCACGTCGGCGCGCGGTACACCAATGGTGTGCTCACGCTCACGCGCGTCGAGCACGGCCACGATGCGCTCCTGCGGCGCTATCTGGAGCACCAACACACGACCGAGGATGACGACCAGCATCACCGAGCACGCCATGCCCAGCATCGGTGCAACCCACTGCACACGGGCCGTCGGCGTTCGCTCAGCGGTCATCGGTGCCCTCGCGTTCATCGAGGCCGACAATGGCCGAGTCGGGCGGCTCCGCGTCCAGGGCCTCGGCATCGAGCTCGGCCAACCGTTCACGCAACTCTTCCGGACCGATGTGCCGGCCAATGTCGGCACGAAGGCGCGCCGAGGCCTCATCCACGCGCATGACGCGCAAGCGCAACGACGCAAACTCGTGCGCCGCCTGCGTGCGAAGCTGGCGGATCGTCAGCAGCGTGGCCCCAATACCCGCGAACACCACGACACAACACGCCAGCTTGAGCGCGAGCGATGAACCGGTCTGGGATCGAAGTGTGGGCATCTACGAACTCGGCAGCTTCAGCACCATGCCGGCGCGGAGGCGGTCGGGATCGCTGAGCACGTCGCGGTTCAGCGCGATCAACTCGTGCTGCCGGCGGATCGTGCCAAGCAGCTTCTGCGAGATCTCGCCCAGCGTATCACCAGACTGCACGGTGTACGTCAGCGGTCCACCAGTGGGCTTTGGCTGCGCGGGCTGTGCGCGACGCGCGGGCTTGCTCGACGCGACAGGACGATTCCTCGTCGGATCGAACACGCGGAGCATCACACCCTCGCGCACCGAGCCATTGCGGCCCACGCGATCCGGATTGTCTTCTGCGATGCGCTGCCACTTGTTTCCGTCGCCGTAGTACCGCTCGGCGATCTTGTACAGCGACTCGTTCGCCTGGACGTGGTGCTGCACCACAACACGCTCGGTCGACGCCTCACGCGACACCGGCGAGCCCGGCGCGTTGTCCAGTTGGGCGAGGCCGCTGAACGGCGTCGCCGACGCCAAACCGGTGAAGTCGCGGATGCCCTGGGCGACCGCCTCGGCCCCGTTTGCCATGCGGTCGCCAACCTGCTCGAGGATGCTGTCCCGGTCGGCCGGCCGCTGGATGCCACCCCGCGAACCGGTGACGAACTTCACCGGCGCGGGCGCCGCGTCCGCCACGATCTCCTGCTCTCGCTCGGGAACGGAGGTTGCCTCAGAATCCGTGCTCCGGCTGGCCATGGGCTTCACCGGGCGCCCGCGATACCGCTGCTCAGAATCGGCCGGGCTCAACTCGGCCTCTCCCGCGGCACGCTGGGTCGAGCGATCCGGCAGCGTCACCACACGCCTGAGCGCCTGGCCCTCGCTCGCGTCGATCACCACGGACGCGTCGTGCGGCGCCGCCTCGAGCGAAGCCGACCGCGCCGCCGCCATGTGATCGCTGATGAGCAATCCAACGACCAGCACCGCGGCAAACCCCAGGACCAGAGCCAGCTTCTGCTCACGCGTCAACGCCCGGTCCCTCCTTCTGCCGGAGGCACGAGTTCGATAGCGCGGAGGCGGGCGGATCGGGCGCGGCGGTTGGTCGCGATCTCGGCGTCGGCCGGCATGATGGGCTTGCGCGTCAGCTTCCGGGCCTGGCCGGCGTCGGCGAGCGCACCGAAGGCGCGCTTGACCAAGCGATCCTCAAGCGAATGGAAGGAGATGATGGCCACCCGTGCCCCCTGGGCCAGCCAACGCTGGCCTTGTCCATGAAGCCGATCCGCACCCGACGAGATCGGCCCCTCTGCGTCCTGCGTCGGCCGGGCTTGAGACGAGATCGCCTCTAGCAAGGCCGAAAGTGCGCCCAACTCGTCGTTCACGGCTATTCGTAACGCCTGGAACGTCCGAGTTGCCGGATCGACCCCGCCACCTGTGGTGCACGATCGGACCAACTCGGCAAGTTCACGCGTGGTGGTTATCGGTTTGGACTCGCGCGAGGCGACAACTTTCCGCGCGATCCGGCGAGACCCGCGCTCCTCCCCGAAAGACCACAAAATCTCGGCAATTTCTGCCTCACTCGCGGTCGCTAGCAGCTCGGCCGCGCTCACGCCGCGGGTCGGGTCCAGCCGCATATCCAGCGGCCCATCATGCCGGAAGGAGAACCCCCGCCCAGGGTCGTCCACCTGTGGGCTCGAGAACCCCAGATCCGCCAGGAACCCGTCCGCAGCCAGCCCCCGCTCGGCCATCGCCGCCGGCAGACCCGCGAACGAACCGTGAACGGCCTCGACACGCAAACCTGGCTGTCCCGCACGCACCCGGGCCTCCGCCCGCTCCAGCATCGACCCGTCCAAGTCGTTGAGCACGACGGCGCCATCGGGGGCCACCCGATCGGCCGCCATCAACGCGTGCCCACCCAACCCCGCCGTGGCATCCACGTACACGTCGCCCGGCCGTAGAGACAGCAACTCCAGGCTCTCGGCCGCGAGGACGGACTGGTGCTGCAGCGGCTCGGTCATCCGCAGGCATGATTGCGCACCCAGCACGATCGAGCAGTACAGTGGCCCATGAAATGGCTCTTGCTGCTGTCCCTCACATTGCTCGCCGGCTGCACCCCGGTTGGCGTGAGCATCCGCGTCGGCCCGACCTCCGAGCCGCTGGTGGCCTCGCCCGTGCTCGAACTGGGCGAAGGCCGCGGCACGCCGCGCGACCGCATCGCGATGATCGTCGTCCGCGGACTGATCACCGACACCCCCACCACCGGGCTGCTCGGCGAGTCGACCGCCCCGATCGACGAGATGGTAAAGCAGCTCAAGATGGCAGCCGCCGACGACAACGTCAAGGCCGTCGTGCTCCGCATCGACTCGCCCGGCGGCACCGTGGCCGGCAGCGAGACCGCTTACCTCGAGGTCCGCGACTTCATCGAGAAGACCGGCAAGCCCGTGGTCATCTCGATGGGCGAGGTCGCCACCAGCGGCGGGTACTACCTCGCTCTGGCCGGAGACCACATCGTGGCCGAGCCCAGCACGCTCACCGGCTCCATCGGCGTCATCATCCCCACGTTCAACGCCAGCGAGGGCCTGGGCCGCCTGGGCATCCGTACCCGCTTCATCACCAGCGGCCCCAATAAGGACCTCGCCAACCCCCTAGCCCCGATGCGCGACGGCCACTACGAGATCCTTGAAGATGTCCTCCGAGACTACTACGCGAGCTTCCTCTCCCTCGTCCTGCGTCGCCGGCCGGGCCTGATTCCCGAGGAAGTCCCCGCGGCAACCGACGGCCGCGTCATGACCGGCAACACCGCCGCCGCCATCGGCCTGGTCGACAGCCTCGGCGGCGTTCGTAAGGCCATGCAAGAAGCCATGACCCGCGCCAGCCTGGAACGCGCCGTCCTCGTCCGTTACGGCTCGAGCGCCAACGCCCCGCGTACGGCATACGCCATCGCCGAGACGCCGCGCCCCCTGCTCGCCGACCAATCCACCAGCCTGATGCGCATCGACGGCGCTTCCCTGGGAACGGGCGCGCTCGGGCTGCGGCCGGGCGTGGGCTACTACGTCTGGATCCCCTAACTCCGCCCGCGCGCAGCACACCGGTTTTGCACGGCAGAGCCAACCAGATCCGATAGCCATCACGGTGCGCTCCGGGTGGACCATCTTGCTGTGCGTGCTGACGCTGCTGGGTGTCGGCCTGGTCATGGTGCGCTCCGCCGACTCACGCGTGGACGCCATCCCCACACCCGAGCCGCTCGACTTCAGCCAGGGTGCCGCCCTGCTGGTCGTCCCAGATCCGCCCAAGCCCGAGGACCCGACCCTGCGTGAGGCCTTGCTCGAGACGCTGGCCTCACGCTCGGTTATCTACGCTGGCATCGCTCTGCTGGCGACGTTCCTCGCCGCCTCGATCCCACTTGGCCTGCTCGATCGCGTCGACGCGCTCGCCGGTGCGAAGAAGCCGATGCTCTGGCTCGGCATCGCGACACTCTGCATCATCGTCGTGCTCCTGCTCGTCTACGTCCCCGCCCTCGAGCGCGAGGCCAAGGGTGCCAAACGCTGGGTCGAGGTCGCCGTGCCGGGCATTGGCAAAGTCGGCGGGCAGCCCAGCGAGATCGCCAAGTGGTCGCTCCCGGCCATCATCGCCATCTTCGCCGCCGCCCGCGGCCCGGCCATTGGCTCGCTGTTCACCGGCCTGCTCCCCGCCGGCCTCGCGGTCGGGCTCGTGTGCGGACTCATCATGATCGAGGACCTCGGAACGGCGGTGCTCATCGCCGCCGTTTGCGGCTTGGTCCTCCTCGCCGCGGGCATCCGCTGGTGGCACGTGGGCTTCCTCGCACTCGTCGCCGCAGCCGGCTCGGTCCAGGCCATCCTGACAAGCCCATACCGCATCGAGCGCATCACCAGCTTCCTCGACCCCTGGGCCGACCCGGCCGACTCGGGCTACCACATGATCCAGAGCCTCGCCGCAATTTCCGGCGGAGAACTCACCGGTCGCGGCCTGGGCAACGGCCTGCACAAGCTGGGCTACCTGCCCGAGGACACCACCGACTTCCTCTTCGCCATCATCTGCGAAGAGCTCGGCGTGCTCGGCGCCGCCGGCGTCATCGGCGTGTTCGCCGTGCTCACCTGGGCCTGCATCGGCGTCGTGCGCAGCGAGCGCGGCCCCGCGTGCCAGCTCATCGCCCTGGGCATTACCTCAACGGTCGCACTCCAAGCCATCATGAACCTCGCGGTTGTCACCGGGCTCGGCCCCACCAAGGGCATCGCCCTGCCGCTGGTCAGCGCCGGCGGCACCGGCTGGGTGCTCACCGGCGCATCCCTCGGCTTGCTCATCGCCATGGACCGCCGCCAAGCACGCCAAGCACCCGCAGAGTCACCGGCCCCCGAGACCAACGCCGACACTGATCCAGACGAAGTGCCCAAGGCAAGACCATCGTTCTTCAGGCGCAAGCACCCCGCCGAGGTCGTGGCGTGAGCAGATCGGCAACGCTCGGCGTCACCTTCATCGGCGGCGGCACGGGCGGACACATCTATCCATCCCTCGCAGTCGCCGAAGCGCTCGCGTCAATCGAGCCATCGACGATCGCGGTGTTCCTCACCGGTGACCGTGATGCCGACGCCCAAGCCCTCGAAGATCAACGGCTGTTCGACAGCCCGGCACACCGGGTCGCGCTCGGTGCCCGTCCGCCATCACGCAAGCCGCGAGCGATGCTCGCCTGCGTGCGCTCCTGGGGCAAGGCCGTGCGAGACAGCCGCGAGGCCCTACGCGAGCTGAAGTCTTCCTGCGATCGAGTCGTCGCCATGTCCACCGGCGGCTACGTCTCCGCCCCCGCCGCCCAAGCGGCGCGCGTCGAGCGTGTGCCGCTGGTGCTCGTCGGACTCGATGCCCGCCTCGGCAAGGCCAACCGCTTCGTCGCCCGCCGCGCAGCCGAACGGTTGGTCGCACAGGACGAGGCCCCCAACGGCTGGCATGCCATCGGCCCCATCGTTGGCCAACGCGCCAAGGCTCCGGCCGATGCCGCCAGATGCCGCCAACAGCTCGGCCTCGACCCCGATCTACCCACGCTCCTCGTCATGGGCGGCAGCCAAGGCGCACGGTCGATCAACCAGTTCCTCGCGGCCATAGCCGAGCACGAATCTAGCGTGCTCCGGGGCTGGCAGGTCATCCACCTCGCGGGCGATGCCAAGGCCGCCGCGAGTTCGGCCGCCGCGCTCGACCGGGCTGGCATCCCGAACTCGGTCCTCGAACGGATGAGCCCAATCGGACCCGCCTGGGGCGCCGCCAGCGCCGCACTCTGCCGCGCCGGCGCAGGGACCGTGGCCGAGGCGCACGCCAACGCGGTGCCCGCGCTCTATTTGCCCTACCCCTACCACGCCGACCAGCACCAGGGCGCAAACGCGCAGCCGATCGTCGACGCCGGGGGCGGAGTGCTCGTGCGAGATCGCATCGATCCGCGCAAGAACCTCGAAGCCATTCTGCCCGAGTTGGTTGCGCTGCTTCGATCAACCGACAAACGACAGGCGATGGCCGCAGCGCTCCAGAAACTCCCTCGAAAAGATGGCGCTCAAGCGTGCGCCAACACGCTGATCGAGCGCGCGACATCCATGTAACGCCAGAGCCGAGTTGGCACTCTGGTATACTTGGTCGATGTCCCACGAGCACCCAGGCAACGAGAGCCCGCACGCGTCTTCCAGGCCGCGCGCGCCCGGCCCACGATGCGTGCTCTGGGTGCCCGCCGGCCAAGAGCCGCCGCGCGAACTGATCGCCTCCCTCGAACGCCGAGGCCTGCGGTGGACCGTCGCCCAGGACGGCTACGAGGCCATCGCAGACATGCTGCTGCGGATCGGCAAGTCCGGCCCCCAGAGCGCGGTGCTCGTCCTTGTCCATCCGACCCAGCTCGACTTATCGGGCCTCGTCGTCGACTCGCTCGAGCGGTACGGAGGACCGGTAGCCGTCTGGAGGTTCGATCCGAGCACCCAACCCGTGCTCGGTAAGGCCCAGAGACACGAACTGGCCACCGTGTTTACACGAACAGAGAGGGTGTCCGTTCGCCCGAGGCCCAGGCCCCAACCGGCAGCCCAGACCGCTCCCCCGCGACCGATGCCAGCCACACCGATCAAGCCGACCGGCGGCGGCGAGGCCGACGAGGAGCCAACCGCGGCGTCATTGCTCAGCGACGAAGAACTGAGCATGCTGCTGGCCGAGAAGCCACGGTGATCGGGCGGCGCCCCCAGACGAACGGGGCACACAGGAGCGACCCTCGCGTGCCACGCAACGGCACAACCCGGCACGATGACAACGGCCACGCCGCCGTGCCGTCCGCCCATGCCGCCGAGCCCGCGCACATCGTGCTCGTCGGCCAGACCGGCCTCGATGGCGTGCTCGCCGCCCCCGACACGACAGAACTCGTGCGTGTACGCAGCGGCACCGACGCCTTAGGCGAGGTGTCGGCCTGGCGACGCGGCAGCAAGAGCGGCGAGCAGGTCGTCGTACTCGGTGAAGCAATCGATGCCGACCCAACGCTCGTCCGCGCCCGCCGATTCGTTGAGGCGCTCCGCAAGCTCGATCCCGACGGCCGCGTGCTGGCCGTAGGCCGCCCGCTCGAGGGCGACGCCGACAGGCTCGAGGGCGACGATGCCTTCGACGGCTGGCTCGACGCCGACGACCCGGCGTACTCCTCTCGGATGCTGCTGCAGGGTCGTCGCAAGCCCAGCCCGGCACGCCCCGTGGAAGCTCCACGACCAGAGATCGCTCCCAAGCCAAGGCCGCCGAAGCCGGTCGTGCCCGTCGAGGTCGTCGCGCCCGAACCCCAGCCGGCTGCTGCCGACGATCGGGAACTCGTCGAGCGCCTCAACGCGGGCCAGCCCATTGCCGACGCCGCGGTCGAACTGCTCTCGCGACGGCTCGGAGTGCCACTGCAACTCGAACAGAACACGGACGCCTCCGCTGGCCCCGGCCGCGCGAGCCTCCCCGGGCTTTCTGGCCACGCACTCGTCGGCCCCCTCGCTACCGGCGAGGCCCTCGTATCCGCGGCAGAGTGGCTCGCCGGCTGGCTCTTGCTCGAAGATCGACTGGGGCTGCTCACGCAGCAGGCCAGCACCGACGCCCTCACCGGCGCCGGAAACCGCCGCTACTTCGACCAGACCCTGGCGAGCGCCATCGAGCAGGCCCGCGACGCGCGGCGCGACGTGTCCGTCCTCGTGTTCGATATCGACGACTTCAAGCGATTCAACGACGAGCACGGACACGAGGCTGGCGACGAGATCCTCTGCGAGGTCGTCCGCCTCTTGCAGAGTGTGATCCGCCCCAGCGACGCGGTATGCCGCATCGGCGGCGACGAGTTCGCCGTCATCTTCGACGACCCCGACGGCCCACGCGAGCCAACAAGCCGCCACCCAAGCTCGGTCGTCGACGTCGCTCGACGCTTCCAGCAACAGGTCGCCTCGAAACGCTTCCCCAAACTCGGCGACGACGCCCCGGGCAGGCTCACGGTCTCTGGCGGCCTGGCGACGTTCCCCTGGGACGGGCTCGACGGCGCCGCCCTCGTGCGCGCGGCAGACCAGCGCGCCCTCGAAGGCAAGCGTCAAGGCAAGAACGCGATCGAGCTCGGCCCCATCGCCGACTAGCGAGCCGCACCCACTCCAACACGCAGCAGCGTCGTGCCGCCAAGTGGCGCACCAGGATCGCACGCGAGCACCGCGCGATCGGCTACGGCTGCGGGGACGACGATCGTGTGCCCGGCGTGCACCGCGAGCGCTCGGTCGTCCTCGCCTTCGAGGTACACCTCGCCGACGCCGCTGACCAGCATCAACACCTGGCACCGGCCATCAAAGCTCAGCGGGATCTCGTCGCCGCCCTCGGGCCGAGCCTCGTCGATCGTGAACGCGTCGAGCGAGCAAAGCCGGCCGGCCTCGTCGTGCGCGCCCAGTCGGCTCGTCGCTGGAGGCGGGCCGTCGAGGATGCACTCCACCGCCTGATCGAGGTGCAGCTCCCGCCCCACGCGCCCGAGTTCCTTCGCCCAGTCGTACACGCGGAACGTCGTATCGCTTGGCGTTTGCACCTCGGCGACCAGCGTGCCCGCACCGAGCGCGTGGATCGTGCCTGTGGGCAGCTCGTGCAGATCACCGATCTTTGCCGGGGCGCTATGCAAGAGGCCCGGCACACCGCTGCCAGTTTCCGCGGCGGCGCGTACGTCCTTGGCGGTCACGCCGGGAATCATGCCCTTCATGATCCGCGCGCCCGGCTCGGCCTGCACCACGTACCAGCACTCGGTCTTCACGTGCGCCTCGGGGTGCGCCTTGGCGTACTCCGGGCTCGGATGCACCTGGATCGACAGGTCCTCACGCGCGTCGAGGTACTTCACCAGCAACGGGAACCTGCCATCGGGTGCCGGTGTGTTGCCCAGCAGGTCATCGCCCCAAAGTTCGATCGCTTCCCGGATCGTCTTGCCGGCCAAGGGCCCGCGCGCGATCGTCGAAGACACACCCCCACCGCCAGCACCCGAAGCGCTCGTGCCATCAAGATCGGCAAGCTCCCAACTCTCACCGATGCTCGCCGCGTCGGGCATGTCCTTGCCGAGCGTCGCAAGACGACGGCCACCCCAGACCTTCTCGAAGAGCTTGGGCTGCAGGACAAAGGGGCTTGGTTGTGGTGTTGGGCCGGTCACACGCGCCGGCTTACTCGGCGTCGTTGGGGTCGCGCTCCATGCACATGCCCGAGACCGTCGCATCGAACGCGATGCGATCCCGCACGATGCCCTGGAGCTTGGCCGAGAAGCGACGACGCCCGAACTTGGCCTCCTGGCCGATCAGGATCAGCTCGTCACCCGGCACGACCATGGAACGGAATGCCGCACTCTCAATCCGCAGGAACGCGACCAGGTACGGGTCGTCCTGCCGAATGAGGAACATGAACGCGGCAAGCTGTGCGCCAGCCTCCACCTGCAGCACGCCGGGGAACATCGGCTTGCCTGGGAAGTGGCCCGGCACCCAGAATTCGTCGGCCTTGATCTGGCGGGCCGCGATACCACGCGTGTAGTCCTCGGTATGCCACACGATGCGATCGATCTGCCGCATGTCGCCACGATGCGGCAAGATCCGCTCAACAGTCTCCGCGTCGTATCGCGTTGCCGTCAGGTCGATGTCATCGATGGGATACAGAAGCGACTTTGGGTCCGGACGAGCGGGCGAAGCGTCGCCACCGGCGGACGCCTCCGCCGTACCAGAACCCGAACTATCCCGCGAGACCATCGACATTCGGTCGAACTCTATTCTTGCTTACGCATCTCCAAGACGTCCTTGCGGAGTTCCTGGGCCAGATTCTTGATGTCTTGCATCGCCGAGCGGACACGCGTGCCGGCAGCCTTGTTGCCCGACTGGGCCTTCTCCATGTCCTCGGCGACCGAGTCCAGGATCTGCTTCATCTGGTTGTACTTTTCCATGCGCTGGTCTCCCACGATGTGCCCGGTGACTTGCGGCCCCTTTCGGCCGGCTGTCATACTTCCCGCGCCCCGCGCCCACGGCAAGTACAACCGCCCCGGAACGGCCCTGAGGCAATAAAAAGCCCACTTTTTCCAAACAAAATACTATCAAACGGCAGCTAGCCGCCCAACGCCTTGATCGAACGCTCAAGCACCGCCAACGCGCCCCGCAAGTACACTGCGTCGCCCTCGTGGTCGAGGTTGGCCGGAGCGGCCGCGGCCGCGATCAAGCGCTTGCAGTCCAGGAGCGGCTTGTAGTCGTCTTCAACCGGCAGCCCCGCCTCGCGACGGGCCCGTGCGATCATCCTCACCGGACGCAGACCTTCCATCCGCTCGGCACGCCCCCAGAACTGCCGCTCGAGATACAGCGCGTCCTCGCTCCAGTGGCCCGCGTGCACCATTCCGAGGTCGATCAGCGCGCACTTCTGGCCCTGGTGCCCATGCCCATTGTCCGACGGCTCACGCCACATCGCGTTGGCCGGGTGCAGGTCGCCGTGCAGCCAGGCGTTCATGGGCCGGGCCTTCCAGCTTGCCAGGGCCGCGGGCAGGAGCCGCTTGGCGTGCTTGAGCGCGTTGTTCCAGTGCTGGCTCTCGGGCAACGCACCGTCGTGCGCCATCTCGCGCGCCTCGGCATGCGCTTTGGCCCAATCGGGGTCGAACGGCTTGCCAGAGGGCTTCGAGCATCGCTCCGCGCGGATCTGGAAGTCCGCGGCCGCGTGCACCAAGGCCTCAAGCCCGTGGTGATCGAAGTGGTTGGCCACCGTCCCGCCCTCGAACCGCTCGGTGACAAGCCAGCAGAGGTCGTACGTGCCAAGATGATCGTCGGACGCGAGCACCCGAGGCGTGGTCAGGTTCGCGCAGTCCGCGTTAGTCCAGCCGCGCTTCCAGCAGTCGCCAAGAGCCGAAGCCCACCGCCGTTCTACAGGGCCGACCGGAACCTTGACCATGCACGGCACGGTCTGGCCGTCATCGAGTGCCCACGTGGAAAAACCCGTCGCCGAGCCGCCACGCTGCCAGCTCGTGCGGAACCACTCGATCTCGCCGAGCGATCGTCCCGCCGTTTTGTTGACAAGAGGAGCGAGCAAGGCCCCGAGCGCCAGCGGGTCGCTGGTGTCCAGGGCTGCCGCGTTGGGCTGCGGATCGGCCATCGCCAGGTGGCGCCTCCCTTGCCCGCTGGTGGTGCGTGCCGAGACCCCGCTGGGGCCGGGGTCGTCCTAACCCCCGCACGCCTTCACGAACACAGTGTACACGCCCAAACCCAGCGGTCCGTTTCCACTCTTCTCGGGGTGCCACTGGACGCCGGCATAGAACGGCCTCGAGGGCTCGTGGACGGCCTCGATCGTGCCATCCAGTGCCCTGGCCGCCACGGCCAGCCGCCCAGCGTCGGCGATCGCCTGGCGATGCCGGCTGTACGGCGATTGGCCCTCTGCGTCCAATAACAGTACCGCAGCGTCCTGAGCCACCCGCACCTCGTGCGGCGTGTGCCAGTGGGCCGCCCACGCCTCCCCGAGCGTGTCCGGCCGGTGCTGGTCGAGCGAGCCACCGGCCAGCAACGCCATCATCTGCATGCCGTAGCACACGCCCAGCACCGGCACTTCGGGCCGCGACTCCAACGCGTGCAGCAGGGCGGTGTCGTATCGCTGCCGTAGTGGCTCGACCGGCGTCACGCGCGGATCCGTAGGGCAGCCGAACGGCTCGGTGGCGGGATCGTCACCGCCGATGAGCAGCACGCCGTCAACCATCCCCAGTTGGTCGGGGATCTGCTCGGGCACCGGCGGGAGCACAATCGGCACGCCGCCAGCCGCCACGACCGCATCGACATACGACATCCGGCAGCACGCGCGCGGCTCGGTCTGGGTCGGACTACCGCCCGCGGGCGCGCGATCGACGTCGCCGGCGATGCCAATGACAGGCCGACCGCCACGACGACCGACGAAGCGACGTTTTCCTGGTTGGCCCATGGTCGGCCTCCATGCCGATGGTTCGGGTGTGCCCCGCCGGACTCGGGGCGGGAGTATGCTGCGCCGATGCCCACCAAACCGGTGATCCTTGCCCTCTTGGTCGCCATCGCGATCGTGCTGGCCTCGACCTGGCTCCTGCGTCCTCCATCGACCAGCGACGCCACCGGGCCGCAGCCGGTGCTTGACGTTGGCGCGGCGTCGATCGTGTCGCTTGAGGTACGCGGCGGTGATGCGGGCCTCCAACGCGTCGAACGCGCATCCTTCGGCTGGCTCTATCTCACCGATAGTGCGCCCCCATGGGCAGTCCAGGAAGGCCGGGCGCGAGCCGCCACTCGCATCCTCAGCGATCTGCAGGGCCGTCCGGTCGAGGACGACCCGGAGCTTGCGCCCATCGAGGCCACGCTCGTCATCGAGGACGCCCGCGGCCGCAGCATATCGCTTGGCCTGCGGGAGCCGATGATCGGTGGTCGACGGGTCATCGACCGAGTTGACTCAGACGGCACGGTCCAACGCTTCGCCATCGACGAACCGCTGTACGAAGCGTTCGTCGGGACCGGTCTAGCGCAGTGGCGCGACGAGGGCGTGCTGGGAACGCTGCCCGGGCGCGCGGCCAGGATCGAGCTCGCGCGCGGTGAGTCGAGGCTCGACCTGGCGCGCGTCGAGGGCACGTGGTCGGTGCGCGCACCGATCGCGACACGCGCCGATGCGTCGGCCATCAACGACCTGCTGGAAGCGTTGGTCCGTATGCGTGTGGAGCGCTTCGATGAGCCACCACCACCGATGGTCGGCGCGCAAGACCCCGTTACAATCACGATTGAGGCGACCGTGACCACGCCCGGCGATGCGGACACGCCACCGCAGCGCGCTGTCGAACGCCTAGTACTCGTGCTAAACGGCGCCGCCGATACAAGCGGCCGGCTCACACTCGTCGGCGCAACGAGGCAGCGCGAACGGAGGGCCGCGGGCGCGACGGTTGAGGATCTCGGGACCACGTACGTCGCGATCGATCTGGAACCATTGCAGCAAGTTGCGCTCGAGCCACGCGGCTATGTCGCTAAGACCGCGCTTGAGGGCGATGCGAGCCTCATCGCCTCGCTCACGCTCAACGACCGCACGTACGTGCGCACGGGCACGGGCTGGGCCGAAGGCGAACGGGCCGTGCCAGATGACCGGGCCGCCGCGCTCGACGCGCTCGCAGTGCTGCTGGCAGAGAAGGACATGTCGGGCGTCGAGCTTACCGACCAGCCGCAGCCGCTGGGCCGCCCGAGTGCGCCCGTATCCATCGTCGCGCGCACCATTACGGGCGAGGCCATCGAACCCGCGGGCGGCGTCTCGGTCGTTGTCATCGACAACCCTGGTGCCGCTTCGGGCGTGCTCGTCGTCGGCGGTGGTGTCACGCGCGAGTACCTAGACGAGGAGAGCCTCGCCGTTGGGCGCGCAACGCTGGTGCTTGGCCAGAGCGATAGCGGGCCGGCCGAGCCACAACCCGGCGATCAGTAGCTGCTGGAAACCATCTTGGTGGCACGTTCGCGGATGCCGTCGAGCAGCTCGCGCACCTCGGCAGCCATCTGGCTGTTGGGGAACTCGGCGATGATGCGCTCGCCGTGGTTGGCTGCCTCGATCCACCGCTTGTCACGGACGGCCAGCTTGAACTTCGCGCCGAGGTTATCCCGTGCCTTGCCGATGACGCCGCGCGCCACCTCGCGGAACGGTGCGGCCTCGTCCTCGGTCAGGTGCTGGTCGAGCCGCTTAAGCAGCTCCATCGCCTCGTCGACGCGCTCGTCCTCGGCGGCTTCCAAGAACTGACGCTCAAGGTCCACCTTGAATCGCTCGACCTCGCGACGAATCCGCTCGGGCGCGTTCTGCGCGCGCGGCGTATCTGGGAATGCGCGGGCGATTCGTGCGGCCTCGCGCTGGGCCTCGTCCCACTGGCGGTGCAGCACAAGATCTTCGAGCTGGGACATCGCCGCGGCAAGCTGGTGCTCGAGCGTCACGAGGCGGGCGCGATCGATACGCCGGCGGAAGTCCTCGGCGTCCTGGCGGTAGCCAAAGCGGTCGGCGAGTTCGCTGGAGAGCACCAGCGCCGCGTCCCAGTCCTCCGCGGCGATGTCTTCCTCGATCGCACGGCGAAGCAGCGTGCGCTCGCGGGAGCGGTGCAGCACGCGGCGCGCGTCGTCGCTGAGCGCGGCTTGCTCGCCGAGCGAACGCAAGGCGAGCGTGGTGGCGTTGAGGTCTTCGCGGGTCTTGCGGACATCGCGGACGAGGTACACCAGCCCTACCGACGCGGGCGCGAGGACGACCGCGAGCACCATCGCCAGCAGCCCAGCAACGCCCAGGCTCTCAGGCACGGCGAGTCCCGCGATCGGAGCCTGGGTTTCGGCGGCTTCGACGACTCCGTTGTCTGGTTGCAGCACCCAGAGCACGACCGCGGCGAGCCCGAGCGCGAACACGGAGCCGTGGGCGAGCAGCACGAGCCCCAACGGGCCCCGCGACTTGCGGATCGTCGGATTGGGCTCCGGGCCAGCGCCGGGGTCTTGTTGTTGGTCCTGCTTTTGGTCGCGGTGCTGGTCCATCGTCGGCCCTCCTTGCCGGCTCGATGCGCCCCCTCCGATTTCACTATAACGGACGGCGGGGCGATCTGATTCATACTTTGTCCGAACAAACGCGCGGAGGTTTCGGTCGCCAGTCGATCACGAGTGGCCAGGGTCGGTGGGTGTTCGCACCGTGGTTGGCTGCGGGTTACACTGCCGCATGGAGCCGATCGACATCAGTGGACGCATGCCCGAGGGCTCCGACGACGCCCGGCTGTGGGCGTCGCCCTTGGGGCCGTACCAGACCAATTGCTACGTGTACTCGCCGGACGGCAAGGCCTGCTGGATCATCGATCCTGGCATGGGGCCGGGCGATGTCATCGAGCACGTGCGATCCGCTGGCCTTTCGGTCGAGGCGATCGTGCTGACGCACGCGCACTCGGACCACATCATGGGCATCGACGAGGTGATGTCCGCGTTTCCCGAGACGCCGCTGTGGATCCACTCTGCGGAGGAAGACTGGCTGAGCGATGCGGCGCTCAACCTGAGCGCCGCGTTCGGCGCTCCGTACAGCGGGCCGGCGCCGACGCGTCTGCTCGCGCACGGCGACACGCTCACGATCGAGGGAGAGGCCTGGGAAGTTCGTCACACGCCGGGGCATAGCCCGGGGAGCTGCTCGTTCATCGCGCCGGGGGCGCGCGTCGCGATCGTGGGCGACACACTGTTTAGCGGCAGCATCGGGCGCACCGACCTGCCCGGCGGCGACTTTGAGCAGCTCGCCGACAGCATCCGCCGCGAGTTGTACGGCCTCGACGCAGACTGCCTGTGCCTTCCAGGGCACGGGCCGTCGACGACCGTTGGGCAAGAGCGCCAGCACAACCCGTTCGTGCGGCGCTGAGCGATCGCGTTCGGCGGATACCGCTCGATGAAGTCACAAACCGGGACCGACCCGTGAGGGCCGGCCCCGGTTTGCTCCAAGGAGGGGACGATCGTGTCCGTTCGCGTCGGCTCAGCAGCCGGCGTCGAACTCGTTCTGGAACTCCAGGAAGTCGAACAGGGTGAGGTCGCCGTCGCCGTCGAAGTCGGCACTGAGGTCGCCCGTGTTGAACGCGTTCTGGAAGGCCAGGAAGTCGAAGATGTTCAGCTCGCCGTCGCCGTCAAAGTCTGCACGGCAGCCGCCGCACTCGAGGCCGAGGATCTCGAAGGCGTCGATGGCGATCTCGAGGATCGAGTCGTTGGGCGTGTCGCCCGCGGTGAAGCGCACCTGAACCTGGCTCGTGAGGTCGACGAAGTCGGCGACCGTCCAATTGGCGCGGACCCACTGGCCGCCATCGGCGTCGTGGCTCACGCTCTCGAGTTGCGTCCAGCTTGCGCCGGAGTCGTCGGAGATCTCGACGATCAGCCGATCCGGATCGGCGATGCCGCCGGCCTGGTCATCGTTGAAGAAGTAGCGTGCGTAGCTGAGCACCGCGTTCGCTGGTGCGCTCGAGAGATCGAGGACCGGCGAGGTGAGCACGGCCGGACCACCGTCGAGGTCGATGCCGTCGGTGGTGCCGGTCAGGAAGGCTCGGCCCGAACCGTCGAAGTCGGCGGCGGGTGCGCCGCGTCGGCCGTTGGGAACACCAATCTGCCAGCCGCCCTCGTCGACGCCGGTTGCGTCGGTCTGCCAATCGGGCGCCGCTTGGAAGTCCTCCTGGGCGACGGTGATCACGTCGGTCGCCGAGAGCGCGTCGTAGGCCAGGCCCGGGGCGGACGAGGGCTCGATGACCTCATCACCGTCGGTCGTGGCGCGGACGTAGTACTCGGCGATCTGGCCGCAGTCGAGCGCCGGGAGTGTTGCCTCGTACTGGTCGCCACCCAACGGGGTGAGCGCGGCCGAGATGAACGCGCCGCCGTCGACCGCGTAGAACAGCTCGGCCGAGCCGGGGTCGAGCGTGCCATCGAGTTCGGTGATCGTCACCGGGAAGCTGAAGGGAACGCCGGGCGCGACGAGGTCGAGGTCGGGCGCGGAGATCTCGATGCCCTGGATTGGCGGGCAGCAGACGCCGCGAGGGTTGGCCAGCGCGTCCTGGAACTCCGGACGGTCGATGGCCGTGCCGTTGTTGCCCGAAGTGGCGCCGCAGCCGGCGTGTGTGTGCACGCCGATTGCGAGGCCGGTGGTCTCGTCGAGCACGGGCGAGCCGGAGTTGCCGCCCGTGGTGTCGGTCTGGTAGGAGATGCCAAAGCCGCTCTTGGCCACGAACGGGCCGAGGTGGGTCTTCTGAACCTGGTTCCACTGGGGCGGCACACCGCTGCCGGTCGAGCCGTAGCCGGTGATGCGGATATCGCCGGTGGAGGACGGGGCCGAATCAGCGAGCACGTAGAACTCGCCCTGGGCCTGGCCGGCGGTCAGGCCGGTATCGCTGTTGGGGAATGTGCCGAAGTAGGCCCAGTCGTTGCCGACGCCCTGGCCGCCGTTGCTCTGCATCGACGTGTCATCGACGGGGTACTGGTCCTCAGGAGCGGCGAAGACGATCGAGCCGCTACCGGTGCTCAGGGGAACGTTGAACTCGACGACATCGGCCGCGAACGTGCAGTGGCCGGCGGTGATGAAGCACTTGGCGCAGTCGTCGATGATCCACGCCGTGCAGCCCACCGGAAGCAGGCGCGCGTTGCGCGGATCGCTCGAAAGCTGGCGATCGTCGGTCGGTCCGCAGATGCTGTCGAAGCCGCCGCCCTCGGAGAAGCCGCTGCCGGCGGTGACGCGATCGATGACGACGCGGCCCACGGCATCACCCGGACGCGCGAGGACTTCGACCAGGAGCTCATTGCCGTTGAAGTACGCCGAGGAATGCTTCCACTGCTCGAGCGTCATGCTGTTGAGGTTCTGATCGTGGTTATCGTGCAGGCTCGTGACGCGGATGCGCATCGAGTTGGGCAGGGACGTCGCCTCGGCATCGAAGCGGACGCGGCTCCAGCCGGCGCCGGGCGCCGACACGGTGGCCGAGAAGATGACCTCTTCGGCACCGCCGGCGGGGCCGGGCAGGCCGAGCGGGCCGCTGTCGATGAAGCTGGGCACGTCGTACTGCTGCAACGGGTCGGCGACCTGGGCCTGCGCCGTCGAAGCCAGTCCGACAACGCCGCCACACACGCAAGCCATCATGGCTGCGGCTACACCACTGCGACGCACACGCGTCGACACTCGATCGATGTTGATCACGGTCCACTCCTGGAGTCTGCTCGGGCCCACGAACGCCCGAATAAGTCAGTACAAACCCGTCCCTGGCCCCAGCGCTTCCCTTATCGCCGGGGCCGACATGACCTCTACGCCGACCCCAAGATGGCCGTTTCACGCCATCGATGGCTTGGATGATCGGGGAAACCCAGCAACTTGCGATGCCACCTTGCCGGTATAGCAAGGCATGGCCGCTCACGAAACGCCTGAATCCACGATCCGACGGATCCGCTTGCTGCGGGCGATCATGCTCTGGGGGCTGCGTCTGGTGGGCCTCGCCGTGCTCGTGCGCGGGATCTACCTGTGCGTCAATCGTGTGGCTTTCGGCCTTTCGCAAGGGCAGTTGTCGCGCGGCTGGGATGCCTACATGGGTGTGGGCGAGGGGCACCTGCTGGCCGCGGGGATCGCGGCGACCTTGGTTGGTCTCGCGTTGCTGTTGCTCGCACGCCAACTCAGTCGGATGGTCATCGCAATGCCAGATCTCGGTTGCCCGGCGTGCGCCCACACGGGCGAGGTCGACAACAAAGGCCGGTGCCTCGAGTGCGGTTGGCGGCTGGAGACCGCCAAACCGGAAGGGGCCGATAGTTCCTCGTCGTCGCTGGGGTGAAACCCCAGAACACGATATTGCGGCATCCGTTTTCGGTGGCGCAACGTACGCTCACTCGGGAACAAAGCCGGGCTGAGCAACGATCTCCAAGCCCACGAATCGACGAGGACACGCGAGAGGAGAGAACAGATGAAGGCACGCGCGATCGCTATCGCAACACTGGCACTCGCAAGCACCGCTCTGGGCCAAGAGGTCTGGTCCGGCTACGACTTCGAATTCGTCAAGCCCGACGGCGCCGACTGGACCATCCCGCAGTTCCAGGATCGCATCACCGATACGGTCTGGCTCACGCGTCAGACAGCCGAGGGCCTGTTCAACATCGCGATCGAGTCGGAGTACTCGACGCTGGTCAGCCCGATCGGCACAGAGTGGGCTTTTGGTACGACCGCCGACATCGACTCGCTGGAGTTTGACTGCTGGGAGTGCATCACCGACTCGAACCCACGCGCGCTGGTCGACACGAACGCGGTCGTCCACCTCATCGATGAGAACATCTACATCGACATCCGCTTCACATCTTGGTCGTGCTGCCGCCAGGGCGGCTTCTCGTACGTGCGCGGCGTTGAGCCGACGGGCTGCCGCGCGGACATCGACGGCGACGGCGACCTGACCATCTTTGACTTTCTGGGGTTCCAGAACCTCTTTGATGCCGGCGACCTCGCGGCGGACTTCGACGGCGACGGCAGCCTGACGATCTTCGACTTCCTGGCGTTCCAGAACGAATTCGACGCCGGCTGCGGATAAACCCATACTCCGGAGATCCCGCTCCGTGGCAATAACGGTTCCTCCGCCTCGTTTCGCGCGCGAGGAGGATCGCCATGAACCACAACGCCACGCTTCTGATCGGTATGGGCCTGCTGGCTTCGACGGCTCTGGCGCAGGTCGAGACCCGGCTTCTCGACCCGACGCTGACCGGCCCGGACGTTGACCCGCTGGAGTCGCCGGACGGCTTCGAGGGCCTGCATGTTGCCGCGTACGACCCCAGCTTCCGCGAGGGTGTGCGCGCCAAGATGCTCGTCCTGTTCATCCCCGGTGGTGGCGCGGTGCCGACGCAATACACCAGGTTCGCCCAGCACTCGGCGTCGCTCGGTCTGCACGCGCTGGGCATCGCCTACGAGAGTTGGCCGTCGATCTGGGAGATGATCCGCGGGGAGGACGACCCCGACCTAGCCGAGGCCATCCGGCGCGAGCGGCTGTTCGGCGAGCCGCAGACCGACCTGATCGACGTCGACGAGCCAAACAGCATCAGCGGGCGCTTGAGTCGAGCGCTCACGTATCTCCACGACCAGTATCCAGGCGAGGGCTGGGATCAGTTCATGGACGGTGATGGCGCGCTGCGCTGGCGGCGCATCATCGTTGCCGGCCACTCGCAGGGCGCCGGGCACTCGGCGTACCTGACCAAGAACTTCACGCTCGGCGGAGCGCTGCTGTTCGCCGGGCCGGGCGACTTCGTGACCGGTGTGGGCCCCGCGCCGTGGTTGTTCCAGCCAAGCGAGACGCCGGCGGATCGCATGCTCGCATTCACCCACGTCGGCGATCGCACGGCGGCCGGCTTCTTCGGCAACCAGCGCATCCTCGGGCTCGACGCGTTCGGTTCGCTCGAGAGCGTCGATCGCAAGCCCGCGGGCGAGCTGTCGAGCCACATGCTCACGAGCCTGATCGACATCGACCACGAGAACTACCACTCAGCCGTCGTCGTCGACGACTTCCTACCAAGCGGCGCGACGGGTGACAACGTGTACCAGCCGGTATGGACCTACCTGCTCAGCGAGCAGATCGCCGAGTCAAGGGGCTGCCGCAGCGATGTCGACGCCGATGGCGTGTTGACGCTCTTCGACTTCCTGGAGTACCAGAACCTCTTCTCGGCCGGCGATGCGGCGGCGGACTTCGACGGCGATGGTGCGCTGACGCTGTTCGACTTCCTGGCATTCCAGAACGCGTTCAGCCTGGGTTGTTCGTAGCCGAGTCGTCGGCGAGCTGCGTCCACGTGATGGGCAGTTGCACCTCCCACCACTGATCGCGCCTGGGTACGTCCGGGCCGTTGTAACCGAGAATGCGTGGGTCGCCGTCGGCGCTCCATCGTCCGGAGGCCTGCTCGCCATCGGGGCCGGCGTTGGTGTCGCCCTGATCGGCAATCCAGCCGTAGAGCTTCTCGATCTCGCGCTCGATGCGGTCGTTGTTCATCGTGCCACGGATGCCGAGCGCGACGACGGTGACCGGCTTGGTATCGATCACGCGGACGTTTTCTTCGGCGTCGCCGGTCGGACCAAGCTCACTGGTGCGATAGAGGAACGACACGGTCATCTCACCGGTGCGCGACTCGATGTCGCTCGCGTCGCCATCTTCGAGTTGCGTTGCGGCGTTGCGTGCCATCATGGGCAGGTCGGCCTCGACGGGCGCGGTCATGGCGATCTCGCGATCCTTGATGTGGCGGAAAAGCGGGAAGAATGCCATGTTCATGCCCCACCGCGGCGACGCCTCGACGGTGATCTCGGCGCGACGCACGCTCGGATAGTGCTTCACTTCCATGGCGCCGGCTGGAGTTGGCCTTGGGTAGCCCTTGGGTAGGGCTGCGGTCGTGCGCATCGGGCCCGCGACGAAGTACTCGCCACGCTCACCGTCCTCGAGCACGCCGGTGCGGGTCTCGAGTTCGAACTCGGACTGTCCGCCGACCTGAACGGGATCGCTCATTGGGGTGGCCAGAGCGAGGCAAGGGGCCGAAGCCGCGAGCGCCGCTGCGGCGGCACGGATGCTCTTGTGGTATCGCACGGCAAGCCTCCCTGGTGACAAAGGATCACACCCGGGGATGCATGGACGCCGCCGCTCGGTCGATTTTCTCGAAGACCCGACGTGGTCGCGGGGTCGCCCTACTTGGCAGCCTGGGCCACTGGTTCGGGAGTGCCCTGTGACGCGGATTCGCTGGCGGACGCGAGCAACGCCCGAAGGTCTCGCTCGATGCCGGCCGCATCGAGCCCGGCCTCGGCAAGCTGTGCTCCGCGGCCGTCTTGCTTTATCCAACGGTCGGGCATGCCGACGCGGCGGACGCTCGCGTTCTTCAGGCCCATCTCTTCGATGGCTTCGAGGACGGCCGTGCCGAAGCCGCCGGGCAGGGTGTGCTCCTCGACAGTCAAGATCGGGACGTTCGCCTCGACGAGCTGACGAATGAGCGACCGATCGACGGGCTTGGCGAATCGGGCGTCGTAGACCGCGACGTTCATGTCCGCGGCAACGGCGTCGGCAACATCCATGCACTCCAGCGCGGGAACGCCAAAGGCAAGGATCGCCGCGTCTGGGGTCGCCTCGTATGGCTCGGTGAGCAGGCGAGCCTTGCCCAGCTCGAAGGCCGGGCAGTCGACGCCGGCGAACCGATCGGACACGTCGTCACGCGGGTAGCGCACGCTGGAGAGGCCGCGGTCGTACTCGCGCATGAACTCGAGGGACGCGAGCAGGCTCATCTCATCGATCGCCGCCATGATCGCGGCGTCGGGCAGCGTGCGTAGCAATGAGACGTCGGCGAAACCATGGTGCACCGCGCCATCGCCGCCAACCAGGCCGGCGCGATCGAGGCACAAACGAACGGGCAGGCCCTGGAGCGCGGCTTCCTGGAAGGCCTGGTCGTACGCACGCTGCAAGAACGTGCTGTACACCGCGAAGAAGGGCTTCGAGCCGGTCTTTGCGAGGCCGGCCATCATGTCGAGCGCGTGGCTCTCGCAGATGCCCGTGTCCCACACGCGATCGGGGTACTTCTCGAGCGACGCGGTGACGCCGGTGCCGTCAGGCATGGCGGCCGTGCAGGCGACGACCGACTCATCGCGGTCCATCAGGTCGACGAGCGCATCGCCGAAGGCGCTCGTGAAGCTGCGCCCGCCGCTCTTGACGACCACGCGGCAGCCCTCGGCCTGCAGTTCCTGGCCCTCGGCGGCGCTAAACGGCTTGGGCGAGTGGAACGTCCGCGCGTCGCCCTCGGCGAACGCGAAGCCCTTGCCCTTCACGGTCTTAACGTGCAGCACGACCGGCCGCTCGAGGTCCTTGACGGCCTCGAGGAACTCGATCAGCGTCGGCAGGTGGTGGCCGTCGATCGGGCCGACCGTGAGCAGGCCGAAGTGCTCGAACCACGTGTTCTCTGGGGCACCGTCGCCGACCATGGCCTTGGCGGCCTCGCCCATGCGGTGGTAGGCGTCGCGCACGGCCTCACCGCCCGGGATGCCCTTGAGCAGTTCCTTAGCACCCTTCTTGAGGCCGGTATAGGTGTGGCTGACCCGCACGCGATCGAAGTGCTGCGCGAGCGCGCCCTGCGGGCCGGCGATGGACATGCCGTTGTCGTTCAGAACAACGAGGAACTGCCGCTTCAAGGTACCGGCGTTGTTCAGGCCTTCCATCGCGACGCCGTTCACGATCGACGAATCGCCGATGATCGTCACCACGCGGCGGCCGTCGGCCCGATCCTTGCCGTGGTACGCCTCACCGTTGATGGTGTCGCCGCGCGCCATGCCGACGGCGGTGGAAATGCCCGTGCCGGCGTGCCCGACGCGGAAGAGGTCGTAGTCGGACTCGTCGGGCTCGGGGAAGCCGGCCATGCCCTCGCGCGTGCGCAGCTTGCTCAGCAGGTGGTGGCGGCCGGTGAGCAGCTTGTGCGGATAGCACTGGTGGCCGACGTCGAACAGCAGGCGGTCCCACCCAAAGTCGAACACGCGATGCATCGCGATGGTCAGCTCAACGACGCCCAGGTTTGGCGCGAGGTGGCCGCCCGTGCGGGACACCTGGGTGCAGATAGCCTCGCGGATCTCGCCGGCCAGCTGTTCGAGCTCGCCGAGCGACATCTCCCGGAGTCTTTGCGGCCCGGTGAGCGTGTCCAAGAGTGCCATCGTGTTGCCTCCGAGTCCTGCGTCAGGCCGGCAGATGCCGGAACGGCTCTCGCAGATACTCAACCAAATACTTAGGCGGATCCCCGTTGATTTTCAAAGATTATTGAAAATTTCGGGATCCCCCGCTCCTGATCCAAACCAAACCACGGTAGAGATCGTCGTTATCGGGTCCGCGCGGCCAGCACCCGCGCCAGGTCGGCCAGTTCCTCGCCCCGCGGACCCAGCGGATCCACCGCGGCGAGGCTCGCGTCCAGCAGCTTGGCGACTTCCGATCTCGATGCGTCGACCCCCAGCACGCCGGGAAAGGTCAGCTTCCCAGCCTCCGCATCCTTACCCGTACGCTTTCCCGCTTGTTCGGTGGATTGCTCGACATCGATCAGGTCGTCGACGATCTGGAACATCAGCCCCACGGCATCGGCGTACGCGGTGATCGCGGCGAGTTCGTCCTCGCTCGCGGTTGCGCTCAACGCGCCCATGCGGCACGCGGCGCGCAGCAATGCGCCGGTCTTCCACTCGTGGATCACGCGCAGGCGGTCGGCGTCGCTTGACACCGCTGGATCGAATCCGCCCAGCGTGTCGAGCGTTTGCCCGTCGATCATGCGGGCGCTGGCCTCGGCCAATTCGAGCGTGAGCCTCGCCGACATCGTGGCATCCGGTACGCGCCGCGCGAGCGTCCAATATGCCGCATTGAGCATGGCATCGCCGGCCAGCAGCGCCGCGGACTCGCCGGCGTGCACGTGCAACGTCGGGCGTCCACGGCGGAGATCGTCATCGTCCATGCAGGGCAGGTCGTCGTGGACGAGGCTAAACGCGTGGACGAGTTCGATGGCTGCCGCGCCGGGCAAGGCCGCTTGAGTGTCGCCGCCGCACGCGGCCGCGCACATCAGCGTCAGCGCGGGCCGGAGACGCTTGCCGCCGCCGAGGGCCGCATACATGGCGCCGTCTCGCATGGGCTTGGATTGGCAGACATCCTCGAGCACCGAAGCCATCTCTGCCTCGACCAACGCCGCGAGGTCGGCAACGCGATCGCGCATCCGGGTTTCGAGGGCGTCTGGGGCCATTGGCCGAGCGTAGGTCTCACCGATCATGCTCAAACGGTACGATGCGTCCACGGCAGACGGCGAAGGCCCGCGGAGACCCATAGTGGAAGCCCTTGCAAGCGCGATCGGTCACTGGTTCGAGGTCGGCGGATGGGTGATGGTCCCGCTCGCGCTTGCCAGCGTAATCGGGCTCACCGTGGTCATCGAGCGGTCGCTGTTCTGGGCCCGGCTGACCGGAACACGCACGCGTGAGCGCACGGCCAAGCTGGCCGCCAAGCTGCGAGCCCGAGACTTCGCCGGAGTCGTCAAGACCACCGCTGAGCGACGCGACCCGTTCGCCCGACTGGCCCGCGAGCTGGCCCAGGAGGGCGAGGGCCCCATCGGCGAGGCCCGGTCGCGCGAGGCCATCGAGGCCCAGCGGTACGCCATCGAGCGGTTCCAGGGCACGCTGAGCATCCTCATCACCGCAGCGCCGATGTTGGGCATCCTGGGCACCGTGACGGGCATCATCACGAGCTTCGCGGCGATCGGAGAAGTCGAGGGTGGCGCTCCGCGGCTGGTGGCCGGCGGCATCGCCCAGGCGTTGTACACGACGGCCTTCGGGCTGGCGATCGCCGTGGCGGCGCTATTCCCCTACGCGATCTTCAAGGGCCTGGCCGACCGCGCGCTCACGGGGCTCGAGTTGCTCGCCGCGTCGGCGATCGAGGGCTCGGCTGGTTCCGGGGCAACGAGTGGCGGAACTAGAGACCCGTCTTCTGACGGATGATGGTGTCGAGCTTCGCCGGCACGGGCATCACGCTCAACCGTGACTGTCGCACGAGATCGAAGTCCTTGAAGCGTCCATCGGCCTTGATGTCCTTGAGCGTCAATGGTTCGGCGGCCTTCTTGCCGACACGCACATCGAAGAGCGGCGCCTTCATCTCGCCCTTGCCGTTGAGCCCCGGATCGTCCGGATCCTCGTAAGGATCGGTAATGACCTTCACAAGACCCACGATGGCCTTGTCGTCTCCCGTGTGGTAGAAGAAAGCCTCATCGCCCTTGCGCACGGCCCGCATGTGCATTCGCGCGGCGTTGTTGGCCACGCCCGTCCATTCCGTGCGCTTGTCGGTGGTCATGTCGTCCCAGGAGTAGTCACCCGGCTCGGTCTTGATCAGCCATGTTGCCATGCGCGAGGGTAGCGACCCCACTCGCAGCGCGCAAACAAAACACGCCGCGTGCAAGAGCACGCGGCGTGCGAGGATTCGTCCCCGTTGTGACCCACGAGCGGGTCAGCATTTGTTTCGTGCACCAACGGCCCAAAGGGTCGCCGATGCTCTGCAGAGCAGCGGGCTTACTGAGGGGCCTTGGCCAGCTCGGTGCTCGCCTCGCACTCGCCACCGCAGCAGTCGCTCTTCTCTCCGCAATCCGACTCGCTGCAAGACTCGGCGCACTCGCCAGCCTCGGTGGTCGTCGAGATCATCTCAACCTCGGCACCCTCGCCCGAGCAGGCGGCACCACAGTCGCTGTCACAGGCGGCCTTCTCGCCACAGGTGTCGCCACAGGCGTCGGCGCAAGCCTCACCCTCGACGGCGACGAGGGTCGCTTCGACTTCACCCTCGCCGGAGCACATGGCGCAGCCGCCGCAGTCGCCCTCGGAATGGGTGGCAACCGTGGCTGCGTCGGCGCCGGTGATGGCGCAGCTGCCGCAGTCGCCGGCCATCATGCGATAGCCCGCGATGCCAAGGACCGAGAGGCCCGCGATGGTGGCGATGACGATGCTGGTAGTGGATCCCTTGCGAAACATGAGCTGCCTCCTCGAAAGCTTTTCGAACTCGCCGGACCGTTTCCAGAAGGCAGGCGAGCGGTTGTCTATCGGTTCGAACCGTACGTAAGCATACCCGAACTCAGCCACGCCGCCGACATCCGGACACCAAGAACATACCCCCGGAGTCCGGAATTGTTCCCATCGCTCGATGGGATTGTCCCGAACGACATCTGCAGGGCACGAAGCCAAAACGTCCTATAACGCCTGGAAGCCGTGGTTTGGCTCTGGGGTGGGGTGCGTGACGTTCAGGCGCGACCCGCGGTGGCCGATGACGAGGCGGGGTCCGGATCTACTGACGACCGCCTCGGAGAGGCCATGGCACACGACCGAGAACAGCATCCTGCCGACGACACTACCGATGTCCACGACATCGCCGCGGCCGATGCGCCTGCGAGCGCGGCCCAAGAGGACGCGTCCGAGCAACCCGACGGCGATGTCGACTCCATGCTCACCGCGATCGAGCGGGAGCTGACCTCGCTCGTGACACGCTGCGAGGAAACCACCGCCCGGCACGCCGAAGAACTGACCCAGCGGCAGGCAGAGATCGACCGCACGCTGCAGATCGCCTTGAAGCGACAGGTCGAGATCGACCGCCAGACCGAGGGCTTGAAGAAGCTGGCCGACGAGGTGGTGCAGGCCGAGCACTCGCTCCGGCAGCGTCGAAAGTCGCTGGCACTGAAGCTGCGACACCGGCGTTCGCAGCTTTCCGAGAAGATGACCGCCGCGGTGGATGCCCATGCCGAGCGGGCGGCCCAGGAGCTGGAAGCCCGTGCGAAGGAGCTCGCCCAGCGCGAGGCCGAGTGTGCCCGGTCGGCCGAGCAGACGCAGCAGCGCATGGCGTCGGCCGAGTCCGACCTCGAGCATGCCCAAGAGGTGCGGGCGCTCGTTGAGCAGCAGGCCAGCCTGACCGCTGAGCACGCGCGGGATATGGACGAGGTGCTCGCGAAGCGCGAGCAGGCCTCGCTCGAGCTCGTCGAGCGGCTGACCGATGCGTGCGATCTCGCGGATCGTGTGCGTGAGCTGAAGGGCCAGCTCCGCGAGTACCGCGGCGAGTCGCGCGAGCTGCTCGAGCGGGTCGAACGGGCCGAGGGCGGCCGCGTCGATGCACAGTCGGCGCTCGACGCCGCGAGGGCTCGCATCGCGCAACTGGAATCGCAGGTGCAATCGCTGAGCCGCGACAAGCTTCTCGTTGAGCAGCGGTCGCTGAGGGTTGAGGCCGAGCTCGACCTCCGAGAGTCACACCTCACGTCACGCGAGCAGGCCATCGAGCTCGAATCTCAGCGGCTTGCCGACGACCAGGCCGCGTGCGACCACAAGATCCGCGAACTCGGCGACAAGCTCGCGGCTGGAGACCGGCTCGAACGCGAGCGAGCGCTCGACCCGCGGACCCCGCTGCCCGAGTGCTCGTGGCCGCTGCCAGTCTCGCCTCGGCGACGCCCAGAACTCAGGCTCGTCCCATGGAAGGGCTCCACATCATGATCGATAGCCAGCAGACTGAAGACACCCAGGCTCCCACGCAGCGCTCGTCGGGCGGGCTGACCGAGGACATCCGCGGCGTGATGGCTGACATCGAGCGGCGGCTCGACCGGCTGAAGGTGGCCCATGCCGACCGCGAGCGCGAGCGCCAAGACCTGGAGAATCGCAACGCCGATGTAGAGGCACGCGCCGCATCGCTCGCGGAGGAAGCCGCCGCGCTCGAGCGGGGCCAGCAGGCACACGAGGAGGCCGTAGCCGCCGCGCAGTCGCGCTTCGAGGAGCTCGACCGCCGAGAGGTCGCGGCGCGCGAGGCGTTCGAGCAAGCCAAGGCTCGGCACGATGAGACGCGCCGCGAGTTGGGCGTCGAGCGCGAGAACGTCGAGCGCGAGCGCAAGGCGCTGACCGAAGCGCAGGAAGAGTTCGAGCTCGAGAAGGACCGCGTGCGCGAGATCGCCGCGGAGGCTACCCAGCATCTCAAGGACATCGAGGACGACCGCGAAGCGCTCGCGAAGACGTCCGTCGAGCTCGACGAGCGGCAGAAGGACCTGGACAGCCAGGCATCGACGCTGGCCGAACGCTTGAAGGAGCTGGAGCAGCAGCGAGCGGGACTCGACGAACGCGCCGCGCAGCTCGATGAGCAGGACCGCAAGCTCGCCGAACTCAGCCGCGAGGCAGCCGAGCAGCGCGAACAGCTCTCGGGTGATAGCTCGGACCTGGAGCAACAGAAGCGTTGGCTCGCCGAGCAGACGGCCCAGGTCGACCTGCTGCGCGCCCGGGTCGCGCAGCTGGAGACCGAACTGGCCGAGGCGCGTGAAGCCGCTGAAGCTGCGCCCGTTTCGGGCGATGCGCACATCGCCGATGAGGCCGTCGCGCATGAGCTCGAGGTTACGAAGGAAAAGCTCCGAGACGCGGCGACGATTATCGGCGAGCTCCGCGAAAAGCTCGACCGAGCCAAGCAGAACACGAGCGGCGATGCCGGTGCCTCGGACGACGAGCACCTGGCGCGTCGAAAGCGCCGGCTCGACTACGTTCGTGGCACGCTGCGCGAGCAGCAGGACAAGCTCGCGCAGGCCAGCGCACTACTGCGTGAGCGCACCGCCTCGATGGCGGCGAGCCCAGAAGCAAGGCCTTCGCCACCGGCCAAGGTTGGCGTGGTCGGTGGCTTCGCCCGGCTTGGCATGGGCACGGCGGGCATCTCCTTCGCGTTGGCGATCCTCGCGGGCGTGAGCTGGCTGGCCGCTGGGGAGATCGCGACGCCGACGTACGTCGCCAGCGTGACCGTGGCGCACGACGCGCGGGGGCGCGACGTGCTTGCTGAGGATCTGGCCGGTTGGCAGCGCTTCCATGAAGAACTCATGGTCGACCCACGCTTCTACGAGTTCGCTTCCGAGCGCATGCGTCAGCGTGGCCTGTTGGGCCTCGGCGACGCCGTCGCGGTCAAGAACTTCGTCGAGGATGAGGTCAGCTGGGTCTCGGGGCGTGATGGCGAGCTCAAGCTTGAGGTGCGTCAGCAAGGTGCCGACCGGGCCGAACGCGTCGCCGAGACGCTGGCGATCGCGCTCGTCGGGCAGGCGAACGCGGGCCGGGAGCGCCGACCCGACGGGCTGCCAAGCGTGGTGTCGAAGGAAGCCGCAGCGAGCGGGCGCGCTCTGACCAACGAGCAGCCGATGTACGCCGGCGGCATCATGGCCGGTCTGGCGTTGCTCAGCCTTGGGCTGGGCGGGATGGTCTCCAAGCGGCTCGGCCGGCTCCGCGAGGAGGTCGAAGCCGAAGGCGCAACGGCGGTGGACGAGATGGGCGAGACGAGCGAGAAGCGCATCAGCATCGGCTGAGCGTTTGACATCGACGCGGACCACGAAAAAGCCCGAGCCACTACGGCTCGGGCTGTCCGTTTGGGTGAGGGTGGCGAACGATCAGATGGAGACTGTGGTGGTTGCCAAGAGTTCCCTGGTGCCATCCACCAAGCTCACGCTGACCAGAGCCAGACGCATGCCAGACTGCAACGCGAGGTTTTCAAGCCGCTGCGTGGTCAGTTGGCTGCTCGTCGCCGCGAACTGGCTGATCGTGCGCCCGATCTGGTCGTTGGTGTCCAGTTCGACCAGTGCGTACTGGACCGTGTCGGTCGTCGCGAGGCCTCCGCAATTCAGGAAGCCGACACCCTTCTCCTCGAGATACTGGAGCGTGATCTCGACCGCCGAATCGGGCTGGGATGATGCGAACCGGATGCTGTCCACGAGGTGGGGCCTGAGTAGCACGTCGCGGGACTCGGCTCCGTAGGCATTAATGGCGCCTTGGAGCGCGAGGTTGCTCACAAAACGCTCTTCAAGGTCGCCGTAGCGGAGCGTGGACTGCCAGAAGGCGACGCCAAAAGCCATCGCGGCGGCGATGCCGGCGATCGCGCCGACGCGCCATCCGCGGTGGATTCCCTGGCTCTTGCGGATGCTCAGGGGCTGGTCGTCCTCTTCGGACTCGGCGGCCTTGGCGACGGCGTCGGCCAGCACGGCCTCGCGTACTGCGATGATGACCTTCTCGCGGAGTTGCGGATCGGGGCTCACCTCGGGGAGCAGCCCCTGGAGGTCGGCCAAGCGGGCCTGCTCGGCGATCACACGCTCGCGCACCGAGGCGGGGGACGCCTCAAGGGCTGAGTTGAACGCCTCGGACTCGTGGTCATCAAGCATGCCCATCGCGTCGAGCACGGCATGTTCGATGAGTTGCATGGTGTTCATGTAGGGGCTTCCTCGACCGCTCTCTCTCTCAACCGAACCAGTGCCCTGCTCAGCGCCGACTTCACGGTGCCGATCGGCGTATCCAACTCCTCGCCGATCTGGCGAAGGGTTTGCCCCCCTAGATACGCACGGATCACCACGCGCTGTTGCAGTTCCGGCAAGGACTTTACCAGTTCCAACACATCCCGATAACGCTCGTCCTGCTCCAAGCGTTTCATCTCACTTGGAACATCGCCGGGGGTTTGGCCGCCCGCGTCACCCAGGGCGGTTGTTCGGAGCCTGGCCTGACTCCGCCGCAGGCGATCCACGAGGTGCCGGCGGCTAAGTAACATCACCCACGTCACGAGGGCTGCCCGCTTGGGGTCGTAGCGATCCGCGGTCTTCCACAGGCGGACGAAGATCTCCTGGACCGCGTCCTCGGCGTCGGCGCGCGTGGGCATGGTCTGGTAGGCCATGCGATACACGAGCGAACCGAATCGGTCGTACAGGTCGCCGATCGCCGACTCATCGCCCGACGCGATGCGCTGCATCAGCTCCAGGTCTGCCTTTGGATCTCGGGGATGCTTGGTCATGGCCCACCTGCCGAGTGTGCCGCGTGCGGCACGATTGTGCAAGCACGCGGAACAAACACTCTATTCGCCCCGATTCCTCACAGGATCCTTGCGTGGCGTTCGGGTGATCGGGCCCAATGCGGCCCGGGAGTCGACAACAGGAGAGTTTTGAAAGCATTTTGTTTGGTTTTTCTGTCAATTTCGTTGCGCCAACCCAAAGAAATCCCTTGTTTGGCGGGGCTCGATTCGGGTACACTTACCGCATGGGGTTCAGCCGCTGCGGGGATCGCGGATGAGTGGGGTCCAGCGTACAACTCGGCAGAGCGCTCGCCGACTGCCTCGGCGAGGCGGTATCGCCCGCGCGTTCACCCTGGTCGATGTGCTCGTCTCGATCGCCGTGATCGTCGTGCTGATCTCGCTCATGCTGCCGGCCATCACCAAGGCAACCGAGACAGCCCACCGCGTGGTGTGCTCCTCGAACGTGCGTCAGATTGGCGTGGCAATGCTGATGTACGCCGACGCGAATGGCGATTACATCCCGCCGACGACGTTTTACGACCCGTCGCGGAATCGTGCCCAAGAGATGCTCATCCTGCGGCTTTCTGGCGTGACCTCGGCTCCGCAGGATTTCGACCCCGAGACTGGCGGCTGGGACGGCATCGGCCTGCTCTTCCACGAGCAGTATCTCGACAACGCCGCGTGCTTCTTCTGCCCGTCGCACGATGGTGCGCACCCGCTGAGCGAGTACGCCGGGAACTTCGGTACCGTGCCGGCCTTCGTCGTCGGCAACTACCAGTACCGTGGTGCCGGTCCGGACGGCCAGCAACGCCTGTACAGGATCGAGCCGCGGCGGACCGCGCTGGTCGCCGACGGCATGCGGCTCAAGAGCGACTACAACCACAAGATCGGGTCGAACGTCATGCGGGCGGATCTTTCGGTGACGTGGTTCCGCGACTACGAGGGCCGGATCCTCTCTGGGCTGCCCCAAGAAGAGTCGCAGGCTCGCTCTTCTGCGGTCATGGACGCCTGGGACCTGATCGACCAGCAGCTCGACGGCTCGAGTTCGTTCCGGTAGTCGACCGGTCATCGTCGGCCTCCGATAGACGACCACCCATAGCCGACCACGAACCCCAAAACTGGATCATTCCTTGAGTAGTGGCCTTTGCGGGCACCATACCGTGGCTAAGCGAGCTCTCGTCTTCGTACCGAAGAGCTGACCGGCTCGGCGACCGTCGCGCATCAGCACGCAGGAGTGGCATCGCTCGTACCGTTGCAACGAAGGAGGCTTGGCCATGTTCAACTGGATCTCTTCGGGCGTCGGCGGAACATCGCTCGTACGCTTCGCCCTGTTCCTCGCTGCGGCACTGCTCACACTCGCGCCGCGGACGGCCCTCGCACAGCTCACGCCCGATCGCACGTACTACGGGCACGGCCGCGAGATCCCGGTCACCGTTGGTAACCTCGACGATAGCGTGGCGGAGGAATTCGACATCGTGCTGTTCAACGCGGCGGGTGATCGAGTCGCCAAGGCGTCGGTGCTCAAGGGCCGCGTGGACCTCGCGACGTTCTTCCCGATCTTGTGGAGCCAGAACGAACCGGCTGTTTTGTATGCGCAGCTGTACCCGGGCGCGGGCGACGCCGAAGGAGAAGATCTGGGCGAGCCGGAGGGTCCCCCACTGGTGCTGCAGCCACTCCTGACGCCACAGCGTGCGTCGGTGAACCCCGATCGCAGCATCCGCTGGTCGAATACTCCACCGCTGTTCTCTGGCATGCGGATCTACGTCGATCAGCTCTTGAAGCTGAACACGACCGAGGGCGAGGCGGTGTTCCGTTTACGCCCGGATGAAGCGCCCAACACCGTCTGGCACATACGCGAACTCGCGCGGGGTGGCTTCTACACAGATATCCCGTTCCACCGCGTCGTACCAACGCATCCATCAGGGATGCCGTTTGTTATCCAAGTGGGTGACCCATTGGGACAGGGTGGCGGTGGTCCCGGGATGTTCATCGATTTGGAGCAGAGCGAACTTAACCACACCTTCGGCGTGCTATCGATGGCACGAACGCGTGATCCGGATACGAACGGCTCGCAATTCTTCGTGGCACTCAGCAGTGAGGCCACGGTCCACTTGAACGGCGCATATACCGCGTTCGGCGAGGCGATCTCAGGCGCCCAGACCATTCTTGCGATCGAACGGACGCCACTGCTGGATCCCAATCTCCCATCGAACCACCCCGATGCCGGCAGGCCTGCTGATCCACCACGCATCGTAACGGCCGAGCTCATCGACGCCCCGCCTTTTGGTACAGGGCCGGAACCGGTGCAGCGGCCCACGCCTTCGGGCGAGCGTTGAGCGACGCTAGAACCGGTACGACAAGCCCGCGAAGAGCACGAGCGTCGGATCGCTCTCGACACGGCGCAGACGATCGCCGTCGCTATCCTCGATCTTGAAGCGACGCCAGAGCTCAGAACCGATGCCGGCTTCGATTTCCAGCCCGGGCTGGGGCTGCCAGTTCACGCCCAGGCGCAGGTCTATCGACTTGTCCTGGAAGACGCCCTCGGGCGCGAACCCGTCCTCGTCGAGCCGATAGTTGCGCTCGTTGTATCCGGCCTGCAGCTCAAAAGAGAGCTTGTCGTTGGCTTCGTACGAAAGGCTTGCACCGCTAAGCGTGCCGAGGCTGAGCGTCCAGCGTTCGTCAAGGTCGAAGGTCGCGTCGATCGCGGGTAGGGGCAGGAACTCGACGTTGCCCTCCTGCTCGGCCGTCGCGATCACGCTCACGCCGATCGAGATATTCTCGGTGGCCTGGTATGCTGTGCCAATGCCCGCGCGCCAGACGATCGAGTCGCCGACGTCGGCGTTACGCTCGCGTGCGAGGCCGATGCCACCCAAGGCGATGAGGCTCCACTGCCGGTCGAGGTTGTGGCTCACGAGCACGTCGACGTTCTGGCGGTTCATGCTGCCCACCGGATCGCCATCGACCGGGTCGAGCCGGAAAGCTCCGTCGAAGTCGTAGAAGGCGAACTCGTTGCTGAACTGGAAGATCGCCCGGGTACGCCGCGACGCGAGCCAGATCACATCGAACTCGGTGCGCGTCAGCGCGCTGTTGGCCTTTCCGCCGCCGTCGATGTGCGGCACGGTCGTCGCTTCGATGCTCTGGCCGATCGTGTAGATGAACGTCGGCATCGGTGGGCGCTGCGGTTGGGTCGTCGCGTCTTCCGCCGTCTGGACCGGGGAGTCCACGCCGGCGTCGGCCTCTGGCGGCGTGTCGGCATCCTGGCCCAGGCTCGTGCCGACCGCGGCGAGGATGGCGAGGGTTGCGGCGATCGATCGCATGGGCGGGCTCCGGGGACGTTCAGATCACGGGTCTGGGTCGGGGTGGCCACGGAGGATAGTCTTCACTAATGTCGTGCGGCGACCGGCCGGACGGGGGGACGGGCGATGCTCTGGGTGATCTTGTGGTGGGTTGGCGGGATTTCCGGGGCACTGGTCGCGGTCTGGATGCTCGTTGCTGCTGCAGGCTTGGATGGGGCCCGGCGGGGCCTGCGCGGCCGCCGTGGCGTGCTCTCCTGCGGCGCGTGCGGGCACGAGGCGGTCACGCCCGACCGCATCGCGGCCTGCCCCGAATGCGGAGCGCTGTACGCGAAAGTCGGCCTTGTCACGCCGCGTGCAGGGCTGCGGTATGGGCCGCCGACGCCGATCGTCTTGCTGCTTGTGCTCTCAGGTGTGGTCCTTGGTTCGGCGCTGCTCGCCCCGCCGGTGGGGATGGCGGCCAACCTCCGGGCCATCGGCGGCGCCCAGATCGAGTCTCGCCGGATGACCACGTCCTTCCAGCCCGAGGTCACCGGCGCGTCGGTGCCACCTGCACGGCTGTATTGGCTCGGCTTCCATCGTGACATATTGACTGCCCGGACGCCCGGTCAGTGGAGCGCGAACCCGCCGCTGCTCCGCGGCTCGATGGAGGTCGAGATCGTCGTTGGATCGACGTCACAAACACCCGCTTCGGTTCCCGCTCCGACGAGCGCGCCGAGGTTCACGCTCCGGCTGGACTCGTTCTCCACGAGCGACTGGCAACTCGTCGATGGCTCCGACGTAGAACATGCACGCGGCAGCGATGGCCCAGAGGTGGGCATCGCCGCGTTGTTCGACGCAGCCGGGCTCTCGTCGCAGGGATCGGCGTGGCCGGGTGCGCAGGACGAGTTGGACATGGCCCTGCGCATTGTCACACTCCACGCTGCGGCTGGTGGCGGACAGATCACCGGCTTGCCCAGCCCGGGCCTCTACGGTCTCCGACGGATCGGCACCTCGACCACCGTCAACGGCACGTCCACGTTCCACGCCATCTCGCCCTGGGGCATCGCGGCGGGCGTCGCCACGCCGGCCTTGCTCAGCGGCGCGGCATTGGGGCTGCTGGGCCTCATCTGGTGGCTCCGGCGACGCATGGTGGGCTGAGGACCCAGGCCACCCAGGGCCATCAACCCCCGTAGGATGGGCCCCATGAGTGCTCCAGCCGCCCCCACCGCGCCGACCGACCCCGCCGCCCAGCCCGCAGCCGAGGCCCGGCGCGGGCCCCCGCTGCTGGCCGTCAAGGACCTGAAGACCCACTTCCCGATCCGCAGCGGCTTGCTGCAGCGGGTCACCGGACACGTCAAGGCCGTCGACGGCGTGAGCTTCGATCTGGGCAAGGGCGAGACGCTGGGCCTCGTCGGCGAGAGTGGCTGCGGCAAGACCACCGTGGGCCGAACGCTGCTGCGATTGATCCCCAACACCGGCGGCAGCGTGCTCTTCGAGGGCAAGGACGTGCTCAAGGCCCAGGGCACCGAGATGAAGGCCCTGCGGCGGGACATGCAGATCATCTTTCAGGACCCGGCGGGCAGCCTGAACCCGCGTATGCGCATCGCGAGCATCGTGGGCGAGCCGCTGATCGTGCACGGCCTAGTCAAGGACCGCACGAAGCTGCGCAAACAGGTCGAGGAACTGCTCGTGCGTTGCGGCATGCCGGCCGCCGCGGCCGACCGGTACCCGCACGAGTTCAGCGGCGGCCAGCGCCAGCGCATCGGCATCGCTCGCGCACTGGCGCTCGAGCCCAAGTTCATCGTCTGCGACGAGCCGACGAGCGCGCTCGACGTCAGCATCCAGGCCCAGATCATCAACCTGCTGACCGACCTGCAGGAAGAGTTCGGCCTGAGCTACCTCTTCATCAGCCACGACATGGCGGTCATCCAGCACGTGTGCAAGCGCATCGCGGTGATGTACAAGGGCCAGATCGTTGAGACCGGCTCGCGCGATGAGATCCTCAAGAACCCGCAGCACAAGTACACGCAGAGCCTGCTCAGCGCCGTGCCCGAGCCCGATCCCAGGCGCGTGAAGCAGCGCGTGATCTTCGAGGGCGGGGCGATGTGAAGCCAGCTCGGGATCGAGTGTTTCAAACGGCCCTTGGGCCGTTTTTTCGTGGGTCAGGGATTCGCACCAGCACGGGAGGCAAGGAACCGCAGGACGTCCTTGCGGATGATGCCCGCGGCGGTGAATTGCCGCGCGATCGCCACGATGCCCGCGATGAACATGACCAAGCCGAGCAGCGACATGGCCAGCCGCAGCACAGTGGCGGTACCGCTACTGCCCCTTGGCGGGCTGATGCTGAGCGCATCGAGCACGGCTTCGATCGTCCACGCGGTAGCAAGCGTGACGACCGCAGTGAACGCATTGCGTGACATCTTGGTCGCACGCGCGCTCGGCACACGCTCGGCAAGCTGGTTGAGGTAGAGCGAGCCGGCCGCATGCTGAACGATGAGTCCGAAGAGCAGCACCACGCGGACAACGTCGCGAACGTTGGCCAGCCAGGTACCCAGCACGAGCATGCATGCGACGGCGGCGATGATCGCGATGGTGCCATATCTCGCGATGATGGCCGATCGTGGCAAGCCCTGCGAATCGTCGCGTGGGTCGGACGTCGTGGCGACCCACCACCCGAGGACATAGAGGCAGCACGAGGCGAGCAACAGCCCGCCGATCGCCGTGTCATAACCCCAGGAGGGAATCCGTACGCCCGCTGCGGAGATCAGGAGCAATCCGATAGACCCGCCCAGCCAGCAGAGCAGTGCGGCCGAGACGCTGACGCGGATCACGCGCAGGCCGCGACCGAGCGTCCGCAGATAGCCGGCATCAGCAAAGGCCAGGCCATCGCCGCGAACCGACTCGGCGATGGCCGTGCCACATTCGGGGCAGCGGCCGCTCGAGTCGAGGCCGGCGAGGTCGTAGCCGCATGAAATGCAGCGGACGCCGGGCGGCACCTGGGTGCTGATTGCTGGCGGGCTCTCACCATCCACGGTCATGGCCGATGATACCGAGCGATCGGTTCGTACTCAGCATCCGGCGTCGAACGCGGTCTGGAAGGCGAGGAAGTCGAAGATCGTGAGCGCGCCGTCGCCGTCGAAGTCGGCGCGCAGGTCGCCGGCGTCGAAGAGCGTCTGGAACTCGAGAAAGTCGAAGATCGTGAGCGCGCCGTCCTCGTCGATGTCGGCGGGGCAGAGGGCCTCGCCGATGACCGTCATGACCAGCGGCTCCCATGACCCGAAGTCTGGACCCTGCGGCTGGAAGATGCCGCACGCGAGGCTGCTGACGTATGTCGGCGAGGTATGGCCCAAGGCGTTCGTTCCCGGGATGAACACGTCTCCAATCGGCCCGGTCGTCGGGTCGTACAGCGGGGGCACGGCGACCTCAACGATCAGCGCCTTGTCCTGGGGGAACACGCCCTCGACATCGACCGAGACGACCTGGAGCTCAACCTCGCCCAGGGTGATGTTCGCACTGGCCAGCAGCGGTAGGCCGATGGTCGGCCGGGATTGTGGCTCGTCGAGATACAGGTTGACGTCGATTGTTAACTCATCTCGACTCGGCAGCGCCAGCAGCTCGATGCCGAACTCGATCCGACGCACGAGCACGTCCGAGGAAATGCCGAAATCCGAGAGCGTGTACGAGTGCCAGTAGCTCATGTCCAGCGAACCGGGCGGATCGCCGAGGTCGCCGCACACGAGTGAGCTGCCCGGTAACACGACGCCCGACCGCACGTGCGAGATCCGAACCTCATCGGCAAAGGCCGAAGAACTCGCACCCAACAGAATGATCGCCAGCACGCCACGCATCGATACACCCCCTGTCACGCGATTGCGAAGACTCACCCCGCACGCGACAGGGTTGTGCGAGTGGGCTCAGCAACCCAAGCCGAACGCTGTCTGGTAAGCCAGGAAGTCGAAGAGCGTGAACCGACCATCGCCATCCAGGTCGGCTCGGGGATCGCGACTGACGAACAAGGTCTGGAACGCCAGGAAGTCGAAGACCGTCAGTATGCCGTCGCCGTCGAGGTCGGTCGCGCAGAACGTCTCGCCCACGACCGTGAGCACGTAGTTGAACGTGCCCCACGACGGGTCCCAGGCGACCGGCTCGGGGAAGCCGCACGCGTCGCTGGCGAAGTAGACCGGCGCCGTCTCGCCGTCGCCGTTCGCACCGGGGACGAAGATGTTACCGGCGGAGCCACCGGCCAGGTCGCGCAGGCTCGGCACGCTGACCTCGACGATGAGCGAGGTCCCCGCGAAGGCCAGGCCATCGACATCGACGCTCACCACCTCGAGGGAGCGATCGCCCGTGCTGAGCACCACGGACCCGATCTGTGTCAGGCTGGTCTGCGGCACCGTGCCCTCGGGGGCGGTGTAGAGGTTCACCGTGATGTCGACGAACAGGAGCGTGGGCAAACGGAGTTGCTCGATGCCGAACTCGACGCTCCGCACGCTGAAGTCGCTGAGAACGCCCTCATCGCGAAGGTTGAAGGACCGCCAGTAGCTGCTGGCCTCGTCGATCGCGGCCGAGCCGAGGGCCGGGCAGAACTGCCCGAATCCGATGACCACATCGTCGGACACCGTCTGCGACAGACGAATCTCATCCTGGGCGAGAGAAGCACCCGAAACCAGGCCCAACGCCATTCCACACGCAACCGGCTTGATGTTCATATCGGAACCTCCTTATGTGGACAGGATACCAGAAATCCATCGATTTGTGCGACCCAGTTTCTCAACATCGTTCGCGGTCCAGAACGCCCCATACCCGTAAACTTCGGCGATCTTCCTTTCAAATCCCTTACAGGTAGGTGGAAGGCACGAACGACCGCCTGAACGGCTGCGTCGAGCCAAGACAGCCATGGCAAGGCAATGCTGGCCGAGATCATCGAGCGGCCGCTGGCATCGAGCCGGACGGTGCTACAGCTGGCCCTTGGCTCGTGGGTAGCTGCCCAGAACCGTGAGCCGGCGGCACCTGCCCTTGGCGTCCTCGACCGCGGCAGCGACCGCGTCGTCGTGAAGGTGGCCGGCCGCATCGACGAAGAACGTATACGTCCAATTCTCCCGGCCGCTCGGGCGCTTCTCGATGTGCGTCAGGTTCACGCCGTGGGTGCTAAAGACGGCAAGAACATCGGCGAGCGCACCGGGCTCGTCGCTGGTCTCGAAGAGCATGCTCGTCTTGTCCTGACCCGTGCGGCCTGTGCGCTCCTTGCTCAGGATGACGAAGCGCGTGATGTTGTTGGGCTGGTCCTGGATGGACTCGACGAGGACGCTCAATCCGTAGAGCTCGGCCGCGAGGGTGGTACCGATGGCGGCGGTGCCGGGGCGTGCGCCGATCGCGCGAGCCTGCTCGGTCTCTTCGGCCGCCTTGATCGCCGCCCGGCTCGATGACGCGGCCGGCAAGAGCTCGGCCTTGGGGTATCGCGCGGACAGCCAGTTCTGGCACTGTGCGAAGACCTCGGGCTTGCTGTAGATCCGCGTGATGTCCTCGGGTGGGCAGCCGGCCATGAGCGCGTGGCGGATAGTGACCTGGGCCTCGGCGTAGATCGAGACCTCGCCCGCGTTCTCGATGAACGCGTCGAGCGTCTCGACGATGCCGCCAGCGGTGCTGTTCTCGATCGGCGCGAGCCCGTAGTCGACGTGGCCCTTGATGACCTCGTCGAACACGGCGGCGATGCTGGTAACGGGCGCGAACTCGACGCTGGCGCCAAAGTGCGCGCGGGCGGCGAGGTGCGAGTAGCTGCCGGCGGGCCCGAGGTAGCCGATGCGGAGCGGGCGCTCGAGCGCGAACGAGCCGCTCATGAGCTGGCGGTAAATCGCCTCGATCGTCGTGTCGCTCAGCGGGCCCTCGTTACGAGCCTTGGCCTTATCCAGCACCTTGCGCTCACGGTCGGGCGCGTAGATGGGCGTGCCATCGGTCTGCTTGCGGCGGCCGACCTCGACGACCAGCTTCGCGCGCTCGTTCAGCACCGCGACCAGCTTCTCATCGGCGGTGTCGATAAGGCGACGCAGTTCTTCGAGCGTGCGAGGCTGGGCCGGTGGCTGTTCCATCAGTCCAATTATCGGGTGGAACGAGCCGTGGCGTGAGGGCGATTGTGGGATGCGGCCGATCGATCCCGGTGGTCGAGATGGCGCAACCGGGCGAGAACAGCCGACCATTCCAGGAACGGATGGGACGTCGCGGGCGGTTCGCAACGCGCGGGCGCAGTGGTGTTTGGCAGGACGCACGCATGGAATTGGTTCGATCCGAAGCCGCGCTGCCTCACCCACCAGGAAGCCGCGTCTTTCGCGCTTCTCGCCTCGTCATGGCCATTGCCGCGGTCACGCTCACCGGCGGCGGTGTCGCGTATGGCTGGTTCGTCTTCGCCGGAGCCCCGTGGCCGTTCTGGATCGGCTTCGCGATCTACGCGCTCATCGTGGTGCCGATCTATGTGGCCATGTGCATCCGCAGCCTCAGCCGCCACAACTGGCTGCTCCGGGTTTCGTCGGAAGGGCTCGCGGTGCGTTTCCATTCGTGGGCGCGTGGACGCGCGGCCGAGAGCATGCCGGAGGTCTTACTGCTGCGATGGGACGAGGTCGAACACGTTCAGCGCATCGACCAAGCAATGCGCGAGCAGACCGGCGATGGCGAACGCCGGTGGACGCAGAGGGAACTCGAGGTGGTTGTCGCGCCCGAACTGAGCGACGAGATCGGCGTGGCGTTGCTCGAAAGCCTCAACGATCCGCGTGATAAGACCCGGCGCATCCGCGGAGGCGTTCGGCACCACCCCGTGCGTTGGGTCGAAGATGGCGTGATACGCCTGACCATGCGAGGCAAGCACGACCTCGTGCGCCCAGGCCCTGCAGCGGCCGAGCGCGCGTTCGGCCAACACATCCGCGTCGAACCTCGGCTCGTGATCGATCACCGCCCGACCGAAGAAATGGATGAAGCCGAGTTCCGAGCCAAGCTGTTCGAACTTGTCGACAGCGGCCAGACAATCCAAGCGATCCGCCTTACACGCGAACGGCGTGGGTGCTCGCTGGCGAAAGCCAAGGCCGAGGTCGACGCTGCCGCCGCACGCTGAAGCTCGGTTACTGACTCCCCAAACAAAAACGCCCGGCACGATGGCCGAGCGTGGCATGGAAAAGCCTGATTCGTAAACCGGCTTAGCGCTTCGAGAACTGGAAGCGGCGGCGCGCACCGGGCTGGCCGGGCTTCTTACGTTCGACCTTTCGGGCGTCACGCGAGAGGAAGCCGGCGTCGCGGAGGGCGTCCTCCAGCGACGGATCGTAGTCGCGAAGGGCGCGAGCGATGCCCAGGCGAACGGCCTGGGCCTGGCCCATGTAGCCGCCACCGTTGCAGCGGACGAGGATGTCGAAGCGGCCCTTCGTGCCGGTAACCTCGAGGGGCGAGAAGACGTCGGCGCGATCTCGGTCCTCGGTGAAGTACTCGCTCACAGCCTTGAGCTTCTTGCGGGTGCACTGGATCTGCACGTCGCCCTTGCCGTCCTCGGCGGCGGGCTTCATGCGGACGCGGGCCACGGCGCTCTTGCGGCGGCCGGTGCCCCACCACCAGCCGTGGCGATCGGGCGGAACGGCCTCACGAACGCGGCGGGTTGTGGGCTCGCCGGCCTCGTCGGCGGCGACGGCCTCAGCGAGTGCGCTGCCACCGAGGAGGGAAGCGCCGGAGGTCGCGCCGGTTGTGGCGCCCGTATCTTGACGATCGTCTGCGATCTGGTCGGTCATGAGAGCTTCATCTCCACGGGCTGCTGGGCGTGATGCGGGTGGTTGGCGTCGTCGTAGACCTTGAGCTTCTTGAGCATCACGCGGCCGAGCCTGTTCTTGGGGAGCATGCGGCGAACGGCGTCCTCGATGAGCGCCTCGGGCTTGCGCTCACGCAGCGAGCCGAAGGTCTCGACCTTGAGGCCGCCGGGATAGCCCGTGTAGCGGGTGCGGACGCTCTGCGTGTCCTTGCGGCCGGTGAGCTTCACCTGCTTCGCGTTGGTCACGATGACGTAGTCGCCCGTGTCCACGTGGGGGGTGTACTCGGGGCGATGCTTGCCCATGAGCACCTGGGCGATCTCCGTGGCCATCCGGCCGAGCACCTGGTCCGTGGCGTCTACCACGTGCCAGTTCTGCTCGACCTCACCGGCCTTGGCCATGTAGGTTTGCCGACGCATGACGTTCTCCTGCGGCCGGCGATGCGAAGGCATAAAACCACACGCCGCCGGGGCACTTCTAAGTACGCCGCCTACCGGGCGGGGCGGGCTGCAAGGCTGGAGGGCCCGGCAGCAGGATTGACCATTCGGTCTGTCGAGGGGCCACGGCCACCAGCCGGCACCGCTCGACGCGAGGAGAAGAGTAGACCCAGGCTCGGTTCCGTCAAGCCTGGAGGACCTTCAGAGGCCCCGGCAGGCAAGGGTGCCCCCGTCTCGGTGGCCTTCTTGGGCCCCTTGGCCGATGATTGGGCGATGGATCAGCCTCCCAACGGACCAGCACCCGCCCCACCGCCCGCAGATCCCGGGGCGACCCAGCGGCCTCAACGGACAGCATCCTTGGTGGCGGCGGAGCCCGATCCGGGCTCTCGGCGAGCCGCCCGGCTGGCATGGCTGGCGTTCGCGGTGATGCTGCCCATCGTCGTCATCTTCCAGCAGATGAGCGCCCACTCCTCGACCACCGAACCCGAGACAGCGGCGATAACGGCTCCGCAGGGCGACGAGGTCGAGGTCGCCGCCCGGCTGGGGGCGCGGGCCGCCTTCTCGCTCGGCCAGGGCGGCGGCACCTTCCAGTCCAGCGTCGACGAGTCGGCCGGGGGATCAGCGCTGCAGGAGTTCCGTGCCGCCATCAGTGCGGGCGAGTTGGTCTCGCACGCCAACGCCGCGCGACGACTGGGCGACGTCATCGCCGACCTGGAGAATGCCGAATCGACCGATGACACCGTTGCCGCCGATCAGCGTGCCCAGCTCTTGGCCGACGCGCGGTTGCTCGAGGACTATTACCGAGCGCTCGACGACGACCCCGACGCTGCCGAGCGACTCGGTGATGACGCGCTCAACGGCCTCGTCGAACGCCACGGCTTCTTCGGCGAACTCGTGCGCATCGCCCCGCTGCCGCAGGACCACGAGCTGCGGACCCAGGTGCTCGACGGTGCGCTCATCCCGCTGTTCATCATGCTCATCGTGCTGGTTGTCATGGGTCTGGCGATACTCGCGGGCCTGGGCCTGGGGATCACGGCGCTCGTGATGGTCGCCTCGGGAAGCATCCGCATGGCGATGCCGAGGCCCAAGCCGGGTGGGAGCGTGTACCTCGAGTCGGCGGTGCTATTCGTGGCGTGCTTCGCGTTCTTACAGATCGCGCAGCACCTTGCAGCACTCTTGGGCGAACAGGCGCTGGCGATCGCCGGCCTGCTCTCGCTGCCGGCCCAGTGGCTCTTGCTGCTGGTGCCCCTGTGGCCGCTGCTCCGCGGCGTCACGTGGTCGCGTCTGCGCGACGACCTGGGCCTCCGCAATCCGAAGGGGGTCTTCGTCGAGATCTTGGCAGGCATCGCGGGCTATCTTGCGCTCTTGCCGCTGCTGATCGCCGGCGTGGCGCTCATGCTCGTCCTGCTCTTCGTGCAACAGCTGATCTTCCCCAGCGATCCGGACGCCGCCGGGCCGACCAACCCGATCCTCGAGATGATCAAGGGGCTCGACCCGGTCATGCTCGTGCTGCTGTTCACACTGGCGACGATCTGGGCCCCGCTGTGCGAGGAGCTGATCTTCCGCGGCGCGCTGTTCCGCCACATGCGCGCGCGGCTCGCCCTGCCATTGGCGGCGTTGCTCAGCGCGATGGTCTTCGGCATGATGCACGGCTACGCCGCGTTGCAGCTCATCCCTGTCACAATCCTGGGCTTCAACTTCGCGCTGCTGCGTGCTTGGCGAGGCTCGCTCATCGGCCCGATCGTCGCGCACGCCCTGAACAACGCCGTCGTGCTGACACTGCTCTTCGCGCTCGCGTTCGTGCTCTACGGCTGACCCCAGGCAATGAACGTTAGACGAGCACGTCGACGACGCCCGTGAGCCCGAGCAGGATGCTGACCATGCCGTTGAGCGTAAAGAACGCCATCGGGATGCCCGCCGCTCCACGTCGAGCCAGGACGACGTGCTCGTAGACAAGCAGGCCGATGGCCGCGAGCACGCCGACGCCGAAGACAACACCGAACGCCGGCGTGGTCAGTAACACGCCAATGAGGCACGAGACGGCGGCAACATGCATCACCCTGCTCAGCACATTCGCCCGCTTCCAGCCGAAGCGTGCCGGGATGCTGCGGAGCCCGGCCTCGCGATCAAAATCGAGGTCTTGCAACGCGTAGATCGCGTCGAAGCCTGCCACCCAGAGCAGCACCATGCCCGCCAGCAGCCATAGCGCAGGCTCGGCCATCGTGCCGATGCCACCCACGGCGATCGCCGCCGCAAGCGGGCTGGCCGCCAGCGCCCCGCCAAGGAACACGTGGCACAACCACGTGAATCGCTTGGTGAACGAGTAGAACGCGATCCACGCGAGCACGGGCACGCCGAGCGCCACAGGCCACCAGTTGCCGAAGAACACGCCGAAGAGCGCGCACGCAGCGAGGAAGAGCCCCGCGCACGCCATCAATGCCAGCCACCCCGACCGCGGCGACAGCTCTCCGGACGCGAACACGCGTCCTTTGGTTCGCGGGTTGGCGGCATCGATCTTGCGATCCGCCAATCGGTTGACCACCATCGCCCACGTCCGAGCGGCCACCATGCACACCAGCACGAGCGCGAGCAGCCCGGCCATACCCGCCCAGTCGATCCCGCCAGACTCGACACGCGGCGCAACCATGAACGCCGCGAGCACCGCAAACGGCAACGCGAAGACAGAGTGGGCGAGCTTGATGTCCCGGGCGATCAGCAGCAGCGAGCCAAGGGCCGGAGTCCGGCTGGGCGTGGCGAGCTGGGCGTGGTCTTCCATTGGCTCAGTTTAGGACGACCACCATGAAAAAACGCCCGATCGGAACGGTGCCGATCGGGCGTGATGTGCCATGGTTGGGCCTGCTGGCCCGGCCGGGCGCGATCAGTCGCAGCCCGCGCCGAACTGGTTCTGGAACTCGAGGAAGTCGAACACGTTCAAGAGTGTATCGTTGTTGAAGTCGGCCTCGGGGCTACCCATGTCAAACGCGGTCTGGAAGGCCAAGAAGTCGAAGAGGTTCACAGCGCCATCCTGGTTGAGATCCGCTCGGCAGAACTCATTGATGGTGACGCTGTCGATGTAGAACGCGTCGCCGCTGTCCAAGCCGTCCGCCGAGATCCGCAAGCGGAACTCATCGCCCACCGCGAACAACGGCAGCTTGAACTCGTTGAAGATGTACTGTGTCTGTGTCGTGCCGGTCGACTCGATCGTGCCCAGCAGCTCATAGTCGCCCGAGAAGGACTCGAAGTACTCGACGCGGAGCGACTTGCCCGCTTCGACGAAGCGGTGCTGCGACCAGATGCCGACGAACGTCGACGGCGTAGCCGGGACGTCGAATCTTGTGGTGGTCATGACGCCATCGGGCTGGAAGATCGTGGCGTTGGGCGGACTGATGGGATTGATGGTCGAACTCGTGATGCGAACGCCATTGGTCTGCGTCCACAGGTTCGGGTCGTACTCGGTCGAGGCGTCGAAGGTGTCCTCGAACGGGAGCGGCTGGGGATCGGGCTCGGGGAACGACTCACCGATGCAGGGAGCCGCGTCGAGGTACGAGCGGATCCGCGAGATCGAGGACGCACCGAAGCGGCTGATGTCGCCAGCGCAGCCACCGATGCCGGCGCACATGATGCGACAGTCGCCACCCGAACAGTGCGGGGCGTTGTTGTTGTGGCCGAGCTCGTGGGCGTGCACGGCGATGCGGGCGCTCGCACCGAGGCTGACGTACTGGTTGACGTTGTAGCCGCGGTTCGAGGTGCACGTGCCGGGCAGCCAGGCGACGCCCAGCGTACCGCCGGCGAAGTTCCGACCGCTGATGAGCGAGGCGGTGTCGCGACGGACGCCGGTCTGCTGCGCGTTCCAGTGGTTGGTCATCTGCTGGAGCAGGCCACCACCGTCGGAAGTCGTGTACGGATCGGCCGAGGTCGAACGAACGATGATCGTGGTGATCTCGATCTCGGTGTCAACGTCGCGCTCATAGATGTTGGACACCGCGTTGACCTGGGCCTCGACGGCCGCGATCACGGAGGCCTCACTCGAACCGCGGAGCTGGAAGAACTCAAAGTCGGTATCGATGGCGAGCTCGAGCAAGAGCGTCATATCGGTGCCGGGCGCCTGCGGGTTCTCGTCGAGGCCGAGGCCGGCCAGCGGGTCATCGGCCGTGCCGCAGAAGCCGCCAAGGGCCGAGATGTCGTCGGCCTCACGGTGCACGACGTGCAGGCTCTCGTCGGCACCCTCGAGACGCTCGGTCAGCGGCTGGACGAACCAGGTGTTGCCCTCGTCGCCGCCGAAGTCGACGAACGCCTTGAGCGAACCGTCAAAGTACGAGCCCACGACGGTGCTGCCGTCCATGCCCTCGATGACACCGCGGTACGTGGTCGGAGCCGGCGGTACCCAACGCTCGAGCTCGCCGCCCTCACGCTGCACGAGGACCTGGAAGTCCGCGGCGCGCAGGCTGTGCGGCTGCATCGTCAGCGTGACGACCTGCTCACCGAGCATGACTTCGGTAGTCAGCTCCGCCCCGGGCTGCCCGCCCTCGAACGTGAGCCGCTCGATGCTGTATTCGATGAGATCATCGAACACGAGGGGCGACTGGACCGAGGGGCCC
>CALCCF010000090.1 GCA_937899905.1 uncultured Phycisphaeraceae bacterium
GTCTTCGCATAGACGCTCTTCCAGGCAGGCGCGATGGCACCACCGAGTCTGGTAAACAGTGCAGACCAGGTCCGTTCTCGCCCCGCGGCATCAAGCCCATCGGTCATCGATCGCAATGCAGCGATGCGAGCATCGGTTGTGCGATAGTCCCAGTCGTTCTTGTGATACGGACCGATCGCTCGGGCGAGGCGTTTGCGTGCCCCGGGTTCGGCGACGTTCAGCGCATCGAGCCGCTTGTCCACCCACTTCTTGTCGCGTAGCTTGTTGATCTGCTCACGAGCGCTGTCATCGCGGGCCATGCTCACTCCCCCGGCTCATAATCCGCTCGAAGCTGGCTACGCCCCGGCGAGGAACGTCAGCCTCACAAACACGAGGCGGCTATTCGATGACAGGTATACCGGCTCGTCGAGGCTGCGTTTCTCAACCTCGTCGATGATCACGAGGTACATCCCGTCCTCGAACGCCTGCAGCGCGGCCCCGACCGCTTCCTCGGCATTGGCCTCCGTGGGATCTTCTTTCGCAGCCGGGTCGACCTTGCCCTTCTCGCGCCCCTCGCGGATCTGAGGCTCCGTCAGCACGCGATCGAATCGGCGGTCGGCCTGCCGCGCGTTAAAGAGCCGGACCTGCTGACGGACGACGTGCTCGATCAGGTCCCGGAGGACGATCGATCCGTCGTCGTGGGCATCGGGCGGTGGCGGCACCTCGAAGCCGGTGGCCTCGCGGCGGCTGCCGAGGGTGCGGGTGGTCACGTGCACTGCCATTGCGGCCGACTGTAGCGAGGACCCGGGCAAACGCACGTTCCGCGCCGCTCAGGCTGTGGTGCCAACTGGCCGATATACTTCGGTCATGACGTACACCCCGACGACGACCACCACCACTACGGAGACCGCCCCCGGCGGCTAGGTTCGGCGTGCACACCCACGACTCCCGAGCCCGGCCGCCTTGGCCGGGTTTTTGTTTGGCCCCCGCTATCCTTCACCCCCTGTCCCCATCCCCATGGAAGCCCCATCATGAGCCAGCCCATCACCATCACCCTCCCCGACGGCTCCACCCGCGATTTCGATGGGCCGACCACGCCGCTGGCGGTCGCCGAGGGCATCGGCTCGCGGCTGGCCAAGGCCGCCGTGGGCGCCCGCATCAACGGCGAGTTGGCCGACGTGACCACGCCCATCGTGGCGAACTGCGAGTTGGCGATCCTCACCGAGAAGACCCGCGACGGCGTGCCCGATGAGGGCGCGTTGTTCCTGCTGCGGCACTCCACCGCGCACGTGATGGCCGAGGCCATCCAGCGTGTCGTGCCCGAGGCGATGCTCGTGTACGGCCCGCCGCTGGAGAATGGCTTCTACTACGACATCGCCTTCCCCGAGGACCGGCCGCTGCGCGAGGGCGACTTCGAGGCCATCGAGGCCGAGATGGCGAAGATCGTCAAGGAAGACCGGCCGTTCACCCGCTACGACATGGAATACAGCGAGGGCCTGAAGAAGCTCGAGGGCGAGGGCAGCAAGTACAAGCTCGACAACGCCCACCGCGCGCACGAGGCCGGCTCGCTCCAGCTGTCCTTCTACGCCACCGGCGAGCCGGGCAAGAACTGGGAGGACCTCTGTCGCGGCCCGCACGTGCCCAGCACCGGGCGCATCGGCGCGTTCAAGGTCATGTCGCTCGCGTCGAGCTACTGGCACGGCGACGAGAACAGCGACCGCCTGACCCGCGTCTACGGCACCAGCTTCTTCAGCAAGAAGGAACTGGACGAATACCTGCACCGCTTGGAGGAAGCCAGGAAGCGCGACCACCGCGTGCTGGGCAAGCAGCTCGACCTGTTCCACATCGACGACGCGGTCGGCCAGGGGCTCGTGCTCTGGACCCCGCGCGGCTCGATCGTGCGCAAGGAGCTCCAGGACTTCATCTCGGCCGAGCTCACCAAACAGGGCTACTCCGAGGTCTTCACGCCGCACATCGGCAAACTGGACTTGTACAAGACCAGTGGCCACTTCCCGTACTACCAGGACAGCCAGTTTCCCCCCATCATCAGCCGCGACCACATGGCCTCGCTCGTCGGCGACGACAAGTCGTGCGAGGACCTGTCGAGCCTGATGAAGGTTGGTAACGTGGACGGATTCATGCTGAGCCCCATGAACTGCCCGCACCACGTCAAGATCTACGCGGCCAAACCGCGCAGCTATCGCGAGCTGCCGTACCGAATCGCCGAGTTCGGCACCGTGTACCGCTGGGAGCAGTCGGGCGAGCTCAACGGCATGACCCGCGTTCGCGGCTTCACCCAGGACGATGCGCACCTGTTCTGCACCCCCGAGCAGGTCGACGAGGAGGTCAAGGGCTGCCTCGAGCTGGTCAAGATCATCTTCGGGGCGCTCGACATGCACGACTACCGCGTGCGTGTGGGCCTGCGCGACCCCGACAGCGGCAAGTACACCGGCGACCCCGAGAACTGGGACAAGGCCGAGGAGGCATGCCGCCAGGCCGCGCAGTCACTCGGCGTGCCGTTCACCGAGGAGCCGGGCGAGGCCGCGTTCTACGGGCCCAAGATCGACTTCGTCGTGCGCGACGTCATCGGCCGCGAGTGGCAGTTGGGCACCGTGCAGGTCGACTACAGCCTGCCCGAGCGATTCGACCTGACCTACATCGGCGCGGACAACCAGCCCCACCGCCCGATCATGATCCACCGCGCCCCCTTTGGCAGCCTCGAGCGGTTCGTCGGCCTGCTCATCGAGCACTTCGCCGGCGCCTTCCCGCTGTGGCTGAGCCCCGAGCAGGTCCGCGTGCTGCCGATCAGCGAGAAGAGCAGCGAGTACGCCCACGCCGTGCTGGCAGCACTCAGGGCGGAGGGCATCCGAGCGACGGTCGACGACTCGGACGGCCGCATCCAGGCGAAGATCAAGCACGCCGCCGAGATGCGCATCCCGTACATGGCTGTGGTCGGCCCGCGCGACGCCGACGCCGGCAACGTCTCCGTCCGCGCGCGCGGCATCCAGAAGGATCTGGGCGGCCTGCCCATCCGCGAGTTCGTCGCGGCCCTGGTCGACGAGCGCGACAGCAAGGGGGAGCGCTCGGTGCGCGACCGATTCGCCGAACCGGCGGCGGTGTAGGGCTCCGCTTCGCGGGGCAGAGGCCGAACTCATGACGAGCGCCTCGCGCGAGCGAGGGGACTGGATGCCCGCACCCGCTCGACGCATCGCGCTGTCGACCAGCCGCACAGCGCCCGCCCGCGATCGCACCGCGCCGGTTCCCGGACGCATCGAGCCGATTTGGGGACGCATCGCGCCGGCCGGCGGCTGCGGCTCCACGACCCGCGATCGCGTCGCGCGGACCGCCGGGTGCATCGCTGCGATTGGCAGATGTGGGCCCGCGATTGCCGGATGTCGCGCGACATCTGCGAGTCGCAGGTCTTCGGGTCCTGGTTTTGTTTGGAAATTGGTGAGCCACGACCCTCGCTGGCGGGCCGCCAGCGGGGATAATGCGAAAGGTGACCGAACCGAGCCTAGGGGTGTCGGGTCGGAGCCCATCCGGTCCGATGGCGTCTTGCCGCTTCTCCCGCGAGCGGGGGACCAAGATGGGGGGGCATATCTCCGCATCGCGCCAGCGCGGGCGATGATTGCGGCTATACGAGCGTTTGGAGGCCGTCGGTAGGGCGATCAGCTGGCCTCAGTAGCGCGGGCCCCCGCGTCGACGGGATGCCCCCCGCCACAAGCCCGCCAGAAGCAGAAACGAGGCCGCGGCGGGCGCGGGGATGACCGTGATGGTCAACGAGGTGGGCGCGAAGGCCACCGGGTCCCCCAGCGCCGTGGACAGTGTCGTGCCCGCGCCCAAGGTGATCTCGTAGCGACCCAGGCCACCAGCGCCCGCGTCGAAGATGAGTTCGGCCAGCACGTCGTTCACGCCCGGCTCGGCCAGTAACTCAGCGCCAGACTCGGTGTTGGTCGAGATGAATGCGCCCCCGCCCGGCGTGCCGCGGATGACGCTGAACAGAGGATCTCGGGTCTCGCCGCCGGCTGTGAACAGGTTGCGGTCGTCGAAGAAGTTGGTCTGGTCGAGGTTGATCGACAGGCCGTCGACGCCGGCCGGCCCGCTTCGCTCGATGTCCAGCGAGTAGCCGAACAGCGGCGTCACGCTCTCATCCAGCAGCACCAGCACCGAGGCTCGATCGCCCGGCCGAAGTTCGAGCGACGCCGCGTCGAAGCGGATGATCTCGGCCATGGCCGCGCTTTGGCTTAAGCCGGCCGTCGCCGCGCCGGCGAGCGCCGCCGTCTTGCAGAGGTTTTGGGTACGCATCAGGACAACTCCTCTGTCTCTCTCATTCGCGCGCTAGCGGCGACGCATGGCCTCTTGCAGGTCGCGTTCGTCCAGCACGCCGTCGCGGTTCAGGTCGCCGGTCATGTCGCCCGCGGTGAAGGCCCGTATGTACGCGGCCATCTCGCCGGCGTCGACGCGGCCGTCGCCATCGGTGTCGGGGTCCATGATTGCGCGGATCAGGACACGATACGCGCGTTCCTCACCGTCAAGCACGCCGCGGCCGATGACGGCGCCGTCGGCGTCGAAGCCCTCGGCGGTCCGCAGCGTCCAGCCGCTCGCTGCGGGCAACAGGTCGTTCAGATCGACCACGCCCGCGGCCTGGGTCCAGACGATGGCGCGTTGGTCGCCATCTTCGCCACGCGACACACCAGCAACCATGCGCCCAGTTTCGGCGATGGCCAGTGCGCGGGCGCCGAAAACCCGCCGGGGATCGGTGAGCACCAGCGGCCCGACGTTCAGCATGCCGCGGTCGAGCACGAAGGGCTCGTCGGTAAACAGGAACGGCCGCTCACCGCCAATCCCACGCTCACCCGCAAGTTCGCCGAAGCCGACGGTTTCGCCATCCTCGTTGAGCGCGACGGCCGCGGTGAAGGGTCCGCCGAGGGTGCCCAGGTCTTCCATACCGAGTGCGGGTGTGAATCGGAACGCGTGGATGTCGCCGGCGGCGGTTTCGCTCCAGCCGACGACCTGGCCCGCGTCGTTGATGGCCAGGGCCTTGCTCTCGTCGCCGCCGAGGGTGCCAAGAGCGGTGACCGAGCCATCGGGCTCGATGATGGCGGCGACCTCGCCGCTTTGGGTTTGGACGCTGCCGAGGGATTGGCCCAGCGCGTTTTGACGGGGGTTGGGCAGGAGCTCGGCCAGGGCTTCGTCGGCCGGGCCAAGGTCGGTGGGAGCCGAGGCGACCAGGCGTGAGCCCGCGGCCATCGCAAGTGCGACAGCCGGGCGCTTGGGCTCGGTGCGGCGAAGGCTGCCTCGTGCGGCAGCGCGGGCCACTTGGTGCTTCGGCAGGTAGCCGCCGTGCACGCCGGCGCGCGAGCGATTGAGCAGCACGCCCACATCGCCGCCGGAGTTGGCCACGACCACGTCGGCGTCACCGTCGCCGTCCACGTCGGCAAGGGCCACGCTTTGGGGACCAGCGCTGGCGTCGAAGCGTTGCTGGGCGTCGAAGGTGCCGTCGCCGCGGCCCAGCAGCACGCTCACGTCGTCGCTAAAGCTGTTTGCCACGACCATATCGAGGTCGCCGTCGCCGTCCACGTCGGCCAGCGCCACGCTCTCAAGGGCATTGCCCGCATCGAAGCGTTGCTGGACGTCGAAGGTGCCGTCGCCGCGGCCCAGCAGCACGCTCACGTCATTGCTCCTGCGGTTGGCCACGACGATGTCGGGGTCGCCGTCGCCGTCCACGTCGGCGAGGGCCACGCTTCGGGGACCATCGC
>CALCCF010000091.1 GCA_937899905.1 uncultured Phycisphaeraceae bacterium
ATTTATTCTCTTCCTGTGTCCTCGCTCCCCTAGAAAATGTGCCGCCTGCTGCGGTTGGTGCGGGCGAACCTGGGGCTTTTGTGTGCGCGCGGCTAGCTCGCCAGCGGGATTGCGCACGAGCTTAACCAGCCGCTTGGCGCGATCACAAACTACATGAACGGCTGCCTTCGTCGACTCGAAGCCGGCACGATCGACCGCGACCAGCTCATGAAGGCATCACGAGAGTGTGCCGAGCTTGCCGAGTTTGCCGCCGGCGTCATCAAGCGGATGCGCGGATTCGCGACGCATACGAAGAGCCAGTACCAGCCCACCGGGCTCAACGGCGTCGTGGCCAAGGCGGTCCAGTTCTTTAAGGCCAGCCCAGAAAGTGGCCATGTCAACCTCACGGTTGATCTTGCACGAGAACTCCCCTCTGTGCGCGCCGACGACGTACAGATCCAACAGGTCGTGCTCAACCTCCTCCGCAACGCGGGCGAGGCCGCGATGTCGGGGGCGGCCTCGCGTGGTCGCGTCGAAGTCAACACATTCCAGGATTCCGACGGCATGGTGTGCCTTGCCGTTACCGACAATGGTCCGGGCCTGCCCGATGGGTCAGAAGGCCGGCTATTCGAGCCGTTCTTCTCGACGAAGTCCAAGGGCATGGGCCTGGGCCTTTCCATCAGTAAGACGATCGCCGAAGTTCACGGCGGGCGTCTTCATGCTCGCAGCATACCGAGCGGTGGCGCCGTATTTGAGCTCCGGCTCCCGGCCATTATCCGCGCCCAATCGCCGAGTGTGTCCCGTGATGCGATCACCGGACCGTCGGCAGCCTCGCTGCAGCATTCCCATTCAGACATCCAAGCCAATGCCAAGGAGGCTCAAGATGACTCAAGCCGTAACTGATCCGAACGCGGCCAGCACCGCCACGGTCTTCGTTGTCGACGATGATCCGTCGATGCGCGACTCGCTCCGCTGGCTCATCGAGTCCATCGGGCTCAATGTAGAGGCGTTTGCCAACGCTGATGCTTTCATGGAGCAGTTCTCCGGCGATGTGCCCGGCTGCCTCGTGCTCGATGTTCGCATGCCCGGCACCAGCGGCATGGAACTGCTCGACTCGCTGAAGGCACGTGGCGTAGAGCTACCGATCATCATGATCAGCGGCCACGGTGATGTTCCCATGGCCGTCCAGGCGCTCAAGCACGGCGCTCTCGACTTCCTCGAGAAGCCGTTCCGCGACCAGGAATTGCTCGAGCAGATCGGCCGGGCGATCGAGGTCGACCAAGGCCGTCGCAAGCAGGCCGAGAGCGTCTCGGGCATCCGCGGCCGCCTCGAGAAGCTGACCCCGCGCGAGCAGGAGGTGATGGAGCTCGTTGTCGCCGGGTACGCCAACAAGCAGGTCGCCGCCAAGCTGGGCCTCAGTGAAAAGACCATCGAGGTCCACCGCTCGCGCGTGATGAGCAAGATGCGTGCGAAGACTCTGCCTTGCCTCGTGAAGATGGCGATCGCGGTCGGTGTTGCCGAGGCAACCGATTGCGCCGAGCAGGACACAAGCACGATCTAACTGCTCGTTCATGAGACCGATGCCCGTAGTATTCGCGTGATGGGCAACGGCTTGGACAACTCAGGCGAGTTCGGTGTGATCGTCGTTGGCGGCGGCCACGCGGGTGTTGAAGCCGCGTGGGCCGCCGCGAACCTTTTGGGTGGCGAGCGTTCGGTCGCGTTGGTGACGCTGAGAGCCGATACGATCGGAGTCATGAGCTGCAACCCGGCGATCGGTGGACTCGCCAAGGGCCAACTCGTCAATGAGATCGATGCGCTCGGTGGGCTGATGGGTCTCGCCGCAGACGCGACGGGCATCAACTTTGCACTGCTGAACCGCAGCCGGGGGCCGGCGGTTCGTGGGCCGCGCGCACAGAGCGATCGCCATGCGTATGCACGCGCCGTTCGCGCGATGCTCGATACGCGTCCCGAGATCGTGCTGCATGAAGCCGCTGTTGAGCGGTTCATCCTCGAAGGCGACCGAGTTGTCGGCGTACGGCTCGGCAAGGGCACTGGCGACAGCACCGACTTCCCCGAAGAGCTGCGCGCGAAGGCGGTCATCCTGACAACCGGGACGTTCATGCGCGGGCTGATGCACACGGGAGAGGACGTCACCGCTGGTGGCAGGCACGGCGAGGGCCCGGCGGTGGGCATCTCGGCCGAGCTGGCTCGATTGGGCTTCGAGTTGGGGCGGCTGCGCACCGGTACGCCGCCGAGGCTCAAGAAGTCGACGATCGATTGGGATCGGCTCGAAGACCAGCCGCCCGACGAGCATCCGGAGCCGTTTAGCGCGCTCACGCCGCTATTTGGGAGCGACGAAGCCGGGTGGTCTGTCGGTCGTGTGTCGGCGGCGCGATTCCCGGTGCTCGAACCGACGCCCTGCAAGAAGACGACCACCACGCCCCAGGCTCACGAGTTCGTGCGTGACAACCTCCATCGCGCCCCGATGTTCCGCGGCGACCTTGCGCCCGGCCCCCGCTACTGCCCGAGCATCGAGGACAAGGTCCATCGGTTTGCGGACCGAACGTCACACACGGTGTTCTTGGAGCCCGAGAGCCTGGAGGACGATTGGGTCTATTGCAACGGCATCGCGACGAGCCTTCCGGCGGACGTGCAGGAGGTCGTCGTGCGGACGATGCCGGGCTGCGCGAGCGCGCATGTCTATCGCTGGGGGTATGCCGTCGAGTACGACATGGTGCGGCCGCACCAGATCGAGGCGACCGGACGGGCGAAGCGTTACGAGGGTCTCTTTCTCGCCGGGCAGATCAATGGCACGAGCGGGTACGAGGAGGCAGCGGCGCAGGGCCTCGTCGCGGGCGTCAACGCTGCGTTACTGGCGATTGGCCGAGAGCCAAACTTCGTGCTCGGCCGCGACGAGGCGTACATCGGCGTGATGATGGACGACCTGGTGACGCGGACGCCGGTCGAGCCCTACCGAATGTTCACAAGCCGCGCGGAGCATCGGCTTCTGCTGCGGAGCGACAACGCCGTCGATCGGCTGACGCCCAAGGCGATCGAGCTCGGGCTTCTCGACGGCACCGAACTCGGGCGACAACGCGTAGGGGGGTTCCGTCGGCGCGAGGCTGAGGCGTCGGTGCTGCGGACCGCGATCGACTCGGCCCGCGTCGATGGGCATCCGATGACGCACGCGTTGCGGTGGCCGCAGTACGACGACGCCCAGTTCGAGCGAGACATCACGGCGCAAGCCAACCGACGTTTCGACCCGCGCGTGCTGCGCGGCGTTTCATCCGAGATCCGCTACGAGCCGTACATCCAGCGCCAAGCGAACGAGATTAAGCGGCAGCGGCAGATGGAGCGCAAGCGCATCCCGTCGCACGTCAACTATCGCACGATGACCAGCCTGCGAACCGAAGCGCGTCAGGCGCTCGATCGGTTCAAGCCCAGCACGTTCGGGCAGGCGTCGAGGCTCGAGGGTGTGACGCCCGCCGACCTGACCCTGCTGGCCGTGCTGGTTGGCCGGCAGCAGTAGATTCTTCCCTTTACTCACTCCCCCTGCCGTCGTTCGATCACGGCGGCCAGCACGCCAATGGCGATGATCATGAGGTCGTCGAGGTGTTCGTGATCTTCGAGCACCGCGATGCTCAGCTTGTAGATGAAGGGATTGAAGTGCTGGCGGAAGCGGGCGATCTCGCGGCCGTCGTGGGTGTTCAGGCGAAATCTCTGGGGCATGAACGCCGCCGCCGCGTCGATGCCCCGTCGAAAGAGCGCGCGAAAGGTTGAGTCTTCCTGGAGCAAGGCGATCTCGATGCCGTCGTCGTCATAGACAACGTATTCGTCGCGAACAAAGGTGCTCTTGAGTGCCTTGCGTCGAAGCGATCCGATGGCGACACCGTTGGGGAGCTTCACGTCGTAGTTCGCGGTGAAGTCGATGATGTTCCTGGCCTTGATGCGCAAGAGCTCGGTCTCGCGCGATCGCTCGGTGTAGATGACGACTTCTTCTTTGAACTTGAAGAGCTTTTGCCTGCAGTAACCGACGAGCAGCCCCTCGTGGTCGTAAATATAAAACTGCGGGACAAGGTCGAAGACCTTGGCCCGGATCATGTAGTGCTCGAATGGCTGCGTGGCCATGCCGGCCGATGCTAGCTGGGAGTGCCTGCGGCGGGCTACTCGGCCGTCTCGCCCACGACCCAGCGTTCGAAGTGCACGAGCTTGCCGCCCGAGCCGACGAGGTCCTTGATCTTGGTGCTGGGGTCCTTGACGAAGGGCTGCTCGACGAGCGCTATGGTCTCGAAGAACTTGCGCATGCCGCCCTCGACCATCTTCTCGGCGATCTCCTGCGGCTTGCCGCTCTCCATCGCTTGCTCGAGGCGGAACTTACGCTCACGCTCGACGAGGTCCTGGGGGATGTCATCGGGGCTGACGCCCTGGGGCACCGGCACGGCCGCGACGATGTGCATGCACACGTCCTTCATGACAGCCTCGTCCACGTCGCCCTCGGCCTGGAGCAGCACGCCGGTCTTGCCGTCGTGGTGCACGTAGCTGGCAAACTTGCCGCCCTGGAACGACTTGCCGCGGGCGTAGCTGATGTTCTCGCCCGTGGTGATGCGGATCTCGTCGAGCGTGCCCTTGGCCGACTCGGGCAACTCGACGTCGCCCTGGCCGGCGTCCTTGGCGGCACCGGCGATGTTCTGGGTCATGTCGACGAACTTCTCGTTCTTGGCGGTGAAGTCGGTCTCGGCGCGGATCTCGACGATCGCGGCCTTGTCGCCGTCGATGGACACGCCGATACGGCCCTCGCCGGCGGCGCGGTCGGTGCGAGTCTCCATCTTGCCCTTGAGCTTCTTGCGCAGCAGGTCCTCGGCGGCCTCCTGGTCGCCGCCGGCCTCGGTGAGTGCCTTCTTGCACTCCATCATCGAGAGGCCGGTCTTCTGACGCAGCTTCATGACGTCCTTCGCGCTCACTTCGACTTGTGCCATTGCTCGGTAGTCTCCGGGTCTGGATCGGACCGCGTCGGCGGCTGCCGACGGGCCTTCGTTTGTGTTGCTCTCTCGAACCTGCGTGCTCGGATCGACACAGAGTCGAAACCGATTGGAAACGGATCGGACTGTGGCGAGGGCTCAGCCCTCGGTCGTGGCCGTCGCCGTAGAGCCGCCCTCGGCCTCGGCTTCGGGAGCCGGGGTCGGGGCATCGGCTGCGTACTGGGCCCGCTTGCTGCGGCGACGCGGGGCGGCCGCGGCCTCACCCTCGCCGTCCTTGTTGGCCGCCTCGCTGAGCGAGCGGCCCTGCTTGCCCTCGGCGATCGACTTGCACAGTTCGCGGACAACCACGTCGATCGAACGCATGCTGTCATCGTTGCCGGGGATCGGGATGTCGACGACATCGGGAGCGCCGTCGGTATCGATCAGCGCGATCGTGGGGATGCCCAGCTTGCGGGCCTCGCGGATGGCGGTCATCTCACGCTTGACGTCGATGATCATCAGGGCGCCCGGGAGCTTGTCCATCGCACGGACGCCGTCGAGGTTGCGGCTGATCTTGGACATCTCGCGGCGGAGTTGGCTCTCCATCTTCTTGGAGTAGCTGGCGAAGTTGTCTTCTTGCTCGATGGCCTCGAGCTCCTCGAGCCGCTTGAGGCGGGTGCGGATCGTGCGGAAGTTGGTCAGCATGCCGCCGAGCCAACGCTCCGTCACGCAGTGCATGCCCACGTCCTTGACGCGCTCCTCGAGGATGTCCTTGGCCTGCCGCTTGGTGCCGACGAAGCAGATGTCCTTGCCATCGGCGACGACCTTGGCCAGGAATCGCTTGGACAGGAGGAGGCCCTTGACGGTCTCCTTGATGTCGATGATGTGGATGCCGTTGCGGCGGTCGTAGATGTAGCGGTTCATCTTCGGGTTCCAGGCGCTGGAGCGCTGGCCGAAGTGGATGCCCGCTTCGATGAGGTCCTTGACGAGTGTGTTCTCGGTTGCTGTGTCCGCCATGGCGAGACCTTTCGTTCAGCGGCACCAGCGGGAGCGATGCTCGGGCGGCCGCGATCGGACGAATCGATCAGGGTCGCTGCCCCGCCTAGGGCGCTTGTGGGGCCGGCTCTGGCAAAGAATGCCGCGGCTGGCCGGAGTGTTTCGCTGGTACCCGACGGCCCCCCCACAGACAGCAGGGGTTGGAGTATTCGGGTTTGCCCGCGTCGGCGACGCCCGAGCGGCGGAGCCGAACGAGAGTATAGCCCACGTTCGGCAGGGCCATAAGCTGTCCGAACCGCTCGTTTTGGCCTTGGCCCATATCTCGGAGACTCTGCCATGCCCCCCGTCGAATCGACCATGCTGCCGCTGGGCTCGACCGCCCCGGACTTCTCGCTGCCGGACTATTCGGGCACCCGCCCTGTGGGCACGGAGTTTGGTCTTGACGACCTTCGAGGCACCAAGGTACTCGTGATCGCGTTCATCTGCAACCACTGCCCGTTCGTGAAGCACATCATGGACGAGATCGCCCGGTTGGGGCGCGACTGCCACAGCAAGGGGCTGGCGTTCGTCGCGATCAACCCCAACGACGTGGACACCCACCCCGAAGACGCCCCGGACAAGATGACCGAGGTGGCCAAGGCCCACGGCTTCGAGTTCCCGTACCTCTTTGACGAGGACCAGTCGGTCGCCAAGGCATACCAGGCGGCCTGCACCCCCGACTTCTTTGTCTTCGACGCCAACTTCAACCTGGCCTACCGAGGCCAACTCGACGACAGCCGGCCCGGCCAGGACGACCCGGTCACGGGGCGTGATCTTCGGCTCGCGATCGAAGCCGTGATGACCGGCCAAGAGATCGAGTGGCCCCAGAAGCCCAGCATCGGCTGCTCCATCAAGTGGAAGGCCGGCAATGCCCCGGAATACGCCAGCTAGGCCCGGGGTTCGGAAGTCCACGCTTGAGAGCATCAATAGCCGATCTCATCAGATCCAGCAGACTCCCACCACACAGAGGAACACTCCCATGAAGATTGCCACGCTCCTGTCGGCCGGTTCGCTCGTTGCGGTTGGCGCCGCCGGCGCCGTTGGTGTTATGAGGCTGGCCAACGCGCAGCCCGCGGCGACCGAGCTCGTCGGCCAGCCCGCCGATGGGTCAACGTACGTCCCCGCAAGCTACGCGCGGAGAAGCGCGGCGAACTACACCGTCGACGGCGTGCACTCGGGCGTGGTCTTCCGCATCATTCATGCCGGTGCCGCGCCGTTCTACGGCATGTTCACCGGCCTGAGCGGTGACATGACGATCGATCCGAGCGACCCCAGCGCGACGCGGATCAACGTCGAGATCGACACCACCAAGGTCGCCACGGGCAATGACAACCGCGACGATCACTTGCGCAGCGCAGACTTCTTCAACGCCCGCCAGTTCCCCACCGCTACGTTCAGCGCGAGCGGTGGCGAGGCCGCCGGCAATGGCTCGATGGAGATCGAGGGTGAGCTGACGATGCTCGGCGTCACCAAGAGCGTCACCGCCACGATGACCCCCACCGGTGAGGGTCAGTTCCGCAATAGCACGCGTGCAGGCTTCGAAACTACGCTCACGTTCAAGCGCAGCGACTTCGGCATGACCGCCTATATCGATCAGGGCACGCTAGGCGACGAGATCCAGTTGATCGTCTTCATCGAGGGCATCGAGCAGTAAGCTCGTCCGAACTCCATAACACTCCTCGCGAGCGATCGTCGTTTTATGAACCCTATCCGTGACGCTCTCATCGGCGGTGTGCTGCCGGGGACGATCGCGACAACCGCGTTGCTCGGCGCGGGCATCGCCATCGCGCTCCGGCGGGGCCCTCTCGTCCCATTCGCCGCGGATCCGTCGAGGCCCGACACACTTGAGCCGGTGACGCCCCGCGGCTTGATTGAGCGCGTTGTCGCCTTCGTCGCCACGCTCATCACAGGCGTGGGTGTCGTGCTCTCCATGCGGCTGCTCGAGACCTACCCGGCCGAGTGGTGGCCGCAAGCGGTCGACAAGCGCACGCCGGCCTTGGTGGGCATCGGAGTCGTGTTCGCGGCGATCGTGGCCGCGGGACCAGCGCGTTGGTGGTTCGCGCTGCCGACATGTGTCTTGGGATCGGGCGTGATCAGCCATGGCATACGCGAGCCGTTGCCGTTCACCGAGAACCTGTGGTGGACCGTGACGCTCGATGCACTGGCGGTTGGCACAGCCGCGTTCCTCGTGCAGTCGCTGATCAACCGCATCGCGAACACCGAGCGTCGTCCTCATGGCAGGCCGCTCGTTCGGCCGCTGCCCCTCGTGGTGCTAGCGCTCGCGTTCCTTGCCGTGCCGGGCATCCTGTTCTTTAGCGGCATCAGCGTGTCCTCGCGTCAATCGGGCGTGGTACAAGCGGTGCTCATGTCAGCGGCCATCGTGCTGGTGATCGTCGGCAACTCCGCGGGTCGGGCCGCGCTGCGCGGCGTTGGCGTGCTAGTGGTAGTGGCCATCGGGGTGTGGCTGCTGCTCGCGCTCACGCTCGGGATCCCGGTGCTCGGCGGCTGGACAACCGCGTTTGTGCTGCTCGCGGCCGCGGGCACCGGCATCTGCGCGTTGCTGTTGCCGAGGCTGCGCCGATGGTGGACGCCCGCGCTCGTCACCCTCGTGCTCGTTGGCGCGCCGATGGGTGGAGCACTGGCCGCGCAGTTCGCCGCGGGCGATCGTGGGTCCGACGCGGGTGGTAGCCCCGCCGACTACGGCTATTAGTCGCCGCCATGCCTCACTGACAGGACGCGATCGACCTCCGCGCATGCAAGGACGACATGGCGGACTGCGTCGTGATCGCCATGTCGCTCAGCAACTGGTCAGGGCCATCGAACCCACGAGACTACGGACAGCCAGCATCGAAGTCGTTCTGGAACGCCAGGAAGTCCAGCAGATTCAGATCACCGTCGCCGTTCCAGTCGGATAAGTCGTCACGATCGTCGAAGAGGGTCAGGAACGCCAGGAAGTCGAACAGGTCGGCCGAACCGTTGGCGTCGAGGTCGACCCGGCAAATGCCGCCGCCGAAGTGGACGTAAAACCGCGCCGACTCGGCGCGAGACCTTTGGCTGATCCCAACGTCGACCACGCCGTCGCCATTGAGATCTCCAAGGCCCGTGACCTCGCGGCCAAACTGCGTTGATCGTGGCCCTTGGATGCGCGCCGCTTCCGAACCGTCCGTTTGGGTGAGGTCGAGCGTGCCGGAGGGCGTGAACGGCCCGCCACCAGTCCGCCCGAAGACGATGATCGCTTCTTCGAACGTGTCGGCGAAGAAGCGCGGCGAGCCGATGATCAGATCGGGTGCGCCATCGGCGTTGAGATCGCCCGCACGCCCGAGGCTCCACCCCAACGCCGTCTGCTGCGGTTCGCGCTCGATCACGAGCCCGGTCTCGGGCGTGAGGTCGGCCGGCGTCGAACTCGCCGGGAATCCGTCGGTGCGGCCGAAGATCACGAAGGCTGCGCCGGCGAAGACGTCGTCCCGCTGGAAACCTGGTGAGCCGAAGGCCACGTCATCGATGCCGTCGCCGTTCAGGTCGCCCGCCCCGGCGACCCCCATGCCCATCGCGGCGATAGGCTGCTCGTCGATGGGGCCTGGCAAGAACGCGAAGCCGTTGCTCCCGTCGAGTTCGGTGGCAGCGATAGACACTCCAAGCCCGCCAGGGCGGCCGAAGAATACGTACGCCGCCCCCGGATCCCGGGTCGTGGGCACGGCGGTGCCGCGCAACCCCGGTGCTCCAACGGCCAGGTCATCCACACCGTCGCCGTTGATGTCGCCGGCGGGCGCGAGCGCGCGTCCGAATCGGTCCTCGGGATCGATACCCAAGAGCAGCGTCGCTTCACCCGGGGCAAGATCATGGAGCACGAGCGCACCACCGAAGCCACCCGGCTGACCGTAGATCACGAACGCGCGGGTTCGCGGATCGCCGTCGGGCGAGAACGACGAGGTCTGGGCGATGACCAGATCGTCCGTGCCGTCGGCGTTCAGGTCTCCGGCGGGCGACGCATTGATAAGGCCCGCCGGGTACAGGAAGTCGCCCCCCAACACCACGGGGACGGCTTGGTCTGGCCCCAATTTATCGAGCAGCAACTCGCCGGGGAAGCCGCCACCATCGCGCCCGTAGACGACGTAGCCGATGGTGCCATCGAGGTCCTCGCGAAGTCGCCGGTTGTACACGTCGACGAAGAGATCGTCCACGCCATCGCCGTTGACGTCGCCAACGCCCGTGGCGGACGAAGAGCCGTTCTGAAGGGGGAACGCATCGAAGCGCCCGATGAGGAACCCGTTCGTGCCATCGAGCTCATCTAATCGCAACGGGTCATCAAACTCTGCATCATCGCGCCCGAACACCACGGCGCAGATGCCCCGTCTGCTGGAAACGTCTTCCTCGATCGACACGATGATGTCGTCCAGGCCGTCGTTGTTGATGTCGCCCGCCGCAGCCGGCCGGAACGAGGCGTCGGGATCGGACCCCAGCCCGGGGTAGATGCCCGAGAAGCCATACGCGCCGGTCAGGTATTGGGAGGACACCGGTTCGTCCGGGTAGGTCGCCTGAGCGAACGCGCCGCCGGCGACGGCCAGCACGCTGGCCGCGAGGCCCGCCCCCTGGAAACGCCTGCTCTCGAAGCACCGAATCCGTGCTCTTCCTCGCCGCATGTGGATCGCCTCCCCGTCGGATTCCATGCCGTACGGGTCAGGCCCATCCCACCCGTTCGGTGCGTTCCGGACATGGGGTTGTACAACCAAGCCAAGGTTGGGTTGCAGAACACCAGCGCAATCTTGATTGGACTTCTACGACGGATTCGAGGCCCACAGGCCGATCACGTTGCCCTCGGGGTCGGCGATCCAGGCGAAGTGGCCCATGCCCGGCACTTCTTGCTTCGGCACCATCGTCTTGCCGCCCAACTGCTCGGCCTTGGCCACCATCGCGTCGATGTCGGACACCTGCGCGTACACGGTCACGTACTGATGCGGCTCGTGGCCGAGGTGGGTGAAGTGCCCGCCGATGCCCTCGGTCTTCTGCTCGGCATATGGGCCGAGGTTGGTGAGCATCGCCGAGTTGGGCCCGCCCTCGGTGGTCTGCCAGCCGAAGAGTTCGCCATAGAACGCGCCGGCCTTCTGGAGATCGGTGCAGCCGATCTCGAAGTGGACGACGGGAGCGGGGTTGGCTGGAGAAGGAAGATTGGCCATGGCGGGCGTTCCTTTCAGAGCGTGGGAGACCGCGTACTGCAGCTTCACACTAGGAGCTCTTTCGTTGCGCCGGTGGGCATTTGGCAGCCCCAAACCACCTGCGGGCCAACGCCCTTGAGGCAACCGGCGCAAACAGGTTGCGGGAGCGGACGGGGGGCAGCGCATCCGGCTTGGGATCCGGAACGAAGACGGCTTAGGGGAAATGGAACGCGGGCGAAGATCCCGCCATCAACGCTCACCCGCCCACGAATGGAGCCATGCCCATGCGTCTCTCGCTGCCCGCTGCCGTTGTTTTCGCTTGTGGACTGTCCGTCGCCCACGCCGATCCGGTCCGCTTGAGCCACAGCCTCGAGCCAGACCTCATCCAGCGGGACGCCGGCGTGTCATGCGCTTCAACATCGGGGCCGCTGACGACCTTCGACAACCAGTTCTGGCGCGAGTTCGAGCTGGCGTTCTTTGGGATCTCCGGGGAGCTGCGTGTTACGGCCGTCGAGATCGGCATCGACCGGCTCGAGTTGCCCGCGGGGCTCCAGCTGCCCATCGATGTGTTGCTCTACCAAGCACCCGGCGGGGCCGCTCCACGCTCAGGATTCCCGGTTGTTGGCACCGCTCGCTTGAACGTGGCATCGGCGTCTCTTGAGGTCGTGACGGTTGATATCGATGCGGTGGTCGATGCCGGGTCGACGCTCATCGTCGAGTATCGGGTGCCCGACTTCGATGCGGTCGGCCTCTTGGGCTCGGTGTTCTTTCCTGGTGCGAACACGCTGGGCGAGACTGCGCCGAGCTATCTCAGCGCCAGCCGCTGCGACACGCCCGAGCCGGTCACCTTTGCCAGCATCGGTTTCCCGGACTCGGCCCTGGTCATCAACGTGCTCGGCGATGTCGACGGTGCATGCGTGGCCGATCTCGATGGCGACGGCGAGCTGACGCTGTTCGATTTCTTGACCTTCCAGAACCTCTTCGATGCTGGCGACCCAGCCGCGGACTTCGACGGCGATGGCAGCTTGACGTTGTTCGACTTCCTCTCGTTTCAGAACTCGTTCGACGCCGGATGCCCGTAGGGGCGATATCTGCCCCTCGCAGATTCCACGCGGACGCGCCCGCGATGGCCTTGCATTTCCGGATTCATCGAGTAGGCTGAGAACTCATGACTCGCACGCACTCGACGGTGGCATTGCTCGGACTCATGGGGCTCGCTTCGGCACCTGTCAGCGCCCAGACCGATCCCATCGGGCCATTCGATGGACATCGTGGCGAGACGTTCGAGTCATTCGAGCCTGACACTTTTGCGAGTCTTGAGGTATTCGGCGGCGGGGCGACCATGTCTGGCGTGGGTGGTCGCATCCAAGTGGCTGGGCTTCTGTCGGGCGACTGCGTTGCCATGCCGCACGAGGGCGACCGTTTTGCGGCCTCACCGACCGGTTATGCATGGCTGGAGTTCGACCATCCGATCGACGCCTTTGGCGGATGGTTTGCTTCAGCGACTGATGTAGCCGGGCAGAACGTTCTCGTCCGTCTGTACGACGATACGGGCTTGTTCATCGGCCAGTTGGCGATCGCACTAGGCGAGCCCTGCTCGTGGCGATGGACCGGTTGGAACCTGAGCTTCCCGATCGGCCGCATCGAGATCGAGGGCCCCGCGTTCGGCGGCGCTTTGGTCCTCATTGACAGCCTGGAGATTCGGGTTGCGTGCGACGCAGACTTCGATGATGATGGGCGCTTGAGTGCGTTCGACTTCTTGGCGTTCTTCAACGCGTTTGAAGCCGACGACCCTACCGCAGATTTCGACGGCGATGGCGCCTTAACGGTGTTTGATTTCTTGCTGTTTCAGAACGCGTTCGACGCGGGCTGTCCCTAGCGGCCTCACGGAGCTCAGATCGCGAGAGTTCCGCGTGCTCAGCCTCGCGGCTCCAATAGAAGCGGTCAAGGGCTCGCACACCCATGCTGGCTGGTTTGACCTCGCGGGGCCTCTAGTTGGTGGCCAGGACACCGGCGGCGCCGGGCAGCCGCCGCTTAGGGCTGCTGCGGTCAGGCCCTGACCCGGTTCACGTGGCCACCCACGCACCGGGCCCGGCCACCAACAAGGGGCCCCACCCTTGCGTCAAACGCTGGGCTGGGGCGGATGATACCGGACTATCCCAAACCCGGCCACCGGACCGTTGGATCATCCCGGAGCGATGAGGCACCTGAGCGGGCAACTCACGCCCGACCTACGTCGTATGGTCTATGGAAGGGCGGCCCGATTCCCATTCCATCGTGCCCGGCCGCCGCGATTCATCCAACTCGAATTCCCGATCGGGAGCCAATCTGCCATGTCCGCCACGCTGGACCCCCTCGAGGCCGAACGCCGCCGTCAGTCGCTGCTTGTCACGATCGTGCGCGTCGGCTTCTTCGCGTTGTTCCTGACCACGTCGCTGCTGTTCGTGCTGCGACCGCCCATCGATGGCAACCCCGAAGAGACGCCGCTGGCCAGCCTCTACTGGTGGGCGACGATGATCGCGGCGATGGTCATCGCCGCTGCGGCTATCACCATCGACCTGCTCACACCTCGCAAGAAGATCGCCACGCTTATCAGTGTGTTCGTGGGACTTGTGCTGGCGACGGTCGCAACACTCATCCTGTGGACGGTGATCGACGTGGTCGTGGAAGCCTGGGGCATCAACCTGCCCGAGCTGATGGCCATGGGCAAGATCCTGCTGGGCATCGGGCTCGCCTACCTAGCCATCGTGACCGTACTGCAAACCCAGGACGACCTCCGCCTGGTCATCCCGTATGTCGAGTTCAGCCGGCAGATCCGTGGCCCGCAACCGTGGCTGCTCGACAGCAGCGCACTCATCGACGGCCGGGCCATCGCCATGGCCGAGACCGGGCTCTTCCAGAGCCGGCTGATCGTTCCGCAGTTCATCCTCGACGAGTTGCAGCGACTGAGCGACAGCCACGACCGCATGAAGCGCAGTCGCGGCCGCGCCGGGCTCGACGCCGTGCGTCGCCTGCAACGATCCAGCGCCATCGAGGTCAGCGTCGAGGCGGTCACCCAGCACGCCGCCGAGGTTGATCAGGCGCTCATCGAGCTCGCAGCACGCACGCCAGCAACAATCATCACGACCGACGCGGGGCTGGAACGCGCCGCGAGCATCCACGGCGCACGCGTGCTGAACCTACACACGATCGCCCAGTCGATGCGGTCGAACGTGATGCCGGGCGAACGCGTTGCTGTGCACCTGCTTCGCGCAGGCGAGCAAGCCGGGCAGGCCGTGGGATATCTCGACGACGGCACGATGATCGTGGCCGAGGACGGCGCCGATTCGATCGGTGAACGCGTAACACTGACGGTGCGCAGCACGCTGCAGACCTCGGCAGGCCGTCTCGTATTTGCCCGGCTGCGCGAGGACGGCGACGAGGACTTGCCACCCGCCGCGACGACCGCCACCGGGCAGCCTCACGTTGCGCCTCAGACTGGCCCCGAGCCCACTACGGAGCCTGCGACGGCTGATGACCAGCCCGCATCGTCGCCCTCCCGCCGCGGTCCGCCGAAGCACACGCCGGCACGACCGCGAACCGGGCGGAACCCTCGGCGATAGCCCGCGCACCGCGTATCAGGCGATCGCCCCACCTCTACCATTGCGGTTCTCATGGACTCGAGGCTGGCCACCATCAAGACCCACCTCCGCGCGCTCGATCGCGTGATGCTCGCGGACCGGCGTCGGCTAAGGCGAGAGCTGCGCAAGCTTCGTGACGCGGTCTCTCGCGGCGAAACACCACCGGACGTTGACGATCGGCTTACGAAGCTATCCGAGCGGATCGACGCCTCGTCGGACCGCCGTGCCCAGCGGGTCGATTCGCTCCCCAAGCCCGACTTCGACCTCGATCTGCCCGTTCTCGAAGCCCGAGAGGAGATCGAGGCGTGTGTGCGCGACCACCAGGTCACGGTCATCTGCGGTGAGACCGGGTCGGGCAAGACAACGCAGCTTCCCAAGATCTGCCTGAACCTCGGCCGCGGCGCTGGTGGGCTCATCGGCCACACGCAACCACGCCGAATCGCGGCACGCAGCGTCTCAGCGCGCATCGCCGACGAGCTCGGAGTCGAACTCGGCGGCCTCGTTGGCTACCAGGTGCGATTCGACGAACGCCATGGCGAGGACACCTCCGTTAAAGTGATGACTGACGGCGTGCTTCTTGCTGAAACGCAGCGGGATCGATGGCTGGACAAGTACGACACCATCATCGTTGACGAGGCCCACGAGCGGAGCCTGAACATCGATTTCCTGCTGGGCTACCTCAAGCGCATCATGCCCAGGCGGCCCGACCTTCGCATCATCATCACCAGCGCGACGATCGATCCCGAGCGTTTCAGTCAGCACTTCGATGATGCACCGATCCTCGAAGTCTCCGGGCGGACCTATCCGGTCGATCTGCGTTACGATCCACCAGAGGCCGACCTCACCGACACGCGTGAACTCGTGCGGGCGACTGTGGCAGCGGTAAACAACGTGTGCCACGAGGGACCCGGCGACGTGCTCGTGTTCCTGCCGGGCGAGCGCGAGATCCGCGAGGTCGCCAGGAGCCTGGAGAAGGGGAAGGACAAGCTCCGCAGCGTGCTGCCGCTGTACTCGCGCTTGTCGGCCGAGGAACAGAACCGCGTGTTCCGTCCCGGCGGCGGCAGGCGCATCGTGCTGGCGACGAATGTTGCCGAGACGAGCATCACCGTGCCGGGGATCCGGTATGTTGTCGACCCTGGGCTGGCGCGGCTGAACCGCTACAGCCCGCGCACGCGTGTGCAGCGTCTGCCGATCGAGAACATCAGCCGCGCATCTGCCGACCAGCGGGCGGGGCGCTGCGGCCGCGTCGGACCAGGCATCTGTGTTCGGCTGTATGACGAGAACGCGTTCGAGAGTCGGCCGCGTTTCACGGACCCGGAGATCCTCCGCTCGAACCTCGCGGGCGTCATCCTGCAGATGAAGGCCCTGAAGCTGGGCGACATCGACGACTTCCCGCTCATCGAGCGCCCGGATCGGCGTGCCGTTCAGGACGGGCTGCAGACGTTGCGTGAGCTCGGGGCCATCGACGAGGAGCACAACCTCACCAAGATCGGCCGCGAACTCTCGAAACTGCCAATCGATCCGCGCATCGGTCGCATCCTTATCGCCGGCGCACGAGAGGGCTGCCTGAATGAGATGCTCGTGATTGCTAGTGCGCTCAGCGTACAGGACCCACGCGAGCGTCCGTTCGACCAGCGTGACAAGGCCGACGAGCTGCACGCCGAGTACGACCACCCCGAGAGCGACTTCCTGGCATACTGGAACCTCTGGGACATCGCACTCGGCGGGCGTCGCAATATCACGATCGGCCGGCTCGGGAACCTCTGCCGTAGCCGGATGCTCAGCTTCACTCGAATGCGAGAGTGGATCGACACACAGAAGCAACTGCGTGGGTTGATGGCCGCACTTGGCTACCACATCAATAGCGAGCCGGCGACCTACAGCGAGATCCACAAGGCGATCCTGGCCGGCTTCCTCGGCGGCATCGGCAAGCGAGGCGACAAGCGTGAGTTCCAGGGCATCGGCCAGGGATTCGTGATCCACCCGAGCAGCGCAATAATCGAGGGTGCCAAGCGGAAGGACGCGCCAACGCTCGATTGGATCGTGTCGGCCGAGCTCGTGCGTACGACCAAGCTGTTCGCGCGTACGTGCGCACGCGTGCGCCCGAGTTGGATCGAGGAGGTCGCGGGCAACCTGTGCAAGCGGACCTACGAGAATCCCCACTTCCGTCCGGGCAGCGGCAAGGTGTACGCCTTCGAGCGCGTCACGCTGTTTGGCCTGGAGGTGATCGCCAAGCGGCGCGTGGACTATGGGCGCGTCAATCCGGCCGAGGCCCGGGAGCTGTTCATCCACCACGGTTTGGTTGACGGGCAGCTCAAGACGGAAGCGCCAGCAATCGAGGCAAACAAGCAGTTGCAGGCCGAGCTGCGCACACTCGAGGACAAGGCGCGGCGGCGTGACTTAGTCGCCGACGTGCAACGTCGCTTCGACTTCTACGCGAAACGGCTGCCAGAGGATGTCTGGACCGCCGAGCGTTTCGAGACCTGGCGTCGGCAATCCGAGAAGGATGATCCGAGCGCGCTGGCGATGACCTCGGGAGACCTGCTGCTGGCCGATGCCTCGGCCATCACGCAGGAGTCGTACCCCGATCGGGCTGACATCGCGGGTACGCGGCTTCCCCTGGCATACCGGTTCGAGCCGGGCGAAGCCGACGATGGCGTGACGGCCAACGTGCCCATTGAAGCACTGGGTCGGCTGCGGTCGGGTGATCTCGACTGGATGGTCCCCGGCCTGCTGGCCGAGCGTACCCAGGCGATGCTCCGCGCCCTGCCCAAGACCATCCGACGCAACATCGATGCGAAGAAGGTGGCGCACGATTTTGCCCAGTCTCACGCTTCTACGAAAGATGAGACCGATCCACCAACGCTGCCCGAGGCGCTCGCCGAGCACATCGGCAAGATCACTGGAGTGGACGCCGACGTACGAGACCTCGCCAGCGCCGCGGTGCCAGAGCACACGCGACCGAACGTCCGTGTGATTGACGGTAAGGGCCAAGCGCTGGCCGAAAGCCGAGACCTCATGGGGCTCAAGGCTCGGTTCGCCGGGCGTATCCGCGATGCGTTGCTCAAGGCCGACACGCGATGGCCAGACCGGCGTGGCATAACCAGTTGGGACTTCGGGCCGCTGCCCGAACATCTAGAGATTAAGCGGCCGGGCGTGCATGTCATCGCATATCCGGCATTGGTCGACATGGGCGACTCGGTGCGCACCGCGATGCTCGAGCGTCCAGAAGCCGCCGAGGCGGTGAACCGGCGTGGCGTGCGTCGCCTGATCATGCTGCACGCGCGGCGAGCGCTGCGGGCGCAGGTCGAACGGCTCCCCGCGATGGACGGCTTGCTCGCGACCTATGCCGTGCTCGGGGCCTCCAAGGAGCTGCGCGACGACCTTCTCACCCTGGTCGTAGAAATGGCCTTCTTGGATGATCGGCCGTTGCCGCGGACAAGCGAGGCGATGGAAGCCGCGGTGGAGGATGGGATCGGGAATCTGGGCGCGGCAGCAGACCGTGCCGTGAAGCTGGCCGACGAGCTGCTCGCCCGTGCGGTTCGGCTGCGTGCGCGCACGGAGGCGGACATCCCCCCGCCCCAGCGGCCCGCGTTCGCCGACGTCGCCAGCCACGTCGCCCAACTCACGCCAGGCAGGTTCTTGTCCCGCACGCCTCCGGTGTGGCTTGCTCGCATGGTCCGGTACCTCGACGCCGATCGGCTTCGGCTCGACAAACTCCGCGGTTCGAGCATCGACCGCGACCACCGCGCGATGCAGCAGATCGCCCAACACGAGGTCCGCCGCCAGCGGGTGCTCGGTTTGGGAAGCGATGCCGCCCAGGAAGCCATGGACCGCTGCCCGGCGCTAGCGGAGTATCGCTGGATGTGTGAGGAACTGCGCGTGGCGACCTTCGCCCAGGAGCTCGGCGTCGCGGTGCCTGTAAGCGCTGCGCGGATGGAGTCGCTGTGGCAGCGGGTTCTGGAAGATGCCGCGGGCGTTGCACCGGAATTGGCGGGTGTGGCGTAGTACCGCAGTGCCGAACGGGGGCTAGGCGTTGTACACCGACGGGCACGCCTCGATCCGTGCCCCGTTCTCATCGCACACCGCGAATCGCCCGCCCGGCCGGATCGACGCCCCGCCGTACGCGCCGTCCTTGCGCGCTGCGTAGAGCTTGACGTCGAAGTTCACGCGGCCGTCTTCGCCACGCAGACGCTTCTCCTTGGTTCGGCGGACGATGTCGCCAGCGACCTCGAGGCACGCCTCGGTGGGCGTGAGCCCGCGCTCCATCGCACGCACGATGGAGAAACCGCCGCAGTTGAGGATGACAGCCTCACCACGGCCGGTCGCGCCTGCCGCACCAACGTCGTTGTCGCAGTACATCCCGGCACCAGTGATCGGCGAGTCGCCCACGCGGCCGGGGATCTTCCACGAAAGCCCGCTCGTGGTCGTGCAGGACGCGACATCGCCGCTGCCGTCGACCGTGCAGCAGTTGATCGTGCCGGTGGTGTAGGCCACGCCGTTGCGCCACCGGACGTCGTGATCGGCGGCGAGCCGCTCCAATTCGTTGACGGCCTCATTCGAGCCGATGGGGCCCCGACCACGATTCATCGGATCGCGTGCGTCCCAGTCCATCTGGTCTTCGTCGAGCCAATCATCGCGATCGTTCAGGTTGGCATTCCATCGCATCCAGATCTGTCGTGTGCGATCGGTCATGAGGTCTTCTTCTTTAAAGCCGTTCGCCATCGCGAACCGCTTCGCGCCCTCGCCGACGATTAGGCAGTGATCGGTGCGCTTGAGCACGAGCAGCGCCACGGCGGCGGGGTTCTTGATCCCCTCGATGCACGCGACCGCGCCGCTCTTGTGCGTCGGGCCGTGCATGACCGAGGCGTCGAGCTGGATGACGCCCTCTTCGTTCGGCAGGCCGCCATATCCGACGCTGAGGTCATTGGGATCGTTCTCAACGATCGTCACACCAGCAACGGCAGCGTCCGCCGGATCGGCGCCCTCATGCATCATCGCGAACGCGCGCTCGACGGCGGGGATTCCGTTCGCACTCGCGATCGCGACGGGGCCGCGATGGTCGTCGCCAGGCGCGGCCTGTCGACGGGTCTTGGAGAGGGCCACGCTCGGGAACGCCAGGATCGCGGGGATCGCCAGCGAGGTCGAGAGCACGTCGCGTCGGGTTGGTGCCATGGCGCAATATAGCTCGCCTGTCCACGTTGGGTCGGTACCATGCGTGCATGGTTCTGGTGCTGATCACCGCCATCTTCGGGTACCTCGCACTCGGTGCGGTAGTAGCCGTGCCTATGGCGCTTCGTGGTGTGAATCGGCTCGACGCCGCCGCAGCCGCGGGCTCATGGGGCTTCCGGCTGCTGGTGTTCCCCGGTGTTATGGTGCTGTGGCCGCTGGTGCTGCGACGCTGGGTCGCGGGAGGCCAGGCGTGAAGCCCGTCCACCGACGTGTGCACCTGATCGCGTGGCCGGTCGTTTTTGCAACGGTATTGGGCGTGCTCGTTTGGGCAATCGTGGCGGAGCGAGAACCCGCTCCTTCGGGTCCCAGTCTTGGGACGCTTGAGTCGGAGCCAACGCCGTGAGCGCACGGTACCGTGCGGTGAGTTGGACGCGCCACAAGGTGGTGTACGATCTCGTGCTCGCCGCCGCATGCATTCTCTTCGTCGGCGTGTTCTCGCTGGTCAGCATGGTGTTGAACCCACCGCCAAACGATATCTCGCCTCCCATCCTGATCATGCGGGCGCTCGGCACGCTGGCCATCGTGCTGCTGCACGTGACGCTGGCAATCGGGCCGATCGCACGGCTATTTCCCAGAACCTCGTTCATGCTCGCCAACCGCCGGCATCTGGGCGTGACGGTGTTTCTTGTCGCGGGATTGCACGCATTCGTTGTGTTCGGCTTCTATGGTGGCTTCGGTGTTGAGAACCCTGTTCTAGCCGTGCTCATCCGGCCGGATGGAGGCGTGGGCTTCGAGTTCTTCGGCTTCCTCGCATTGCTCATCTTGCTCGTCATGGCCGCGACCAGCCATGACTTCTGGCTCGCGTTCCTCGGGCATGGTTTCTGGAAGGCGATGCACATGGCCGTGTACGGGGCGTATGCGCTGGTCGTCGCGCACGTGGTGTTCGGGGTGCTGCACAGCGAGAAGTCGATGCTCTACCCGTCGATGCTCCTCGCCGGCGCTCTCGTAGTCGGGGTGTTGCACATCTCCGCGGGCCTGCGCGAGTGGCGATTCGATGCCACCTCCGACGAGGCCACCGAAGATGGCTGGCTGGATATCGGCGACCCGATGAGCATCCCCGACAAGCGCGCTCGCGTGGTCTGCATCGGCGGCGGCCAGCGCGTGGCGGTGTTTCGAAACGACAACGAGCTTACGGCGCTGAGCAACGTGTGCGCGCACCAGGGCGGCCCGCTGGGCGAGGGCGAGATCATCGACGGGTGCGCGACCTGCCCCTGGCATGGGTATCAGTACGACACGTCCAGTGGCCAGAGCCCACCGCCTTACACCGAGAAGATCCCGACCTACGAGCTACGCATCCGTGGCGGGCGGGTGGAGGTCGATCCGACGCCGAAACCGGCGGGCACGCCGATGCCACCGATCACCATCCCCAAGGAGGGCGAGTGATAAGCAAGAGCGAAGGCATCTACGTGATCTACCGGCCACTGCCGGCCACGCTGATCACGCTCGTACTCGCGGCGATCGGCGCGTTCGGCGGCTTGCTGCTCGGCACCGCCGCCGGTGCAGCCTTGGGGCAGCGAGATCCTGGCACCGGCGTCTGGGATCTCTCCGCAACCGAAACGGTTTCCGGCATGATCGTTGCTGAGCCGTACCCGATGCTGCTTCCCGACGATGGTTCGGTGGGCGTGCTCCTAGTCGGCGTGGGGAAGGTCGGCCCACCCGAGAACGTCACGAGCATCGTCGGCTTGAACGCGAGCGTGACCGGCTACCCGCTCGAGCGGCACGGGATGCGGATGCTCGAGGTCCAGTCCGCCGAGCGTGTGGATAGAGCTTCAAACGCTGCGCGCCCAGCCGCAAGCGAACTCGGCGAGCACGAGATCACCGGCGAGATCCTGGACTCCAAGTGCTATCTGGGCGCGATGAAGCCCGGCAATGGCCTCGGTCACCGGGCGTGCGCCATTCTGTGCATCCGCGGCGGCATCCCACCGATGTTGTCATGGATGGACGAAACCGGCCAGGCTCGCTACGCGCTGGTCATGGGGCCTGAAGGATCACGCATGGCCGAAGCGCACCTTGAGTCGGTCGGTCGGAACGCCCCGCTACAAGGCAGGCTCTACGAACGAGATGGATGGCTATGGATCGAACCGACCATAGCAAAACATCGGCCATAAGCCGATGTCGATTGGATCATTAGTAGCTACTGCAGAAGAAGCTGCGAAGCTTACTCGTCCGCACCGCCACGACCGAGGCCGAACGCCGAACCAACCGCGAGGAGCATCCAGAGCGCATCAAAGGCGCTGAACATGCCCTCGTTCTCGATGCTCGTATAAAAGTCCTCGGCGTCCGCAACATTCGACTCATGGAGCTTGCGGTAACCTTCCCGAACCTTGTCCTGGTGATCACGGGGGGTGTCGGCCCACCACTCTTCCGCGGTCGCCCAAAGGTCGGCCGGATAGTCCGCCTCCCGCCATGGGAACGCCTGATTCTCTGGAAGCTCCGGCCAATCGAGCTCGTAGCCGTCTTCTTCCCACTGCTCGGCCAGCTCGTCGGCGATGTAAGACATCATGATCTCGTGGGAGAACTCGTTGGCGAGTTGCAGATCCCCGTCGTTCTGGCGATAGAGCTCAACCACCGCAAGCTTGCCGCACAGCACGGCCGCGAGGGCGATCACGGCTGCCAGCATACCCGTTCCGGTGCTCGGGCCACCGCCGATGAG
>CALCCF010000092.1 GCA_937899905.1 uncultured Phycisphaeraceae bacterium
AAGATACTCCAAATACTCCCAAAATGAGCTGTCAAGGCAAATAATTCCAAAAAAGAGTTGACATCGATTTGGAATATCGGTACTTTGTGTCTTATGCGGACGGACACAGCAACCGAACGAGAAGAAATCCTGACTCTCTCTGAGGTTGCGCAGCAGCTACGAATCTCCCTTGAAACCGCAAGAACAAGGGCCAAGGACAAGTCCTTTCCGAACGCTTTCCAGACAGGCAAGCGAGGGGATTGGCGGGTCCCCGCCGGAGATCTTGAGCACTTCAAATCCAAATATTCCACCCAGCAGTCCCCGGCCAGCGGCCAGGAGGTCTCACCTGCTGGGGACCCAGAACCCGACTCCCAGGACGGGGGCGCAGCGGCACACACGCCGCCGGGTTCTTTACCGGAGGCCCAACGTGCCTGACCAAGACGCACAAGACGCGGCGACACACGCGGCCACCATGGCTCGCGTCATCGCCCCACTGACGACCGAAGGAGCCCGCGTGCCAGAGCAACCCCTGAACAGTGCAGACATCCGCCACTTCCTCGATCGGCTTGAGGCCACCGACCTTCCGCCGATTGAGCGAGGCCGAGCCAACAAGGCCGCCGAGGCCCTGACGCGCAACGCGCAATTCATCGAGATCGAGGAGCGATCCGGACGGCGGTCGCGCAATCCCGACCTCCAACTGGTCAGCGGCGACACGGGAACGACCAGCGAAACGACCGAGGTCACACCCTGTGTTCAGGCGGGCTAGGCAGACTCTCTCCTCCTCAGGGCGTCGTGGCGTCCTGTACCAAGCGCGCGGGCCAGGGAACCCGCGTGGCCCACGACGACCGTGCAGATTTGCCTTGTACGAGACTGAGACGCCCTCCAAGTTCCGCCCTCAGTCCAAACAAGCGTCGGTTTGATTCCGACGACGGTCATTGGCGGGAACACCGCCGCGGAGAACGAAATGAACAGCACGCTTCGCATGTGCGGGCGGCAGTCATCAACTGCACGCTCGGGGTTTTGGTCTGCACTGCCGTTTGCCGCGATCGGTGGCGTCCTAGGCGCGGTCACGGTCCTGCTGTGGCTGGAGTTCGGGTGGTGGGCCTTGGCCTTCGCCGCGTGCGTCATCGCTGGTGCTGCGACCCCATCGCTCATCACAAGACTGAAGGCATGGATCTACGTCACGCGCGTGACGGCGTGGACACGCACGCCGTGGGAGACGGGCGTCGGCAGCCAGGACTGACTCACTTATCACTAGGGCACGGATAGATGACACAACTAAAGCCATATCACGTTAATCTGCCAGTTCCAATGGTTCGCCTCATGCGAAGCTGCCCCTCAATTAACTGGTCAGATGTTGCCCGAAGGTGCTTTGCCACGCTTCTCGAAGACGAGTTGTCGGTGACACTGGACTCTTCACTGACCAATGTGCCGAGTGGCAAGGATCAATCGACACGACGCTTGGGCAAGGCGATGGACCGCGTGGCCGTGGAACTTGCGACTCACGAAGCGGACTGCAAGGCAGATCTGATCAAGGTCATTCAAGACTTGGGCGGCGAAGTTAAGCCACGAGATCTGTACGGCGTTAAGCGATTCAACAAAACGTCCAGCGTCGCGACAGCCGCTCTTGACGAGCTGGTCGGATGCGGCCTTGGGCAATGGGAGCATCGAGCATCGCCCGGCGGAAAGGGTGGACGTCCAAGTCGGGTGTTTGTGCTCAACAGCCCCACAAGCTCATGCAACTCGTCGCCGAGCAAGCGCGGCGAGTCGCAGTCGGCACGCGCGACAACAAAGTACGACACGTTGATAGACACTGCCCAGCTGGCAGAAGCATGGGGCATTGGAACAAGAACGGTTTCCAATCTCAGACAGGACGGCCTGCCAGTTGTGATGATCGGCCGAAGCGTGCGGTTTTGTATGGCGGATTGCGAAGCGTGGTTGATTGAGCATCAAGCTAAGGGGGATGGTCGTGGATAACGAGGTTGAAGCCACTGCAATCCAGGTCATCGAGCCAACGCCGATGCAGCTCATGCAGCAGTTGAGCACGAATCCAAACGCGGATCCAGCCAAACTGCCCGGCATGATCAAAGAGCTGGTGGAGCTCAAGAGGGAGGAAGACCGGATCGCGGCCAAGCGAGCGTTCGACGCAGCTATGGCCAAGTGCCAGAAGCAGATGCCCACGGTTGTATACGACCGCCGCAACAGCCACACGAACAGTGGCTACGCCAGCCTCGAAAACGTCATGCTGACCTGCAAGCCGGTTTGGACCGAGCACGGTTTCGCCATCTCGTTCGACGAGGGCGAACCGAGCGAGTCGGGCATGGTCCGCGTGCAGATGCACGTCAGCCACGGCGATCACACAGAGATCCGCTGGCGAGAAGCCGCGGTCGATGACAAGGGGCCTAGCGGCAAGCAGAACAAAACCGATGTGCAGGGCCGGCAGGCGACCTTCTCCTACCTCCAGCGACAGTTGCTGTGCTCGGTGATGAACATCGCGATTGCAGGCTCGGACAACGACGGCAACGCCACGCGCAGCCCGATCAGCGACGAACAGGCGATGGAGCTTGACGACCTGTTGCAGCAGGCTCAGCAGATCGCTGGAGCTGACCCCGCCAAGTTCCTGGCCATCTATGGCGTCGAGAAGGTGGGCGACATCCCTGCCCAGAGCTTCGAGGACGCGAAGCGCCGCTTGCACAACAAGATCAGTCAGGCGGCCGGCTGATGCAGACCCTGCACTGCGAACAAGGCTCCCAGGAATGGATGGAGGCGCGGGCCGGCATCGCCACCGCGTCGGAATTCCACCGCATCATCACGCCGGTCCATGGCACCCTGTCCGATGGAGCCGAGAGCTATATCAACGAGCTGATCGCCGAACGCATCGCCGGAGTCGATCCGGACGAGGCCGACCATTTTGTCAGCAAGCAGATGCGGCACGGCCACATGCTCGAGCCCAAGGCCAGGGCGCAGTACATGTTCGACACGGACCACGAGGTCACCACCGTCGGTTTCGTTGTTGCCGACGACCCCTTGTTTGGCTTCTCGCCCGACGGTCTGATTGGGGAAGAAGGCGGCCTGGAGCTCAAGTGCCCCGACCTCAAGCAGCATGTCGCGTACGTTCGCGCGGGGGGGCTGCCAAAGAAGTACCGACCCCAAGTTCACGGCAGTCTCGCGCTCAGCGGTCGCGACTGGTGGGACTTCGGCAGCTATGCCGGGTGGGGCATGCCGCTCCATCTCGTGCGAGTCACGCCGGACGTCTATACGCGCAAGGTCAGCGACGCGCTCAAGCACTTCCGAGACCGCTTTGACAAGGCGATTGATCCATTCCGCTCGTTCATCGAGAACCCCGTGCCTGAGGATCTGGAGACGCCGTTTTGAAACCTCGACGACTCGAAGCAAGCGATATGTGCGCCTGCACCAACGACGGCCCAGACGGAACGCACTGCGTCTACGGGTGGATGGGCGTGTGGTGGCCTGCTGCTAGCCCTGGCGTCGGCCAGATTCGCGGTGAGTTCACCCAGGCGTACAAGCGCGTCAACAAGGTCACCGCTCGGTCGACCATCCAGCACAACGACTGCGTGTGCATGAGCAACCAACAGCGAGCCGACGCGGTGAACGCGGCGCTTGAGGACATGGGCCTGATCGGAAAGAGAGACGCAGCATGAACGATAATGAAACAACAATCAGCTCTACTCCGGGCCCATGGCAAGACAACGAATCACCTGTCTTTGTGTGTCGTGAAATGCACAAAGATTCAGGGACGTTTTTCGCAACACCAGTTACGCTCGCAGATGGAGGTGTAGTTGCCTTTGTAGCGTTTTACACCGACACCGTAGATGAGGATAGGGCCAACGCCCTTCTCATTGCCGCCGCGCCGGATTTGCTGAAGGCGTGTATTGATGCGCTGCCGTACCTAGAGACCACGGCCGCGGAGCTTGCCGAGAACTCCGACAGCGACGACTCGGCAACGCTGGCTAACCAGCTTCGCGCCGCCATCGCCAAGGCGAAGGGTGGTGAAGCATGAACGACGACCCCGACTACGCAAAGAGCGTCCTGCCCGAAGCGATGGCCGACCGGCTGTACGAGCTGCTGGACCCGATCGTCGACCACAATCTCGCTGGTGCCGAAGAGGTCAACCAGATCGTGGATTGGATCGACTCCATCCGCACCGAGAGCCGGAAGGATGGTCGTGAGGCCGCAGAGAAGGCCCTGCGCACCCGCGCGTCGTACTTCACCTGCGCTGAGATCGAGAAGAACCGACCCGCCGGGGCCGACCAACTCCAGTGGATGGCCGCCGCGGTCATGGTGTTCAACTCCACGTTCACCTACCCCGGCCGCATTGAGATCCGCACCGAGAACGTGTTCTGGAGCACAGTCAGAGCCCACTACGACGGCGTCTTCGGCGTGAAGGCGGCTTCGTAGTCCAATGCATGAAGAGGAGGCCAGATGGCCAAGGTAAAACTGAATCTTGCGTCAATTCGCGAGATGGACAACGGCAAGATTGACAAGCTTCTGGCCCAGGGCCTCAGCCAAGTCATCCGAGACTGCGTTGATCGTCCTGGCGACAAGAAGGC
>CALCCF010000093.1 GCA_937899905.1 uncultured Phycisphaeraceae bacterium
GGGGCTTGGGGGGGGGGGGGCCGGGGGTCGGTTGGGTTCCCGCCTTTGGGGGTTGGCGGGGGGGGTGGGGGGGGGGGGGTGTGGGGGGGGCGGTGCGGCCTTCTTGGCGGGGGCCCTCGTGGTTGTCTTCTTGGTTGTTGAGGTCGTCGAGGCCGGCTTCTTGGTGACCTTCTTGGAGGTCTTCTTTGCCGGGGACTTCTTCGTGACCGACGCCTTCTTGGTGGTCTTCTTGCTGGGAGGGGCCTTCTAGGAGACCTACTTGGTTGCGGGCGACTTCTTGGTGACCTTGGCGGTCTTCTTGGCGGTGGGCTACTAGACCGTCTTCTTTGACGTCTTGCTCACGGTCTTCTTTGCCGGCGTCTTCTTCGTTGTTTTCTTGGAGCTACCGGCCTTCTTCGTCTGCTTCGACGCGGCAGCAGGGGCCTTTGGGGCCGTCTTCTTCTTCGTAGTGGTGGTCTTCTTCTTGGCCACGAGTGCTCCGGAGGGGCCGGAGTTTTGCCCCTGGCGGCCGCCACGCGGCCCGTCCCGGGTCAAAAGTCGCCAAGCGTAGGGGACGTGCCAACCGGCGTCAAAATAGGCGAGGCAGGAATCTCAGTCGGTCGCGACGCGGGCTCCGCGGGGTGCCAAACGGCCCTGGGCGTCCCTGGCGGCTCCTCACGTCGCCTCGGCCGCGGCCTCTGGTTCGGGGGCCACCTCATCGAAGCTGCCCAGCCTCCGATAGCGCTGGTAGCGACGCTCGAGCAGCTCCTCTGGCGCGATCTCGGTGAGCTCTTCGAGCTGGGCGACGATCCATCGCTCCAGCCGCCGGGCCGCGTCCGGGCGATCACGATGGGCCCCGCCGGCCGGCTCGTCGATCACGGCGTCGACCACGCCCAGTTCCAGATTGTCGCGGGCGGTGAGCTTGAGGGCGGTGGCCGCCTGGCTGTTGGTCCGCTCGTTGGCCTGCTTCCACAGGATGGCCGCGCAGCCCTCGGGGCTGATGACCGAGTACCACGCGTGCTGGAGCATGGCCACGCGGTCGCCCACGGCGATGCCCAGCGCGCCGCCCGAGCCGCCCTCGCCGATGACCACGCTGACGATCGGCACCGGCATCGCGCTCATTTCCTTGAGGTTCACGGCGATCGCCTCGGCCTGGCCGCGCTGCTCGGCTTCCAGGCCCGGGAAGGCGCCGGGCGTGTCGACCATGGTCACGATCGGCACGCCGAACTTCGCGGCCATCTGCATCTTCATGAGCGCCTTGCGGTAGCCCTCGGGGTGCGGGCAGCCGAAATGGCAGCGCAGCTTCTCCTGCGTGTCACGACCCTTGTGGTGCGCCACGACGAGGCACTTGAAGTCGCCGATGCGGCCGAAGCCGGTGACGATCGCGGGATCCTCGCCGCTGCGTCGATCGCCGTGCAGCTCGGTGAAGTCTCGGCAGAAGGCTTCGATGTAGTCGCGGCCCTGGGGCCGGTCCGGGTGGCGCGCGACGCGAACGGTGTTCCACGGGCTCAGCTGCTTGTAGAGCTCTGCCATGGTCTGGCTGTGGCGCGCCAGGCGATCGGCGAGCGCGTGCTCGGCCTCGGCCAGCTCGGTGGGGTGGCCGGAACCCGAGATGCCGTCGCCGCTGGTCAGCGATTCGACGCGGCTCTTGAGTTGGGCGATCTCCTGGTCCAGCTCGCGCAGGGGCTGCTCGAAGTCGAGGGTGTAGTACGTCGCCATCGGGCCTCCATGCTGCCTGCGGGCGGATCGGCTCCGACCGGGCACCAATGGTAGTGGAGGGCGATACCGTCCGCCATGAGCGATACCGCGGCCCATATCGACGTCTGCCCGCTGCTGGTCATCGGCGGCGGGTCCATGGCCCACGCGATCCTGTCCGGTGCGGCCGGCGCGGGGCTGCTCGACGGCCCCGTGGTCGTCGCCGAGCCCGACGATGCCCGCCGCGCCCGGATCTCCGCGGTCGATACCGCCATCGATGCCGTCGCGACCGTCGCCGACGCGTGCGAGGCCCTGCCCTACGAGGACGCGGCCGTGCTCCTGTGCGTCAAGCCCCAGATGCTGCCGGCTGTGGTCGACGAGATCCGCGCGGCCAACGGCGACGGCATGCTCGAGGGCCGGTGCTGCATCAGCATCCTCGCCGGCGTGACCGTCGCGACGCTCACCGAGGCGACCGGGGCCCGGGTCGTGCGCACGATGCCCAACCTGCCCATCGCCACCGGCCACGGCGCGACGGCCCTGAGCGCCTCGGACGATGCGACGGGCGAGGACCTCGACCGGGCCCATCGCCTGTTCGGCGCCGCGAGCCGCGTGTACGACCTGCCCGAGGCGGCCATCGACGCGTTCACGGGCGCGGCGGGCAGCGGGCCCGCGTACGCGTTCCTGATGGCCGAGGGACTGATCGCAGGGGTGCTCGACGCCGGGCGCGAGGCGGGGCTCAGCAAGGACAACGCCCGCTCGATCGTGGCCCAGACGCTGCTCGGCGCGGGCGCGATGCTGGCGCAGGAGTGCCGCGGCGAATTGCCCGATCCGGCGGAGCTGCGCGTCGCGGTCACGAGCCCGGGCGGGACGACCGCGGCCGCGTTGGACGTGCTCGAAGCTCGGGGCGTGCGCGACGCCGTGCGTGAGGCGGTGCTGGCGGCGGCACGGCGTGCGGGTGAGCTTGGGGGCTGAGCGCTCCAGCGACGCTCGAGTTTCGTTGAATCCCTCCATGTGCGAACCTGCCGGAGTCCGGTGCGAAGCGGGCTGGGGTTGTGCACATGGCCGCCCGCGGCCGCGAGGAAGGAAGTCCCATGAACCGCCACCGCAAATTCCTGATCACGCTCGGCGTCCTCCAACTGCTGGCCGCCGGCGTCCTCTTTGTGTCCTGGTTCGGCGCAACCACCAAAGGCGTTGGGATGCGCACGTGGGACACCTCGAAGGCCATTGCCGAAGATCTCAGATTTGCCGGCGTCAACGTTCCCGAGTTGGCAAGTGGAGACGGCTCGGCGGCCTTCGAGGCGATCGCGCGGCCGCTGCGCTCGGAGATCCGGACGTCCGAGTCGAGGGCCCGGCCTCCGATCGTGGTGGTGGGTGTCTGTGGCGTGCTCGCCGTGGTGGCCGGCGTGACTCCCGACCGCAAGAGGCCCACGGCACCGTCCCACACCTGAGCCCCACGAGGCCCTCTCCCATCTCGTGCGTACCACCATTGTGCTTCTCGGAACCGGCCCTGGGCTCTCCAGCACCGATCCTGAGCCTTCCAGCACCGGTCTTGAGCCTTCCAGGACCGGTCCTGCGCTCTCCAAGACCGGTCCTGAGCCTTTCAGCACCGGTGTTCTGGTCCGTGGCACCGGTCCTGGACGCTCCGGCACCTGAGTCATAGAGCCGAGCACCGAGACCAAACGGTTAGGATCCGAGCCATGGGGTATTGGGTGCGATATTGCGACGATCGCGCGGCGCGGCTGGCGTCCGGCTACCTGCGGACCGCGGGGCGGGCCCGGCGGTCCGGCATGCCTAGGGACGCGGCGAGGCGAGCGATGAAGGCGGTGAACAACCAGGGGGCGTTGCTCGGCCTCACGTTCGGGTGTGGCCTCGTTGCCGCGAACTACCTCGTTGGTGCGGTGATGCCGGCCCGCCTGAACAGCCTGGGCTATTTCTTCGGTGGCGCATTCATCCTCGCCCTCGGCCTCGCGGTGCAACCCCTGATCGGTCCCATGGCCATCCGGTCGCACAAGCGGGGGTTCTTAAGAGAGGGCCATTGCCCCGCATGCGGCTACGGCCTGGCCGAGATCGAACCCGAGGCCGACGGCTGCCGCGTGTGCCCCGAGTGCGGGGCTGCGTGGGCGATGGACGCGGCCACCGGGGGCGCCTGCGCATGACCGGCAACACCGGGACCGCCGATGGCAACCGTCGCCCGCCAGCTTTCCTTGGATGGCGGTTGTTGCTCATCGGTGTGATCGTTGGAGTGGTGCTTGCGATCGCCAGCGTGCCCGCGAGCGCGTTTATCGCACAGCACTGGCTGGGCTACCTGGATGATCGGCTGCCCGCGACCGGGAGCGTGCGCTCGGGCGTGGGCGTCGGGCACGTGACAATGCACCACCAGATGCCGGGCATGGGCGTCTGGGTGTGGCACCACGTCGTTCCGGAAGAGACCTATTGGCCCATCCCCGATGTGGTCGCGCGCGACCCTTCGCCGTGGTGGGCCGCGGGCTTCGATTCGCACGCCGAGCCGCAGGTGCAGACGATGGCCGCGGGCTGGCCGATCAAGGCTGCACGGCACGTGACCGCGTACGACGATGCGTCCGTCGGCCCCGGCCAGACGCGTGGGGAGTACAACACGACGATCCTGGGCAAGAGCCGGCTCATCCCCACCGAGCCGCTGTGGCTCGGCCTCATGGCGAACACGTTCTTCTACGCGGGCCTGATCATCGGCGGGGTTGTGCTGGCCTGTGTGCTCCGGTGGGCCCACCGCCGCCGGCGAAGCCGATGCATCGCGTGCGGGTACGACGTGTCGGGAGGCCTTGACGTCTGCCCCGAGTGCGGGTGCCCGGTGCCCGTTGCGGCGCGCGGGGAGGGCCAGGGCGTGGGCAGAGCGAAGCCCGGGGCGCACCAGCCGCCGGGGTAGCCCCGCGTCGAGCGTGTGTCCGAGCATGGGCTCTTCGATCACTCAACCCCAGAAACAACCGCCTGGGCGTTTCGTGTGCCCCGAGTCTGGCGGCGCGTGGAGGATTCGGGCCCGATAGGTCCGCGTGCTGTGTCTCGCACGCGAGGTAACAATGCACCATGCCACGGGGGATGCCTTGACACGATCGTGGGGAGAAGGCGAGTTCTGGTTCGGTGCGACGCCGCTCGATGATCGCGGCCGGCCGTCGCGTGGCCGGGTGAGCATCGAGGCGCTGGCGCGCTACGCGTCGACGCTCGACGGAGACCGCAGTACCCAGCCGATGCGGCGGCTGCGCACCGAAGACACGGCCAGGCTCGCGCTGGTGGTCCTGGTCGTGCTTGTGCTCTCGATGATCGACATTCGGGCCCGCTTCGAGATTCCGGGGAGCGCGGGCGTCGCCACCAACATCGTCGTCGCGCTCGTCCTGATCTGGCCGATCGCGATGCTGCTCAGCCGCCGGTGGTACCGCCTGCAGCGCCCGGCCGCGTTGTCGCTCGACGCGTGCCCCGCGTGCGGCGTCTCGCTCGATGCCGTCGGGCCCAAGAAGGACGGATGCACCGTGTGCCCGGCGTGCGGGAGCGCCTGGAAGCGCGATCGGGCCTCGACGGGCGGCGAAGTGCGAGTGAGCCCGCGGTGACAGGAACGCGATGAAGCGGTGCCCGAGAGCCATGAGCGTACGGATCGCGCTGGCATGCCTGACGCTCGCGGTTGTGCTGGCGGTGGGGAGCGTGCCGGTGCTGGCGTGGCGGGCGCAGGCACCGCATCTTGGGTCTCTCTGGAGCACGATCGATCTCTACGAGTTCGAGCATCCCGACCGTGGACCAACCTCGGCAGCCAGGCAGCGGCTGCTCGGATTTACCACATGGCATCACGCGCCGGTGCATCCGCCCGTCCAGGGCTTTCCTTCGCCCTCCGTTGTCGAGCACGATCCAAGGCCGTCGTGGGCCGTGCCCGTGAGCGAGCCTTGGCCGGAGATGCACTTCGCGTTCCGGGTGGGCGTGCCCCTCCGCAGCGCCGCGGGGTGGTACGAGGTGCCGGGCAGCTCCGAACAGGCCATCGGCCGGTTCTTCCTGGCTCAGCCGCCATCACGGAACCTGAGCCTGCATCTCCGGAATCGAATCACGGACTTCCCGATCGTCGTCGTGTGGCCCGGCCTCATCGCCAACACGATCATCTTCTTCGCGATCCCGTTTGTGCCCTGGACGCTCTGGCGCTGGCGGCGGTTCTCACGGATCGAGCGGCTCGACCTGTGTTATCGCTGCTTGTACGAATTCCCGCGGGAAATCGAGATCTGCCCAGAGTGTGGCACGCGACGACCGCCAGCGCGGCGGGCCGCCCGATGAGGATCCTTTCCAAGCGTGTTGATCATCGCGAACGGCCGATCCGGGGCCAGCGCCGGCCCACGCGCGCTGATGCGCTCGCATCGGGTGCCGCACGGTCCGATGTCGACGCGTGCATCGGACATCCGAATCGGCATGCTGCGATGTACGGCGGGCTCATGGGGCTCTCGTTTGGCGGGGTGCCCACGCTCGCGCTCGCGATGCACACCACGCTCCCAGCCGTGCTGGCGTGGCCGCTGATCCTGGGGATGATCGCCGGCATCGTCCTGCTCGCGATCACGCTGGTCCGAGCGATGCGCAAGAGCCTGCACGCGTCGGCGTGGCTGGCCCTGGGCCTGTGCCCTGGATGCGCGTATCGCATCAGCGACATCCAGGCCGAATCCGACGGATGTCGCGTGTGCCCCGAGTGTGGTGCGGCGTGGCAAGAAACGACGCGAGGGACCGAGGGAGAACGCGCTGCACGGACAGGCACAAGTCTCGCCGGCGAGCGTCGCGACTAACGAGCCGCGGGCTCCAGGGCACGCGCGTTGGCCACCCTGAGGGTGAGGGCGGTCTCGGTGGATGCATCCTCGATGCGCGTGCCGCGGAACGCGGTGGGCACGACGCCCGCGTCCGTGCGGTCGTAGGTCGGCTCGATGATCGTGACGCTGCGGATGCTCGCGTCGGGACCGAACTCGGTCTTGATGAGACGCGACGGCACGACGGTGCTCGGGCCGACTTCCTGCCAGCCGGCGACGTCGATCCGGGTCTCGGAATCGCCCCCGGAGTACCGCACCGAGCGGACGCGGCGGTCCTGGACATGCAGTTCGATGCCCGCGTCTGGAATGGCGATGCGTGCGCTCGCGCCGGCAGCGCGATGCGACGCGAAGCCGATCGTTGAACCGGATGCGTGGCTTCGATACCCGAGCCCGATGATCATTCGCAGCGCGTTCACAACGTCGTCCGGGGCGACCGAGCCCAGGCCGACGCCTGTCTCGCCCTGGGCACTCGTCAGCAGGCCTCCGACGCGGTTCCCATCGATCTGGCCCGAGACGTCGGCGGACCATCCATCGGCGGCGAAGGGGAACGCCGGCGAGGCGTGCAGCGCATCGGCCAGCACGGCGGCGGCCAGGCGATCGCTGCCTCTGCCACCAAGAGCCGGATCCTCGTGGACCGTGAGCGTCGTGTAGTGCCTGGCCTCGTCGTACTCGGTCCCGTCGTGCGTGCCGTGTGTCGCCTCGGCCACCATCGCGCGGAATGAGTACACCGGCGTGGCCGGCACGGGGATTGTCAGGCGACCCTGGTCGTCGGTCGTTGTCGTGCGGGAGCCTGCGATTGGGTCGGGGACCACGATCTCCGCGTTTGCGGCGGGCTGGCCGTCGAACAGGACCGTCAGTTCGAGGGCGTCCCCTCGGCGGACGGCCACGATCTCGGCCCGGAGCGCGGTTGGAGCGCTGGCAGCCTCAATGCCCGAGACGCCCTTGGCGTGGTACTCGAGCAGGAAGTGGCCGCCGCGGCGCATGATGCCGTACGTGAAGGTGGCGCAGGCCGTCGAGCCGCCCTCGGGCAACTCGGCGACCATGGCGTATGGCCGCCGCTCGAACGACAGCGAGCCATGCTGGGGGGCCCACGAACGCGCATCGGCGACGAGCCCAACCATGCGGTCGCTGGCGCTGAAGTCCCACGCGCTCTCCGCGAAGTGGAGCTCGATGCGGGAGTGGTCGCCTTCGAGGACGTGGACGAACAGGAAATGGCCGCGTGCGGACGCGGCGCAGAGCAGCACGATCACGGCGATGGTCAGATAGGTCAGCATTGAACTCCTCCGAGCACGGCCCGGTGCGTTGCCGCGAGGTTAGGGCGGTGGACACCCTCGTGTCGCAATGTGCCATGACATCCAGGAGCCCGGCGATCTAGCATGGACGTTCCTGCCTGACAAACCAGCGGCCAGCGCCGGGCCGCGAGAGGACCAGAGTCGTGAAGATCGGCATCATCTACGGATCGAGCACCGGGGCGACGGAGATCGTCGCCGACCACATCAAGGACCACTTTGGCGATCTGGCCAGCTCACCGATCGAGGTCTACAAGTTCGACCCCAAGGACATGGAGCAGTACGACGTGCTGCTGCTGGGCATCCCGACGTGGCACATCGGCGAGATGCAGGAAGACTGGGAGGACGCGGCCGAGAAGTTCGCGATCCCGCAGATGAAGGGCAAGAAGGTCGGGCTGTTCGGCTGCGGCGACCAGGGCGGGTATCCGGACACCTTTGGTGATGCGCTCGGCCTGCTTTGGGACATCATCGAGCCGGCCGGCCCGGAGCTCATCGGCCGGTGGTCGACCGACGGATACGACTACGAGGCGTCGGTGGGCGAACGCGACGGGACCTTTCTCGGCCTGATGGTCGACGAGGACCACCAGCCCTCGCTGTCGAACGAGCGCATCGAGAAGTGGTGCACGCAGGTCAAGCAGGAACTCGGCCTGGGCTAGACGCAGGGATCGCCCACGATCACAACATAGCATGCGTGCGTGGCAAACCCGCCCCCCAGGCTGATTGGCGTGAGGCATGTCGCCTTGTCGTCCGTGATCGGTGTGATCATCTCACTGGCGAGTATTGTCGTTGGCGTGATCGCTCCATGGACCGCGTCGATCCGGGCTGTGCCGCCGCGGTCTGCCCAGTCCTACTACTGGCTCGATGAGGAGTACGCGGTGCTGTTCGCGCTGCGGCGTGCTCCGGGGCTCACGATCCCGGGCTACTCGTTTGCGCAGGGATCGAGGGCGGAACACGAGGCGCGTACCAAGCCCTTTGGCGACATGCCCCGTGTGTCCCAGGATCCTCGGCCCGCGTGGAGCGTCGAGCCGTTCCGAGGGACCAACGAGGTGATCTTGGCCCGCGCGAGCGGCTGGCCGTGGCCGGCGGCGCACGGGCACCGGCGACGGAGCGTCAGCAGCACGCAGTGGAATTCCAGCGACGGTCTGGTGTCGCTTGGGTTCATCGGGATCCAGGAGTATGTTCCTATACGCCCGATGTGGTTTGGGCTCGCCGGCAACGCGTTGGTGTGGTCGGCTCTGGTGCTTGCGTGCGTGGCGGCGGAGCGTCTGCTTCGACGCGGGCGTCGCCGTCGCAAGAACCGCTGCATCACCTGCGGCTACGAGGTCCTCGCCGTCTCCGGCCCGTGCCCCGAGTGCGGAACCTACGATCCGAAGCTCGCGAAACGGACCGCATGAGCGTGGCGATCATCACCGATGCCAGGGGTGCGAAACACGAGGCATGCCGCCCGCTGCACACGCCGCCGCTGCCATTGAAGGAACGGGTGTCGCCGGGCATGTGGTTGTTGCTGCTGGCGATCCCGCTGTGCGCCATGGCCGCGCCCGTGCTCGTGCTGTTCCTGGTGCCCGGTTGGTTCCTGACGTGGCTCTCGTGGTGGTTCGTGGCGGGCCGCCAGGAGGCCGCCGAACGCATGGCCGCCCGCGGGTGCTGCCCGAGCTGCGAGTACGAACTACACGGCTTGGACGCCCAGGACGACGGCGCCACCACCTGCCCCGAGTGCGGCGCGGCGTGGAGTGTCGGGTCTCGATTAGCCTAACGCCGCCTCACGGCGTGCGATGATCGCGGTGGCCTTGTCACCCAGCCGCAGCACGAAGACCGTGAGCGCTTCATTGCCCGAGCCGCGGAGCTCTTTCTGGAGCGAATCGGGGTCGACGAGCTTCGCGCGTGTCTTGACCGTGACCAGCCCCGCGCCGAACTCGCGCAGCCGCGCACGCACGGCCTTGCGCCGCCACGGCATGGCGTCGAGCACGGCGAAGCGGCTGAGCCATCGGCTGTCGTCAACACGCTCGCCCGTGAGCACGCCAACGGCGGGATGGATCGGCCGCAGCCCGTGGCGCTCGGCAAACGGCCCGAGGAGCCCGGCACGCTCGAGTGCGGGATCGGCTTCGTAGACACATTCAAGGATCGGTCGCTCCGGGCCGTCGGAGTCGTACCAGCGATCGGCGTCGATCAATGGGCCCGGCTTTGCCGAGAACCGTTCGTTCGCGGGCAGCATCGTTGCCACGCGCTCGCCGGTCTCGACGAGTGTCCGCGTCGCCAACGAGCCGCTCCAGAGCAACGCCTGCGTCAGGCGGCCATTCTCGCTCAGCAGCTCAACATACGAGCCCGGCGGCGATGGCAGCTGTCCGAAATCGACGCCCGGCCCCAGCTTCACGCAAGCGCCCTTGGACGCGGTGACCAGCCGGGCGATGGTTTCCGGCCCGGGCTGGTAGTCCTCGTAGCGATGGGTCCGCTTTGAGCCAACCCGGCGGCCAGGATCAAGGTGGATCACCGACTCCGCGACACGCTCGAGCATGGCCGGGGAGGAGGCGTCCTCCACGAGGGCCTCGCACTGCGCGTTGGTTTCGGCCATCCAGGCCCGAGTCGGATCGTTGTCGATCGCCGTGACCGCGCAGCCCGAGCGCACCAGCTCGAACGCGTCGGCCCCGATGCCACAGCACAGGTCGAGTGTCTCGGCATCGCCGATCTCGGCGAACCGCTCGGCCTTGTACTGCGCCGCGATCGACGAGGAGGCCACCATTACGCCCTCTTCGTCGGCGATGAGTCGATCAACCCACTCCGGGCGCAGCTTGCCCACCGCACGGTGGCGGGCCCGCGCGGCCTCGATCGCGACGGCGACGACGCCTTCGGACCAGTCGGCACGCAACGCCGCGAGTTCGGCCACCGTCGGCCGCAGCGGTACGTCGAGCAGCGGGTCCGCCACGACGCCATCGCGACCGCTCGAGGCGTACGCCTGCCAATGTTCGAGGGGCCATGCCACGCGGACATCCTTGGACGACCGAGCGGCCAACGATTGCCACATGCCCGACCCTCGCGTTCTGGTCACCGGTTTCGAGCCCTTCGGCGGCAGCAACGACAATCCGTCTCGCCAGATCGTCCAGTCGCTCGAGACGGACGCACCGCTCGGCGTGGCGATGTGCACCGGGCTCTTGCCGGTCACATGGAGCCACGCGTGGCCGGCCTTGCACTCGCTGATCGAGCGCCACGATCCCACGCTCATCTTGATGTTGGGTCAGAGTGGGAAGCGACCGTCGGTCACGGTGGAACGGTTCGCGCTGAATTTTGGCCAGGGTCGCCTCGCGGACAACAACGGCTTCGAGCGCCCGCCCGGGCCGCTTGTGGAAGACGCCCCGCTCGCGCTACCAGCGACCATCGATGTCGAGCGCGCGACCAATGCGATGATGGATGTCGGTGTCGAGGCTCGAACGAGCCATGACGCTGGCGCGTTCTTGTGCAACGCCGTGCTCTTCCACGCGCTCGCGAGCGCCAGGCCTGGCGTGCGGGCCGGCTTCATCCACGTCCCGATGCTGCCCGGCCAGTCCGGCGCGGGCGAGGGTGAGCCCACGATGGCGGCCGATCGAAGCGAGCGGGCCGTGCGCGCCGCGATCGCCGCCCTGGCTTAAGCGAGGGTTCGTGCCGGTAACGCAAGTCTCGCGCAGTGTTTACGCCATAGCGGGGCGGTCGTGTGCCCCGATACGTGTTTGCGCCAAGAGTGGGGGAGACCGACCATGACAAGCTCGATCGTTCGTTCAAGCATCGCCGCCGCCCTGTTGCCCGCGAGTATTCTCGCGTTTCCAGCATTGGCTCAGAGCGACTCGACGCTGTTTGCGATCAGCAATCCCACGTCGCCCCAGTTCTGGACCATCGACATCGGTACCGGGGATGATGACCTGATCGGCGGCGTATCGGGAGCCGAGGCCATATTCAGTGGTATGGCGTTCGACAGCGCGGGCGGGCTCTATTGCGTCGATGGGTTCAATGACGGTCTGAGCGACCGCCTGTTCTCTATCGACGCCAGCAGCGGCGCGGGCTCGGTTGTCGGCGATACCGGTGAGAACTGGAACTTCCGCAGCATGGCCTACGACGTGGGGGCCGACACGCTGTATGCCGCGCGTGACAACAGGCTTTATACCGCCGATCGATCGACCGGCGCGGTCACGTTCGTGGCCAATATCACGGGCGCGGGGCTCGACCAGCTGACGAGCCTGGTCATCGACTCGGATGGAAACGCCCTGGGAACCGACATCGGAGATGGTGACCTGTTCGAGATCGATCTTGTGACGGGCAGCGCCACGCGAGTCGGCAGCGCATTCCCGGGAACGCGTACGTGGTTCAACGACCTCGCCATCGCCACAGATGGCACACTCTGGGGTGCCCGCGAGCAGGGCGGGGGCTTGTTCAGCATCGACCGTGACACTGGTGAGGCGACGCTGGTGTATCCAACTCGTACCTATCGAAGCATCGCATTCGCGGTTGCCGAGCCCGCGTGCTATGCGGACTTCGATGGCGACGGCGAGCTGACCATCTTCGACTTCCTGGCGTTTCAGAATGCCTTCGATGCCGGCGAGTCGACCGCCGATTGCGACGACGACGGACGGCTGACGCTTTTCGACTTCTTGTGCTTCCAGAACGCGTTCGACGCGGGCTGCGACTGAGGTGCCCGCTCCCATTGGAGTCACGCACTCATGACTCTCAGCGTCATCATGAATCGGAAAACTTTCTCTCAATTGATCGTGATCGCGCACACGAGCCCGCGCTCCATACATCAGTGCCCTTGATGCCCGGGAAACACCGTCGGCCGCGTTGGCCGCGATGGCATGCAGGGTGCTCGAACATGGAGCCGAAACATGCAACGCATCGCAAACCAACTGTCCGTCCGCAGTGCTCTTGCCATCGCCCTTGCGGCGGGAGCAGCCACGACCGCCCTGGCCGACGACTGCTGCCGCTGGGAGCTGCGTATTGAGCGCAAGGCCATCCTGTCGGACAACTTCACCGTGGAGCTGTACGCCCACTTCCCGAGCGATGGGTTTGCCTTCGCCAGCGGGCAACTCGACATCCTGTCGGACGACATCGACTGGGTTAGCTGGGACTGGTGCGGTGTCACCGACGGTCCGGGCGTCACCGCCGGCTTGCCGTCCGCTACCGGCGACATCGAGAGCATCATCGTCGGCCAGATCCACTTCCCGGCGGCCGGCATCATCGGCGATGATTCGAATCCGGCGCTAGTCTGGTGCGGTGAGTTTGAGGCGACGGGAGATGGCATGCGCACGCTCTCGACCGAGTCGCTCGGCATGGCGTTCTACGAGTCGGCTAGCACGTCGGTCAGCCGGACGTGCTCGGACATCATCGAGAGCGTGCGCACGGTCTTCGTCGGCCCGCTGGTCATCGACGATTGGATTGCCGCGCCGCTGGACGGCACCCTTGGCCGGGTTCTCGGGGATGAGTTGCTCCTGCGCACTGGCCCCAGCGGCCCAGGCGGCGTCGGTGCTGCCATCACGGCCGAGGGTGCCCCGTGGGCGCCAGATACTCGCTTCGAGCACCACGTCGACCTCGATGATCTCGCGCCCAGCACCCCCGTCGAGATGACCTGGTTCCCGTGGTGGACCTGCGGCGGGTTTACGGCCGAGAGCCTGTCGGCGACCATGACACGGACCTCCGACAGTGGCGAGCCGCCCACCGTCGCGATCAGCCTGAACTTCGAGGAGGTTGGCTCGCCCCGCGTGCCGCTGACGCTGGAGTTGGACGGCCGCGAGGTCGCCACGCCGATCCTGGGCTCGGGGGCGTCCTTCCGCCTGATCGACCCCTGCATCGAGTTGACCTGGTGCTACGTCCTGGACACCAACGACCAGCTCGTGCTCGTACTGAAGTGCGAGAACCCGTTCGACTTCCTGATCGGCGGCGAGCGCTATCGCGCCGACACCGTCAAGATGGCCCCGGGCATCGGGAGCAGCGCGGTCGACGGCCTCGACCGCGTTGAGGTCCGTTCGCCTCGGGCCACGTCTCTGACACTTGGTGGCGAGGGATTCGTTGACGGAAACGAACGGGAGTGCCCGGCCGATTGCGACGACAACGGCCGATTGGATATCTTCGACTTCCTGTGCTTCCAGAACCTGTTCGCGGCCGGAGATGCGGCGGCGGACCTTGATGGCGATGGCCAGCTCACGATCTTCGACTTCCTCGCCTTCCAGAACGAGTTCAGCGCCGGTTGCCCGTGAGGGGTGCCCAGTCGTACAAGGCTCTCCCCAGAAGCCCTCGTACCCACGACCGAGCGGGGTACCGTTGGAGGATGCCCAAGCGTGTCCTCCACGACGAGTACTTCCGCAAGGCCAAGGCCGAGGGCTATCTCGCGCGCTCGGCGTACAAGCTGCTGGAGATCCAGAAGCGCCGGGCGGTCTTGGCTGATGGACAGGCCGTGCTCGACCTCGGCTGCGCACCTGGGAGTTGGCTCCAGGTGGCGTCGGAGCTGGTTGGGCCGAAGGGGCTCGTCGTCGGCGTGGACCTCAAGCCCGTGCGGGCCGACATGCCGGAGAACGTCGAAGCGCTGGTGGGTGACATGACGGCAATGAGCGCCGCAGACCTACTGGCACCGTTGCGGCGCGATCGTGGCGAGGGCCCGCTCTACGACGTGGTCATCAGCGATATGGCGCCGAACACCAGCGGTGCGGGCGACCATTATCGGTCGGTCAGGCTCTGCGAATCGATCCTGGAACGCATCGCCGATGTGTTGCGGCCCGGCGGGGCGTTGGTGTACAAGGTCTTCGAGGGTGAGACCTATCCGGACCTGGTGAAGCGCACTGCGGCGATGTTCTCGTATTGCCGTGGTCTGAAGCCGCGTGCGACTCGAGAAGTCTCAACCGAGATGTACGTCATCGCGTCGGGGTACGAGCCGGCGCTGTCGCATGTGGCGCGCCCCGAAGGTGTTGCACCTCCGCCACCCAAACCCAGCAAGCCCAAGGCTGGTGGGGGGTGGGGATCGTGACGTTCCTCGCGCCGATTGCCGGCATCATCGCGGCAGCACTCACCGTGCCTGTCGTGATCGCGTTCTACCTGCTCAAGCTGCGCCGCCGGCCGGTCCGCGTTGGCAGCGTCATGTTCTGGGAGCGAGCCGTACGCGATGCGCAGGGAAACGTGCCATGGCGCATGGTCCGGCCGCAAACACAGCTCGTGCTGCAGCTGCTCGGCTTAGCCTTGCTCCTCCTGGCGTTCGCCCGCCCCGTCGCGCCTGGCGAGCTTGGCGGCCGTGTCATGCTCGTACTCGATCGCTCCGCTTCCATGAACGCGACCGATGGTCAGGCTGGGGCGACCAGGCTCGAGGACGCACGCGATCGTTTGCGTGAACTGGCCACCGATCTCTCGTCGACCGCCGGAACACGTGTCATGATCGTCGCGCTCGCGAGCGAGGCCCTGCCACTCACCCCCTGGACGAGCGATCGGGCGGTACTCCTTGGTGCATTAGAAGCGGTCGAGCCAACCGACGAAACCGCGTCCGCCGATACGCTGGTGGATCTCGTTCGGCTTGCCGCCGCTGGCGACGATGCCGGAGCGGACGAAGCAGGCGACTCTGCAGATCTCTCCGAGGCGACCGAGCCCACCACCCTCGCGATCGTGCTCGCGTCCGACGGGGACATCGAGCCCCCGAGCGACCCGCTGCCGGCCAATGTTGAAGTCAGGCTTGAAAGCGTGGGTGGCGTGCCCGCCGGAGCGGATACCTCGCCGAAGAGTAACGCGGGTATCGTCGCCGTTGCCGCTCAGCGCTTGTACGACGACCCGGCGACGGTGCGGGTGTTCGCGCGCGTCGAGGCGACCGGTGACTTTCGCCGTGAGTTACCCATACGACTCGCGCTTGACGGACGAATCGTCGCCGAGGAGGTCGCCGATTTAACCACCGATGATGGCGGTGATGGCGACGATGGCGACGAAGGCCCGTCCGTGGTGTCGGTTGGCCTGTCGGTGGCCTCGCCCGACGCCGGTGTGCTCAGCGTGCTTCTGCCCGGCGACGACGCTCTTGTCGCTGACGATACCGCATCGCTCTGGCTGCGAAGCGCTGGCCGCCCACGCGTTCTGCACGTCATCCCGAACGACGAGATCGTGGATCCCGATCGGCCAGGACCGGTCATCTTGGTCTCCGCCGTGCTCGACGCGATGGATCTCGGTGGACTGCGAATCGTGCGGCTCGGGCGCTACGAGCAGCTCGCCGCGGGCGGCGTGCTGCCCTTCGACGTTGTCGTGTTCGACCGAGTATCGCCGAGTGTGCCTCCAAGGATGGCCAGCCTGCACCTCGGCGTAGCGCCGCCATCGGAGCAACCTGACGAGTCGCCAAAGTTTGTTGGACTCGAACCGGGTGAGGTCCCGCCAACCCGCGTGGTTTCATGGAGGCGTTCTCACCCGGTCATGCGTGATCTCGCCCTCGACCAACTCGCCGTCGCAGAGCCATTGATCGACGCTGCGCCCGGGCTCGTACGCAGCCGGACTGAGAGTGCGGGCCAGATCGTGCTCGCCAGTGGCGAACGCTCGCCGCTTATCGTTGCCGACGAATCGGGCCAGCACCGACGCATCTGGGTCGGCTTCGAGCCGGCGATGAGCAATTGGCCAAAGCTGGTGAGCTTCCCGCTGTTCATCGCCGAGGCGGTGGACTACCTCTCGCTCCGTGGCGCTCGCGATGCGGCCGACAGCGTGCGTGCCGGTGATCTCGCCACCATGATCCTCGCGCGGCCACGAACGTCCGTCCGTGTCACGGGCTCCGGTCGCGTGCTCGAAACAACGACGCCAACACCCTCGGCGCGCCCCACGATCGGACCGCTCCCGCGTGCTGGAGTGTTCTTGCTCGAAGACGCAAATCCGGGCGACCAGCGTGCGGTCGCGGTGAATGTTGCCAGCGAGTTGGAGAGCCGCATCGGCGTTCGCACCGAGCTGCCCCTCGCGTTCGGAGGCATGTCGCCGGGGGAGGCCTCGGGCACCCGAATGGGCGGCGAGCGCGAGCTGTGGCCGTGGTTCCTCGTCGCGGGGCTACTCGTGCTGACGCTCGAGTGGTTCTTCTCGGCGCGCAGCCTTGGTCGCTAGCGATGTGCTGATAAACGCGGCGGACGAACGCATGCTGCCTTAACGAATTTGTTTTCCAGTGAACACCTAGGGCCCTGTCGTTCTATGCATCTACCGACCAACGCCGTGTGTCTGTCGATCCTTCTGTCGGTCCTATCTGGATGTGCCGGACGGGTTGTCCCGGTCCGGCCAGATCCATCCGATGGGTCGCACGGCGGATCGCTTGTTTCTCGTGACTCCTCAGGAAGGGTCGAGGCCGACCCGATACGGGCAACCTGGTACGCTCCGCCAGCGCGGGGAGGCGTGCAGCCAGAGGCTTATTGGAGCGCCCGCTCCCGCATCCGTGCGCTCGAGCCTTCGCCCCTGATCGGAGATGTTCTGACGCCCGAGCTTCGCCGTGCGGCATCCGATCTTCCCGATGGCTTCTACCCCGGGGCGGTTGCGGACGGCACGGATCGCTACCTCGAAATCAAGACCGTACGAGATCAAATGGGCCGCACGTTGTTTGATGCCGCAGACGGGGACGGCACGCTGACCAGGTTCGATGTCATGCTCTCGCGGGCTTTCAATCATCATCGATCCGCCGGATCAACAAGTGGTGAAATGAATCTCGGCGTGAGACCTCCCGATGAAGACTCAACGTTAGCGTCGATCGTCGGGAACGTCGTGATCCCGCGCTTCACGGATCTGCGTGTGATTCTTCTTCCGCTGCAAACGCTTCGAGAGGCGAATCGCGGGACGCTGGCGTTCGGTCGCGGTCGGATCGTCTCAATCAGTACGGCTGTCGAGCGGACGCGCGGCACGCGAGGCCAGGAATCCCAAGAACTCGAGGTTGAGGAGGTGACCATCGGCATCGACCTGACGGTACAGGCGTTCACCGACTTCCCGCTCGAGCTCACGCTGGTGATGGCCGACGGCTCAACCCGGCCCACCCCAGAGTGGACGCGCGGCAGCGGAGTTGGCGTCCGTGGCTGGAGCGTGACGATGCGACCCTCCGATGTTGCGGGCGACGGAGTCGTGGAAGCCCTTCGCCTTGTGGTGGCCAAGGGCATCGAGTTTGAGCGTCGTCCGTTTACGATCGAAGACGTGCCCATCCAGTACACGCCCAGGCCCGAGTCCTAAGCGGCTTGCCAACACGTATCAGCGGCGATCGCCGACCTAATTGCCGTGCCCATAGCTTACTGAACAGAGGCCATCGAAGCCACTGTCCACGCGATCTCGTTGTCGAGCGTCGCTGCATCAAAGTCCAGTCCACGCAGTGCCTTCATCCCATCGAGCGACACATCGGCGGCTCGCGGTGCGGTCATCGGCACATCGGCCTGTTTGCCCGCTTGGAGTAACGCTGCGTCGAACCCCAACTGCCGATCCGCGTGTCGGGCGAATCGGATGCCAATGTCGTGCCGATTGACCCGCTCTTTGCCGCACAGGTGGTATGTCTCGCCGGGCTGACCTTTGTCGAGACACTCCAAGAGCCCGCGCGCGGCATCTCGAGCACTGAGCGGAGTACGCCACTCATCGGTAAACAACACCAACGGCTTGCCTGCTCTCAAGTGTTCGACCCAGCCACTAAGGAAGCTGCCCTTCCCGCCAGAGTGTGCAGGCGGCCCGAAGAGCAGCGGCAAGCGGGCGATGATCGCGTGTGAGCCCATCTCGTGGAGCACCTGTTCCATCGCCAGCTTGCTGCGGCCGTAGACATTGACTGGCCGAGCATCGTCGTTCTCGCGGTACATGCCCCCAGGCCGCGTGCCATCGAACACGAGATCCGTTGAGCACACCACGAGCGGGATGGGCGGGCGATCATCAGCGCACGCCTGGGCCAGTAGCCTCGTCGCCAACACGTTGTCCCGTTCGGCTAGCTCGGGGTGCCGTTCGCACTCATTCGTTCTCGCATTTGCGGCGCAATGGATCACCGCGTCGGGTGAGCACCGTTCGATCGCGTCCCGCGTGGCGCCGTCCTCGGCCAGATCGATCGCGACGTGCGGGTAGTCGGTCGGTGTCGCACGCGTGACGCCTGACACTTCCCAGCCCACATCGGTGGCGAGCTCTGCGAGGTGCGATCCGAGGAATCCGCCGATGCCGGTGATCAGCAAGCGGCGGGCGTCATTCTGTGGTCGGCCTGGATGATGCACAGGGTCTGTCATACGGGCGGCTTCCTCTCAGCAAACGCTGCTGAGCGAACGGGTGTGTGAAACGGATGCGAGCGAGACGGAGAGAACCAGCCAACGCCGGCTCTGCGTGCCAACGTCTCATAGACTATCACCGGGAACGTGTTCATGGTTCGAGCACGAATCGGTGCCGTTTGTGGGGCTTTTGAGATGTTCGAGAACGCCGAAACCGGGAGCACCGTTGACAAGGACGTCTTCAAGACGCGTGTTCCCGGGCTGCGGGTCGACCTGCTGAACGCACAATTCGATCTCAGGAGCACCGACTTTTCGGTACTCGTCTTGATTGCGGGCGATGATCGCCTCGGTTGCAATAGCGTGGTCGATCTGCTCAATGAGTGGATGGACGCTCGACAGCTGAAGACCGAGGTATTCGTCGAGCCGTCCAGCGAAGAAGCCGCACGGCCACGATTCTGGCGATACTGGCGCGTGCTTCCGCGGCGCGGGTGCATCGGGCTCTACATGGGAGGGTGGGCACGGCACATCCTCGATGCCAGGATCGCCGGCAAGATCGACGACTTCGAGTACGAGCGGCGTGTCGATCATGCCATTCGATTCGAGCGGGCGCTCACCGACGATGGATCGCTTGTACTCAAATTCTGGCTCCATCTGCCGCGAAAGGAACTGCGCAAGCGGATCAAGCGGGCCGATGCCGATCCCGCTCTGTCGTGGCAGGTCGACGATGTCGATCGAGCCCTGCTCAAGGATCATGATCGGGTGATGCCGATCTTCGAGCGGTACGTACGTCTCACCGATCGGAGCACGTCGCCGTGGCACATCATCGAAGGTGTCGACGAGGACTACCGCGATCTGACCATCGGTGAGACGATCGCCGCCAAGGTACGCGCCCGTCTCGACGCGCCCGAGGCACCCTCGCCAGCTGGGCCAGGATCCAATGACGAGCCCACAACGCTCACCGCGCCACAGCGCAGCCCGCTCGACGCGGTTGACCTGAGCAAGTCGCTCGAACGCGACGAGTACAAGCAGCGGCTCGGCGAAGCACAGGCCCGCCTCGCGCGCCTCGTGCGCGGGCTGCGAGGCGGTCGATCGCCGGTCATCGTGTTCGAGGGTTGGGACGCCGCTGGTAAGGGAGGCGCGATCCGCCGACTCATCCGCCCGCTGCCGGTTCGCGATTACAGCGTCATCTCGACGGGTGCGCCCTCTGAGGAGGAATTGTCACGGCACTACCTCTGGCGGTTCTGGCGCGACATCCCCGCCAATGGTCGGATGGCCATCTTCGATCGGAGCTGGTACGGCCGGGTGCTTGTCGAGCGCGTCGAAGAACTCGCGGCGACCACGGCCTGGCGTCGCGCGTACGAAGAGATCAACGATTTCGAGGGCCAACTCGCCGAGCGTGGCCTGATCGTCATGAAGTTCTGGCTCCACATCGATCGCGAGACCCAGGCGGAGCGTTTCCAGGAGCGGGTGCAAACTGGCTACAAGAAGTACAAGCTCACCGAAGAAGACCACCGCAACCGGCTGCGCTGGGACGACTACAAGGCCGCCGCGAATGAGATGATCGCGCGCACGAGCACGGAGATCTCGCATTGGCAGCTGGTGGCGGCGAACGACAAGCGGTTTGCTCGTGTGAGCGTGATCGAGTCGGTGTGCGAGAGGCTCGAGCGCGTGGAATAGTCCAAACCGCGCTCACACCGCGTCGTCGAGTCCGTTTGCGGACGCGTCCCCGCCAAGCCTCGAGAGGGCGCTCGAAGCCTCCGTCGGCTGCGGATGGAGCCTCTGAAACGAATTTGAAGGCCTCGGAAGTCATTTCCGAGCCTCCGGAAACCACTTCGAAGGCTTCGGAAACGATTCCGTAGGCTTTTGAAATCATGTCGAAGGCCTTGGAGACGATTTCGGAGGCTTTGGAAATGATTTCGAAAGCCTTTGAAGTCATTTCGAAGCCTCCGTCAGCTCTTGATGGAGCTCCAAAAAATCTTCGCGCTCGAATCAAAATTGTTCTAGGGGGCGCCAGGGCGGTTTCCGTATTGGACGAGGGGGATGGCCCGGGGCTGCGGGGTTTTGGGACCGCTCCGTGGGGGGCGCTCCGCGGGCGGTATCCCGCGACGGGCACATCGCAAACTCTGACGAGCCCCCGTCGTGAGACGGGAGGCCTCTTCACGCGGTGTCGCGGGTCTGCGCCTTGAGGATCATGGCAACGAGCTCGTCGCCGTCGATCAGCCAAACGTGTTGCCCCTGTTGCGTCGCCTGCGCGGCGAAGCCGATGGCCTGTTTGGTGAAGCCGCCGGACGCGACGACGATACCCGCGTGGGCTTGCTCGGCTACGACGACGCCAAGCAGCTCGCGCACGATGGGGGCGCCGGCCTTGGCCTTCCAGTGATTGCACTGCACCAGCGTGGTCTGGCGGTCCTTGGTCAATCGCAGATCAATGCCGCCATCGGGGTCACTGCCGTCCCTGCGACGCACCGTGTAGCCCTCACGCCGGAACGCCTCGGCGAGCAGGGCCTCGAAGCGTTGCCAGCCGAGCGCCTGCACGTCCCCGATTGTGCGCACGCCGTCGAGCGTGCGCTTCTCGCCGAGCCGTTGGGCACGCGCGAAGAGCCATGCGGCCATGATGACGATCGCGAGGAATGCCGCGCCCGGCAGCGCGAGTCGCATGAAGCTCTGCTTCGCCGGCAAAGCCATCTGCAGCACGATCGGCAGCGCGATGCCCACCATCGCGAACGCCTTGACGGCGAGCACCGGCCCCAGCCACGCGGGGCCGTCGCGGAGAATGTCGAGGAGGGGGAAGGATTGGGTTTGCTGTGGCATTCGTGGTCCAACACATGCCGAAAAATCAGTCCCGACCGTTACACGCGTGCCAGACGTGCTAGCAGCGCCAGCTTAAGCGCGGTCGACTGGACTCGACTCGGAGGGGTGCAGTGTAGGATGGAGGAAGCTCGTGTCCGGGCCTCTAAACTCAGCGAAGACTACTCAGCTTTCGCCTAAGTTTGGCCTTGACACGCCGAGACTCTCAAGAATGAAGGCCCAACGAATGTCACCGTGTACACCGATGCTCCTCGCCATGTCCTTCTTCCTGACCTCCGCATCGAGCGCACTTGCACAAGAAGCTCAGCCCGCCCGAACGTGGTTCGTTCAGGCCGGAGCATCAGGCAATGGCACGGATGCATCGGCGCCGTTCGGATCTGGTGCCGAAGTGGAAGCCGCATCCGCACCCGGCGATGTCATCGTGCTCCTCCCGGGAGGAGAGCCGCTCGATGGCGGCATCCAGCTCAAACAGGACCAAGTGCTGCGAGGTCTCGCTGGCAAATCCACACGCCCGGTGCTGACGAATAGCTCTACGGAAAGACTCGGCGGCGTCGGGGTTCTGCTTGCGAGCAACACGAGGGTCGAAGGCATCATCCTTCGCGAAACCCACGCTAGCGGCATATTTGCTAGCGAACTCGGAAACACGACGATCCAAAACGTTCTCATCGAGAACGCCAACATCGGCCAGGCGATCGCAAGGCCTGGATTTCCGCCATTACCTCACGGCGGCATCACGCTCTTAACCGGACAAGACGCTGAAGATGTTTCCGCCCTCTTGCGTGATGTACGTGTGCTGGAATCCACCGGGGCAGGAGTTACCATTGCCGCCGAAGAGAGTGGCGCCCACGCGGCGCTCAGTCTCGTTGATTCCGAGGTGCTTGGGGGTGCCCCGTTCCAAGGCTCTGATTTTGGTGTGGCCGTGCTCTCCTCAGGTAAGAACTCGAGCGCCTCGCTTGAGTTGATCCGGAGCGAGGTCGCCGGACGCATGAGCTTGGGCGGCCGAAACGTCGTCATTCTTGCCCGAAGTCACTCCAATGCGAGCGCGGTTATCTACCAGTCCAGGGTTGGCAAGTCGGGCCAGGACGGCGTTCTGGGTGTCAACTGGCAGCTTCCGGCCAGGGTCGCCATAAACATCATCGACTCCATCATCGAAGACGCCGCTCAGAGCAACGTCGAGGGTACGTACCTTGCGTTCCCGCATGAGCAGGCCGATGCCGATGCTTCTTCCATGGATGTATTGATCCATCGGAGCATCATCCGAAACGCCGGGGCCGCTGGTCCGGTTGGTCCGGCCAGTGCAAACGTTGTAATGACGGCTTCGTCCATCCCCCCGGGCCAACCCCTGCCCGTGAGCCCGTACACCCTTCGCGTCATCGACTCGGATATCGCCCGTAGCGCCGGGGCCGGACTGATGGTCGGCGCAAGCGAAAACCGGCGAGCCGCCGATCCTGGCCTCTATGACATCCTCGTCCGGGATACACGCTTCATCGAAAACGGCGTAGCGGACCTTATTGTGGGGGCTCCCGCGGCACGCATCGACGCACAGAGAAACTGCTGGATCACACCCGAAGGACCTGCCGATCCGCGCCTTGAGATCTACTGGACCGAGGATAACTCCGGCATCAAGGCCTCTTCTGGCGGCCCCTGCGACGACTGATCCGCCCGAATGCGAGAATCACCTATAGCTCGAGTGGGCGTATGTGACACGGCGGTCCCGCATCAAGCGTCGCAGCGACTACAGCACGGCGCAGACTGTCTGTCGCAGTCAGCCCGCAAATGATGCAAGCATCAGTGAAAGCAGCCATGACTAGCCGAGCATCGCAGGGCCGATGACCGGAGTCGAATCGGTGCCATTCAGCTTGGGAACGCCCCAGCCCGCACAACCCCACCCCCTGCCCACAAATCCTGGCCGGCCCGCTGGCCCCGCCCCGGCCGTTTCCCGATGCCCAGCATCGAGACGGGTGGCCGTCGCCCCCCGCGTCCGCAATCCGCGAGCCCCCTAGACAGGGGGCAACGCCAGCAAGCCCGAGCGAACGCGGTCGCCTCCCATTCCATTCGTGACAGCAGCCGCGGCTCAAAGTCCTGGCTGCGGATCGTCGTCATCGTCAGTTCCATCGTTTCGTCGTCGATCAATCGGACGATGGTGTTGCACGCCATGCCGCTGAAAGGGTGGTTTTAGCGCTGTGCAATTAGTGCTTCAGGACGTACCGAATCGATTCGCCCTAAACGAAGACATCCCTACTCTCCGCCCGCCAAGTGTCGTTGTTCGGCGGGGTCAGCACCGGTTAGCCGTCCTCCTTGGACACGGTGAGGGTGACAAAGCCAGAAGCTCGCCACGTGCCGATCATCCGCGAGGCAGCGCCGCCAGCCGTCTCACTCCGCGTCGTCGAAATCATCCTTGAACGCGATCTCGAAGTCGTGCACGCCGGCGACCTCGGCCGCGCTCTTGTTCGCGAAGTTCTCGAAGCGGCCGACGATTGCGTCGGCATCGCCGGCGAGCGAGCCCAGCACGCGGAACTTGTTGGCCAGGATGTCGTGCAGGTCGGCCGTGGTGTTGCGGGCGTGGCCGGCGGGGTACATGACCAGGCCAGAGTCGTGCGTGTTGCCGCTCGTGTCGGTGATGGCCATGCTGGTGGGGATGCCGTCGGGGTAGCGGCTGTCGTACTCATCGCCACCGTGCTCGAAGGTGATCTTGTCCATCAGCGCCCGCGTCACGGGGTTGTGGATCGACGCGCGGTCGTAGTCGTACGGCGTGAGGATCAGGTCCTTCCAGTTGACCTTCTTGGACTCGAGCGCCTTGCGGATGAGCGTCGACACGATGTAGACCATGCTGTGGTCTGCACTCTGGCGAGTGGTGGGGGTGCGCTTGGCCGGGTCGCCGATGATGCCGAAGGCCGGCTCGTACGCGACGATGTTGATGTTCTTGATGGCACCGCCGTCGGCCTGCTTGAGCAGGCCGGGGTTCTTGGCGAAAAGGTCAATCACGGCCTGCAGTGCACCCGCGCTCTGGTGTTCGTAGAGACCAAGCTTGAAGTGCATACCCATGACAGCGAAGTCATCGCCCGAAGTGGCCAGCACGAGATCGAACGGCGAGGCATCGGCCTGCTCGGTGTTGGCATCGCTTGCGTTCACCGCCTTGAACATCTGCCCGGGCCCCTCGAAGATGCGGAAGATCGCTTCGGGGTTGCAGAAGATGTCGCGCGGGCCCAGGAACCCAGCCATCGCACGCTTCATGCTGAGGATCGCGACCTCGGTGCTGATCGCGGCGCTGGCGCCCTTGCTGTCGCTGAGCTGCTTGCCCGCGCGGATCGCCCGGAACGGGATGTAGTGGGCCACGACCATGCCGATCGCGCGCTCGATCTGGTCTTCCGTCGCCCCGAGCATCGCACCGAAGACCGCCGCGCTCGCGATCGCGCCGTGCACAACGTGGTCGACCTTGTACGTCTTAAGGCTGAAGACCTCGGCCAGGCGACCACGGATCTCGTCGAGGCACACCATGCCCTTGAGCGCGACGTCGCCGCCCGCGCCGAGCATCTGGGCCGCCGCTACCGGCACGGCGTAAAAGTCGTTGTGCCCGAACTCGCCGGCCGTGTGGCCCAGCGCCGGGTTGTAGCCGAAGTTCGTGCCGTTGCTGTCCCACTCGCGCACCGCGTTGGCGTTCGCGAGGATCGCCTTCTCGGCCTTCACCCGCTGGCTCGACCCGAAGCAGGTCGCCCCGTGCGTCGTCGCGGTGCCCAGAGGCTTGCCGGTGTGCCCCTCGGGCACGGCATACTCGAGCGCCTCGGCTCGCAGGATGGTGGGGGCGTTGGTACGAAGGGCCAGAGCGCTCACGCCGCAGAGGCACGCGTCGGTGTAGAAGAGGTTGGTCCGGTCGAGCACGCTCTGGTCGGGCGTACCCGAGGCCATGAAGTCGATGGCGTAGCGGGCGATGCCGCGGGCCTGGTTGCTGTCGGCGGGCAGGGTGACGTGCGTGTCGGTGCTGGAAGCGGGAGCGGCGGCATGGGTCATGTTAGGGGGTCATCTGGAGTAGTGGGGGAGGGTAGGGGGGCGGTGGAGTTCTGGCGATTGGCGGCCTGGGTCCGGCTGCGTTCGTAGGCGACGCGATGCCGGCGCCAGAGGTATGCCAGTCCGAGTTGGATCCCAGAAACTCCTAGGGGGACGAGGAGCACGAGCGGCATCATGCGAATCCCAGTCGGTGCGTTCGGCAATAGCCAGTGCATTAACACCGTGCCAGCAACACAGAGCAGGACGATGTACACTCCGCATCTGAGGAGCGCTCTCTTGTTCTTGCGGCTCTCCCGTTCGACTTTGTCAGGAAAGTGGTGAGCGCGGGCAACTCTTAAGACAGTGCGAATCTGTGGCTTGAGCGGAAGATATATCTCGCGACCGTCGAGCGCGACAATTCGCCAAGCCGAGCCGGGACGAATGCTACGTGCAAGCTCCCAGCTCATGTGGTCGCAATCGCCGCGCGCATCTGTCCACTCGATTCCATTCGCATCGATTCGGGTCGACTTCAAGTTGAGGAGAAGGTATCCGCTCTTCGCAAGGCCCGGCACAACGAACAGTGCACAGATCGCCGCCGGAATGGCGAGGTGGAGAGCTTGCCCTAGATTCTGGTTTTGAAGCGATTGAGCTACGAGTAACCCTACTGCAGCATAAAGCACCAGTAAGAAGCTCATGCCGATCCAAAACGCAACTCGCTGAGTCTTCAATTGTCTAGTCGAAATGGCGAAATGCACACTCCAATCATCGTACTCGAACGCGGTCTTCCACCATCGTGTCCACGTAAGCTGCGTGACCCTCTTTCCCCGAAACGATGCATACCGAACTTCGAGAAGTTTTGGACGGACCTTGAAGCGATCAACAAGCCACTGGCCAGACCGCAATGAAGGTGCGGACACCCGCCAATACCCAACCCCCTCCCAATCAACCGTGGCTCGTGCGGCTCCGTGCGCACGACGAGCAACCGATCGAGCCGGGGCTCAACATAGACTCGTATGGGCTTCCGTTTCGCGATCTGACGGTCCCTCCTCGACGCGCCTTTACGGTTTGCCGATGGTATAAGTAGTCGGCTGTGAAGTTGCAGCAGGAGGGGGCGCGTGGGTCAAAGTCGCGAACCAGAGTCGGCAAGCCTCGACGCCCGCGTTCGTGAACTTGTCGCCAAGTATCTGCCGGCAGTCACATACCAAAATGCGCCCGAACCGAACGTGGACTACGACGCGTGGTATCGCGGTATCGCGCGGCAACTCGGATGGCCGCCGACCAACCCACGGTTCTGGGTGGAGATTTGCGATACATTCGCTGCCGGTGGTTTCACGCACCCTGAGAGCCACCCGGTCATGTACCTGCTTCGGTTGCATGGAGCGCCGCTGGCGGCGTGGTCAACGACGAGGGACTACGGCCGCCGCGTCAGGCCCGTTCAAGCTCCAGAGGTTGGCTACACCATCGACTACGCCGGAGTCGATCTCATCGAGATAGATGTTCTGTCCTATCGGTTCGAGTTCCGGGAGTGGATCGATTTTGGGTGCAGCAAGGGCGAACTCGGGATGTGGTTCGGAAGGCACAGCCGGCCAAGCGTGGCCGAAGTCTTCTTTAGCAACTACGACTAGCTCCCCACGCTCCCCGTGAACACGAACCACCCCATGCCCACAAAGAACAACCACCAGCCGTAGATGGCGTGCTCAATGCCGGCCGCGAGCGTCGACTTCGTGCGCAGGTACGTCCACGCGAACAGCACGCCTCCCGGCAACGTGGTCGCGAAGGCCATCCAGTGCCAGAACGGCGCGTGTAGCCAGGTGAAGGCCAGCGCGTTGAGCACAAAGAGTGCGCGGATGTCGGGCACGATGCGTCGGTAGCGGTGAAAGAAGAACGCGCGGTGCGTGATCTCTTGCGGGTAGGCGCTTAGCCACGGGTAGCCGATGGCGATAAAGAGCAAGATGATGGGGGCCTCGCGTGGGAGCCGCAAGAACGCGTCGGTCGGCTCGCCGTCGAAGCCGCGGATCGTCATGATGTCGGTCGTGACCGAAAGCAGGTACGCCGCCGCCAGCATCGCGATCGCGTTGATCGCGAACAGGCCGAAGATCCGGCGAGAGTCCTTCTTGAAAGCGCGCCAGTTCCACAACTGCCCGGCCGGATAGCTGCGATCGAACACCAGCATCAGCGCGAGCAAGAGCGCCGACGTGAGCAACAGAGGCATCAAGAACGAACCCGGCGCAATCGGTGGATCGGCCATGACACCGAAGCCAATGGCGCTGAACAGCCCGTCGAATCGGTCTTTGGGATCCATCACGGCGGCGGCGAAAGCGGGCAGCACCGCGAACAGGCCGGCCATTTCGATCCAGAGCCATGCCCGCAGCACCGGCCCGGGTGAGTTGATGGAGTCTCTCTGTCCTGTCCGCGCCTGACTCATGCCGCCAATAGTGGCCCCGAGGTCTCACGTTGGCGACTCGACCCCCCTGCCGTTGGCTCCTTGCCAAGTAGCCGATAATACCAGTTATGTTGAATACCACGGGCTGGCAACTTCCCAGGGCGCTTTCGGTTCCGGCTTACCGGACAGACGCCCCTAACACGCATTCGTGGGTCTCGGGTAAGTCCCTACCACTTGGAGGAGCGAAACTTGCCGTAGAGCCTCTTGTTACGACCGCGTCGGACCAGGAGGCCGACGCAGAGCGCGAACAAGAGGAGCAAGGTGGCGATGCCGACCACGATCGGAATGTGGTATTCGACGCTCCAGTCGGGCGCGGCGTCCTTCACGAATTCCCAGAGATCTTTCATCGGTACCCCCAGATTTAGGGGGAGTGGAACGTAAGGTCCACCGCCCCCACAACACCCCGATTGCTCGCATTATATGCGGCGAAGACGCCGCGAAGCTCCGCCATCGGTGTATTGCGTTGGCTCGGGCAGGGGGCTATCTAGTGCCCGTTCAAGAACCGAAGAAGCTCATCGCGAGAGACCTCGCCGATCGGAACCCAGCCCTTGCACTCGCACTCACGTACGCCGGCGAGAAGAGCCCAAAGACGGTGGGCGCGTTGGGCGTCGACGCGGGCCTGTGCAGCAGCTTCCTTGTGTCCTGGACCCGAGCGAGAAGACCACTCACGCGATTGCTGGAGGCCATGCTCCTGGGCCGCGAGAAGGCAGGACCGAAGACCATCGAGGTCCTCGTCGGTCAGTCTGAAGCTGTACGAATCCCTCGTTCTTCGCATAGCACGTACTGCGGGGAAGGTGTAAACGAATCTTCACAAGCGTCTGGCACGAACGGCCAGGAGCGTTACGGCCGCATCGGCCGTGCGGTTCGATAACGAGCCAAGAACAGTGTCAGGTTTGATCCCCGTCGAGGACTGGCGGTCGGCCAACCGATCGAATCCACCAATCAACACCCACTCGCCCGAGCGAACGACAACCGACGCATTGAGGGCTCGCTCCAGGAGTACAGGGTTTTCACCGGCGATGAGACCGCCGACTTCGGACAGCGTTGGTGACAGGTCGAGCCTTATGGATGAGTCCGGAAGCCCCACCGCCCGCGCCTCAAGCTGAAACCCGCTGCGGATGTACTCATAGCCGATGATGCTTACCACGCCCTCGGGGCTGATGGCCCGTCTCGGCAGCGGTATCCGATCGCCTTGGGTGGCGGACGCCGTCTCGCCTTCTACGAGGAACAGATTCGCCCGGTTGCTGAGCTGTGCGCGGTCCGATGTAGCAGCAACCCTGCCGATGACCTCGACGACGACCTCGGCCGAGTACTCGACGTTCCCGCTCATCGCGTCGTCAATCGATGCCGAGAGACCCGCCCCCCCGCCGAGGGTCCAGCCGAGCCCAAGCTCGCGAGCGAGGCTGGATTGCATCTCGATGACCAAGACATCGACGCTGTATCTGGCCGGGGTCGCGCCGAGCCGTTCGATCAGGTGAGAAACGGCGGGTGTGTCGGCACCAGTGACCAACACTTGCGCACCGATCGAAGTCGCGTCAACGTCGAAGTGGGACTTGATGACGCCGGCGACCTCGTCGGGGGCGTTGTTCTCGGGCAGGTAGAGAACGAACGGGGGGCCCGGGTAGAACACGAAACGTTCGCCCGACCATCGCCAGTGCGCATCGATCTGTGCGGCGATGCGATCGAGCAATACGGTGACGGGTCCATCGAACCACGCTTCCACTTCGTTAGTGGCAAGGGAATCGGGGACCCAGATGGTCAGGTCGTAGTCACGCTCCAGGTCGAGGGCTAGCTGTGCCATCGTCGTCCCCGACATCCGAACCGACACCTGTGTCGACGGTGGGCTCTGAGTTGACAACGGGGGTGGTAACGTCGGGTCCGGCAAGACCTGCTTGTCTGCCGAGCTCTGCGCGTACTGAAGCCATGAACTCAGGGGTAGGTCCGAGTGAACTCGCGTCGCGTCCGGGGACGAGCAGCCATGAAGGGCCAGAGTCGCGATGAACAAGAACGCCGTAGCCGTTCTCGTGATCCAACTGGAAGACGCGATACTCGCCATATGTGGCTCCCATCTCGTAGCGTGCGCCACCGATGCGGATCCAACCGGAACCGATAGCGTCGACTGGGGCGGGTGGGTTGTACTCGGGGGTTTCGGACAACGCGGCTTGTTCCGCCGCGTCATCTTGCCCGGGTTGCGTGTTTGCGCCGCGAGACAGGACAACGCCGACGACACCGCCCATGAAGAGGACGGCGGCAAGCTTTGAAAGGCGGAACGTGGTGCGCCACATGGTTCGACGCAGACGCTTAGGGCGAATCTTGGAGTGCACGACCCCGGAAGAAGAGGGCGGTTCAATGCCGACCTCCTCGGCTTGCTGCGCGAGCAGCTTGTGCTGCTTGCGGCGACTGATGCCCGTACGGCCGTACGAGTCGTAGAGCGCGAAGATGTGCGGGTAGAACGGGAGCCATCGGAACTCGCAACGGTCGGGGCTGCCTTCTCTGCCGTTGGAGCCCTTGGATCGCTGATAGTTGTCCCATGAGTAGTGGAGATACCGAGCGATCTTGTTACGCAGCCCCCACTTTGCGAGACTGACCTGTCCCCAGAGTTTGATAGACGACGCGTCGTCGACGCGTATGACCTCGATGCACTGGCGTCGCCATTCAATGGCGGCTTGCATCGTGTCCTGGGTGAGCAAGTAGATGAGATGGTGGTAGTGCCTGTGCATGGACGCATAGGCGAGAAGGTCATCGTTCTTGTTCGCCCCAGCCTGCGGCGTCCAGAGGTGTACTTCGTCGAGAATGAACACCGCGCCGGTGTGGACCCAGTTGGCCCCGTCGCCGGAGAGAACCGGCACATCCTCGGGATGCTCGGTTGCGTACCACCGGTCGAACGCGTCGCGGGGGAAGACCTTGAGCCCCTCGCGCTTGACCATCTCTTTCCATTTGGCGAACTGCGTATCCATACGGACCGCACGGGCAACGAAAGCGTGGAAATGCTCTTCGGTGAGAGGTGTCCACAGCTTGAGATAGCGATCATCGCCGGCCTTGCTGCGGAGGTACTGGCGCATCGGACGATCGCGGACGGGGAGGTTCGAATAGACCGGCCGCTTGTTCACGGTTATCTCGTGGATCAAGCGTTCGGTGCCGGTGAAGGACTTGCCGGCTCCGGGCTTCCCTTCCACAAAGATGACGCCTGTACGAAGCATCTAGCCCTCGATGGTCGGGATCCAGCCGACGATGAATCGGATACCACGGATGGTCGCGATGATCGTTGCCGTGAGCGTGAAGATCGCGAAACACTCTGAGATCGGGAAGAGGTAGAACCAGAACGCCACGGAATCGAGCGCCCATATCTCCTCGACCTTCGAGTGCACGTTGAGGTCGCCGACCCAGTCGGGCATGAGATCGACGGCCCACTGTGCGAGGTCCATGCACCAATCGATGATGGTTCCAATCACGTTGTCGATGAACCAAGACAGTCCGTCGAACAACGCATCGAGGAGGGCACCGAAGACGGAGCGGAACCACGCGAGCATTACGACTTCTCCAACTCGGCCATGACTTGGCGCGTCATGAACAGCGTAAAGAACACGATGATGACGGCCTTAGCGACGGTGATATAGCCGTCGTAGGGTGCAACGTCGACGCTAATGGGCATGTCCGTGAAAACCGCACCTGGGATGGATCCGAACGGGACGGTGAACGAGTAAATCGACTGCGGCGCCACAGTTGGAGCTTCGGGAAGCGTCCACGTGTCGGGAGCGAGGCCGTCGGGGTTGGTTATGCGAGACTCGACGTCGGAGAACTCAAGGGTGGGAGTCGCGACACTTTCGCCAGGGCTTGTGACAACGGGGGGGATCTGAGTCGGCTGCAACTCGGCGAGGATCTGAGTGAGACGGTTGACCATGGTTGCCGAAGCGACCTGGATGGAGGAGACGTCGGTGGCGACTTCGGAGATAGACGAGTCGATAGAGGTCAGGAGGTCGTCTCTGCGCTGGTCGCGTGTGACCCAGTCTTGTTCGGTTCCACCGCCGGTGATCTGTTCAAAGAGCTTGTCGTAGACGGTATCCCAAGAGGTGAAGAAGCCTTGTTGCATGGCAGCTTGGTCGTTAATAGCGGAGATGATGCCGTCCGGGTCAAAGGTGCCATCGCCAGCAGCAGCCTTGAAGGGGTCAGGCTGGATGGAAAGGACGAAGATTGTCTCGTCGCGCTGCTCAAACTCAAGATCCGGCGCACCCGAAAACAGCAGAAACTCCCACTTGCCGGGGGAAGCCTCGTCGGGCTCCTGCGCCTTCCAGACGCCGCGCCGAAGGCGAACGGTTACGTCCTGCCCCGTGGCGTTGAACGGGTAGGTATTGGGCTGGGCAGGGCGCTCGTAGGAGCCTGGGGCAACGGTACCAGTTGACTCGACACGAGGGCCCACCATGCCGAGCCCGTTGAACGGAAGAGACGCGACGACCTGCGCAGGGTCCTTTTGATCGGACGCCCACACCGGGTAGTAAATTTGCCAGCCTGATTGATTGTTGCCAAAGCTCTGCTTGCCGAATGACCATTGCGTAGTTGACTGCAACGACAGAGCAGGAAAATACGGGCCCATGAGCGCGGCTTGGTCGCCGGTGAGTGCCGAGCCGTAGCGTTCGAACCGACCCCACAGCTCAATCTCGCCGCCTGGGGGCTCGTCCTCGAACCACGTGACCCAGCGCGTGCGGTACGCCGTGTCGGCAACAACCGCAAGACTCGACGAACTCGAGATGGAGTAGCGGACTCCCCCGAACTCATCGAGAAGCGTGTACGTGGTCTCTTGCGCAGCTAGTGCAGACGGAAGAGCCAGGCACGCGGCGTGAGCCCCCAGTAGCAGAATGCCCATCCAATGACGAACCACGCGGTACGGAACATCCATAGCAGATAACTCCCGACGGTTTGGACATCGCCCTGCAGATCGACGATCGCGTCTACGACGGCTTGCGAGTCTTGCATAAACCGCCCCCACCGCTTTCGCGAAAGAGACGGGTGGTGGTTAACCGCGACCGCGCGCGAACGACTTGCCCCAGTTGAGGAGACCGCGAACGGCAGCGCCGCCGAACGACGGGCCAATCATGATCACCAGCATCGCGCCGAGAGCCGCAACGGCGACGACGACGATGGACGCGAGGTCAACGGGAAGCTCAAGGGCCCCCACCGCCGGCGGTGCGGCGTGCGCGGCTGAACCGATCGCGAGGAGACCGGCGGCGGCGAGGGTCTTGGTGTTCCGACAAACACGAGTTGCGAGAGCCTTCATGGCTACGACCTTCCTGCAGTAACACTGCGAATGAGATCCAGGGCGAGCAGATACGTCGCCCACGTGAGAGACACCGCGATGCGTATAACGACGCACGCGGCAATTCCGGCACCGCCCCAAGCCAGCATTTCTCCGAGGAACTCTTCGGCGGTCATATCGGGACCACCTCTCTAAAGAACGCGTCGAACTCGCGTCCTATCTGTGAGCGCATCTTCGCGGGCACCGCGTCAACCTTGCCGCCGCAGAGGTCCTGGAGGAACTTCTCGACCGACAGCCCGAGGACCTTCGCGTAACTGGCGACGCCCGGCATTACGGCCGTGTGAACCCAGCTTCGATAGCCCTCGATTGTCGTCGTGCGAGCCTTTGCGCGAACAAGCACGGCATGGCATGAACCGATGAACTCAGCCCACCAACCGCATTGCTTGCGGCGTCTCGCGTTCGCTCGCTCACCCGCGTTACGAGCCTTGCGGCGGAAGTCGAAAGCTCCGTAGGCACACGCGACAGCGTCCTTGAACGTGCCATGAGCGCAGATACCCGCAACGGTCTGCGCACAATCGCGGTGAAACTCGACTTCGTATCGAATCCAACGCCCCGCTTCAGCTTTCCCACTCTGGACCCCCTTTTCATAGAGACGCCCGTAACGACCACTGCCCTTGTCGCCGCGTGCGCCGAAGTACACGGTTCGCCCGTGGCCCTTGTCGCTGAAGCTCTCGCGTCGCTCCCAGACCTTGAACTGCACACCCTCGCCGGCTTCGCACGAGGCGATCGCACGATCGATGATCCGCTGGTTCACGCCGTAGAGGTCGATCGCGATATCCAGGCGGGAGAACTTGCAGCCATTCGTGATGGCGTAGCGCACCAGCCAGTCGACCCGCGAGACGCGATTGAGCAGCGCGCAACCACCGCCCATCATCTCGACGACGAAGTGGTCCTTCCCATCGGAACGACCGTCGTAGAAGAGCTTGATGTCACCCCACTCCAGACCGTCGGGAAGGAAACAGCCCCCAGCCTCACGACGAGTTGGCGCACCAAGGCCGCAATGGAACTGGAAGTAGCGCACGAACATCGGCATCGCGTGCCTGGGACCGGAGAATCGGAGGGCATCTAAACTCGCCTCACGACCGCTGGTCGGGATGCGTGTTGATTTACCCCCCGTATTACCCACGGGGGGACCGCCGAAGCGGGCGGCGGCCGCGTACCGCGGCTTGCCGCTCCGCTCGTCGGCGAAGACGCGTACGGTCATATCCCTTGCGAGTTGAGCGCGGCTTCGCCTAGGCAACGGTTGAGCCCCCCATGATCTCGCCGAAGTACCACGAACGCCACGCAAGCTCTTGCGCGCGTTCGAGTGGTCCGGCTACTTGCCACTGGCTTTGGGTGTGAAGCCTGTACGACCAGCCGAGCCGTCCAGGACGAAGGCGTGCGATTAGAACGCCGTTGACGTAGAAGAGAGCATCCGAGTTGGTCAGATGCTCGACCGTCCAGTCCCCCGAGCCGTTGAGGTTCACGCCGCACCAACCGGCTTGCTGTTGATGGTGATGATGCGGAACTGGCCCGGGTAGGTGTTGTCTTTGTACTGGCGAACGTCCGCCTCGAACGTGATGAAGTCGCCATCCTTGAGCCGGTCGAACATCTCGGCTTCGAGCTTGATGTACTGCTTGCCGCCCATGTAGACGGCGTTGCAGCCGTAGCCGAGGACTTCGCCCGTCTCGTTGTTCTTGCGCACGCGGTGGTCGGCAACGATGCCACCGCCGATGAACTTCATCCCGCCGCCGTTTGCCTTCGAGAATTCCATGTGTGTTGTCCTTGCCCTTGTCGGGACTTCAGCGTGCCGCCCTGTGCGCGCACGAAAAACCCCCGGGATCCGGTTGGACCGCCGAGGGCGCTCGGGGGGTTTGAGGTCGCGTGTACCACAATGGCCGCCACCACAGCCGTGGGGGCAACCAGTCACCGTCAGCAGATTGACACGCCGGACCTAGACGAACAACGACCGCACAAGGCTTCCTGGGCCTTTGACGCGGTTCGGTTGACTCGTGGCTAGAATCATGGTGCTGCCGATCTGCTTGGTTCAGACGGTGGCCGGTCCGGTCCCTGTGTCACCAGGGCCGGGCCAGCCGGGTGGGTGTTGATGGCACCCCTCCGGCATTTTTCATTATCGGGGGCTGTGTCAACCGCGTCTAGCCGCGTTTCTACAAACGCGTGTTAGGGTGTTTTGCCGTTACACTACCAGTTATGTTGAATACAAATTAGCTAACTCGTTGCAACAGAGTAACTTAAGGGCGCTTTTTATCGGGCCCCGTTGCGACTATTTGGAGATATTTGTGCTCTGTGGTGACGACTGGTCTTCAGAGTAGAGTAGGTCATGTCTTAAAAGCGTAGTTCCTCGGGGTGGTCCAGCCGCTTACTAACCATGCCCCTGAATGACTACGGGTATTCATCATTGCTATGAGCGAGACCACCTAATTAGGGGGGTGTGTTCTGTCGATATGCTGCCACGCGTAGCGTGCGTTTGGAGGGGGGGCATGACACGACACCAGCAAGCACAAGTCCACAGCCGAGCAAGGCGTAGCCCTTCGTCTTTTCCCTTTGGCGAGGAGGTCTCACCGGAATTGGTGGCTACGGCTCGACTGAGTGGACTTACGGGTGCCACTGACCCATCCATCTCAGCGATGCGGATCGACTTTGGTGGAAAGCCGGTGGTGTTGAGTGTGATTCATCCTGGTGGTAGCAATTCGGCTTCACAGAGTCTGTTGATGGATATCGGAATGGGAGGGGCGTCCGTCCTCTATCCAGGCTTTCTCCACACGGGCACGGATTGCGCCTTGTGGATTGAGGCCCCCACCGGTGAAGAAGAGATGGTGCGGGCAAGCGTCGCGTCGTGCTACGTGCTTGCCAAGGGCATCCACATTGTGAATCTCAGATGGGCCGAGGCTGTGGATCTGCGTGCCCTGGTGCCTTCCACACACTGGTCTGCATTGGAGCCTCCGAGTGTTGGCAGGCAGGAACCCGCACTGTCCGGAAAGCTGCTCACGATCGGAGTCCCAGAGCTCGAAGTTGAGTTGATTCGGATGCTCACGGGCACGTTGAACATCGAGATAACTGAGGCTCCCTTCGCCGGCGCTGCACTGGATTCCCTACACGAGCACGCGTTTGACATTCTTGTGCTCAATGGAGACTGTCCCGAAACGGACTACGCTGGATTTGTACCGCGGTTGCGCGCGGAGGGTTTTGTGGAGCCCATCTTCGTGCTTGTGGATCGACGCCACATGCCCGCAGCATCCAGCGATCCCACTGTTCGACACGTTGCCCGTCCGATTAACGCGGATGACTTCACGGCGACGATTCAGGAGGCGTTGCGACGCCTCGAAAGCAACGCAGGCGGGAGCAAGCCGATCGTGTCAGAGCGCGCCGACGAGCCGCAGGCTGAAGCCGGAATCAGCACGTTCGTGAAGCAAGCGCGTGGACTTCGCGATCGCCTCCGATCCACCATCAACTCTGACAATGCTGATCAGGCCAGGGAGTGTCTCGAGTTGCTTCACAACACCGCGCCCGGATTTGGATTCCCCATCGTTTGCGAGGTGGCTCATGCGGCGCTCACGGCACTCAACGCTTCCGGATCTGCGGAGGAGTCCGGCCCGGCCATTAAGCAGCTCATTCGGGTCCTAGACCGAATCCAAGACCCAGCCGCTGGGGCGGAGGCGGCCTGAGCTCGCCGGTGGCGCGGGCGAGTTATGTTGAATACAAATTGGCTAAAACGCTGTGGCTCAATGACTTAGGGGCCATTCTTATCGGTCTCTTCTTTGACTTTTACTTGCGAGCTTCCGTTCTCAGCCGTACGGAGCTGTCTGAGTACAGTAGGTCATGTCTGAAGAACGTGGTCCCGCGGGGTGGCAGAGTCGCCTTTTAACCACGCTCCTGTCAGCCAGGGGAGCGGCGCGTCTATTTGCATGCATCTTCATAGCCTGGGCATCGAGTGGCATCGTGGTGCTTTCACTCGGCCTTTGGCTCGGATCCAGCTCTCCACACGGGCTCATCAACCCTGGGGTGCTCGGCGACATGTTCGGCGCGGTAAACGCTCTGTTTGCGGGCCTGGCTTTTGGTGGCGTCGTAGTAGCACTCCTGTTGCAAGTGCAAGACCGACGCGACGCCCGAGAAGCTAGCCGACAAGACCTTAAGGCACAACGAGAGATATCTGAAGCGCAGCGCGCCGTGGCTCGCGCGGGAGCGGCCTTCGGCACGTGGCAAGACATGGCATCGTCAGACTGCACGAAGGCGATCTCCGATGTGACAGAGCTTCACCGACTCATATCCTCCGTTCCGAGCCATCAACTGGCCGCGTTTGAAGGCTCGTTGATCCAATTCTTCGAGAGCGCCGACCGTGTTATGCGCAGTGGCGTTGATCTCGTAGGACTGTCGCGTGCAGCTCTCATAATGCCTAAAGACGCGATCACCAACGCGTTGTCGAGAGATGAGATATTTTTCCAACTCAACGTATGCTCCCACGCCATAATGCAAGTGCGAGCCAGCATAACAGCTGGAGTGTACAGCTACAACGACCTCGCCGAGTACGTAAGCCCTAACGTGTGCCTTCTGCTCGCGCACCACTTCCGTTGCCTTCACGAAGACGTAAAGGCCCGCGTGCTGCGTTCAATGGCGAAGCGTTTGCAGGGCCTGGAACTAGACGCACACGAAGGAACATCGAAGGATCTGCACGATCTGAGCAGAGATCTACAAAGGCGCGAGTCATTCTACAGCGATCTGAGGCGCACGAATCCTGATGCGTGGAAGAAAGAGGTAAACGAGATTGTGACATGGAATGCTTGGGGCGATGAGTGTGCCACGCGCAAAGCTCTTGACGGGCTATGAGCAACAGATTCTGAATGAGCCACAGCGAGCGGCGTACAGGCATATTTCTACCTGTGCTCCCACCACTCGTTCTGGCGAAGCCTCTTGATCACCGCTTCCAGTATGTTACCCGCATCAAACTCGATTACCTGGGGCTCCGCTCCCGGCTTCATGGACTTTCTCAGGTTGGCTTCAAGCCGTTTGTACTCATCTGAACCCGCATCAATAAGGGCCAGTCTGTGTGAGATCTGGAGTCGTTGCTCCATGCACTCAGCAATCTCACGCAAATAGTCCAAGGACTTGTCGAGTAGATGGTCGACTCGCTCGAGGCTTGGTGCCTCTCCAGGAAGCTCCGATTGCGCCTCTTTATGCATCGTCTCTCGGTGGGCCTGCAGAGTTGTTTCGCGAGCGCATAGGACAACATACTCTGAGTAAAGCCGGTACAGCTCTTCAGTTGCAGACTTGCTTGTCTGAAGCTTGTGCGTCAGTACGGCACCGACAACGGCTCCGAAAGTTGCCGCCGCGACGCCACCAACGAAAGCCGCTAACTCACTCACCGCAACTCCTTAAAACGAAGAGAATGGAAGTGGCCTCATCCCCGGCGGGGCAAATTATATGGGTGAAGGCGAGGTAGGACGGGTAGGCGGGGTAGGGCCCCCTTCATGCCGGGCATGCGGCCGGACTGGGAAGAGGGCGGCGGAGCCGCCGGTAGGCCGGCGAGCGGCCGGCAAGAGCGGGCCTGAGAGCCCGCCGGAGCTTCGCGACTCACGCATCCGGTTCGCGGCGCGGAAAGCCGAGGAACCCGAGCAGTTTGTCCCTCTCGATGGGCCCCACCGGCGTGCTGCCTTCCATCTTGGCGCGTTCGACGCCGGCGAGCAGCGCCCACATCGATCGAGCCGCAACCGCGCTTCGTTCCTCGTCCTCTATGACGGTCGCGTACTCGGAGGCCGTCGGCAACGTACGGTAGTATCGCGCCCGGTCGAGGTGATGCATCTCGGCGGCCATGCACATCGATCGGATGGCATCGAGGTCATCGCGGTCGAGCTCGAAGCTATACGTCTCGATCCTCCCGACACGGCGACCGGTCATAGCGCTGCGCACTCAACCACAGGTACATGCCCGCGACCGCAAGCACAGCTATCCCCAAATCTGGGGGGTTGCTGTGTCCGAACGAGTACGCCACCGAGACACACACCCAAAACGCAGAATGGAACCACGTCAAGGCGCGGCCTCAAGGGCGTTCGTAAGACGGACCAGCATGATGATGGTTGATAGCTCATCAGACGAGGAGTCGGCAGCCAGAAGAAGGTTCGAGGGATTGATGCCGGTGCGACTGGAGCGCTGGACGGCCCGATCGAAACCGGACACGACGAGCCACTCGCCGGGACGGACGAGCGCTACAAGCTCGACAGAACGCTCTAGCAATATCGGCGCCTCATCCTGGACGAATCCAGAAACTTCAGACACCGTTGGCGCGAGGTTTAGGCGCACGCGATCGCCCGCAGGTGTCGCCGTTGCGGTGAGCGTAAAGCCGGTCTCGACGTTCTCGAAACCAACAACCGACACCGTACCTTCGGGTGTTGTAATGCGTCGGGGGACGGGTATCTGGTCGCCTTGCCTCATGGTGGCCGCTTGGCCGTCAAGCAAGTAGAGCGTTCCTCGATTAGAGAGGTTCGCGAGACGGGTTTCTGCGCTCAGCCTTCCGATGACTTCGGCAAGAGCCGATGCACGCGCACCCAGCACGGGGCCTTGAGTGGCGTCGATACCGGAACCGGCTTCTACACGACCGCTAAGGGTTAGGCCGAGCGACCAATCCAGACCGAGTTGCCGGGCGGCGGACGCTTGAAGCTCCACCAGAAGGACGTCCAGCAGCCACGCACCGGGATCGGCGTTCAACTCCCCCACCAATGCGACGGCGGCGGCCGCCTCGTCACCAGCCACAACGAGATGACCGCCGGCGACCCCAACCGAAACCTCTGGAAACGCCACACCAACAGCACCCGCGACCGCGTCGCTATCGAGGTACTGCGAGCGCACCACGAACGAAGCGGACGCCGGCTCGAACACGTACGCGTCATCGCCGAGCACAAGCCGATACCCCGCTTGTTCGGCGAGGATGGCGAGACCGTCCGAAAGCGAGCCCACATGCCATAGCTCGACCTCGGAATCATCGTCGAGTGGAGCAATTGGCGCTGCGTAGTCGGTCCGCAGGTCCTGAAGCAGGACATCAAGAGGAATTCCAGAAGAACGTACCACGATGTCAGGATCCGGGAGCAACGGCTTCGGTGAGCGATCCACCGTTGGTATCGGCAACGAACTTTCTGCGCGCTTCATCGCGGAGTTGAGCCAAGAGGCGATCGGCGGGTCCGAGGCTTTCGGGGTCTCGACCAGGGACGAGCAACCAGGCATCGCGAGAAGTAGCGTCACGAGGAAGAACGACGGCATACGCATCGTCGCGAGAGATCGCGAACAATAACCACGAACCGATGGAAGACGAGAGTTGGACCCGCTTGCCGTCAAGCCGGGCCCAGGTGTCGCCGAGGTTCGTGAGGACCGGCGGTGAGTCGAGTGCATCTGTAGATCCCCCTTCGTTGCCCGGCTCTTCGGGCGTTGACACTGGGACGTTTGACGAGTCGCGGCCGATAGCGACGCCGGATATCAAGGCCACGAACACAAGCCCTGCCGTAAACACGACTCGCGCAGCTGCCCTCACTGGACGACGTTTGAGCCGGCGTGGCTCGGGCTTCGTGTTCTCCGGCAGATCGACGCCGGCTTCGTGGCGGATCTTCTCGCTCAGCTTGCGTTGCTGTCGCTCCGAGGTTCCCGCGTGCACGTTGGAGTTGTACAGCTTCCAGATATGGCGGCGCAGACGGAACCACGTGATACGCGTGCGATCTGGCCTGCCCATAACCCCGCCGGTATCCGCCGCGTTTTTGTACGACTCGGGCGAGTAGTAGCAATAGCGGGCGAAGTTGCCGCCGAGGCCAAGCCAGTTGAGCGTGATGGGACCGATGATGGGCAGCGACCCGAAGTTGTCGACGCGTATGTACGTCTTGGCCATTCGACGGAACTCGATGGCCACGTTCATCGGGTTCTGAGTGATGCAGATGATCCGGTGGTAGAAGTGCCGATGCATCGACGTATAGCCGAGCAGCGATGTGTTTCGCTGTGCCCCGGTCTGGGGCGCCCACTTGTGCGCCTCGTCGAGGATGATCTCTGCGCCCGTGGGGATCCAATTCGCTCCCTTTCCGCGCGAGATTGGCTTATCCCCAGTCTTGTCCTCGTACCACTTGAGGAAGTCGGCATCCGAGCGGTGCTTCACACCGAGCGCGTCGAGTTCGGCCGACCACTGCTCTCGGGTATCCGACACACGCTGCGCACGCTCGAGGAACGCGTCCCAATGCTCCCGACTAAGAGGCACGTACAAGTTGGCGTACGCATCCTCGCCAGCTTTGCGAGTGAGGTACTTGCGCAGCACGCGGTCCTTGATCGGCAGGTTGGTGTACACCTGTCGCTTGTCTTCGAGGATGACCCGCACCAACTCCTCGACGGCGGCGAAGCTCTTCCCGGAGCCCGGCAGCCCCTCGATGAACACGATGCCCGTTTCGATCGGCTTGTGCAAAGGACGACGGCGAAGGGCCATGGCCGCGACGACGAACACGACAAGGACCATCGCGAGGAAGACCAAGAAGATGCCGAAGATGATGTCTGGAACTGCTTGCAGCACAGGTCACCCCTCGATCGTCGGGATCCACCCGATGATGTACCTCGTGATCCGAATGAAGACAGCCGCCGTGATGCCGACCGCCCATATGGCGTAGAGCTCGCGTATGGGGACCATGTACGCGACGATGTCGTAGTACTGGCTCGACCAGACGGTGTTAAGGCGGTTCTCTATGTCAAGGTCGCCCATGACGTCGGGGAAGAGGTCCACGAAGAAGTCGATGACCCCGTAGACCATGACGAGGGTCTGTTCGATGACCCAGTCTACGAAGACGGACAGACTCTCCCAGAACTCGACCTGGAAGCTCATGAAGACGCTGCGGAACCAGCTAAACATCAGTGCTTCTCCGTCTCTTCGATGACGCCGAAGAAGACCATGAGAGCAAAGGCCACGATGACCAGCGTGTGCACAGACTGAATCAACGAAGACCACTGCGTGAGGTCGACCGTAAACTGTTGATCGCCGAACGCGTCGCCCATCATGGGAAGCTGACCAAGAGGTACATCCACGTTCCAAATGGGAGTACCGCCGGCGGGCGGTTCCACTGGCTTCACGAACGTGTCAGGCAGGATGTCATCGACAGATGGCAGCTGCGTATCTGGATCAACGGTGATCTCGGGAACGGGTGTTTCCTCGCCAAGCTCGCTCAGACTTGGCGGCACCTGAGTGGGAGTGACAGCCGCAAGCAGGTCCCCCACTTGCGTATTGATGCCGACCAGTTGGGTGAGCATGCTGCCGGTCCTGCCGGAGATCAACGAGACGTCGGAGCGTGTTGCGGCTGTATCAAGCTGGATGTCCGTGAGGATGTCGTCCCGGCGTTGATCGCGCGTGACCCAGTCTTGTTCGGTTCCTCCGCCGGTGAGCTGCTCGAAGAGCCTGTCGTACACGGGATCCCAGTTTGTGAAGAACCCCTGTTGCATCGCCGCTTGGTCATTGATGGCAGAAATGATGCCGTCAGGATCGAAGATGCCATCCCCTGCAGCGGCCTTGAAGGGGTCCGGCTGAATGGACAGGATGAAGATCGTTTCGTCCTGTTGCTCGAACTCGAGATCAGGAGCGCCAGAGAACAAGAGGAAGTCCCACTTGCCCGGGGATGCCTCGTCCGGCTCTTCTGCCTTCCAGACGCCACGCCGGAGTCGAACGGTGATGTCCTGGCCGCCAGCATTGAATGGATACGTGTTCGGTTGTGCGGGACGTTCGTACGAGCCCGGAGCGACCGTTCCCGTACTCTCGACCCGAGGCCCCACCATGCCGATGCCGTCGAACGGAAGCGACGCGATGACCTGAGCAGGGTCCCTTTGATCCTGGGCCCAGATCGGGTAGTAGAGCTGCCAACCAGACTGGTTGTTGCCGAAGCTCTGCTTGCCAAAAGACCACTGGGTCGTCGATTGCAACGAAAGCGAAGGGAAGTACGGGCCCATCAGTGCTGCTTGTTCGCCAGTGAGCGGCGAGCCGAAACGCTCGAAGCGACCCCAAAGCTCGACTTCTCCACCGGGGGGTTCGTCCTCGAACCAGGTTACCCACCGAGTGCGATAGGCGGTATCGGCGACGACAGCGAGACCGGAAGAGCTCGACGTCGAGTAGAGGACGCCGCCGAACTCATCGAGCAGCGTGTAGGTCGTCGATTCCTGTGCGATGCTTACCGCTTCGGTGGCGAGAACAGCCACGCACGCGGCCGCAAGGCGAAAGCCATTAGAGCCCAGCCGCAGAGGAACAAGACAATACGAAAGAGCCACAGAAGGATTGACCATAGCGTCACCACCTCGGCTTGCACAGCCGCCAATGCATCGACGATTGCCTGGGTCTCGGGATCCATGAAAACGCCCGGCCACCGCTAAGTGACCGGAGGTTGCATTACGCAGGACGGCGACCGCGCAGGAGTCGGAGACCCATGCCGACGACGCCGAGGACGAGAGCGACCGACAACGCGATCGGGACGATGGTCTGGAAGAGAGATTGCAGACCACCGGTGATTGCGGTGCCGATAGAGTCGATGCTGACGGCAGGCGTGATGGCACCGACGTCGGGCGGGGTTGCCATCGCGGTGCCGGCGGTCACGCCCAGGGTCACGACCCCGGCGGCGATCATGGCGGACTTTGGCGAGCCCAGAGACGGTGCGTACTTGCGAGCGAGTCGTGCGATACGGTCCATGAGTAGACCCTTTCAAGAATGTGCGGGCGGTGCGGCGACGCGCCACTGTGCCCGCTAGAGGTCAGACAAGTAACTCGATGTGCGATCCCTTCGACGCTCCTCACGGGAAGCGGCGGCCTTTTCGGCGCGGTCTTTGGCGACGGCTTCGTGCAAGATGTCCCATTGGTCGTCGGACAGCTCTACGTCGTCGTCGAGGATGGGTGTCCGCGGGCTGTTGCCACTGAGGACCATCATGCCGAAGTTGACGATGGCCCACACCACGGCAGCCGCGAATGCGATGGGAAGTATGGCGATGATGATCCCACCGAAGGTCTGGAGGATCAGCGCACCAACGCTGTCAATGCTGACGATCTCGAGTGGTTCGATGTCAGCAGGAGTGCCGAATGCAGAGGCGGTGAGAAACAGCAGGGTGAAGCACGCAAGCTTGCGCATCACGGCACCATGCCCTTGAACCAAAGGATCGGGGCCCACGTGACGCTGGTGAAGACCTTGGCGATGAGGCAACTCGCCATACCCGCGCCAACCCAGCGGCCGAGTTCGACGAGGAACTGATCGACGCTCATATGGGCACCTCCTCGCGGAGTGCGTCACCAAGGCCGAGGAGTTCCATGAGAAGAGGGGCCATGGCAAGCACCGGAGCGGACTCCTCGGCTTTGCGTATTCGATCGAGAGCAACGCGACGAGATACGCCCTTGTGGGCGCACCACTCTCGGAATGACTGCGTGTACACCGCGTTCCGGCTCGGCTTGGGCGTGTGGGTCCCCACCACCTTCGCAAGGAACTCGTCCACGCTCATGCCGGCGGCGACGGCGTACGTGCGCATCGCGGGAACCACGCTGCGATCGATCCATTTGGCGACACCGGCGAGCGTTGGCTTCACGCGCTTCGGCTTGGTCGTGGTGATGCGTTGGCCTTCGACGAAGTCGGCCCACCACTGAACCCGTGGCCGGTCCCGCTTGCGCTTGCCGTTGTTCTCCAGGAAGTCGTACGCGCCGTACGCATGATGCGCCAAGCAATGCTCTGGGAGATCGGCCGCGAGGTCTGAGGCCAGCAGAGGCGCGTGGTCGTCCATGAAGCGCACTTCGTAGCGTTGCCACGTGCACGGAGGGTGCGTGCCCTGCTCTAAGCCCTTGTCGTACGCGATGGCAGAGCGCCCGGAGCCGAGGTTGCCGCGCTTGCCGACGGCGATCGATAAGCCGCGAAGCTCGCCGTCTCGCGGGTTGAATTCCATGAGAGGCTTCACGCACTTCGCGCCTACCAGCTCACCGGCTTCGCACGAGGCGAGGAAGGCGTGACAACAGTCGACAGTGCCTTCGGGGCCCATGAGGTCGAGCGCGATATCGACGCGCGTGGGCTTGCAGCCGCCGTTGCTCAGCCACCGGCAAAGCTGGTTGAGTTCGATGGTCTCCCGAATGACTTCGAGGCCCGACGCCGGGATGGACAACAGGAACGTGCCTTCGGCTCCCTTCGACGGAGACCAATACAGACCGATGGTCCCCCAGTGCACGCCGGTTTGGTAGTAGTTACCGCCCCGCCGCCGCTCATCGACCGGCCCGAGCCCACACGTTTCCTCCAGGTACGTGCGAACCTTTTCGAGCAACACCACAGGGCCCGTGTAGTTCAACCAATCCAGCTTCACCGAGCGGACGAGGCCGTCGGTTTCGTCGGCTTGGCCGTTTGCCCCCCCTTCTAGTACAGGGGGGCATGGCCGGAGGGCTGCGGCCCCGCTTGCGCGGGACCGCTTAGCCCTTCCCGGCCGCGCTGCGCCAAGAAGACTGTCGTAGAGAGTTGAAGCCTGACGGGGTACGGGCATGGGTGATGTACTCAGCCAGTGCGCTCGATTGCGCACTCGGGGTTGATGGTGAGTTGTCCAGCCATGAACGGGAGGAAGAGCTGCGCGCGATCGCCGAGTTCGATCAGGCGGACGAGTTCCTGGCGTACGTTGGTCAGGTCGTCCACAACCTGATCGAATCCAGCGTCGGGCACCTTGACGCCCAGACGCTGGAACGAAGCGATGCGCGCATCGAGGATGGAAAGAGCGGCGCTCACGCGAGCTTGCCCTTACCGATGATCTTCCACTTCCCGGACAGGCGGAAGTCGCCGCGGCGCTCGATCATGCCACAGCCGATCGTGACTTCCTGCCCCTCGCCGTAATCGCCGATGGTCTGGGGCGTGAGTTGCACGTAGGCGTTGCCGCCCATGTACGCGACGCGGACGCCGGTGACAGGCTTGCCGTCGTCGCCGGTGAAGTTATTGATCTGGATGATCGTGCCGGTGACGGTGGCCTGGATGACGCTCAGGAGGTCGGGCTCAGCGCTGCCGGCGGGAGCTTGGGCGGTCGTGCCCTTCGTGTTCTCTGCCATGGGTTCGGTTCCCTGCACTAGGGAGGCCGGACCGATCACGGCGGAAGACAGGGCCTTTACAGACCAACACCGGCGGATCAACAACGCCGGTGCCTACCACGCAGCGAGACGCGCCGCGACCCTTATTGGTCATTGGCACTGTCAGCGCACGAGTGGTACAGTTCTGGGTCACGTTCGGAACCTCTGTCTTCCGGCGTGGCCGGTCGTTGGTCGGGGGTGCATACCCCGACCCGGCCAGTGGGAGCCCCGGGTTCGAGCCGGGGCTTTCACATTATCGGGGAAAACAAAGGGCCTGTCAATACGTTTTTGGACGTAAATACCTGCCACGATACTCGTTATGTCGAATACAAACGAGGCGCGGGAATCGAAGCCGAATTCGGCCCGGGTCTACCTTCCTGCATGACCCACGAGCCCACCATCTTCGACAAGATCATCGCCGGCGAGATCCCGTGCCATCGGGTGCATGAGGACGAACACACGCTGGCCTTTCTCGATGTCGCCCCGCTCAGCCGGGGGCACACGCTCGTGATCCCCAAGGAACGGGCCGCCCAGATGGACCAGCTCAGCGACGAGGCTGCCGCGGCCCTGGGCTTGGTGCTGCCGCGGATCTGCCGAGCCGTGCTGAAGGCAACCGGCGCGACGGCGTACAACCTGCTACAGAACAACGGTGCAGACGCTCACCAGGCCGTGATGCACCTGCATGTGCACATCATCCCCCGCTATCCGGACAAAGCCGAGGGCTCACCGGGCAGCGGGCTTGGGATCACCTGGCCGGCGGGGTCGTTGGAGGACGGTGCAACCCTTGCCGCGGCTATTGCTTCGGCAATTGGTGAATAAAGAAGGGATCGACGGATGCGCGATCTGATCATCGAGACGCTGCGATACGAGCGGGCGGAGGCCTTGAAGATCGCTCGTTCGGTACCGGATGGCATCGTGGCGGCGCGACCAGGCGGGCTCGCCCAGTCGCCGGCATGGATCGTGTGCCATTTGTACCTGGCCGACAACCTCCTCGGGAAGCACCTCGGGCTCGTGCCCGGCGATATGCAGGCGTTGTTCGAGGACGTCGGCCCGGGCTCAGACCTTGATCGAGCGGGGGAGGCGCTGCACACCCACTTTGGCGGATGGGGCGCCGCGATCGATGCTGCGGCAAACTCACATCGCGCCTTGCTCGAAGCGATCGCCGCCATTTCCGAGGCCGCGTGGGCTGCCCCTCACCCGAAAGAAAGCGTCCGCGAGTACTTCCCCACCATCGGTCACAACGTTGTCTACAACGTGTGGCACGAGGGCAACCACGGTGGGCAGCTGCGGGCATGGATGCACGCGGCCCGGTATGAGGGCGTTTTGACCGCCTAATCGGCGTGCCAACGGTCGCCTTTTGGCCTACCCTTGCGTCCCTCAACGGTGCCGTCGATCGGCCCGTTTCGTGTTTGTTCGCATAATTGGCTCCGAGGAACCACTCTCCATGGCGCAAGGCACCATCACCCAGGTCATCGGCTCCACCTTCGACGCGCAGTTCGCCGAGAGCGACCTGCCCGAGATCTACAACGCCATTACGGTCGACGCCGACACCCCCGCCGGCAAGCTGAAGCTCGTCGGTGAGGTCCAGCAGCACCTCGGCGGCGGCCGCGTTCGCTGCGTCGCCTTGGGCTCGACCGACGGCCTGCGTCGCTCGATGCCCTGCGTCGACGAGGGCCAGCCCGTCAGCGTGCCCGTCGGCGAGCCCGTGCTCGGCCGCGTGTTCAACCTGCTTGGCGACCCGATCGACAATAAGCCTGCCCCCGCCACCGACCAGCGCCGCCCGATCCACCGCCACTCACCCGAGTTCACGGCACTAAACCCCAACACCGAGATCCTGCCCACGGGCATCAAGGTCATCGACCTGCTCTGCCCGTTCGTCCGCGGTGGCAAGATCGGGCTGTTCGGAGGTGCCGGCGTCGGCAAGACGGTCATCATCCAGGAGATGATCGCCCGCGTGGCCCGCGAGTTTGGTGGCTACTCCGTGTTCTGCGGCGTCGGCGAGCGCACCCGCGAGGGCAACGACCTCTGGCGTGAAATGCAAGAGGCCGAGTACACCGACGAGAACGGCAACACCGCCCACGTCATCGACAAGGTGGCCATGGTGTTCGGCCAGATGAACGCGCCCCCCGGTGCGCGTCTCCGTGTCGCGCTCGGCGGCCTGACCATGGCCGAAGAATTCCGCGACGCATCGGGTAAGGAAACGATGATGTTCGTGGACAACATCTTCCGCTTCACCCAGGCTGGTTCAGAAGTGTCCGCGCTGCTCGGCCGCATGCCGTCGGCCGTGGGTTACCAGCCGACGCTCTCCACCGAGATGGGCGAGCTGCAGGAGCGCATCACCTCGACGGCCAAGGGCGCCATCACCTCGGTGCAGGCCATTTACGTGCCGGCCGATGACCTGACCGACCCGGCCCCCGCTACCGCTTTCGCCCACCTCGATGCGTTCGTCGTTCTTGAGCGTTCGATCGCGGAGAAGGGCATCTTCCCCGCCGTCGATCCACTGGCCTCGACGTCGACCATCCTCGACCCCAGCGTGCTGGGCGAGCGGCACTACAACGTCAGCCAAGCCGTGCAGCGCATCCTGCAGCGGTACAAGGACCTGCAGGACATCATCGCCATCCTCGGCGTCGACGAGCTGAGCGAAGAGGACAAGCTGATCGTGGGCCGCGCCCGTAAGATCGAGCGCTTCCTCAGCCAGCCGTTCTACGTGGCCGAGGTCTTCACCGGCTTCCCGGGCATCTACACCAGCCTGGAGGACACCATCGACAGCTTCGAGCGTCTGGTGGCCGGCGAGGGTGACGACCTGCCCGAGAGCGCCTTCATGTACGTCGGCACGCTCGACGACGCCCGCGCCAAGGCCGAGAAGATGGCGGCAAAGGCGTAAGCCAGGCTCGAATTCAAGACCGAACCAAGAGCGGCTTCTGTGCCGCTCTTTTCATTGGCCGTTGTCAACGATGATGATGCCGGATAGAGGATCCTGCTCACTGGCGTCGTCCTCCCAGCCCCGCAGCGGACGGCTCGCGAGATGGTACGTGCCGCCGGTGGATTCATAGTCCCATGGTTGCAGCGTGACGGGATCAACGGCAAGGCTATCAGCAAGCAGATCGCCCAACTCATCGAGCGAGCTCGGTAATCGCCCATGGGCCAGGTGGAAGCGTTCGATGGCGATCATGACACGCGTGCCGGCGGCCACGATGCGCGTCTCTCTCTCTCGTACGCGATGACCTTGCCATAGTCGTTCAGCACGATCGAGAGCGCGGGCCAACGCTTGCCGGTGCCGACACCAAGGTTCGCGAACGCGTCCATCCTCGACTCGAATTCGGCGTCGGCCTCGATGATCGACTCCCCGGTGGATGAGGCCGCGGACAGGGCGGACGCGGATATCCGTTCGAGCCAATCCACAGACTCGCTCAGCGGACCGCGATACTTGCCCCGGTCGAATCCCAACGCCTGCGCCGTCCCGTCCCATTCGACACTCTGTCGCCGATCCAACCGCCCTCCCACCGTGTGCATGCGGTGGAGGGAGTCCAAGGCCAGGAACCTGTCGCCACCAATAACGTGGCTCGCCGGAGCGAACCGATCCTGGAACACCTCGATCCTGGCGTCTATGGCACGCAACTGATCATCATCGTCGATTGGTTCGCGAGCGAGCAGCAGGCGCTCCGTGCGCAGGGTGTCTATGGCAAAACGCCATGCAACGGTGTACTCCAAGATATTGGCCTGCCACGAGTAAATCTCTGCGAGTGCGAGCGACTCCCCGAGCACGTCCGCGCGATCCTGGATGCCCTCCAAGCCCCGCAGCAATGCCGTTCGCGTTCGGGCAGACTGGGCCCAGTGCAGGAAACGAGCATCTGGAATCTCTTCGAACATCACGCCAACCAGGTAGTCGTCGGGCCGCATTTCGTCGTAGGGCCGCGAGGCAACGCGGATTCCCGCAACGTCCCTGGCAAGCTCGTAGAGGCCGGCGGCGCGCGCTGCTTCCACGGCCGAAGCCAATTCGGGCAGCGCATCAGCATCCAACTGCTCGATGTCGAATCTTCGCAGCCTCTCGGCATCGTCGCCGAGCGACTCACGCACGCGGCGCACCTCGGCCATGCGATCGGCGAACTTGGCCCAACGGTCTGACGCCCCGGGATGCCGCTCGAGCTGTGGCGACAGGATGTGGTCGTACAACTCGGCGGCGTACGGCGTCTGCGTGACCGCCTGCATCGTCACGCGCCAGCGCCAAAAGCCGAGCGCCGCGCCCAAGACCACGATGAGGACGCCTCCGCCGACGATGGCTCTCTGCATTCACCACTCACCCGCGTAGATGCACGTATACCCCCCCGCCGCCCGCTCGATGAGCTGGTGGCGGCGTTTGATGATCTGCCTCGCGTGCAGCGTGTCGTGGTCGGGCCAGGCGCTCAGCAGGTCGCCGGCATGGATCACGAAGCCCTTGGGATGGTGGTGCGCCCGGTCCCAGTCGATGGCGTCCAACGCACCGAGCGACCCGAGCCACTCGAGGCTGCGCTGCCGTTCGTGTGCAAACTCGTCGAGGAACGCCTTCGGATCACCATCGATGTCCTTGAACTTCGCGACATCGCCCTGTGGATCCATCGTCGGCCAGGGCTCGGTTGGATCACGTAGCGTGCGCTCCAGCCGAGGGCGGAAGTCCTCCCGTTCTTCACGGACGAGATGCCCGAGGACCTCAACGATCGCCCAGCTCTCTGGATCGGGCTTCCACCGCATCGCCTCGTCATCAACATCTTCGATGAGCGCCCCGAGCAGGGCTGGGAAGCGCGAGAGCCGGCGAACATGGAATGACGGTTCGATCACCGAAGCACCTGCCATGCCTACACCCCCACCACCGCCGCGGGCGGTTAGTCCATCATGCCGACGCCGAGCGTACGCAACACGAAGCTCTTGATCGGACGGTGCAATGGCGTCCTCTTGAGCCGCTCGTTGAGGCGATCGACGACCTGGTACCTCGGGTTCCGCAGGTACACCGACTCGTGCTGCCGCAACTCGCCAGCGAGCACGCGGAGGGCAAAGTCGGGGTGCTCGGCGAGCTCCGGGTGACGCGAGGTCAGCAGAGCGCGGAACCGTGCGAGGTTGGGCTCGCCGATCTCATGGCGCATCGAGTCCTCGCGCTGGCGGTAGTAGATGAGCCTCTCGGGGATGATCTCGCACCGGTAGTCGTTCTTGGCCAGGGCGCAGTAGAAGTCCCAGTCCTCGTAGCTCGTCAGCCACGCGTCGTACCCACCGACGGAATCCCACGCCCCGCGGTTGATGAGCCCAACGCAGCACGAGGCAACGTTGCCCGCCGGGAGCATGTCCCTCTCGAAGCCCAGCGGCAGCCAGATCCAGGGCGCACTCTCGGGGCGATCCACGAAGGAGGCGACGAGCGAGGTCACCATCGCAAGCGGCTTGGCTGAGTGGTTGGGCTGCGATGCGGCGTGCAGCGCCTTGGAGATGAAGGTGCGATCGATCAGATCGTCCGCGTCGAGCGGGACGACCCACGGCGCTCGGGCACGCGCGATGCCGTAGTTTCGGGCGTCGCCGAGACCGCCGTTGCGCTTTCGCAGGACGCGAATGCGGCCCTCTTGGCCCAGGCGATCGACCATCGCGATGCTGTCCGGATCGGTCGAGCCGTCGTCGACGAGGATCAACTCGGTGTTCGCGTGGGTCTGGCCGAGCGCGCTCTCGAGCGTCTGCGGCAGCCAACGGGCCATGTTGTAGAACGGGATGATGATCGAAGCGTCCGGCTCCTGGCCGTTCGATCGCACCACGCTGCCGTTCGACTTCGCGGACGGCTGAGCGGCGAACGCGCTCGTTGCTGCCATCCGTGCGCGAGCGCTCTCGACGGCCTTGGTGGTCTGGTCCACGATGCGTTGGGGATCGCACATGCCTGCCACGCGTTCTGGCGCGGTGGTCTTGACACGCTCTCGAAGCGCATCGTCGGTGAGCGCACGTCGAAGCGCGCTCTTCAGGCTCTCGACATCACCACTCTCAAACAGCAGGCCGCTCTCACCATCCTCGATCTGCTCGCTCATGCCGCCCGCGTTCGAGCCCACGACGAGCTTGCCGAGCGCGAGGGCCTCGAGGCACACGTTGGGATAGTTCTCCCACAGCGACGGGAAGCAGCACGCCTTTGCGCCACGGATCGCCGGGCCGAGCTTCACACGCGGCCGTCGTGGCTCGAAGTGGAATCGATCGGCGTGGGCCCGATGCGCGAGCTTCTCGATGTGGCGACGCATGGAACCGCACGCCGGGCCGGTTTCGGTGTCTCCGCCGATGAACCGAACATCAAAATCCAGCCCCTCGTCCATGAGCTGCTGTGCCGCCGGCACCAGCAGGTGCACGCCCTTGCGCCGCTCCGCCCGACCATAGAAGAGCACGTACGGCCGTTCGGTGGCCTCGGCTTCCCCAACGCCAAGCTCGTCGATGCTGCCCATATCGAAGGCGTACGGGACGACAAACCCCGGCTTGCGATCCTCCGCGACATCCGGGCCATACCGAGCACGGACACGCTCAAGAAGGCTGGTGCACGGCGAGACGAGCGCGTCCGCATCACGGATCGCCTGCGCCTCGATCGCGAGGATGATCGCCGTTTCACGATCCAGCATCGCATCGGCGTTCAGCTCGATGCAGTCGGCCAGCGGCGTGTGCAGGCGGATGGCCATCACCGCGCCGGCATACGCGCCCAGCGTCCGCCGCGCACGGAGCGCGAGCCAGCCCTCGCCCCCGAAGTCGGCAAACTCGATGTAGTCGAACGGATGCTGCCTGTGCAGCTCGTCGAGCTTCTCGTGGACGGCCATCGCGTGCCGCTCGAGCGGCGAGCGGAAGCCATCGAGCAGGCACTGCCCGGCGTGGATGTCGACCGCGTGGAATCGCACGCCCTTGTGGGTGCGGGGTCCGTCCTCGAGCATGCCGGCGTGCGGCTCGCTAAGCACGTGGACCTCGTGGCCCGCCGCCGCCCAGGCCCGTGCCATGAGCGACACGTACACCGCGATGCCAGCCCCCCAAAATGGCGCGACTTCACGGCTGACGAGGCAGATACGCATGGTTTGGTCGATCTCGCTGATGAGAGGGCGCAAGGGCGGGCAGGAATCGGTTCGCTCGGAACCCCGCATGGTAGGTCCACGCCTAGCCAAAGCCCCACCACCGGCGGTCTATTATGCCGATACCAGGGCCGCCTACGAGCCCCCGTCCTTTGGTTTGAATGCGGAGCCGCCATGCCCTTCACCCTGCGACCCGATCAGGGC